>NZ_VHLM01000065.1 GCF_009764685.1 Flavobacterium sp. I-STPP5a | reverse complement strand
AACACACGTAGCTGTTGCGCAACTCTCTTAAAAAAGTAAAATTTCAAGATAAGCGTAAAAAACAACCTCGTTTAAGGATTTTTAAGCGAGGTTTATTTTTGGTTTTAGGTTGTAGTTTGTAAAAATAAAATGCCTTAAAAAGTCAGTTTTCAAGTCAATGAAAGCTGTTTTTAGAGAAGTTGGTACTTTTGCTTGTATTTCACTTACAACTCCGGCTTTTGTTTTTGTTTTTTTGGTGATAAACTTCAAGTATTTCTTAAGATTATAGGTCAACGCTGCCATTAAAACGTGTTTGTTGGCTTGCTTGATTCCTCTTGTGTTTACGCGCTTCATATTGGTAAAATTGACCAACGTTCCTATTACTGGTTCTACGGTTTTACTTCTCACTCGCACCATTTGCTTGGCATAGCGTGCGTTTTGAGTCAGTTTTTGGTGCATTCGATCGTAGTGTTCCTTGTGGATGCTGTGATCTATCTTTTTATACTTAGTGCTTTTTCCGCAGCATTGTTCTCGTAGTGGACAGTTTTTGCAATCGCGCTCACTACTTCGATAGCTGTTTTTGGTGTAGCTTTTGCTATCGTTCTTTTCGCCTTTAAAGAGTAAAATGGCTTTGTTGGAACCTTCTTTGATGCATTCATATTGGTTGAGTTCTTTGTTGAAAATAAAACCTTCTCGCTCGGGTTTGTACTGTCCGAAGTTTGGAATATAGGCATCGATGTTTTTTTGGTGCAAATATTTTAACGCTTCTCCACTACTATAACCTCCATCGGCTAAAAGTTCTTCTAATTCAATGCCATTTTCATTTAGATTTTCCTCTGTTAATTCTACTATTTTTTGCACGCACTGACTATCGCGTTTGTCTGCAAAATCAGAACAGGCGCCTGTTATTACATGATGAGCATCGTCTACAGCTATTTGTCCAAAATAGTTTAACTGTCTTGCTTTTCCTGGTTTTACACTTACCCTAGCATCAGAATCGGTGGGAGAATAATGGGTGTGATTCGATACAAATCTCGGACGTATTGAATTGCCGTGTTCATCTACTTTATCAATGTTGAAGTTAGGATTGGGTTGGCTCTTGTAAGCTTCTTTTTTCCAATTATGGTGTTGTTCTACTAGTTTCTTTCTAGTGCTGGTAGTTTTAAATTCGCTGTTTTCTTCTAATTCATCTACAAAGGCACTGGCATCTTCCAATACTTCTTTCTCTACCAAACTATCCATAGAGGCATTGGCTTTGATAAAAACACTGTCCACGGCTTGACGCTTGCCGCGAATCATACCTTTGGAAACACATAGTTTTAAAACGGCTTTAAACAAACTTAAAAACACTTCTTCACCATATAACTGACGCGTGCGACTAATGGTGCTGTGCCAAGGCAATGCTTCGTCAATGTCATACCGAATAAAAAGGCGAACATCTAAACAATTTGAGCAATATTCGATGAGTTTCCTATCCGAATTTATGTTGTTTAAATAGCCTACCAAACAGATTTTGAAAAACACAACGGGATCAATGCTCTCCTGTCCTTCGTCTCCATAATACTTTGCAGTAGCTTTATATAAAAAATGAAAATCGATAGCTGTATCAAGCAATCGATAAAAATTATGCTCAGGAATCAGGTCCTGTAAATGAACTTGATAGAGCATTTTTGGCGTGAGTTCTTTTCTTCCTTGCATAGTTAAAAATACAATTTCTTTTACTTTTTTGCAAGTTTTTTTTGATATATTTGTTCGAGTTGTGCAACAAGCACAGCCGTTTCAAGAAATGGCGAAAAATGTGCAAAATTCACATTTTTCTTTCGCAAGAATTTTTATCTTAGTGGAAAATATACCGTTACGAAGTTCACCACTTCTTGAAGCGGCGGAACGTTATAAGCCATTTTGCTGAAACCACACATACATATTATCCCTAGTTGGTGTATCTCCTACACCCCATTTTATAGCTTCCATCTTTATGTCGTCGGGAAGTTTATTCCAATATTCTAAAATTTGCTCATTAGTCAAATCTTCTTTCCTTAATGCGTTAAAAATCACATCGTGTAAAGTGTCCAAGTCAGATTGGTCAAACTCTACTTTTGTCAAATCTATATTCATAAAAAACGGCTTATAACAACTGCTATATTCAATAGCGGTTATTGGGTTAAATTCAATAATTTGTTTGTACTTGTTAATTTAGGGCATCAACCGAAACTTGGGTTTGTGCTTTTCCGCTACTGAAATATAGCAGCGAACGTTATGGGCAATGCAACCGCAGAAAACGACAAAAAAACTGCATCTAAATATCAAAATTTAATAATAGACTATGGCTATAATTCATTTTTTAAACGTACTCGAAGGAGACTGCAATATTATACAACACGATTCAGGACGAATTACAGTAATGGACGTCAGTAATGCTTACAATGACGAAGACACAGACGAAGAAAAAGCCGTAAAAGAGTCAAAGGAAAGAGAAGAAATGAGTAATAGAACTCACGTTCCATCCAATAAGAAAAACTATAACCAAAAGAAAGAACCCGACAATCCAATTGATTATCTAAAAACAAAGCTCAAAGTTAGTAGTATTTTTAGGTTTATTATTTCGCATCCAGATATGGACCACTTGGATGGTATAAAAGATTTATTTGAAGAATTTCAAGTTGTAAACACTTGGGACACTGACAACGACAAACACATCGACCTCAATAATTTTTTTGGTGGCTACAACAAAGAAGATTGGAAGTTTTATACAAATCTACGAGCAGGTAAGAATAAAGAAACCAAGCGTTTAACATATTTTTCAAAACAAAACAATCAATATTACAATGAAGACGACATTACTATTTTGTGTCCAACAGCAGACCTTGTAAAAAATGGCAACGACACAGAAGACTATAATGATGCTTCTTACGCTATCTTATTTACACCGCCAAAAAAGGATGGTAGAAAATGGAAAATACTTTTGGCGGGAGACACACACGATGATTCTTGGGATTACATACTTAAAAATCACAAAAGTGAAGTTTCTAATATTGACATTTTATTTGCACCACATCACGGAAGAGATTCAAATAGAAACTACGACTTTTTAAATACTCTAAAACCAAAAGTTACTTTATTTGGCAATGCAAGTTCAAAGCACTTGGCATATGAAAAATATCCAAAAACAAGAATTACTAATAATCAAGCAGGTTTCGTGATTTTAGACACATCAGAAGAACAATTAAAAGTTTATGTAAAAAACTTTGAGTTTGCAAAAGATTTCAGAGCAAACCTTGGTTGGAGTGTACCGCAATTTAATTCAAAACATCAAGCATATTTTCTTTTTAAATATAACGCTTAATTATTATGGCAATTAACATATATTATCTTAAGGCAAGACTTTTTCCAACAGTATTGACATCAATACCTTCAATAATACTCTACAATAAGTTTGTCTCTACTTTGTATCACGATAAACTTGAAAAAATATTTTCATTGTTACCATCGCTCACAGACATCATACTTTCATCAGCTATTGTTTTTTTACTTGTTCAAATAAATCGGTTTTTATCAAAGGAAATATTCCAAAGACATTATTTCAAAGACGAAATTAATATGCCTACAACTAATATTTTGTTAAAATCAAATAATGAACTTGAAGTAAGCATCAAACAAAAAATAGAAGAAAAAATCAAAACAAAATTTGGAATAGACTTACTTTCTTCAACTGAAGAATCATCAAATGAATTAAGAGCAAGAAAATTGATAACAACAGTTGTCTCTCAAATTAGAAATGTTTTACGGGACAATTCTCTGTTGTTGCAACACAATATTGAATATGGCTTTTTCAGAAATTTAATTGGTGGTTCATTTTTAGCATTAGCTATTTCAATAATTATGCTTGTACTTTCCTTCTGTACTCACGACTTAACAACAAGAAATTTAGGTTGGATACTTATTATTGTTTATTTCATTCCCCTTTTATTTAGCAAACTTATTATAAACAAATATGGAAAATATTATGCTAAAATATTATTTGAACAATTTTTGACAATTACATAAAAGTGGAGACAAAACAACAAAATGCACTGCCCATAACAGCTAGTAAGCAATAGTCGGGAATTAGGCGTAATGGAAAAATGGTTTTGTATTTGGGCTATTAGTGATAATCCGAAAATAATTGCTTTATTTAGCCCGACCATCGCCTACTAGCAAGACGTTAGCAAATATTATACAAGACCACGAAAATGAGACATTTAAAAATTCTAATTCTACTATTACTAAACCTAAGTTTACAAGCACAAAATTACTGTGTAAATTTTACAGACTTTGTTAACGATTTCTCAGACTCAAAGTTTCCTATCGAGCTAAAAAAATTGCTAAAAGAATCTGATGCCGACTATCTAACAGCTTGGAATCATTTGAAACGTGGAGGTCTTGATTTTGAGACTAGAACGAATCCTGAATTATTAAAAAAATTACGTGTTGACCTCGACAATACAAAATATGGACTTCAAGAAATTTTTGAAGCAGATACAGAAGAAATTCTCATTTGGAAACAACTTAAAGACGACCCTTTTTACAATGGCGAACTTATAAAGGAAACCACAGACCCAAAGCTATTAAAATGGAAAGACCGAGAATTCTTTAAAGCTGTAACTAAAAAAGGAGATGATTTTGAAATAGCAATGCTTAACAAAGTTAAAGCTAGAACTGGTCCAGAATACGAAAAACTGAAAGAACTAATACCCGATATTGACCAAAGAAAATTAGTAAGTCAAATGCAATTTTGTTTGCCAGGTTTTTTACCACCTTGTAATGCTAAAGGCGAATTTTTTATTGCCGACCAAGTTTGGATTAAGTACGATGAATTTGATGAGATTGAAAACATGATTGTCGTAGACGCTAAACTAAGTGAAGGAACAGCACTTACTAGCGGACAAACTACTGCTAAAAACCAAGCAGGAAAAGGAAGTTTAGCGTTTAAACCCCAAAAAGCAAAAACAGTTGATGAAACTACAAGCCTTGACTTACCCGATGAAATAAACCAAGGAACTCTTATTGAAATCAAGAGTTTTTATAAACTATTTGGAGATGGAAATGATACATTTAAAAGCGTGAAAAAGTTAAATTAATGACAATAGATAAAAAGATATTACAGACAAAAATATTAGAGAAATTAAAAGATAATTATCAATCCAAAATAATAGATAGTGACTACATAACCTTTAAAATCAATAAAAACAGCATCGATATTGAGTTTAGCTTTAGAATACAATTTCATAATCGTATTTCGTTCGAAGGTTTTAAGATATGTTTAATTGAAATTGAAGACAAAATTTATCCTTTAATATTAAAAGAATTAAACAATTTTTATAGCAAGTATTTTGGGATTTCTTTTATGAGATTCTATAAACCTGAAATTGAGTTTTCTTTATATGAAATTAACAATGAAGAAGATATCAATATATATATAAACCAAGTTATACAATGTTTAAAATACCACGAAAAAGAAGTTTTCCCAAAATTATTAGACATTAATTTTTTAGCTGAATATGTAGGTTCTGTTCCATTTGAACGGCAAACTGAAATTCCTGTTGGAGGTAATTTTCCTGTCTTTTTGTTTAAAAAACTCGCAATTCTAAAATGGGGAAATCAAGAAGAGAGATATTTAGAATATAAAACAAATACAGAAAAATTAATTAAAAGTTATTCTATTAAAAAACCTGAAAAATATAAACCCTCATTTAAAATTGGGTTTGAAAATTTGATTAATCATTTAGAAAACGAACCTAATCCATTAAAGAAAAATAACATTTGCTAACAGCGGTTTATTGTTTTAACCCTCATTAAGTATTGTATTTATTGACATTTTATCTAATATTTTATAATGGGTACAACATAGGTACAACATTCTTAACTATAATACACTACCAATTTTTTGAAAATGCAAATAGCCCTTTTTGCTCGTTTTTAGCGTTTAAATTTAGTATCTGATACTTTGATAGTTCTTTACAAAAATATCGATTGTATGGCTTTGCAAATCCTTCCTTTATCATAATTTCGTTTAAGCAAGTGCCATCTTCTAGAAAAACATAAGCTAAAGTTCTTCCATATAGATCAATTTCGTTTTCATTTTCCACTAAAATTGAAACATTTGTATTTGGTGGTGCAATTTCCAATAGATATTTTAAAGATTTTCTGCCTAACTCCATTAAAAATTGAGCAGCTAAATGTGTTTCTCTTTCATCTTGAGCTAATTTTCTACAAGATTTTAACTCTGGAGCATCAATACCTAAAAATCTAATTTCAAATTCTTGATTATTAAAAATATTTTCAACAATTAATCCATCACCATCAACAACTTTTTTAATTTTCAGATTATTTTTTATAATAATATTTTCTTTTGCGTTTAATTGCATCGTTTTACTTTGTATAACTACTTGATTTATAATATATTATGTTTTATTTTTACAATGATATAAAAGTTTTTTATTAATTCAAAATCAATAGCGTCCTAAACATTTAAAAAAAGAAAAGAAAAAGAGGGTAATTTTTGTATCTCAAATTAACTTTGAGTTGCACAACAAAAAAGCCCTCTTCTATGTCAAATATAACTTTGTTTTCTCAAAT
>NZ_VHLM01000068.1 GCF_009764685.1 Flavobacterium sp. I-STPP5a | reverse complement strand
AAGAAACAAAACCATGCCCAAAGCTAACCAAAAATCAAGCGGCTGTACTGATTGGTACTGGGTAACTACGTGGTCTGACGGACATCAAACATCGAGATATTTATACACTACTTGTGATGGAGGAGGATGGGAATGTCAAGCCTATCGTATGAGCGGGACACAATGCGGCGGTGGAGGCGGTGGCGGTGACGACACTAGTACAAGTGTACCTCAATATCCATCTAATCCTACAGACACAGAATTATTCACTTATATTGACCACAAAGGTAGAATTATAACAGAGAGATATAATGCCAAAACAAAATCATGGGATTTTTTCTCAACAAGCTTGAGCGAAGTAGTAGTTTATAACAACTATGAAGAGTATTACTTTTTGATCATTCAATGGCCTAAAAACCAGCAAAAGGTAGTTAAAGACGGTATTGTCTACACCTATGACGCTGGTTCTGCAAGTTGGGGAGGTCAAAGTGAAGAGGCAATAGCAGATACTATTGAGGACAATATTGATGATAGTAAGTTGGATCCTTGTCCTAAAGGAGTTATGGATCAATTAAAAAACACTACAAATAATGATATTGCAGCTATTTTGAATAAACTTGATGCAGGCAGTGTTTATACTGTGAATATGGTAATGAAACCAGCTGCAACTTATGCAGAAACTCAACCTATATCTAAATACAATTATGAAATTAGAGTTGACCGTAATCAGTATACAAATGGTACAAAGCTTTTTAAAGCAACAGTATTAGTACACGAATTAATACACGCTTATTTTCTTAGTATTGTCGATGATTACAATTACACTCCAAGCACTGCATTACCCAATTTTCCTGAATTGTTTGAGGCTTAAGTACTTAAAACAAATCCAGATAGTAATAATAAGGAAGATGCACAGCATAAAGTAATGGCAGATAAATATGTTGCTGCTATGGCATCTGCTTTACAAGAATATGACGCAAACTACACCATACCACATCAAGTATATGAAGATCTAGCTTGGGGAGGATTAAGTGAAACTCCAATATTTGCTAAAACGTATCCGCCTGGAAGTGCAGAAAGTATTAGAATTAAAAATAGGTATGCTGCTGAAGCAGTTGGATTTACAGTTGGATCTGGAACCCCTCAAGAACAAAAACCAGTTGGAAAGCCTTGTAACTAAATTTTAAGAAGATGAAAAAATATTATCTATTTACAATTATTACTCTACTCTTTTTTTCTACTCTTTCACAGTCATTATTCTCACAGTCACAAAAAGAAAGAAATAGGGCTATCAACGATTATTTTGAAACAATTTATAAAGATACAACTGAAGTTATATTTGTTGCAAGAGAAAAAATCAATTCAAATGAAACTTTGAAAATATTTGGGTTAAATGATATAATGATTATTGATGCTGCTGGAAATGGTAAAGGAGATGACGTCCTGTACAATAAGAAAGATTTTAAAATAATGAAGGCCAAATATAAAAATAAATGTTTGCAGGGTAAAAGGATTTGGTGCAAAGATGACTTTTGGAAAAAAGATAACTTTAGGTTTGAAAAAGTTGTTTTAGAAAGTATGAATACTGATAAAGGGATCGAACTTATGGTTGAGAAATATAATAGAGGTGATATTGAAGTATATGGTTTTTCCGAACCTATTTATTATCAAAACAACAAATATGTTGTTTTTACAGTACATAAATTGCTAATAGGAGCGGCGAAGACAATTATTGTGATAATGAAAAAAGTAAAATATAAATGGATTGTGACTCACAAGGGTTCAACTAATGTTTTAAATTAGTGTAAATTCAAGAGAGCAACAAGCCCCTGGCTGGCGCGAACGTCCCGCTCGTGATGATAGCCAACAAGCAATGATTATAGTTTGTGACAGTAAGTCGTTTTTTGAGGTTTATCACGATTTAGTTTGTGTTCACGAATGGGACGCTCCCGTCAGTTGGGGACTGCTAAGCAACAAACAGCTGTAGGTAAACCCTGTAATTAAAATTTAAATTATGAAAAATATAATATTATATTTAACACTAAGTATCGCCTATACTCACTACTCGCAAACTAAAAGTTATCATAAAAAAGATGAAAAAGAAAAACTTGAAGCTATCAATAATTATTTTGAAACAATTGTAAAAGATAGTAATAGAGAAGTATACATTGCCCAAGAAAAACTCAATTCAAATCTTACATTAGAAATATTTGAACAAAAATTCATCCAATCCATTGATTTAAATGGAAATATAGAAGCTGAAAATCATTTATTTAACGAAAAAGATTGGAAAAAGTTAAAAAAAGAAAATCAAGATTTACCTTTCCAAGGAGATAAAATTTGGGATACTGATAAATATTGGGATAAAAATGATTTTAGATACAGTAAAACCATTTTTGAAAGTATGAATACTAAAAGAGGTTTTGAATCAATAATGGAAAAATATAAAAAATATGATATCTGCATATTTAGCTTTTCTGAACCGATGTACTATCAAAATAAGAAATATTTAGTTTTTACAAATTTAAAATTATGCATAGCAGGCGGAAATACTTTTGTTGTTGTTATGAAAAAAATGAAAGGTAAATGGATCAGAACACACGAAGCTTTTAACCCAAATAAGACATATTAGCAATATTAAAAGAAATTCCTGACCCTGTGGTTGAAGTCGATTCTTCCCCCAGCTGGCGCGAGCGCAATGTCATTAAGTTAAGGAATAATCCCTATGTTTTTGTCATTCCGACGAAGGAGGAATCTCAACAAACGCGAGCTACAGACAGAGATTCCTCCTTCGTCGGAATGACAAATAAACACTTAACTTAATCACATTCGGCGCTAGCGTCCCGCTCGTGATGATTGCCAACAAGCATTAGGATTGCAGTTTGTGACATTAAGTTGTTTTTTTAGAGTTATATTATGATTTAGTTTGTGTTCACGAGCAGGGAAGTATGGGTTTTCTTAGTACGAAACATAGTAAACGAATAAAAACACAAAATTATATTTTGCGGCATTTTTATTCTAAATTTATTGATTTCAAATGCGCTAATACAACGAACCTTCAAATTGCAACTAATCATGAAAAAAATATTTTGTATTTTAATATTATGTATTTCATTTTCCATAGTTGGGCAATCAAAAGAAAGTGATTTTTTCAACTTTTATAAAGGTGGGAATAAGTATAAGAAACCTGTGAGATATGTCCTTTTTGATAGCTCTGCAGGTGATAGTAAAAAAGAAGTCGACAACAAAATTTATTTTTACATGGGCGGAGAAACTTTTATTTTTGATAGTAAAATCAATAAAAAGGATACTTGTACTTTTGATAATCTTAAAAAGTACAAACTAGAAAATCCAAGGAGCTTAACTGATAATGAGTATCTTTATTTTAAAAAAAAGATAGCTGTATTTCAAAAAGAAACTAAAATAAAACGACCAATACCAAATTCAATGCCTTTGTCGAGAAATCATAAATACTTCAAAATACTTGTATTAGAAAAAACTAATAAAAGTACGCTGCTAAAATATGAAGTTGATTGGGTATATTCTACTTTTTAAAAATGAAAGAGAGTAGTGTATTTTGCACATCATTTAAAGAGGAATTATATATTTATCCCCCCTGTCTTGTTCTAAAATAGGTTGACAAGTTTTACAAACAAAAACGCCGCAAAACTTCTATTTTGCGGCATTTTTTTATGATTGAATTAGTTTGAATTTCTAGTAATAGGCTTAAGATCAATTTTTTTTCTTTTATTTTCCAACACCAGCAACCAATGAAAACAGTTTAAATCAAGATTCAAAATCTCAAAAAACCGTAAAACTTTAACATAAAAACCGTAATTCAGGGTAAAAAGAAAAACTTACATTTGGGAAAAGATGCAGTAGTGATTTTAATAAATTTCAAAAAAGTATGACGATACTTTTTTAATTTTCTTAAAACTACGGCATATAACTTACCCTAGATTTAAAAAATTTGAAAACAACCAAACAAACAATTAGACAATATCTATCTATTGTAGTAGTAGTATTGATCTCGATTATTATGAGTAATTGTCAAGCAGAAGAAGAACAGACTCAAGAACAAGACACTGCAACTACTTTAATTTATAAAGAGCAAATAACCGCATTTTTAGGTACTTTGAAACTTGGTGGCGATAAGAGTCAAAATGCTAAGATAGATGCTTTGTTGCAGGTTTTA
>NZ_VHLM01000006.1 GCF_009764685.1 Flavobacterium sp. I-STPP5a | reverse complement strand
AGATGGAGCCAAAACAAAAACGTATTCGGTATCCATAAAATCAGAATTACATCAAGACCAAATGGCTTTTCAAGAAACAGAATATTACAAAGAAAAAGCAAAACATCGATACAAGATAGAAGCCAAAAATAGCGAGTTAAAAAATGTACACGGTTATGATAGAGCGATATCATACGGTATTACCAATATGCAAATGCAAGGTGCAATAGCAATTTTTACAGTCAACTTAAAAAGAATACTCAAATTAATGTAGAAAATGTAATCTACACATGCATTTTGCCAAATGAACCTGTATAAGTCAAAAACCAACTCATATAACCTACAATAAAAAACAGTTGCAAAAAAAAAACGCTTATAACGGATGTTTAAAATCCTGTTACAAGCGTTTTTTATTATCTAAAAAAGGATGCTAATCAAAATAAGCGATGTTTTTCAGTGCCCTCCATTACTGCAAGGGTTTGTCTATTTTAATTTAGCTAGTCACTAAGGACTAAGGACTAAAATCTAGTATCTGTAATACTCTGGTTTGAATGGTCCAGCTACTTCAACACCAATATAAGCTGCTTGATCGTCACGTAAAGTTTCTAATTCAACGCCTAATTTAGCAAGGTGTAACATAGCTACTTTTTCATCTAAATGTTTTGGTAACATGTATACTTCGTTATTGTAAGCAGCGCTGTTTTTCCACAATTCGATTTGAGCTAAAGTTTGGTTTGTAAATGAGTTACTCATTACAAAACTTGGGTGACCTGTAGCACAACCAAGGTTTACCAAACGACCTTCGGCAAGAACGATGATGTCGTTTCCAGCGATAGTATATTTGTCAACTTGTGGTTTGATTTCAACTTTTGAAGCTCCGTGGTTTGAGTTTAACCAAGCCATGTCGATTTCGTTATCAAAGTGTCCGATGTTACAAACGATAGTTTTATCTTTCATTTTCTCGAAGTGAGAACCTAAAACGATGTCTTTGTTACCTGTTGTTGTGATGATGATATCAGCGGTAGCAATTACTGTGTCTAATTTTTTAACTTCAAAACCGTCCATTGCAGCTTGTAAAGCACAAATTGGGTCAATTTCAGTTACTGTAACAATAGATCCAGCACCTCTAAAAGAAGCAGCAGTTCCTTTTCCTACGTCACCGTATCCGCATACTACAACTCTTTTTGCAGCAAGCATAACATCAGTTGCACGACGTACTGCATCTACTGCAGACTCTTTACAACCGTATTTGTTGTCAAATTTCGATTTAGTAACAGAGTCATTTACGTTTATAGCAGGCATTGGTAATGTTCCCGCTTTTACTCTTTCGTACAATCTGTGAACTCCAGTTGTAGTCTCTTCAGATAATCCTTTGATGCCAGCAACTAAATGTGGGTAACGGTCAATAACCATGTTTGTTAAATCTCCACCGTCATCAAGAATCATGTTCAATGGTTGTCTGTCTTCACCAAAGAATAAAGTTTGCTCAATACACCAGTCAAAATCCTCTTCGTTCAAACCTTTCCAAGCGTAAACTTGAATACCAGCAGCAGCAATTGCAGCAGCAGCTTGATCTTGAGTAGAGAAAATGTTGCAAGAAGACCAAGTAACTTCAGCTCCAAGAGCGATCAATGTTTCGATCAAAACTGCAGTTTGGATTGTCATGTGCAAGCATCCTGCAATACGAGCGCCTTTCAAAGGTTGTTCGTCTTTGTATTCTGCTCTAAGCGCCATTAAACCTGGCATCTCAGCTTCAGCTAATTCAATTTCTTTTCGTCCCCAAGCTGCAAGGGAAATGTCTTTAACCTTGAAAGCCACGTATGGCATAGTTGCTGTACTCATTTATTGTATATTTGTAATTATTTTGACTGTTGGCCTGCCAAACGCGGGCTAATTTTTTGCAAAATTACACAATATCTTAGGATTATAAAAACATTCACTTCTATTTATGAAATGTTTAGCGGTGTAAACTTTTAAAAATCAATAAAATAAAAAGTTTCTTGGCGTTCATTTTAGTTTTTAGGAGCTGTTTCCCGCTTTTCACTGCAATCTTTTTTCCCGCTAAAGAAGCGGATAAAAAAGGATTTCCGTTGCAATCGGGGCTAAAAATCAAGTTACTAACATGCCTTTATTTCAAGATACACGCCCACAATTGGGTACTCGAATGCTTATTTGGAAAGTCACAGAGTCGCTCGCATACTTGCAAAGCCAAATTCAATTAAGACCCGAAAGCCAAGCTCGGTTAGAGTCTATGAAGTTGGAGTTGCACCAGCGTGCTTTTTTAAGTGTTCGTATGCTGTTGCACGAGGCTGGTTACACGGATTTTGATTTGTATTACGACGCTTTTGGAAAACCGCACTTGGAGGATGGTCAGCATATTTCTATTACACATTCGCATGAATTTGCAGCGATTATCATTAGCAATCAAAAAGTAGGTATTGATATCGAACTGCAGCGCGAAAAAATAAAAAGTATTGCTTCTAAATTTTGTGATGCTGAACTAAGTTTTCTAGTTGAACAAAGCCAAGATTACATTCCGAAATTAACCATTATTTGGGGTGCAAAAGAAGCCATTTTTAAAATCAGAAACGAAAAAGGCATCAGTTTCAAGAATCATATTCGCGTTCATCAATTTCATTTGAAAGATCAATTTGCCAACGCCGAATTATTATTTGACGCAGTGCCACAAAACTATGACTTGTATTTTCAAGAAATTGAAAACTTTAGTTTGGTATATGCTTTTGAACAAAATCGCATTCAAAACCTTTAATGTCGATATCTGCATGAAAACTATTTACAGCGAGATTTTAAAAGCAAAAGAAAAGGGAAGCAAGTTGTTGGCTATTTTGCTTGATCCTGATAAAATTACTATAGCGCAAATGAGTGTTTTGATTCCAAAAATCAATCAATCACCAGCAACTCATATCTTCATTGGCGGAAGCCACGTTACAACCAACATTCTGGACGAATTGATAATCACTTTAAAAAGAGATTGTGCTTTGCCAGTGGTTCTTTTTCCGGGCAATCCCTCGCAGATTTCAGATAAAGCCGATGCTATTTTATTTCTATCCCTGCTATCGGGTCGCAACCCGGATTATTTGATAGGACATCAAGTTACTGCAGCACCTATTTTGAAACAAACTCAGCTCGAAATCATATCTACGGGTTATATTTTAATTGAAAGTGGAAATGAAACCGCCGTAGAACGCGTTAGCAAAACCAAGCCTTTGGATCGTCATGATTTAGATCTAACAGTGAATACGGCTCTAGCTGGTGAAATGCTTGGTAGTAAACTCATTTATTTGGAAGCGGGAAGCGGGGCACAATTTCCCGTGCCGATGGAAATGATAAAAAAAGTAGCACAAAAAATTGAGATTCCATTGCTAGTTGGAGGAGGAATTATAGATTTGCAGGGAATTCAACGTGCTTACAATGCTGGTGCAGATTTGGTGGTCATTGGAACCGCTTTTGAAAATGATTTGAATTTTTTTAATACTTAATTAATGTTTGATTATTTTTTTTCGCAGTATAGTGAGTATCCAACATTAGATATCTTTCTAGAAATTGTTGCTGTTGTTTTTGGCTTGTTAAGTGTGTGGTATGCTAAAAAAGACAATATTTGGGTTTTTCCAACGGGTTTGATAAGTACCTCAATATTTGTGTATTTGTTATGGAAATGGGTTCTTTGGGGTGACATGATGATCAATGGCTACTATTTTATAATGAGTATTTACGGTTGGTATCATTGGACCCGCAAAGAAGGAGACAAAGTGGCTTTTCCTATTTCCACAATTTCTTCAGTAGAAACACGAATTGCCATATTTCTTTTTATATTTACAGTCGCTTTTGTTGTGGCGGTGTACCATTTTTTTGATAAATTCACTACTTGGTACGCTTACGTAGACACGTTTATCACAGGAATTTTCTTTGTAGGAATGTGGCTTATGGCCAAAAGGAAAGTAGAAAATTGGATTTTTTGGATTATTGGGGATCTAATTTCGATTCCGTTGTATTTTGCAAAAGGTTATACTTTTACTAGTTTTCAATATTTAGTATTTACAGTAGTTGCCATTTTTGGCTATTTAGAATGGAAGAAAATCTCAAACAACGCTCAAACGGAGCTACAGAAATAAGCAAGGTAGCTTTATTTGGTCCTGAAAGTACCGGCAAAACTACTTTAGCAAGGCAACTTGCTGCATATTATAAAACAGAATGGGTACCTGAGTTTGCCCGAGATTATTTGCAGCAAAAATGGGACGAAAAACAACAAATTTGTGACCTTGAAGATATGCTTCCTATTGCAATTGGCCAAGTTCAATTAGAAAATGAATTGGCGCTAAAAGCAAATAAATATCTTTTTTGTGATACTAATTTAATGGTTACCAAGGTTTTTTCGGAGGTGTACTATAATTATTGTGATCCTTTATTGCACCAAGCGGCATGCCAACATGAATACGACCTTATTTTTCTCACAGATATAGATGTGCCTTGGGCGAAAGATGATTTAAGGGATAAACCCCATGGTAGAGAATCTGTTTTTGCGGTGTTCAAACAAGCATTGCTTGAGCACAAAAAACCTTTTATAACATTATCAGGAGATCAAGAATTAAGGCTAAAAAAGGCAATAAATATTATTGATGATTTGAGATTAGCTAAGTCAATGGGCTTTTCAACAGCTGATTTTGTACAAATATACCAGCATGGAATTGCCATACAAAATATTCAAGCACAATTAAATTTTTTCCGTAACGGCATAGCGCCAATAGATTTAGTAAGCCCAGCGGAATTATCTCGCGGTATTTTGGAATTATCTGATAAAGAGTTTGAAGAAAGAGCTGCTTTTTTTGATGTGCATAAAACGGATTTAAAACTAAATAAATTTGTTCCAGCATCAGGTGCAGCCAGCAGAATGTTTAAATTTTTGAATGAATTTATAAACGATTTTGATCCTAAAAATGAATCTATAAACGCCTATATCAATCGTAAAAAAGCTAGTGAATTGTCAATTTTTATAGTAGCAATAGAGAAATTTCCTTTTTTTGAAGCGGTTTATGCTAAATTAAAAGAGAAATTTGTGAACTTTGATTTTTTAGATCGCAGTTTAAAAAACTTCTATTTTGTAAAAATCCTCTTGTCTGCAGATAATTTTGATTTTGCTAATAAGCCAAAAGGCGTTCTTCCTTTTCACGATTACAAAACTCATATTGCAACTCCTGTTGAGGAGCATTTATTGGAGTGTATGCATTATTCGAGCTCAAATAAGGGTTCTAGTTTGCATTTTACAGTTTCAAAGTCGCACCAGCATTACTTTGAAACAACTACAGCTTCTAGTAAAGTTAGAGCGGAGAAGCTTTCTGGTATGTCTGTAGATGTGAGTTATTCTTATCAAAATCAAAGTACGGATACGATTGCGGTGTCTCTTGAAAATAAACCATTCAGGGATACAGCAGGCCAATTGGTATTTAGGCCAGGAGGACATGGCGCTTTAATTGAAAATTTGAATAATTTAGAGGCTGATATTGTTTTTATAAAAAATATCGATAACGTCATTCAAAATAACATTGATAAAATTGCCCTTTATAAAAAAGGCTTGGCAGGTATTTTATTATCCTTACAGCAAGATGTTTTTGAGTATTTGAGAGTTTTAGAGGAAGGTGTTGTTGATGAAGAAGTTTTGCAAGATATGGTTCTTTTTGTCACCGAAAAGTTAAATGTTGCAATCACTTCAGGCTTTTATACCGAAACTCATGAACGGAAAATAGAGATTTTAAAAACAATTTTGAATAAGCCAATTCGTGTTTGTGGTATGGTCAAAAACGAAGGAGAGCCAGGCGGAGGACCTTTTTGGGTTAGGGACAATCAAGGAGAGATTTCTTTACAAATTGTGGAGAGTTCTCAAGTTGATCTGAATAATGAAGAACAAAGAAAAATTGCGCAAGCAGCCACTCATTTTAATCCAGTTGATTTAGTGTGCGGAATAAAGAATTATAAGAGCGAAAAATTTGATTTGACTAAATTTGTCGATCCAAATAGCGGTTTTGTTGTCGAAAAAAACGCTGCTGGTATCGCTATCAAAGGGTATGAGTTACCAGGTTTATGGAATGGAGCTATGGCCAACTGGCTAACTGTTTTTGTTCAAGTACCTTTGATCACTTTTAATCCAGTAAAAACAGTAAATGATTTATTAAAACCCTTACATCAGCCTTAAGCTTTCAAGTAATGGATAAACAACAAATAGTAGCAGAATTAAATTACAAAGCAGTAAGAAGTAGTGGTGCAGGTGGACAAAATGTAAATAAAGTATCCTCAAAAGTGGTGCTTTATTTTGATGTGATGCAATCCACAGCATTAACTACTTCTGAGAAAGTGCTAGTAGCTGAAAATTTAAAATCACGATTGACGGTTGACGGAATTTTGATATTGAACTGTGATGCCGATCGAAGCCAAATTAGAAATAAAGATTTAGTAACGAAGCGTTTCTTAAATCTAATTGCTGATGCGTTGTTTGTGCCAAAGGAACGGAAAGCTACAAGAGTCCCAAAATCAGTCATTAGAAAGAGAATTAAGGATAAAAAAAGCACTTCTGAAATTAAAAAAAACCGAAAGAAACCAGAGCTGTAATCTTGGTTTTAGTCACAATGAAAACCAAAAAAAACATCGAAAAACCCGATTTTTAAAATTTATTCCAATTCATAATTTGTTATCCACAATTTATAATTAGTTTTGCATCGTCTCAAAGGGGTGCTCTAAATAACGAGCTGAGATCATACCCAAAGAACGGGAACAGGTAATGCTGTTTACGGAAAAATTGACAAAACTAGGCAGTATACGCTGCGTTGCGTCATAGAAACAAATCATTTTATTAATTAAAAAACAAAAAGAATAATTCCCCCTTTTATTCGTAAGCATATTACGGATGAGAACTTTATTTTATTTTACAAGTCGCAAAAGCGTGCAGTCCAAGCCGTCAAACTTATCTTTGACTCTTCTATTTTCTATCTTCTTTTCTCTCTTTTCTTTTTCCACTTTTGCACAAGTAAAAGATACTACTAAGGTCAACCAGCTTGATGCGGTTTTAGTATCGGCAGTTCGTGTTACTACAAAAACTCCAGTTAGTTTTAGCAATCTCAACAAAAAAGAAATTAAGTTTAGAAATTTAGGGCAAGATATTCCTATTTTAATGAATTACCTTCCATCTGTAGTCACTACATCTGATGCAGGAAATGGAGTAGGTTACACCGGTATACGAGTGCGTGGTAGTGATGCTACTCGTGTAAACGTTACCATCAACGGGATTCCCTATAACGACTCTGAAAGTCATGGAACGTATTGGGTGAATATGCCTGATTTTGCTTCATCAGTTGAAAGCTTACAACTGCAGCGTGGAGTAGGAACGTCTACCAATGGAGCGGGTGCTTTTGGCGCAAGCCTTAATATGCTTACCGATAATTTTGCAACAAAAAGTACCGGCGAAATCTCTAATTCGTTTGGAAGTTTTAATACGCGTAAACATACTGTAAAATTCAGTACCGGATTGATGAACGATCATTTTGAAATTGCAGGACGTTTATCTGCTATAAATTCAGATGGGTTTATTGACAGAGGTGCTTCGGATTTGAAATCGTATTTTTTACAAGGAACTTACGTTGGTAAAACTACTTTAATCAAAGCTTTGGTTTTTGGAGGTAATGAAAAAACGTATCAGTCTTGGAACGGAATTGATGGCGAAACTTTGAATACTAATCGCAGGTTTAACTCGGCTGGAGCTTTTAAAGATGAAAAAGGGAACATGCGTTTTTATGATAATGAGACGGACAATTACCAACAAGATCATTCGCAGTTACATTGGAACGAAAAATTTTCGGATAACTGGAGTACTAATTTTGCATTGCATTACACCAAAGGAAAAGGCTATTTTGAAAATTATAAATATAATGAGCCAGTAGAAGGATATGGTGCAATTGAACCTACCAAAATGGTTGTAAATAGTAATGGAAAATTGGTTCCTGGGACAGATTTAATTCGTCAAAAATGGTTGGATAATGATTTTTATGGAACCACTTTTTCAGCTAATTACAAAGACGAGTCTGTAGATGTTATTTTTGGTGGTGGATGGAACAAGTATGAAGGAAATCATTTTGGTAAAGTAATTTGGGCGCGTTATGCATCAACATCTGAATTAGGAGACCGTTATTATGATGATTTTGCAACAAAAACAGATGGAAATATTTTTGCTAAAGCCAACTGTCAAATTACAAGTCAGTTGAGTTTATTTGGAGACCTTCAATTTCGAAGCGTAAAGTACAAAGCAGATGGTGTGCAAGCACTACCGGTGAATGATACTTTCAACTTTTTTAACCCAAAAGCAGGTTTGACTTACACGGTAAATGCAAGCAATGCCTTGTACGCTTCATACGCAAGAGCTAACAGAGAACCAAACAGAAGCGATTACGAAGGTGGCAATGTAAGACCAGAAAAGTTGAATGACTTTGAATTGGGTTGGAGGTATACTGCTGAGAAAACACAAATTAATACCAATGTGTATTTTATGGCCTATAAAGATCAATTAATTTTGACTGGAAAATTAGATGATGTTGGCGCACCAATTCGTTCTAACAGTGAAAAAAGTTACCGATTGGGATTAGAAGTAGATGCGACTATTGCATTCAACGATCAGTGGATTATTCGTCCTAATTTTACCTTGAGTGCCAATAAAAACAGAGACTTAGCTGTTGAAGGGCAAAACTATGGAACTACAGATATTGCTTATTCTCCATCAATTATTGCAGGAAATATTATAGTGTATTCGCCTATTAACAACCTGCATATTTCATGGTTGCAAAAATTTGTAGGTGAGCAATACATGAACAATATTGAGTTGCCAGCAGCACAATTAGCTGATTATTTTGTTAATGATCTAAACGTAGCATACACTTTTAAACCAAAAACCATATTTAATGAAATAGTCTTAACGGGCTTAGTGAACAACTTTTTAGATAAAAAATACGTTTCAAATGGCTACATGTACGATATCTATCCGTACTACTATCCGCAAGCGGGGACTAATTTCTTGCTGGGTTTGACCTTGAAGTTTTAAAAGAGGAGTTTGTTATTGGATGAAATCCTGATGGTTCGCTGTCAGGATTTTTTATTTAATTAACATGTCCATTTTGAGGAACGATCCGGAGGTGAACTATGATTTAATTGCTTCTTTCTGTACAAAAATCACCGTTTTAACCTGCGCTTGCATATAAAAAACAGATTGGTTTAAAATTCTCAAAATGATGCGATTACCTCTGATTTTGACATTAGCATCGCAAAATTTTGGACGTTCAAATGCAGTTACGAAAACCTGAAAAACACTAACAGCAACAAGCGGAGTAATTTTTACGACATAGCCAATACTTCGTTGCGTTATCAAAAAAAGAACAGTCCTTTTGGTTTCGAAGTGGTAGTTAATAATCTATTCGATAATAAAGTCAAAAACGATTTTTCCTTCTCTGATTATTTAATTAGTCAGCGCAGCACTTTTGTATTGCCAAGGGTTTTTATACTTTCTCTAAGTTATAAATTGTAATTAATTAAAAACTCTAAGTATATCTCCGTTCACTTGTACGCGGTATTGCTTCATAGGATATTGCAAATTGCTTTGTCCTGTAAACAAGCTATAGGTAACATTATCACATCCGCAAACCGCATTAATTCCGTTAATCGACATAGTAGAGCAGTCGCTTAGGGCTTGATTAGGACAAGCAGCATCAAAGGCGTTGTAGCCACTAGCGGTATTAAAAACAATCACGCCTCGTGCACCAATATTAGGGACATATACAGCATTGCTCACAAATTTAAGATTGGAATAAGTAGGTAAATTCATGTTGAGGTCCATGCTGAAAGTATAGTTAGGAACAAAGGGGTTGTTATTGCTAACGCCAGAATCATTGCAAGAAAAAAACAATGGAATCAATGTAAATAAGAGATGAATTTTTTTCATTTTAAATTAGTGTCAAAGTATTAGTGAAACAAATTTAATTTATTTAACTTTGACTTATATATGATTAGCATATATTTATCGACGAAAAAAAATAGTAGTATCTTTGTGGAAAGAAATCCCGTCCTGATGGGATTTTTTCTATTTATATAATTAATGAAATTATGAGTACAGTATCGTATTATACCGCAGAAGGATTAAAGAAATTAAGAGAAGAATTAGATTATCTAAAGAGCGTGATGCGTCCTAAAGCATCAGCAGATATTGCAGAGGCTAGAGACAAAGGAGATTTATCTGAGAATGCAGAGTATGATGCAGCCAAAGAAGCACAAGGTATGCTTGAGATGCGTATTGCTAAACTAGAAGAGGTGCACTCAAACGCTAGATTAATTGACGAATCCCATTTAGACCTTTCTAAAGTTCTGGTTTTATCGAATGTGAAAATCAAAAACCAAACCAACGGAATGGAAATGAAATACACATTAGTGGCTGAAAGTGAAGCAGATTTGAAAACTGGAAAAATATCCGTTACCTCACCAATTGGTAAAGGTTTACTAGGAAAATCAGTAGGGGAAGTTGCAGAAATTACGGTACCAAATGGTGTCTTGAAGTTTGAAATCCTTGAAATATCACGCGATTAATACATCTATTAACTAATAGTTCAGCACCATGCCAAGTATTTTTACCAAAATAATAAACGGAGAAATTCCTTGTTACAAGATAGCAGAGGATGAAAATTTCATAGCTTTTTTAGATGTAAATCCAAACGCAAACGGTCACACACTTTGTATTCCAAAACAAGAAATCAATAAGATTTTTGATATGGATGACAATTTGTATTTGGGGCTAATGCAGTTTTCAAAAAAAATTGCAGTCGCTTTAGAGAAAACAGTTCCTTGTAAACGCGTAGGTATTGCAGTTGTAGGACTCGAAGTTCCTCATGCGCACGTGCATTTGATTCCGCTAAACGAAATGGATGAAATGCGTTTTCAAAATAAAGTAAGTCTCACCACCGAAGAATTTACTTCACTTGCAGCGGCAATTGCAGCCAATTTGTAAAAATTAAAAATAAAAAAAAAGAAAAGGAATACGACAAAAACGTATTCCTTTTTTTATGAAGTAGAAATGGAGTCTTGTTTGATTTTTAGCAATACTTGCATGGTAGTTCCTTTGCCAATTTCTGATTGTAAAACTTTAATTGTGCCTTTGTGATATTCTTCTACAATTCGTTTGGTTAACGAAAGTCCCAATCCCCAACCGCGTTTTTTGGTAGTAAATCCTGGCTCAAAAATAGTTTGAAACTGTTTTTTTTGAATGCCATTGCCTGTATCTGTAACGTTGATTTTTACCGTGTCAGCGTCGGCAACAATAGCCAGTTGTAGTTTTCCCTTTCCCTTCATGGCATCAATGGCATTTTTAACCAAATTTTCTATCGTCCAGCTGTGCAAAATAGGGTTGAGTTGTACCCAAACTGGGTGTTTTGGAGCGCTAAAAGTAAAGTCAATTTGTTTTGAAAACCGTGATTGTAAATAATCGTACGCCTGTTGTGTTTCGTGAACAATATCAGTGCGTTCTAGCTTGGGTTCCGAACCAATTTTTGAAAATCGGTCGGTTATCGTTTGCAGGCGTTCAATGTCTTTTTCTATTTCTTGCGTGATCGAGGCGTCCACATCATCTGCTTTTAAAATTTCAACCCAACCAATCAATGAGGAGAGCGGCGTACCTATTTGATGTGCGGTTTCCTTTGCCATTCCGGCCCATAATTTATTTTGCGTCGCCATTTTTGTGCTGCGGTAGTAATTGTAAACTAATCCACCAAAAAGAACAATAATTAAAACCAGCGCAAGGGGATAATATTTCAATTTGTTTAATAGGGAAGAGTTGCCGTAATATAGTTTTTGAAACTTCCCAGGAACATATTCTATAACAATGGGATCATTTTCTGATTTTAAAGTGTTTAGTATTGTGATAGCCTTTTTGCTTTTTAACAAATTTTCCTCGTCAATATTAACCGTATTGATAATACTGTCATTTTCGGTTAGCATAATTGGGATAGAAGTGTTATTGCTAAAAATTTGTAATGGCAATTCAACCTCAGTATTTTCATCGGCGTTAATTAATGTTTTTTGGGCCTGCGCCCAAAGATTCATTTTCAAGCGCTCTTCATTCTTGAAAATTTGAAAAAAAGTATAGGTATTCCAGAGAATTAAACTGATGATAAAAAACGATGCGAAAATAATTACCCAACGGGTGTTAACTCTTCTTTCGGAAAACTGCATACTAATGGATTTTAATGCTAAATATAACGAAATAAATGCGCTTGTATTTTAGTTTTTTTTCAGATTTTTTTTCGAGACATTCATCCTGCTTTTTGTTATGCTATTTTAGAGTATAAAGTTCATAACTCAATCGATTTGCTTATTTTTGTATCTCAAATGTAACTTGAATTATGATCACAATTGACCCAAAAACTATCGATACAGCAAAATTACAAGGCTACTTGCAAAGCTCAGTAGGCCCAAGACCTATTGCATTTGCCAGTACGATGGATGAAAATGGCAATGCCAATGTTTCTCCGTTTAGTTTTTTTAATGTTTTTAGTGCTAATCCACCTATTCTTATTTTCTCACCGGCACGCCGCGTGCGAGACAACTCAATAAAACACACTTTGATTAATGCCGAAGCTACCAGAGAAGTAGTGATCAATGTGGTGAATTATGACATTGTACAGCAAATCTCGTTGGCTAGTACAGAGTATGCTGATGGGGTAGATGAATTTGTAAAATCAGGCTTGACGCCAATACCATCAGAGGTTGTAAAACCGTATCGAGTAAAAGAATCTCCGGTACAATTTGAGTGCAAAGTCAATCAAATTATTGCTTTGGGTTCAGAGGGTGGTGCAGGGAATTTAGTCGTGTGCGAAGTAGTAAAAATTCATATTGACGAAGCCGTTTTAGACAGTAATGGCGCTATAGATCAACATAAAATTGACTTGGTGTCGCGCTTAGGTGGCAATTGGTATTCTAGATCCAATCAAGGACTTTTTGAAGTACCAAAACCATTGGCAACCTTAGGGATTGGCGTAGATGCTATTCCAAATTTTGTAAAACAAAGTAAGGTCTTTAACGGAAATGATTTGGGGATTTTAGGAAATGTTGAAGCCTTGCCTACAACCGAAGAAGTTAGTATATTTGTACAGGAAAATTTTGCAGTTAAAGCGGTTTTGAGTTCAGATGATACTGAAAAAGTGCATCTTACGGCAAAAAAATACCTTAATGATAATGATGTAGTCTCGGCATGGAAGGTTCTTTTAGCCGATACTTTAAAATAGAGCATAACAATAAATATAGAGAAGATGGAAGTAACAGGAAAAATTAAAATGATCGATCAAACTAAAGAAGTTGGATCTGGAGGTTTCAAAAAAAGAGATGTTGTAGTAACAACTGATGAGCAATATCCGCAACATATTTCGGTTCAGTTTGTTCAAGATAAATGTGATTTGTTGAATAATTTTCAAGTAGGTGAAGCTGTAAAAATTGACATTAACTTGAGAGGAAGAGAGTGGACAAATGCACAAGGTGAAACGGTTTATTTTAACACAATTCAAGGATGGAGAATAGGGAAATTACAAGCGGAAAGTCCTTCTGCTCAGCAAATGCCTCCTATGCCATCTGCAGAAACATTTGCACCAGCAACTAGTTTTAACGAAGAGGAAGCAGACGATTTACCGTTCTAAGATAAAATTCCAAAGTATATAAATCCAAATTCCAAGTTGAAGCTTTCTTCATATTGGAATTTGGATTTTTTTTGAGCATTCCTGCCGTTTTCTTTATAATTTATGTCATCATGCATTACCTTTCTGATATTTTAGATTTTCCCGAAGTGAATAAAGCCAATCGAGATGGCATTCTTGCTATTGGTGGCGATTTATCTCCAGAACGCCTGCAGTTAGCCTACAAAAGCGGTATTTTTCCTTGGTTTGAAGCCGGTGATCCTATCCTTTGGTGGTCACCAAACCCAAGAATGGTTTTATTTCTTGAGGAGTTGAAAATCTCCAAAAGCATGCGTAACATTCTCAATAAAGGCGATTTTTCAGTTACTTTCAATCGAAATTTTAGAGATGTGATTTCCTACTGTCAAAAAGTAAAACGCGACGGTCAAAACGGAACTTGGATTACTAATGACATGATTGAGGCCTATTGCAAATTGCACGACTTAGGCATTGCAAAATCTGTAGAAGTTTGGCAAGATGATATCTTAGTTGGCGGTTTGTATGGCGTTGATTTGGGTCATATTTTTTGCGGCGAAAGCATGTTTTCGTTAGTTTCTAATGCTTCCAAAGTGGCGTTTATTGCCTTGGTAAACCACTTAAAAAAAGAAAACTATAAGCTGCTCGATTGTCAAGTTTACAATCCACATCTCGAAAGTTTGGGTTGCAGAGAAATTCATCGAAACGAGTTTATGCGAATTTTGCAGCAGCAGTAGGGCCTATTTCCAGCTGTTTGTTACAAGTCCTCCTTCAAAGTCTTATTTTTTCTAAAGCCATCAAAGGAGCTTCCTGCCGGTCGCTCTTTGCTGTCTCTAAAAAATAGGCTTTTCAGTCCGGGCTTTTCACGTCCATCTGGGGCAAAACGCCTGTTTTTTCAGTACTTAATGGATTGTTGAACACAACTAAAATTGCAACTTGGTAAAACTCCAATCTAAAGTTTGATACAAAACCAATTCATTTTTCAAAGTTGGTAAACCTGTAATTAATTTTAAGGTTTCGTGTGCCATCATCGTTCCTATCATACCCGGTAAAGTGCCCAGCACACCATTCAAACTGCAATTTGGTACGTCTTTTGGATTGGGAGGCGCTGGAAATAAATCCCGAAGGTTTTTACTTCCGTTATAATTAAAAACAGCTAACTGTCCTTCAAAACCTAAAATACTTCCATAAACCAAAGGTTTGCCCAAAGCTACACAAGTATCATTCACTAAATAACGAGTGGCAAAATTATCTGATCCATCCACAACCACATCAAAATCTTGGATGATTTGAACAGCGTTTTCAACGGTTAGTTTCGCTTCAAAAGCTGCTACTTTAATCAAAGGATTCAGTGCTTCTAATTTTTCTTTGGCAATCAAAGCTTTTGATAAGCCCACTTGATCTTCGGTGTACAAGATTTGTCTGTGCAAGTTGTGAATTTCTATTTTATCGAAATCAACAATCCCAATAGTTCCTACTCCTGCGGTCGAAATGTATTGTAAAATAGGACAGCCCAAACCGCCAGCACCAATCACCAAAACTCTCGCTTGCTTGAGTTTTTCTTGGCCTGAATCACCTATTTCGGGCAGCATACTTTGTCGGTTGTATCGTAAAAATTCTTGTATTACACTCATTTTATTGTGTCTTAAAGTTTGAAAATCTTAAAGTGGAAAGTCAAAAGCGAAACTATCAAGTAAAGTCGAGTACTTTTGACATTCGACTTTATGAAATTTGACTAAATGTTCTATCCCAGTCTTTCCAAACGGGTTCGTAGCCTTGGCTAGAAATAAGAGCGGCAATTTCCGATGCTGAACGCTCATCACTAATTTCAAATTGTTCCAAAGATTGTGGATCCACTACATAACCACCAGGATTGGTTTTGGAACCAGCACTCATACTTGTTGTGCCAAGCGGAATAATGTTGTTTCTGAATTTTTCATTCTCGCGAGTTGATATAGAAATCTCTAAATCCTCATTCCATAACCGATAAGCACAAATCAACTGCGTCAAATCTTTGTCATCCATAATAAAGTTGGGTTGAATCACTCCTTCCGCGGGACGCAATCGTGGAAAAGAAACCGTGTATTTGGTTTTCCAATACGTTTTTTGGAGATATTCCAAGTGCAAAGCATTGAAAAAACTATCAGTGCGCCAGTCTTCTAGCCCCAACAAAACGCCCAAACCTATTTTATGAATTCCAGCAGTTCCAACTCGATCCGGAGTTTCCAAACGAAAATCGAAATTAGATTTTTTCCCTTTGGTGTGGTATTGCTTATAAACATCCCGATGGTAGGTTTCCTGATAAACCAAAACGGAATACACTCCAGCGGCATGCAATTGTAGGTATTCTTCTGTGGATAAAGGTTGCACTTCTACCGAAATAGTCGAAAAATCATTTTTTATTTGAGCTACAGACTTTAGAAAATAATTAATGTTTACGGTATAATTGGCTTCGCCAGTAACTAATAAAACGTGGTCGAATCCTGCTTTTTTCAAGGCTTCAACTTCCAGTGTGATTTCGCTTTCAGTCAGAGTTTTTCGTTTGATTTTGTTGTCCAGACTAAAACCGCAATAGGTACAAATATTTTGGCATTCGTTGCTCAAATACAAAGGCGCATACATTTGAATGGTTTTGCCAAAACGCTTTTTGGTTAATTCGTGACTTATTTGAGCCATTTGTTCCAAATAAGTTTGGGCAGCTGGTGAAATTAAAGCCAGAAAATCATCGAGATTGCGTTTAGTTTTGGCTAAAGCTTGCTCTACTTCTTTGGTAGTTGTCTGATAGATTTTAGCTTGAATTTTGTCCCAACTGTATTGTTCGAAAACCGATATAAATGTGTTCATCTTTTTAAGCTGCTTTTTTTGGCACGCAGATTTTCGCGGATTTTCGCGGATTTTTTTAAATCTGTTCCTCAATTTCTCTGCGTAAATCTGCAAAATTTGTGTGCCATTTTATTGTGATTATATTTTATTAGCAATCCGCTTGATGTCTTCTAAAATCGAGACAGTATTGAAATTAACTAATGTTCAAAAACCGATTTTAATGTGTTCATTATTTTGCTTTTTTGGCACATAGATTTTCAAAGATTATTGCAGATTTTTTACATCTGTTCCTTATTCTCTTTGAGTAAATCTGCAAAATCTGCGTGCCAATTTTTAATCTTTAAATTATATTTTATTAGCAATCCGCTTGATGTCTTCTAAAATCGAGACAGTATTGAAATTAACTAACAATCCCAGTTTTTTATCAGTCAATTTTAAATAGTTTGTAATTTGTTTATAATGAATGGGCGCTAAATTTTCCACAGATTTCAGTTCAATGATTACTTTATCTTCAACTAGTAAATCAATTTTGAAAGCAACATCTAATATGATTTCGTCATAAGGAATGGTGATTTCAAGTTGTCTCTCCACTTTTAAATCCAATTTAGTTAATTCATAGTATAGCGCACTTTCATATACAGATTCAAACAAACCTGGCCCTAGTGTGTTATAAACTTTGAAAATTGCTCCTCTTATTTGATATGAAATTTCATTTTCTGTCATTTTCTTGAATTTAAAAATTAGCATTAATTAAATTTAGTTATTTTATTTCAAAAAAGACGAACTTAATTGTATAGTACCTAGAGTTTTTTTAGATGTGTTTTCACTTTTTATTTGCGTAAATCTGTAAAATCTGCGTGCTAATTTAAAAATTACTCGTACAAAAATGCTGTCAAAGGACTCGAAGCCACCGCACGATTTACTTTTTGTGCCAATTGTGCTTCGTATGCTTTTCGTCCTGCAATTACCGCTTCCTTAAAAGCTTCAGCCATTAGTTTTGGATTTCCAGCAACAGCAATAGCGGTGTTGACTAAAACAGCATCGGCGCCTAATTCCATTGCTTTTGCGGCATCAGAAGGTGCACCAATTCCTGCGTCGATGATTACGGGAACTTTACTTTGTTCGATAATAATTTCTAAAAAATCGATGGTTTTTAATCCTTTGTTACTTCCAATGGGAGATCCTAATGGCATTACGGCAGATGTTCCGGCATCTTCCAAACGTTTACATAAAACAGGATCGGCGTGAATGTAAGGCAAAACAATAAATCCTAATTTGGCTAGTTCTTCTGTTGCTTTTAAGGTTTCAATTGGATCTGGTAACAAGTATCTTGGATCGGGATGGATTTCTAGTTTGAGCCAATTGGTTTCCAAAGCTTCTCTAGCTAGTTGCGCTGCAAACACAGCCTCTTTCGCATTGCGTGCACCCGAAGTATTGGGTAATAAATTAATTCGTGGATGTTTAAGATGGGCTAAAATTGCATCGGTTTCGGTTTCTAAATCGATACGTTTTAGGGCTACGGTAACCAATTCACTTCCGGATGCCAAAATAGCTTCTTCCATTTGTTGGTTGGAACCGAATTTTCCTGTTCCTAAAAACAACCGCGATTCAAAGGTTTTATCTCCTATTTTAAATGGTAACATATAGTTTTTCGTTTAGTTGCGTGATTAATTCGGATGGATTTTCGCTTTGGGTAATTAAACCTGAAACAGCAATCCCATGAACACCAGTTTCCATTATACTTTCAACGTTTTTAAGCTGTATTCCTCCAATGGCATAAATGGGAATTTGTATTTTTTTTGCTTTCATTTTTTCGATAATGCTGTGGTAGCCTTCTAGCCCTAAAATGGGACTTAATTTTTCTTTTGTTGCTGTAAATTGGAACGGCCCTAAACCAATGTAATTACAGCCATTTTCAATATGATTTTGAATATCTTCTAAAGTATTGGCAGTTGCTCCGATAATTTTTTCACGACCTAAAATAGTTCTCGCCGCTGCTACATTCATATCGGTTAAACCTACATGAACTCCATCAGCATTTAATTGCTGTGCTAGGTGCACATTGTCATTAATGATTAAATAGGCAGAAAAAACGTCGCACAAAATTTTTGCGGTTTCTGCAACATCAAAAAGTTCGGAGGTGGAAGCATTTTTGAAACGCAACTGAATCCACTCACAACCGTTGTCAAGCGCTTTGCGAATATTGAACAATTGTTCTTCGACGGTGTTTCCTTGAGTGATATATTGTAGTTTATGGTACATAATGATATCCTAGTTTTGTGGGGTTAGATTGTAAGTAGGCTTCTATGTATTTTTTGGCATTGGCACAAGCCGTTTTTAGTTCCTGTCCCAAAGCCAAATGAGCTGTAATCGCAGATGACAATACGCAACCTGATCCGTGTTTATCGAAAATTTTAGTAGTCTTTGGCGCCAGTTTCAAATGTTCATTTTCTAAATACAAATAATCAAAGCCAATTTCGTTTGGATTGTGACCGCCTTTTAACAATACGGGGCAATGTTTTGAAAGCAAAATAGCTGTTGTTTCTGCATTAATTTCTTTAGAAGATAATTGTAAAATTTCATTGTAATTAGGAGTGATCAAATCAATTTCTTTCAGTATTTCAGTCAAAGTAGTTTGGTTTTCAATAGTTAAAAAATCGAATTCTGTAGTTGATTTTAAAACGGTGTCCCAAACTATTTTTGTTTCTGGCGAATGTTTTTTGATCAAAAAAACAACTTCTTTTAAAAATGCCAAAGAAGGTACAATTCCAATTTTTACGGCTTTTATATCGTAAGTATTAAATATTGTTTGAACAGATTGCAAAACAAAATCCAAATCCGTCCATTGTATGGCTACAAATTCATTTTCGGTTTGAATGGTATTTGCAGTACTAATAGCAAAGCCATACACCTGATGTTGCTCGAACGTTTTTATATCTGCCAAAACTCCAGCGCCTGCTGAAGGATCGAAGCCTGCAATGCTTACTACAAAAGGTCGTGACATACTTTAAAATTTTCTATTGAATGGTTGTTGTTCCAAATACTGCCTAAAAGAGCTACATCATCAAACCCAAATGCTAATGCAGTTTTGATATTCTCAGATGTAATTCCTCCAAGAGCAATCAATGCGATTTTATTATTTTTTCTTTGTTCTAATTCTTTTTTGAAATCCAGATTTGAAACATAATTGGGTTTTGAAATACTTTCGAAAACAGGACCAAAAAATGCATAATCAAAAACACTTGATAGCGCTTCAAAATCGGACATTTTATGAATAGAGGAGGAGAGTGTATATCCACTTTTTTTCCATTTTTTTAATTCTTCTTCGGGTGTTTCTATTCTTGTTTTTTCTGTAAAATGAATGCGATTAATTCCAAAATCTAGTGCTAATTGATGATGACTATGCAAAGCCAATTGGTGTCTGAAAGTTGTTTTTATTTTTGATACAAATGTTTTCATTTCTGTTGCTGAAAAATCAGGTTTTCTGACATGAAGTAACTCCAATCCATGCTCAAAGAGAGCGTGTATGGTGTTGATTTCGTTTGCTATTGCAGTTGGATTGGAAATGACTATCATTTTTGATTAGATTCTGAAAAGGAAAAAAGAGTATATAACATAGAAAATAGACTGTGATTTAGGTCTATTCTCTATATTCTTTTGTCTATTCTCTCGTCTTAAATATAAATTTCTTTTCCCTGTTCAATAAACTCTTCTGATTTTGCTGCCATTCCTTTCTCGGCTTCGGCTACGTCACGAATTTCTTGAGAAATTTTCATGGAGCAGAATTTTGGTCCACACATTGAGCAGAAATGAGCCACTTTTGCACCGTCTGCAGGCAAGGTTTCATCGTGAAATTCACGAGCAGTATCTGGATCTAATGACAAGTTGAATTGGTCTTCCCAGCGGAATTCGAAACGAGCTTTGCTTAAAGCATTGTCTCGGTATTGTGCTCCTGGGTGACCTTTGGCCAAATCCGCAGCGTGAGCAGCAATTTTATATGTAATCACACCGTCTTTTACGTCTTTTTTGTTGGGTAAACCAAGGTGTTCTTTTGGGGTAACATAACACAACATAGCGCATCCGTACCAGCCAATCATAGCGGCTCCAATGGCAGAAGTAATGTGGTCGTAACCGGGAGCAATGTCAGTGGTTAATGGACCCAAAGTGTAGAACGGAGCTTCATCACAATGTTCCAATTGTTTATCCATATTTTCTTTAATCATATGCATAGGTACGTGACCTGGACCTTCAATAAATACTTGAACGTCGTGTTTCCAAGCGATTTTTGTTAGTTCACCCAGCGTCTCTAATTCGGCGAATTGTGCGGCATCGTTGGCATCGGCGATAGAACCTGGGCGAAGTCCGTCACCTAATGAAAAGGCAACGTCGTATTGTTTCATAATTTCGCAAATCTCTTCGAAATGCGTGTACAAAAAGTTTTCTTTATGGTGGAACAAACACCATTTGGCCATAATAGAACCACCGCGAGAAACAATTCCGGTAACGCGATTAGCGGTTAAATGAATGTAGCGTAGTAAAACCCCAGCGTGAATGGTGAAATAAGAAACGCCTTGTTCCGCTTGTTCGATTAAGGTATCACGAAAAATTTCCCAGGTTAAATCTTCTGCGATTCCATTTACTTTTTCTAAGGCTTGATAAATTGGTACCGTACCGATGGGAACAGGGGAATTACGAATAATCCATTCTCTGGTTTCGTGAATGTTTTTTCCTGTAGATAAATCCATAATGGTATCAGCACCCCAGCGACAAGCCCAAACCGCTTTTTCTACTTCTTCTTCGATGCTTGAAGTGACTGCGCTATTCCCAATATTGGCATTAATTTTTACTAAAAAATTGCGTCCTACAATCATTGGTTCGCTTTCGGGATGGTTGATGTTGTTGGGGATAATAGCACGCCCTCTGGCTACTTCGCTACGAACAAATTCGGCTGTAATTGGCCCCACCCCAGCCCTCCCCGAAGGAGAGGGAGTGTTTGCGCCCCAGCTATCTCCTTTATGTTGGCATTGCATTGCTTTTGTTTGAGATTCAATTTGCTCATATTTTTGGTTTTCACGAATGGCGATGTATTCCATTTCGGGAGTGATAATGCCTTGTTTGGCGTAATATAATTGGGTCACATTGGCACCTTTTTTGGCGCGCATGGGTTTGTGTAAATATTCAAAACGCAAGTGATCTAACTTTTCATCATTCAAACGTGATTTTCCGTATTCGGAGGAGATTTCGGTTAGTTCTTCTACATCATTACGGTCCAGAATCCATTGTTCGCGGATGCGCGGCAATCCTTTGCGTATATCAATTTCAAAATTAGGATCTGTAAAAGGGCCTGAAGTGTCGTAAACGGTTACTGCTGGGTTTTTTTCTATTCTGCCATTTGACATTTTAGTATCTGCGAGCGAAATTTCACGCATCGCTACTTTAATCGGGTGGATTTCACCATCGATGTATACTTTTTTGGAATTTGGAAACGGGGTTCTAGATATTTTTTCTTCGGTATTCATAAGTAATAGGATTGTGTTTAGTATTTTTTTTCTGCTAGGGATAGTAATGGAAAGCCCGTAAAGTGAACAGACTAATAAAACAAGGAGACAGTGAAGCGACCGTAAGGAAGCTTTAATGGCGACTGTGTTTTATAGGATGGTCACTGCGGACTTGTAATGGATAGCCCGCTCGAGCACAAGGTCATTAAGTTAAATAATTGCTTTTTTGTCACGCAGATTTCGCGGATTTACGCAGAAAAATCGGTTTAAATCTATTGAATCTGCGTGCTGTTTTTTCTTTTTCCTATTAACTTAATTAGATTGTGCTCGAGCAGCCGCCTCATCCGCCTTGAGTTGCGGAGATGATAAGAATGGTGTCGGTTTCTTGTATGGGGTGGATGTTCCAAGTAGATTTTGGAATGACGGTATTGTTTATGGCCACAGCAATTCCGTTTTGTTTTACGGGAATTTCTAAGTCAAGAAGTGCTTGAACCGTTAGGCTCTTGGCGGCAAAATGTTTTGTTTGGTTGTTGATTTTTAGTTCCATTCCTGTTGAGTTTAGTATATAGGTATACTTTAGGAATGGCTACGACGGTACCCAAATATGGTACAATGAAGTCATCTTACTTTTCCCTACGCTAGTATGAACTAGATCAGGTTCAGAGGGTAAAATCTCAGCCTACCGTGGTAGACACCCCTAAAGTGTGAAGCAAATGTAATGAAAATTATGAATTATAAATTATAAATTATAAATTATGAATTTCGTTTCCAACAATTTTCTACATGATCATTGACCATGCCTGTGGCCTGCATGAAGGCATACATAACGGTGGAACCCACAAATTTAAAACCCCGTTTTTTTAAATCCTTACTAATTGCATCAGAAATTGGTGAAGTAGCAGGAACTTCTTTTAAGTTTCTTGGCGAGTTGTTAACCTGTGTGTTATTTATAAAAGCCCAAATGTATTGCGAAAAACTGCCAAATTCTTCTTGGATTGTAATGAAATTTTGAGCGTTGGTCACAGCCGAATAGACTTTGAGTTTGTTGCGAATGATACCTGCATCTTGTAATAATTCTTGAATTTTATCATCAGAATATTGCGCAATTTTTTTATAATCAAAAGCATCAAATGCATTGTAGAAATTTTCTCTTTTGTTCAAGATGGTAATCCAACTTAGGCCTGCTTGAAAGGTTTCAAGTAGTAAAAATTCAAATAGAGTAGTGTCATCATATACGGGAACGCCCCATTCTTCGTCATGGTATTTCATGTATAAATCACTGGAATGACACCAGCCGCAACGTATTTTATCAGTTATAATCATTCTTTTTCGGTGGCTAAATATTTTTTAATAGTGTAGTGACCTAGGTAAATTAAGGGAGTTAAGAGTATGGCTGTGCCTAGCTTAAAAGTATAGCCAGTTAAGGCTGAGGTTAGGAAGGTTTCAAAGTTAATTTTGCCGGGCAACCAAAATGCAATTCCCAATACAATAAAGGAATCAAACAGTTGTGAAATGATGGTAGAACCCGTAGCTCTAAGCCATATTTTTTTGTTTCCAGTTCGGTTTTTAAAAAACCAAAAAACAGTAACGTCTATTAATTGTGATATAAGAAAAGCAATGATACTGCCCACAATAATCCACATGCTTTGGCCAAAAACAGCAGTAAACTGTGCGTCACTCACAGGACTTATTCCTTTTGCAGCAGGGATTGTTATGGCTAACAGTAGAATAATAAACGAGTAGGCAATTAATCCAGCAGTGATCAAGGATAATTTTTTTACTCCTTTTTCGCCAAAATAATCGTTAATTAAATCTGTAGTCAAAAACACAATAGGCCAAGGCAAAATACCGATGCTCATTACAAACGGACCTATTTGTACCAGTTTTCCACCAATCAATTCAGCAGTAACGGCATTAGTGATAAATATCCCGGCAAGGATTATAAAGACAAGTTCTTTTTTGGTTTTGAACATAGAATAAACTTTCATCAAATTTAATAAAATAAATGGAATTTTAGAGATGTGCTATTTCAAAGAAAAAGCCCCATTCCAACAGAATTGAAATGGGGCTTTGTATTAAAAAAATGAAATCAAATAGCAATTATTTGAAATCAAATAGTGGCTATCCTAAAGAAGCTCTTTTGAAACCTGTAATTTCAACATTGAAACCTTTAACATAATCACCTACTTTTTTACTGTCATCTTTGATGAAGTTTTGATCAAGTAAAGCTTTTTCTTGGTCTAAAGTAGTGTTATCAGATATAAAACGTTGGATTTTACCAGGAATAATTTTGTCCCAAATTTGTTCCGGTTTACCTTCAGCTTTCAACTCAGCTTTAGCATCTTCTTCAGCTTGTTTGATAACCTCTTCAGTTAATTGAGAGAAAGAGATGTATTTAGGAACATTTTTTAAAGTTTTTCCTAAACGTTTAGCTTCTTCATTTTCTTTTTCGATAATAGCGATACGAGCAGCCAATTCAGAAGCAACAAAAGCAGGATCAAAATCTTTGTAAGATAATGTATCAGCTCCCATTGACGCCACTTGCATAGATACGTCTTTCGTAAGGATTTCTGCATTTGGTACAGCTGCAGAAATAGCAGTTAATGCAGCAATTTTGTTAACGTGAACATAAGATCCAACAAAAGCACCTTCTAAAATTTCAAAACCACCGATTTCGATTTTTTCACCTATAACACCAGTTTGCTCAATTAATTTTTCAGCAACAGTCATTCCGTTGAAATCTGATGCTAAAAATTCTTCTTTAGATGAGAAATTGATCGCTTTTTCAACTAATTCTTTAGCCAAAGTTACGAAAGATTCATTTTTACCTACGAAGTCTGTTTCGCAGTTTAAAGTTATGATAGCTCCTTTAGTGTTATCAGCATTGATAAAAGAAACAGCAGCTCCTTCAGAAGACTCACGGTCAGAACGATTAGCAGCAACTTTTTGTCCTTTTTCTCTAAGGTTTTGGATTGCTTTATCGAAATCTCCCTCAGCTTCAACTAAAGCTTTTTTACAGTCCATCATTCCGGCACCTGTAGTTTGTCTTAATTTGTTTACGTCTGCAGCAGTAATTGTTGCCATAATATTTTGAATTTTAATGTTAAAAGTAAAAATTCCAATCTTTAAATCCCAAATTCCAATGTTATCAGAAAGTTATTTTCTGATTTTGGAATTTGGAATTCAAAATTTGGAATTCAAAATTTGATTTATTCTTCAGTTGCAGTTGCAGCTGGAGCTTCTGCAGTTTCAGTAGCTGGGGCAGCAACTTCAGCAGTAGCTTCAGTTTCTTTTTCAGTACCTCTATCAGAAAGTCCTTCGATAATTGCAGATGTAACTAAAGTTAAAATTTTGTCAATTGATTTAGAAGCATCATCATTTGCAGGAATTACATACTCTACTTCACGTGGATCAGAGTTAGTATCAACCATTGCGAAAACTGGAATGTTTAATTTTTGTGCTTCTTTTATAGCGATGTGTTCTGCTTTGATATCTACTACGAACAATGCAGCCGGTAGTCTAGACATGTCAGCGATTGAACCTAAGTTTTTCTCTAATTTAGCACGAAGACGATCAACTTGCAAACGCTCTTTTTTAGATAAAGTCATGAAAGTACCATCTTTCTTCATTTTATCAATAGTAGCCATTTTTTTAACAGCTTTACGGATAGTTACAAAGTTAGTTAGCATTCCACCAGGCCATCTTTCAGTGATGTAAGGCATGTTTGCAGCTTTTGCTTTATCAGCAACGATGTCTTTTGCTTGTTTTTTGGTAGCAACAAATAATATTTTTCTACCTGATGCAGCGATTTTTTTCAAAGCTTCGTTAGCTTCTTCAATTTTTGCTGCAGTTTTATATAGATTGATAATGTGAATACCATTACGTTCCATATAGATGTAAGGAGCCATGTTTGGGTCCCATTTTCTAGTCATGTGTCCAAAGTGTACACCTGCTTCTAGTAAGTCTTTAACTTCTATTTTGTTTGCCATTTTGTTCTAGTTTACGTTCTGTTGATTAGCAATAAGCTTCTTTGATACGACTTTAGGCATGTGCCTTTAAGACTTTCGGCTTATTTAGATGCTAAACTATTTCCTACCTCGGTAGGAGAGCAACAACAACTGTGTTTTTAAATTTTTATGCTAAATTTATTTTAACATATTTCAGTTTAAGCTGATAACAATACCAGCGTTTGAACTTGATAATCTGAAAAATAACCAGATTGAATATTAACGCTTAGAGAATTGGAATCTCTTACGAGCTTTCTTCTGACCGAATTTCTTACGTTCAACCATTCTTGGATCTCTTGTTAATAAACCTTGTGGTTTAAGGATTCCTCTGTTTTCAGCATCAACTTCGCACATTGCACGTGCTAATGCCATTCTTACAGCCTCTGCTTGTCCTGTTGAACCACCTCCGTAAACATTAACTTTTACGTCAAAGTTGCTTACATTTTCTGTCATAGACATTGGTTGTAATACTTTGTACTGTAAAGTTGCAGTTGGGAAGTAAGTTTCAAATGCTTTTTTGTTTACCGTGATTACTCCTGTTCCTTCTGAAACGTATATACGTGCAACAGCGGTTTTTCTTCTACCGATTTTGTGAATAACTCCCATTACTTAAGATCGTTAAGGTTAACTGTTCTAGGTTTTTGAGCTCCTTGTTTGTGCTCTGATCCTACAACAACATTTAAATTTCTAAAAAGCTCTGCCCCTAATTTGTTTTTAGGTAACATCCCTTTTACAGCTTTTTCAACTAATAATGCAGGGTTTTTAGATTGCAAAACTTTAGCAGTTAAAGTTCTTTGACCTCCTGGGTAACCAGTGTGACGGATGTACGTTTTTTCATCCATTTTGTTACCTGTAAGGTTAATTTTTTCTGAGTTGATAACAATTACGTTATCTCCGCAGTCCACATGTGGTGTGTAACTTGGCTTGTACTTACCTCTTAAAATCATTGCGACTTTTGAAGCAAGACGTCCTAAGTTGTGACCATCTGCATCTACAACAATCCACTCTTTTGTAACTGTGGCTTTGCTTGCTGACTGTGTCTTGTAGCTTAATGCGTCCATAATATTTTTTTAATTAAACATTCCATCCCCAATAAAGGGGTTGCAAAAGTACAATTAATTATTTTAAATACAAATACCTTAAAAGATTATTTTGTTATGTGCTTTGTACTGATTATCAAATGTATATTATTATTTTTTTTATGTTTTATAAATCCCATTTTATAAATTGATTTTATTCCTCTATTTAATGATCTGTATTGGTGTATTTTTTTTGTTGTTACAACTACTTTTTTGAACTTAATGCGTTATTTTTGTCAATTGATTGAATTTTTTAGATATTATACTATCTTGTACTTTAACTTTATACTAAATTCTTAATATGAAAGCCAAAGCAACTTTAAAACAAATCGCGAAGGAACTCAACGTTTCTGTTTCTACCGTGTCTAAGGCATTAAACGATAGTCCAGAAATTAGTGAGCTAACGAAGGTTAAAATAAAGGAATATGCGAAGCTTAAAAACTACAAGCCAAATATTATTGGGTTGAATCTTAAAAATAGAAAGACAAAGACTATAGGCGTTATCATACCTAACATTCTTAATTCTTTTTTTGCCAAAGTATTTAGTGGCATTGAGAAGATTGCTGATGAAAAAGGGTATAATGTGATTATGTGTATTTCTAATGAGTCTCTGGATAAAGAAGCACATACCTTAGAGATGTTAAGTAATGGTACTATTGATGGTTTTATAGTGTCTGTATCTGAGGAAGCTCAGAAAGCTCAAGATTATCAGCATTTCACAACTATTATTAATGATGGAACTCCTATTGTAATGTTTGATCGTATTGCAGATGGGGTAGACTGTGATAAGGTAATTGTAGATGATTTTGATTCGGCACTTCATGCGACCCAGCAACTTTTGAACTTGGGTTGTAAAAATATTGCCTTACTTTCTTCTATTGATAATTTGAGTGTGGGTAAATTAAGAACTGATGGCTATTTAAAAGCATTATCTAATAATGGTATAGCTGTTAATCCTGATATTATGATTAGAACTGACTCAGAACTTGATCTTAAAAATAAAATGGATTCTATATTTGAAAACCCAATAGATGGAATTTTTGCATTGGATGAGAATGATTCAGTTGTAGCATTAAGAGTTGCATTAAAAAAAGGATTCAAAGTACCCGAAGACATTTCTATCATTGGTTTTGCTGATGGAATTTTAGCGTCCAGAAGATTGTCACCTAGTTTGACAACAGTTAGTCAACATGGTATAGAAATAGGTGAAGTAGCGGCCAAGTTGCTTATTAAGAGGTTGGAATCAGAGGAGGAGCATCTTCCTTATGTAACAAAGGTGATTAAAACCAAATTAAAAGAAAGAGAGTCGACTAAAAAAGTTCAATAACATTGATTTTCTATCAAAGTACTTCATAGTTAATATCACTGTTAGTTTTTGTTGAAATAAATAAAAAATTCATCAAAGTTTTAAACTGAATATTTGAACTTTCTAATTTATTATAAATTTACTTTCATATTCTAAAAAAGACCTTTAGTGATTGTGAGATCATATATTATTGAATTAAAAAATAAATTATGTTAGAAATTCTTTTTATGATTCTTGTGGTTTTTTATTTTGTATTCTGGATTTACTCCTTGTATACGGTTATAAACTTAACAACAGTTTCTTCGGTAACTAAAATGCTTCTTATTCTTTCGCTAATTGTTTTACAACCTTTGGGTCTGTTAGCTTTCTGGTCGTACAAAATTTTAAGCAATAAAAAAGCTGTCGCAATTTAGAAAGTTCATTATAATTTTTTAGTGTTCCTTAAAACGAATTGTTCGTTATAAACCTCAAAAAAAAATCTCTAATTGCTTAATTAGAGATTTTTTTATTTATAGTCTATCTTTTTAATGAGCTTCTGTCTTGTTTTTACTGGACCCTAAATTGTGTTCTAATTAAATGTTAATTAGATTTTTTTTTAATTTAGTTGTAAATTATGGACTTAATAAGCAATTAGTTTTAAAATGTGTTTATTCTTTTTGATTGTCCGTAATTACCCATAATTAAAAAAAAACCATTATATTTGATAAAAAAAGCAAATGAATTTATTCAGTTTTACAGCAAATTTTGGCAGTGAAGAATCTTGTAGGCTTCATTTTAAAG
>NZ_VHLM01000084.1 GCF_009764685.1 Flavobacterium sp. I-STPP5a | reverse complement strand
TTTACACAAAGCCCAGCGCAATCTTTTGGCCCTGTTACTAATAATGAATTCAGGTTGACTTCAAAGTTTACTTTAACTGGTTCCAAAAAAGCCTTTGCCATTTGCAAAGGGGTGATTTTATTGCAACCGCAAGCAGGAGCGGGAAACCAAGATAAGGTAAACCTCATTCTTCGTACCTTCAAACAACCCTTCCCGGGACTAAATGTAAAATACTTCATCTACAGAGGTTTACAAAAAAGTGATTTCTTTACTTCAGATTCCGCTCCTAAAATCATCGAAAAAACAGCAACGACTTCTGATTTTATCAACAAAATCAACGAAGATTTTCATGCCTTTCACGACAGTCGCAAAGATGCTCAAAACAATCCAATTCCCTTACCTGTATTTACGGCTAAGTACATTGGTTATGATCCCGAAGTTCTAGATTCTACTTTATTATCTAGCTTCTTCTTCAAAGAATCGGAATTTGTTGCCGCAGGAGAAACATTCAACGAAAAAGACGATTTCGAATTGCCTATGATTGATATGGGTAAATCATTAGGAAGTTTTGCTGAAGGCGAATGCGGAATTGACGTTGTATTAAACTACGGCGATTACAAACACAATTTTGACAATAGTGAATTTGTTTTCAATTTAGAATATGCCCGTAAAGCCGAAGCTAAAATTGTAATAAGTGGTACTAATATAAATAAAAAATTATTACGAGAACAAAGTACACAGTTTATTGATATTGCAGCGTTTTACGGTTTATTTGTACCTAGCCAAAGTGTAAGCATCACAACATCAAGAACTCAAACTGTAAAAAAAGGCCCTGAAATATACGATGTTATTATTAGCAAATTTGCTACAAAGAACAATTGGTATGTTTATATCCAGAGTGATCGTACCCGTAGTTATGACTTTTATGGCAATTACAAAATAAATCCATCAGGAGTTAACAATCTAAAAACGGGATTACTTGAAAATCCGGATACGAAAGTTGTTCCTATGACCGAAAGCAAATACGGAACTTTTGACTGGCCCGTTTTAGTCAACACGCAACAACAGGCAAACTCAGTTACAACAAACAACTTGTATTTGCAATTAACAACCGATAACAACAACAATACCGCTTTATACGGGCAAATTGGAAAAATAGCTAACGCACAAAAAGACAATTTTATCAATGCTGATGGTTTGCGAATGCCTCCTGATGCTGAAGGTAAGTATCAATCTTTAACTTCACAAATACAGCTTACAGCACCTGCAGCAGCTGGTAAAAACATTGCAACACTTAGCATATTGCTCTATCAGGGAAAAATTAATGCTTACGAAGCTAAACAGGTTTTAGATGAAGCTGGTAACCCAATTGTTCAGTTAGGACAAGCTAACTTTTTTGATGATGTATTTAGTTTAATTGATGCACAACCTTTACTAAAATTAAGCGGTGATACAAGTTTTTCTAAAATGACTTCAGAAAAATTGAACCTAATCAATCATTTTTATGACAAGAAACAGCAAGGAATTTCGATTGCGCAAACGCTAACTGTAAATGATGTTATCGAAACAGGAATCGAAGCCACGCCAACAGTAGCCCGCGTGACCTACCTTACGGAAGCCAGTGATGTCATGAACAATGCCGTCTCTGCCACCGGAAGCACTACGCCCGATACCAAAACCAGCGCTTCAGCCAGCGGTGCGGTGACTAAAAGCAAAACGTACGAGTTACCAGAACCCTATTATTATAATTTGAAACTGTTTACAGATAGCACACAAACCATTACAGGACTGGAACTCAAAACGCTGGACGGAACCACACCCAACAAAATTATTTTGGGACTTACTAAAACTGAAAATGACAACATAAAAGCGTTGATTACAGCGGGTTTAAAAAACCCCCGTTTGTTTTTGATTGATTTGTTTGAAGACGGCAATGAACTGCTCTCCCCCGAAAATATCACATATCAAAAATACAAAGTGGGTATCGTGGCTGAGAATACAAGTGGCGAAAAACAACTGTTTAATCCCGAAACCGATGTTTTTGTGTATTCACTAGATAGGAAGTACCATTTTAGTAAGGGGTATAGTGAGTTTATGCCTGATTTAGTATTTAATCAAGATTATTTCATCATTAATACAGTTATATAAATGACAAGTGTAGCAATTTTAAGAGACGGTAGACCAGTAAGAACACTTTTGTATGATAATCCTCTTTTTGATATTGATGGATTCCTAGTCGAGTTTACAAAAGGAGGAAATCCTCCTGAAGTTTATAGATATTTACAACAAAGTGATTTTAAAATCGAAGATAGGAAAAAATCAAATTTAGAAGGTTATTATAATGAAAGTATTTATTTGAAGTACATACAAAAAGTTGATCCAGTTCCTAGTATCGACCTCTTAACCAAGTATAACTTTGAAAAAGATCTTGCTACCGAAAGAGAGGATATAACAGTTAGTACGGTAGATTTTAATGAACCTTTCAATTATTTCTACAACAATAAAGAATTTACTTTTAAAATAGAACTTGCGATTGATAACAAAGGAATTAGAAATTATTTAAAACCTATAATCGAAGATTTAAAACTTATTGATTACAAAATTAATACAGGAACAACTGTAGGAGTTGTTACACTCAATAATCAATCAAATAATCCTGGGGGATATTTTTATAAAAAGAATTTTGGAGATTTTGTAAACGCATGGACTATAAGTGATATACAAAAGAGCAGGTTCAAAAAAATAATGTCATTAATAATATTTAAAATTAGACGTATTAATGAAAAAATTATTCCAATCATTGCTAATAACACACACTTCTTCGATAAAGAAATGCAAGTTGCAGACGGAATTATTGCGTATAACGATCCTATTTATGGTCTTACAGATTTAGAAAAATTGTTATTTGACCTAAAAAGAGGCTGGGGATATTATTATGCACCACTTGATCCTACAGCTTTCCCACTTAAAGAAAATTTTGATGCTGTATTCAATTCACTTTCTACTTATGATGATTATTTTAAGTATTATACTGGTCTAGTAAATTTTTATAACACATGTTATAGAACTAAAAATCTTGCCACTTATAGATCTGATGAAAAATTAAGATATCTACTGCAAATTCTACCATCATCTGCATTAGGTATTCTACCCTATCCACTTATTATTGCAGCCATAAAAGGACTTATGAAATCGGTTTTAGATCAAGACCTCCAAAGATTTATGGTAAGATTAGTACTGTCAGTAACAACTGTTCATGCTAATGAGTTTTTAGATTTTTTATTGGAAAAAGAAGATGGGAATCGAACTAATTTCCAGCATATATATGATTCCCTAACTGATGCTCGATTAGAGCGATATACCATTGTTAATTGGTTTGTAAATGAACAAACCAATAGAAAGTATTATGCATTTGCTATATATGAATTGTGGAAGGTATCACGATATAATAACGAATACAACGCTCCCGCAACAGGAGTAAATACAAATTGGTATTTTTATACTCATCCGAGCGAAATCAATAAAAAGAGTTTTCATGAGTTAAAGTTCACTTCTAACACTTCTGTTACGTCTAACGGTGGTTTATTTACGTCCAAAACAAAATATAGTTCTCAAACAAATGATAAAAATATAGTAATTAAAGAAATATATACAGAGGCATCTATTGTTTCAACACCAGTAGGATTTAGTCCTGGTCCAAACAGAGAGATAGTAAAAGAAATAGGAATATACCATTTGTTCCAACCCATATCATTCTCAGGATTTGAGTCAAATTTAGATTTATTAATACCTCAAAAAGCAATTGTTCCGGCATTTCTATTCCATTTTATTGAAGAATATGATCGTCTTGTGGATTTTGATGCAAAAATTTCGCTTGCTATAAATTTGACTTTAGATGTTTTATTGCTCTATTTTACTGGTGGCGCAAGTATCCTTAGAGATTTACGCTATTTGCAATACACTACCGATGTTGGTGTTGCTATGACAGGACCTACAACAGCAATGAATGTCGTGGAAGTGTGGAGAGGACTAGAAGCTGGAAGCCAAGTCTTTACACTCACAGCGGGTTCTTTAGCACAAATTAATCACTACTTAATCACAACCGAAAATAATGCCGAAAAAAAGAAAATACTAGAAGGCACACAAAAAGTCTTTATCTGTTTAATATTTATCGGAGCTGGAGCATCTATTGTTACAAGAATGAAAGCCGTAAGAGAAGCAGAAAATGTTTTGGGTTTAATTGATGCGTTACCGCCAGGAGTAGCCAGCGGACTAACTGCTGATGCTATAAGTTTGCTAAAAACATTAAAAGGGCAAAAAGCTGTTTCCTTGACCCTTTTTGGAAACCGATTAAATACTCTTGACCTAGCAGGTGTCACAAACACCATTGCGCCAAAATACCAACTCCTTACTGATGCTCAAAAATTGCTTTTCTGGAAAGATTTTAGTCATATTGACGATATAAATGATATCGCTTTATGGAGGAAACTCAATAGTGGCATGGGTAGCACGGGTGCTCTTGATGGTAGTTATGTAAAAAACTGGTTGGATTTGACAGAGAAAGGAATAGCTTTGGAGGCCAGAACATTAGATTTCATAACTAATCAAAAAAGAGTTAATGCTATTATCAAGTTTTATGATGAGCCAGCTTTAAAAAATGTTTTACAACCTTTATCTTATGTAACAAGATTAAAGTTCGTGGATTATTTTGGTGATATATCATCAGATCTTTTTAATAAATTTATTCAAAAACCAGAGAAAATAACTGAATTTATTAACGTTGATGGAGCCAAAAGATTATTTTTAAAAAGCAATAAACATTTTTGGTTAGTTAATGGATACAAATATGAATATATTGATTCATTTAAATTAGAAATTATTAAGGCAGTAAATGCATATAAAAGTAATACTTTATTTACTGATCCATTAAAAAAAGTAGAAGCGTTAGATGTATTAAGAAATAGTTCTAAATTTACAAAAGGTGATTTTGTAGAAAAGCCTATGAAAATTTATTTGAATAATTTGCTTTTAAATGATGAGGATGTAATGTATAGTGTAGATATTTTATTTAAAAAAGCTAATGGTACAAATTTTAAACCCAGTATATATCTAGATATAGATGCAATAGTAGTTAATACATCAACTAATAAAATTAAAACTCCATATAGTGCTAAATTAAATGTAGGTGATACATTTAAAAACGCTGGTACCAAAGCTTATGATGATGCACAAAAATTAGAGTTTTTTAGAAATTTACCTGAGGATATAAGTCAAGCAAAATCCTATATAATAAATCAAAATAAAAAAGTATGGAAAGACGTATCAAGACCTCAAGATTTGGATCAAATATTCTCTATTGAAGTAAGATATGTCAATAAATTAGGACAATCGCAAACAATGCCTTTGTCAAGTTTTAAACAAAAATTAAAATCAACTCCTTATTCAAGAAATGATTTTACAGAAATAAATCCATCAACTTTTGGTACAACAAGAGATGAATTAATGGAAAGTACATATAACAGAATAATAAACGATTAAAACAATAATTATGTCATTTGAAATCAGATACATTGTAGGGAATTTAGATACTTTTTTTAGAAGAGATGAGATGAGTGTATTACTTTATTACGCAAAAAATATTAATGATACTTTAGCTGGTAATTTTCATTATTTACTTCAAGACGAAACGGTTTATAAAATAAGAAATAATATTAGTATTGGTAATTTAAACTCTTTTGATGATCGACCCGCCTATTTCAATATAAATGAGATACAGAATTGTATTCAATTTATAAACAATCAACTAGTGCCTTCAATGCAAAATGAAAGTGTAAATATGTGGGAGAAATATGGAGGTTTTGAGACTATGAAGAATCTTATTAATAATGCTCCAAATAATCAATGGAGTTTTGATTTAAATATAAATCATGATTATGTCCCAGAAGATATGGATTATTATATTGATATGGCAATTGAAATAAAAGAATTATTACAAGAATCTTTAAATTTAAATACGCCTATAATTATAAGCTATTTAGATTAATCCCGATCGCACGGATTTGCAACCAGGGGTGGGTAATGGTCAAGTTTGGGTTGTAAAAAGAGAAATTGTACGTGATGGAACATTCATTCCATATCAGGAATTTTTGAGTGGTAATGAGTGGATTAGAGGTGTGGATTGGTATGGATTTATTGGTAAGCAAAAAGCAGGCATAATTACTAAATCCCGATCGCACGGATTTGCAATCCGTGCCAGCTACAATAAGCCATCATAAATGCTTTCTCGTCCTGAAAAAAGTTTACATATTACTCTTTCTTATAAACCTATTTATAGACAAGACACACTAAAAAAACAGCTCAAAGCCCCAATTCTTTGAGCTGTTTTAAAAACTACAACTTCAGTAAAAAAATACTGAGCAACCGGTCGTAAAAACTGTCATTCTCACGACAGAAAATCACGATCTGACAAACCCAAAAAATTACATTCTATACATTCAAATGGAAACTTAAAAACATAAGTTCCCCAACCCTTTTATTGGCTTTTCCCAAAAGTCAAGACTTAACATTATCCGCTCACTTTACAACCCTGTAAAGTCATAGAAAACGCCTGTTAAACCACTGCGCACAAATTTTTTAAAGATCGATTTTAGGCTCACCTTTACACTATCAAAAGGAAATAACACTTCAAAACAAAGCAAATTCAGCAGCTTTTTGAAGTAATATTTAAGCCTGAATAAATGGATTAATAATTTGATTGCATAGACTGGTTGTAACAATTACAATTTAATCATGCAAAATACGAACAAAAATTAAAGTCAAAAAAAATTAGCATATGCCAACTAATCCTATTACAGCGGTTCCTATTCCTAAAGCTACAGCAAGATATTACCCTCGATTGTCTGAGGTAGTCACTGTAGATGATTTACCCGAATTTTTGTCATTTGTTGAAAATGGTTTAAATGCCATTTTTGATAAAATACATTATAAAAACTTACAATACTCAAAAGGGTACCGTGGCGACTCAGCTTTTTACAGCCTTGATATTGTAACGAGCAAGAAACTGGCTCTTCCGCTACCTTTTGGTTTAGGTCTTGTACTGAATCCTGACTTGAAAGATAACGACTCATCTATCTCGTCATTTCCTATTACACTTGAATACCAGTGGGAAATCCTGGCATTTATCAAAACCTTTAGCTCCAGCAGTTTTTCATTTTCATTAGAAGATTTTTATGCTGTAGGATTACAAGTCTTCCGCATTAGCGAAGAACAAGTAGTGGCGCATATGCTTAATATTTTTGTAGAGCCTGCAGATGCAATTACAAAATACGAACAGCTTTTGGTTGATATTAATAAATTATATGCTATTACCCAAACGTCAGGCTATCAAAATTTAGAATTCCCTGTGGGAGTTGAGCAGTCAATAGGAAGTGTTGTTACGCTAATCCAAAACAATCCCAAAATCACAAAATCAATTCCTTTGCTTTTGTTTGCGGTTTATATTTTTGAATCAGATGTAAGTACCACTAAAAGCAAACTTCAGGAATTCTATAATATCATCGCACCCGATGGTATTGAAGCGCATATTAAAAGAATTATTACACCAAAAGCAAAAGCAACTCTTGAGTTAAGCGCCGGTATTGAGTTCCCTCAAACTATTTTAAGACCTGTTCTTGAAAATGGTTCTGCTTATGAAAATCCAGCTGCAAAATCAATATTTGTATTTGCTAAAGCCCAATTGTATGCAGATACAGAAGCTGGTATAGGTTATCAGGTGGAATTAGCTGGTACATTGACACCGCGTTATGCAATGATTGGCAATACTGGATTAATTATTGAATTAGACACTTTAAAAGTCGATTTAAGCAAGAAAACCAATATTTCTGAAGCAGATGCAGATGGGCGTCCTAATGATTTTATTGGAGTTTATGCGCGTGCCATTTCTGTTACCTTACCCTCAAAATGGTTTCATAGCGATGATGAACATCAAGGAAGCACGACTGCTACCTTAAAAATTGGTGCTTCAGATTTATTAGTGGGTACAGGAGGTTTATCTGGAAATATTTATCTAGAAACGGTTCCTGTCGTTACGGGCGGTTCCTTCAAATATTTCGATGATAAGTTCGATTTTATTTATCCAATCACCATGTTCGAAAAGAACCCCGAAAGCGGTGAAGTTGAAGAAAAAGAAATTGCTGATTATGCCGATTTAACCACTTTTTTACAAGAGTTAAATGCTGCTAAATTACCGTATGCTTTTAAATATCCATTATCATTAAAAACACTGCCTAGTATAGTACACGCAACAATCAAAGCCAATAGTGTTTATACTTTTAATACGGCTAAAGACTACCAAAACTTTTTATCGCAACTTATCGAAAATACACTTTGGAAAACTATCGGTTCAGCCGAAAAAGGTTTCAAAGTAGGTTTCAATAAATTTGATATTTCTTTTAAGCAAAATAAGGTTATTGGTTCTAACATTAAAGGGAAGTTACTACTTGAAAAATTTAAAAATTCCGATAATGAACCATTCAGTGCACTTATTGATGGCCACTTATATGATGATGGTGATTTTAATTTAACCGCTTCATTTAATAAAGACAATCCTCCATCTGCTACATTATTCAAGCTTGTACATTTTGATTTCTTAAGCCTGGAACTCGGAAAGGACGACGAAGACTATTATATTGGTACTTCTTGTTACATTACTTTTCCGAATCCTCTTATGCAGAGAATCATGGAAGGACAAGGTATTAGTATAGAAAAACTGCGTATCTACAGCAACGGAAGCATTGAAGTGGAAGGAGGTTCTATTCCTATTCCAAAACCTATCAATATAAATCTAGGACCAGTAAAAGTTTCTGTTACCAATATTAATTTTGGTTCAACCCAAATTAATGGCCGCAAATTTAACTTTTTTGGATTTGACGGAGCAATTAGTGTCAACCCTTTAGGAGTTGATGCCCGCGGAGAAGGAATTAAATATTATTTCCCTGCTGATGGTAGTTTTGACGGTGATTTCTTAAGAATTCAAACTATTGAAGTGGATTTGATGATTCCAGGAACAGCTACGCAAGAATCGGCTATGGCTATTATTCATGGTATGATTTCGCTTCCAGAGCCGGGAAAATCTAAAGAGTTCATGGGAGAGGTTTCTTTAAAATTACCAAAAGCTAAAATTACAGGAAGTGTTGGAATGCGTTTTGCGCCTAAATACCCTGCCTTTTTAATTGATGCAAGTATTGAATTGCCTACTGGTATTCCGCTTGGATTTGTTTCCATCACAGGTTTTAGAGGTTTATTAGGATTTAGATATGTGGCTACCAAAAAAGCTGCTGGATTAAAAGTAGATAATTCTTGGTATGAATATTATAAACATCCTAAAGCGGGAATCAATATTAGAAAATTCAGTGGTCCTCCAGACTCTTTACAATATGATTCACCCTTTTCTATTGGAGCTGGTGCCACCTTTGAAACTACAGGTGGAAACATACTGTCGCTTCGTGCCATGCTATTACTTTCTTTACCCACCTTATTTTATATTGAGGCAGGATTAAATGTTCTAGGTGATCGATTAGGACCTATTGAGAAAGATCAAAGTACACCTCCGTTTTTTGCGATGGTTGCCTTTGGTGATGATTCCCTTGAGTTGGCTGCAGGAGCAGATTTTCAAATACCAAAAGATGGTGGACAAATCATACAGTTACATGCTTTATTAGAAGCTGGGTTCTTCTTTAAAAATCAAAAACCTTGGTATATCAATATTGGATCTAAAAAAGACCCAATTACAGCGAGGATTTTAACCTTATTTACGGCTAAAGCATTTATCATGCTATCGGCTCAGGGAATTGAAATGGGTGCTAGATTAGATTTTAAATTGGATAAAAGCTTTGGACCTGCAAAAGTCAAATTATGGGCTTACTTAGAAATGGGTGGGAAAATTTCATTCAAGCGTCCGCAAATGGGTGGCTATATTGCCGCAGGAGGAGGTATTCAAATAAAAATTTGGATTATCAATGTTGAAATTGTATTAAATACCATATTCTCTGTAGAATCATTTAAGCCTTTCTTGATTTATGCAAAAATTGAATTAAGTGTACGTATAAAAATTGGTTTTATAAAAGTGCGCAAAAACTTCACTATAGAACTTCAATGGGATATTAACAGAATTGTTGACCGTACACCGTACAGCCCGCTTCCAAAAGGAACTCATGGAAATGTTAATGATAACAGAACTGCCGATTCTGTAAAAGGAGTACACATGCTAACTAATGAAGCCTTTTTATTGAACTATTTTGATAGTATGCCTGTTCCGGGTGCAATTTCACAAATAATTCCCCTTGACACCTATATCGATATTAAAATGACTAAGGGAGTTTTGCCAAAGGACAGCCTTTCTAAAAAAATTGGAGGCTATACAGCTGATGCAAAAAATTATATCGATTTAATGCCACCTGAAGCGACATCGAAATCAGGTAGAAAACTTCGTCAAGTAAAACATCAGTATTCAATTGAATCGATTGAGTTGAGCTCTGCCAATGGAAACTCTTGGGTTCCTTACCATCCTTTTGAAGCTGTGGTTGATTCAAATTCCAGATCGCTTGTTTCAAATTTACCTTGGGCGCAATGGCAAAAGGTAGTGGATCAATATGATAGTATTCGTGTTTTGGCAACCAATCCGTTTTCTTATTTAAGTGCAGGTGAGCCTGGCTGGCATGTTCCGGAACAATTTGGAATCACTCCTTCAAAGTTATTCTGTGTATCAGAAAGTATTAAGCCGGAGCATGTTAATTTCTTAAACAAAAGAATAGGAAAACGTTACTATGTACCCACTCAATATGAAGCAGATAGAATCAATGGTCTTTACTTTAAACTCATTGGTGAAACCCCTGAAATTGTTGATGGTGCACTTATTGGCGGAGATTTTATGAGTATATCGGCAGAAAGCAATCCATTTGGTTTTAGAAGATCTCTTTCGTTCAAAAACTATAATAAATTAGAAATTATTTTCCCCGAAGCTGCGATTGAACCGACTTTAAAACTGACAACACAAGCTAAAACAGTAAAAATTAGCGCCTACACTTCTGTCTTTCGAAAAGGAGACAAGTTAGCTACTTATAACGGTGTTAAATTACGTAAATCTCCTAGCTCAGAGGCTTTAGATGAAGTGACTTATACCAAAGCTGAACTGCAAGCGGCTATAACTTTATATGATAGCAACAGTAATGTTTTAGACAAAAATAAAATTGATAAGATTATAATTACTCCTGTTGCTGCGAAAGCTGATGCCATTTTAGAGGTGAGAAATAAAATTGCAGCCTTATTTAATCAGTCATACGCTTCAAGGGATGGTGAGTTCACTATGACTGAACCTAGTAATCTAGAAGAGTATGATAGATTGTCAGTGTTATTGGCTCAATTAAAAGCTGATGCCGGTAATGTTAATCCGACAGGAGCTCTTACTCCATTAACGTTTATACGTTTCTATGGATATAACGGAAATGCAAATTATGCTTTTGACAAAATTTTCAAATACAATGACACTTATTTAGTTTCATTTTATCCGAGTCCAAATACAACTGTTATTGCACAAATTGATGCTAAAGGTAATCTGGTAAGAGAACGTTTGTTGAATGGTTTAGTGACATCGATGCAGGTTGTAAATAATAATTTATTAGTTACTCAGGCTTTAGATGCGACTCAGTGCAAAGGAATTGGCGAAGCAATCATTAATGATAATTTTATTGTGGGTTGTGTGGCTCCGGCCAAAACAACTGCAATTGTTGAACTTGATTCTGAATTAAACAGAACTTTCGGAATGCAGTATTTAAATACTTATTCTACAGGTTTCAACAAATTGTTACCGCTTCAAAATAATGAACTGCTTTGGATTAATACATTAGAAAATGGAACTCAAATTAACTGGATTAACGGTACAGACCGTTCTATTGTTCATCGCATAAAGATGGACGAAGTAGCCCATAAAGTGCTACAGCATAATAATACTGATTTTAGTCTGATTACAAAAAACAAAAAAATCATCCGTATTCGTATTGACCTAAGTACAAAAGCAATTGAAATTAAGGATACCAAATTGGTTTCTGAACCATCTATTTCTGATGTTACCGATGCAGTACTTGCAAATAATAAAGTCTTGCTTACTGTTAAACTGACGAATGGAAAATTTGGATTGGCTCAAATAGACGGAACTGCAGTTACTGTTGTTAAAAACGATGTGATTTTTGATTCTCCGGTTTATTTATCAAATAAAACGCTGGCTGATAATGCAGTCATTGCTTACAATCAAAAATATTTGTTTGTATTTAATGCTTCATTACAACTTGGCCGATTAATTGAAAGAGGAGGTACAAATGATAAAGCATCTATTATCAACATTCAAAACGAGCCATCAGAGAATGAAATTGTAATGCTTTCTTCTAAACAAAACGAAAAAGGAATTTATTTCTCTCTGTTTAATGATCAATTTGATAACTGTTGTTTATATCCAACAGAAACTGTTTCAGTTGAGTCATCTGCATCAGCTTTGACCAATTCAACTGCAAATCTGATTGAATTAGATACTGTTGTTAAATCAGACTACACAAGAGTTATTAAGTCTTCAAAATTATTGACAATCAATGCTCTTATTTGTTCTGCTGGAGGAAATCCGGATGAAGATAACGAATTAGATTATACAACTTACATTCAGGAAATCGGATGGCTGACAAAAGAAAGCGCAGAGCATAATTTAACTATTCCAGGATCTACGGCTGTAGCCGAAGATAATCAGGCAATGGAAGCTGCTATTAATAATACAGTTCAACCAATTTGGAGACCAAATTCAACTTACTGCTTAAAATTTGTTTTAACGGATAAAGTAGATGGTAAAGATACTAAGTTCGAGTACTATTATGGATTTAAAACATTAGGTCCTGTTGGTCATTATCCTATTCCTGATGAAAAACTTGCTCCTGGTCAAAAACCATCTGTTAAAAATGAGTTGACTGAACTATCAAAATCACCTTTGACTTCGTTAAGACAATATTTAGATTACAACCGTTCTTACCCAAATGCTGATGGAAGTTTATTGTTATCTAAACCTTCATTCTATGGAAATGAGCAGTGTAAGATAACTATGTTTTTCAAGAACCCATATGTCTATCACATGTTTACAGATTGGGAGAAATATGGAGATGAAGCAGGAAGACCAAAAATTAAAGGAGTGATGAATCTTATTATTAAAGATCCTTTAAATGATGTTCTTATTCCATATCCGTTACCGACACAATCAACAACAGAACCAACAACATACCCTAAAGCAGAGGAAAAAAACATCGAATGGGTTGGCGATAATGACCCAAGAATTCCTTTAAATATTCAAATGTTACAAAACATGATTAAAGGAAGTACTGGTAAAATAAAATGTGACATTAAAATTGGAAATGCTTTAAAACCAAAATCTTATGGGTATGAGGTAAAATTAACCGATTTAAAACCTTCAAAACTATACACGGTTTTAGTGAAAAATTATTTTGATGATAACCAAAATGAAATTGAAGAGAAAAGTGAGAATGTATTAGTGCATCAATTTGGATTCCAAACATCACGCTATAGAGACTTTGCAGAACAAGTAAACAGTTATAAATTAAGTATCGAACCAGTACGTAATGCTTTATTTGATATTCCGTTAAGTTTAAGTGCAGATCAGATTACTTCTTTAAACAATCTGATTTCTGGCCAGGATGATCCGTTAAGCAATGCATTTGCTTTGAAATACCAACATTTATTTGATCGTGCGATTGAAGGCGTTTTGAAAATGTCTCCTTTGGATCCTGCTCAGTCTACAGAAGTGAACCGAATTATCAATACTAAAACTAACGAGGTTGTAGCACTTTTAGTTCGTAATCCTGAACCATTCAATATTCCTAAAATTCCATTGGAAGAAATTAAGAATACTGTTGTTGTAGTCGATGATGCTGGTAATGCAGATACAAAATACAAAGTATTGTATTCTAAAGATTATGCTCAGCTATTAATTATGAATGACAGTAAAAAAATTACTGAAAACAATTTAAAACTGAAGTTTGAATACAGAATGTGGAATAACAACGGAATCGTTGGACCCAACGCGACTGCATTAACGTTTCGTGTTGGTGAACCAGTAATCTTACCAATTGAAAATATAAATCTTTAAAAAACAATACATAATGAATTCTATAAATCTACAAGAAAGTCAACTCTCGGGCTGCGAAACGCATATAGCTATCGTTGTTGATGAGTCGGGTTCTATAAATGGAAACGAAGCGCAGCAAATACGTGATGGACTAACTTCATTTATCAATTCTCAAGCCCAGAGTAATATAACACTTTCGTTAATCGGAATGTCTGACAATGATGATACTCTAAGATCTGATCATGTTATTCAAAAAAGAATTTCGAGTAATAAAGCTGAATTTTTAACCTGGACCAATTTGTTTGGTTCAGGCAGGGCTAATAAACAGTCTGATCACTGGGCATCTGGTCTAAAAGCGGTCAACAATTTAGCTGTAATTCCGGATATTATTGTTATCGTTACAGACGGTATGCAGGTAAACAATTCTGAGGCACTTACAGCTTTATACAGAGATTTAAATCTAAAATCGCAAATTTTTGTATATGGCGTAACAAGTACGGTTAACAATGCGAGCGAATTGGTAATTCCCCTGAACTCTTTTCTAGGAAAAGCACCAGTATTGAAAAGTGGCGGTATTTCTATTCTGAATTCAGATTATATTAGAGTTCCTGATTTTAGCACTTTAGGAAACGAACTGAACCAACTTAATGCTGATTTATCAAGTGCACAAATTGGTTGTTTGCCTAATGTAAGTATTATTCAAAACAAATTAGTTTATCCGGTTTTAAGAAGAGGTTTGGCCGTACATCAAAGTGCCGGAACTTTGGTTCTTAAAAATAAAAGCCGTGTTGCCCTAACTTTGCCAGCCGGAACAAGAATTCATAACGCAAGTAATATTGATGGATTGGTTTTTAAACTGGAAAGCGCCGTTACTATTGCCGGTTCTTCTCAGCTTGAAGTTAACATCAGAGTTGATGGAACACCTGTAGCTACCGGAAACTTCCCAGCACTATTGGTTATAAATAAAGTTAGCAATCCTCTGGGCTTAAGTATCAACTTCAACGTTACAAAAGAATTGTACACTGTTGTTGTAGATCCTACTAAAACAGCTTTGCAATCTACCAGTTTACAAATTGCTGCTGCAGGTTCAAAAGGACTTGATAGTACAAAAGGGATCCATCTTCGTTGGCTTTTTGCTGGAGAATTAGGAGCAAACCATCTTCCAAAAGGAAATCTGTTTACAGGAGTAAATTCTAATTTTAATAAAACTGATGACTTCGTAAAAGTATACAGAGCTGCTTATACTAAAGTTGTTCATAAATTAGACTTAACAAAAAAACCACAGTCAGTAGATAAGCAAAAGATGTTATGGGTTTATAAAACGTCAAATCCACAAAGATCGATTTATGTTTATTTCAAAAACAAAGCAAAATATCTGTCAACAAGAGCAAGTATTGATCCGATGTTAAACCCATCAGGCTTTATTAAGGCTTATGGAAATGAGATTATTGAGATTGAAAATAAAAGCGAATTGTTTTTTGCTGCAGAGCTAAAATTTACTTCAGCTAACGACTCAGGCATTGTAAAATTAGAAACATTATCCGTTGCTGAAAATAGCATTGTTGCACCAAAAAGGCTTAGTAATCGTAAAACCTATTCTTCAACACAAGTAAATACGATACGCGTAGTTGCAGAAAACGGAAGAAGCATCCGATTTAAAGCTAGTAGTTGTTTATTAAGCGAAATCAATTTTGAATTTTATTCTGATTTTATCCTAAATGCAAATGAGAATGGAATTTGGGATCTAAAAGGAAAATATGCTCTGACTACTGATGATAATAAAGCATTTGAACAATTAGAGCCGAAACTAAATGCTGTTCACGGAAAATGGTTGAAATTTAATGATGGCGAATACGTAAATGTAAACAACTATAAAGATAAATGGAAACGTCCAACCCAAGAAGGAGATAAAAACATTAAACAAGTTGTTGAAAGTTATTTAAGCTTAAGTAATGACGGTACTAATCCAAAGGCTTTAGAAACTATCAAATTTAATGACAATGTACCTGTCAACGAACCTCAAGAGGGTGAAGTGGCAGAATTTGCAAAAAATTCGACTGAAATATCTAACCTGGATTTATTAAACATTGCTGCAAATGATTACCATATTGCCAGAATGTTAGGTTTAGGATGTATTGATATTGATGAAACGGTTTTTTCTGGAGAATACATTTATCTTACAGAGTATGTTACACTTAAAAATTTAGAAGGAGGTGCTACTCCTAAAGAAGTACAGCACCTTTCTATGAGTATTCCAACTTCTGTAAACACAGAACGTTTACCTCTTCCTGTACAATTAAGCAATTTTTTGCCTGGTTTGAATGCTGGTTCAGATGAAGACGAACAAACAGCCAAAATCACAGATCCTGACGGGTACAGTTTTGACGGAAAGAAAAGATATGTGAGCTTGTTTATGAGTGATATTAAAGACTATAGTGTAGATACTGTATTCTTTAATTCTACAGAAGAATACGACGGAAGTTCTTTTACATTCCCAATTTATGCGGGAGTAGATTATAAATTTAAAGGCGAAACCAATTGGCAAAAACCAGAATTATCATCTGACACAGCATATTCTAATGTCACTGCAGCATTAACTCGTGGATCTTATGAACCTGCTCCGATTGTTATCCCAGAATCTGGAAAGTCATTTTTAAATGTTCGTCAGGAAAAAACAGGTCTTCAGACTTATGTTTATCAAGGATATGGTATTAACATTTTTTCAAGAGCAACATCTGGAAGACAATTAGAAATTACTTCGGATATTAAACCAAAAAATACCTTATTGCCTCCAACAGGAATCAATTCGCTATTGATTACTGAAGAAAATCCGTTAATGTTTACTTCAATGAGTGAACAGCTCAAATTAAAAACATTATTAGAAGATAAATCCATAACAGATAAAACGTATATCCGACTTCTTTTCGAATATTCTGGTATTCAGGAATTATTAAACTATCCAGTTCCTGACGGAATGAGTAATACTGATGCTTTACTTGCGGATAAAATTTATCCAGATAATGAAGAGCTATTTGCCGATTATTTTAAAGTTTATTACAGAGATAGCCTGCCTCAAATTGAGCATGCTAAAATCGTGGATATTACAAATAGTATCTCGAATGAGCTTACCTCAATCATTAAAGTTAAAGAGTACAAAATCCTGAGCAGTGGCGAAGATATTAAGATTAACCTAACTAATGATAATAAAGACCGATTTATTGGAGGTATTTTAACGGTTGGTGATCAAAACTATATCATTCAGGGTATTAACAATGTTATCATTACTGCAGGAAAATTTGACTCTGCCGATATTGAAGTATTAAAAAAAGAAGTAAGCGAAAGTCTTCTTTCAGATGGAGATGCTACAATAAATTCTGAACAAATCAAGGAAATTAATAAACCGGTAAACGAATTATGCTCTTTAGTAGAGAATATGTTAACGCCTGCCAACTGGCATCAGCCAAGTCCAATTAGTTTTCAGGTTCAGGTACCTCAAGCTTTAAAAACGGTTCATAGAGAAGTTGTTTTACAAAAAGACAGTCAGGGAAATGATACTTTACAAGTAGAAAAAACAAGAGGTATTTGGAACAAAAGAGTAATTGTCGAAAAGGTCTTGGAAGATGCCTATCAAGTTGATGAAAACGGCAAATATGTGTTAACTCTAGATAAAGATGTAATTCCACTATTTGATGCGGAACAAAAACGGGTACAAAAACATTTTGGTTTATATAAGCTTACTTTCAAAGGGTTAAAACTAGATCAACATCCACAATATACTAACAATGGAAATTCAGTTGAATGGATGAATGGTTCTGTTCGTTTATTTACTAAAAGTTGTTTTGAAGGTTCCAATCCTATTCCTGTAAAATCCAGAAAAGAGTTTAAAGTTGTACGTGCATACAATATCGGAACAAATGAAGATTTAGTATTGACTATTAATGATCCTACTTTCAAAATAAAAAATGACGGAACCCAAAATATGGATCCGAATTATGATCACATCATTATTAAAGAAAATGTTGAGCAGATACCGCAAGAGCAGGAAATAAATTATTATCCAAGTTATAAAGCATATCTTTTTGCTGATCCTGCAAACGGAATTACAGCAGCAAACATTCTGCCTAGAGCTGGAGAAAATACGCACTATTCCATTTTTGGAATTAGTAGTCATTCCAATTTGTATGGCTTTGATTCTAAAATTAGTGTGCCTACTCCAATGTATGCAGTTAGAATTGAAAAACCAATTAAGCCTGAAGAGGTAAAAGGACCTTTGTATGCTACAAGACCAGATTTTTTTAATCGATCAACCTACACATTTACAACCAAATATGATAGAAAACCCTACGGAATGCTGCATTACAGGGCAAATGATGATGCTTTATTAAATGTTTTATACGAAGCTGCAACAATTAAAACAATACGTGAAAACCTAAGTAAGCTCGGTGGAAACAATGAAACTTATTTTACGAATAGATGGCAGGATTTTTTAGACTTTGAAACACTAATAAACCAAAACAACAAATTGAATCCAGTTGATTTATTAGCACCTGATAAACAGCCAGATCCGTTGCCTCTGAGAGTCCCATTGAACTATACGGAATACCCAGAGGAAGCTGATGCAAAATTTAAATACCGTTTTCCAGCTCCAGATAGCGTTTTGTTACTGGCTTCAATAAATGAATTTATTAATTGGCATAATCAATCGCACCCAACAGCAATACAGGTTCCAAAGCTTCTTAAGCTTAATTCTCTTAATGATGTAATCATTTCGACAAAAAATGGAATAGAAAGAAATTTATTGGCCATTCACTTTATAGAACAAGCCATTCATGCTGTTTTTGTACCGCTAACAGAAGTACCCGTAATTTACGATTATATTAAGGATAATAGCTATGTTCCTGTCAATAAAAAACAAACGATTAAAGACAAGAACGGGAATATTTTAAAGTATCCTAATCCTGATTTGGACATTGCGCCAATGATGAAAATCGCAAATGAAACCGAATGTAGAACACAATTTACTGATTTTAATCTGGATGGAAATTCACAAAGTATCTACTTCTACGGAGTTCGTGAAATGGATATTAAAATGAATTTCAGTGAGTTTAGTACATTTTTAGGACCAGTAAAACTAGTGCCTTCAAATCCGCCTCAGACACCGGAAATCAAGCGAATCATGCCTGTTTTAGAAAATAAGGTTTTAGGAATCAAACCTTCTATTCAAATAGAATTAAATACTTACAAACCGGAATACAACATCAGGAAAATAAACATCTATCGTGCCACAAATGTACTTGATGCACAATCCATCAGAACGATGACCGCTGTCAAAGAAATTTTAATTGATGAGCATACTTTATCTGCTGACTTTGATAGCGTCTGGACCGTTTATGATGAATTTGAAGATCTCGAAAGTGTTCCTTTTGGAGATGGGCTTTTCTATAGAATTACGGTTTCAAGAGAAATTGAATATGCTGATCCAAGTTCGACTGAACTTAATCCGATCGTCAATATTGATTATACCCCGTCTCAACCATCAAAAATTACGGCTACAGTGATTGCTGATGCTATTTCGCCTGAATCACCAGTGTTAAAAGCTATAGGAGTTCCAACAGGAATAAATGGATCTATATTGAAACCAGTTGTTTTCAATTGGAAAAAAACAGTTCATAATGGTACCTATCTTCTTTACAAAATGAACAATCAAGGAAACTGGGAGAAAATTCATGAGAAAGTTTCTAACGATAGTGAAGTAATTCTTGCCTTAGCTGATGTTCCATCGTACACAGATGAGCTTTTGATTAAGAACAATGATGATGAAAGAGTTTACCATCACTTCAAAGTCCTTTCAGTAAATTCTTCCGGAATGTTCAGTAGTGAGGAAAAAATCCTAACCCTCTAAATAGAAATGAATCCCAACGAGAACGATTCGTTGGGATTTAAAATCAAGCTAGTCAAAATAATAGTTACAAAAAGAAAATAAATTTCAAACAACATGGCAACAAACAGATTTAACATTGGCACTAAATTTCAAAATGCAGATATCCCATCTGAGAGTGATTTCAAAGAAATTTTTGACAGTTTTGTTCATAAAGACGAAGACAAAGCCGACTTTCAAATGGTTGAAACAGGTACCGATACGGAACATTATGTAACTCCCGCACTTTTGCGTACCGGCTTACAAAATATTGGGATTATTACAGGTAACTCTTTTATGCCGCACAAAGAAAACTTTGAGGATTCATTTAGCGGTACAATCCTTCCTTTAACCTATTTTCCTATTCCAAAAAGTGTTAAAGTATTTAAAAACGGGCAATTATTACAAGAAGGTCCAGATTACACTGTCAATTACGACACAGCACAAATTAAATTTTTAGAAACCGTAAGCGACAGAAATTTAGAAGTAGATTACTGGTATAAAAATTTGAGTCCAAATCCTGGAAGCGGATCAGGAACAGCTATCGATTTCACCAGTTTTTTACATACTTCAGGAAATGAAACTAAAAACGGATTATTAACTTTTAATAACACAACCGCTACCTCAACTAGTGGTATTATATTAAAAAACAGTGGTGCAGCAGCAACTTCACTTGATGTTACAAATAGTGGTGCAGGAAGTGGAATTTCATTACAAAATTCTTCAACGGGTAGTGGAGTGAAAGTATCAAATGCTGGAGCTGGAGTTGCAGTACAGATAAACTCAGAAACTGCGTCAACAGGTGATATTTTACAGGTGTCAAAAAATAATGTTGTAAAAGCAAAAATCGACAATGAAGGTAAAGTAACAGCTGAAATATTTGTTACTTCTGGTGGTACAAGTTCAAAGTTTGTTAAAGGAGATGGTAGCCTTGATACTACAGTTTATGCAGAAGATACAAAAGTAATTCATACTACCGGAAACGAATCAAAAGACGGGGCTTTAAACTTAACGCACAATTCCTCTGTACAAGATGTTTTAACAATCACTAAAAACAATAGTGCGAACTGCTTAAAACTAGTTCAAAACTCTAGCTCTAACGCTACTACTTCTACTTTTGACACCACTACTGCTGATAATAATAGAAAAGCAATCAGTATTCAAAAAATACAAGTAGAAAAAGCTTTTATCACACACGACGGAAACGTTTCTGGAACTTCATTTACCACCTTAAATGAAAAGGCTGATATTACGGATGGTTTTTTAACGTTAGCTAGTTCAACTTCTCCATCTGCAACCGCAGGTCACGCCAAATTATACGCCAAAACTGACGGTACAACCGATATGTATGTAATGGGAAGTGATGGGGTTGAGAAGAAAATTGGTGGTGTTGTAGATTTATCAGGCAAAGAAAATACTATTGCACTAGGAACAACTGCACAATATTACAGAGGTGATAAATCTTGGCAGACGCTTGACAAATCTGCAGTTGGGCTCACTAATGTTGACAATACTAGTGATTTGAATAAGCCAATTTCAACGGCTACGCAGGCTGCTTTGAATGGGAAAGCGATAGATGCTAATGTGGTGCATACTACAGGAAATGAATCTTTTACAGGTTATAAATCGGCTACTAATTTCCCGAGTTTATCCGGAATATTGTTAACAAATGCTTCTGGAGCAAGTACATCAGTTTTAGGTGTTACAAATAATTCATCTACTGAAGCAGTTAGTATTGACAGTAATTCTAACGGAGCTGCTTTACTTGTGAGGACTAATAGCTCATTAGGAGGTACTGCATTAAAAATAGAAGCCTCATTTCCATCAACAGGGAAAGCTTTATTATTCGCCAAAACAGGTGTAGATACAACTTGGATTTCTAACAATGGAGATTTTACAGCGCCTAAACTTATCAAATCAGGAGGTACATCTTCTCAATTTTTAAAAGCTGATGGAAGTGTTGATGGTAATGTTTATTTGAAAAGTACTGATTTGAGTAACTATATTCAATTGAATGATAATTCAAGAATAGGCGGATTTAAATCGTTTGATAACAGTATTAGATTTAATAACAATACTTCAAATGCAGGAATTTCCACATCGTCCTTTATTGCGATGCAAAACAATCATATTACTCTTGGGTCAATGGGAAGTGGTCAAAGTACTGCTAATGTTGTAAGTTTCGATACTACTACGGCAAACTCTACCGTGTTAAAAATACCAGCAACATCAGGAACAATTGCATTAACCAATAATCCCACAAGCATAACTTCAACAGCATTTATTAAATCTGGTGGTACAAGTTCTCAATATTTAATGGCAGATGGATCTGTAACTAATTCTAGTCCTCAAGCGTTGCCTTATAAATCTTATGTAGCAATGATATCACAATCTGGAACTTCAGCCCCTGTTTTAACTCAAATATTTAATAACCTAGGACAAACAGTAACATCATCATATCAAACAGTAGGGTATTATAGACTTGATGTAACTGGAGGCGCTTTTATAACTGATAAAACAGCTATATTTTATTCAGATAGTCATTATCAGTCATATACTTCTTACGCAGTAATTGGAACGCAAAATTATGTATCGGTATTGTCAACGACTCAGAATGTTTCCGGCACGCTTATCAATAGTGCCATAAGTGGAAGTTTTATCGAAATCAGAGTATATATTTAATTCAAAAAAAACTAAATCAATGAAGTGTTTTATCAAAACTAATTGAAAAAAACAATAAAGCTTCTTACATGGAATAATTCGGAATTTATAAATAAATGGATTAAGCTAGATTGATTAAGCATCTTTAAAATACTATTAAGTACTGGTTTAACCAGCCCTAGAATAAATAAAATTATCTGTTTTAGGGCTTATAAAAAAAGTGCATTAAAAAGGCCTTAATGGTAATCTAAAACAAAAAAAATAAATTCAAAAACACATAAAAAAAATGGAAACACAAGAAATTAAAAAAGAAGAAGTAAAAGCAATCAATCCAGATCAATTAAAAAAGTTACAAGACTTTAATGGATTCATGGATAAAGCCAGGCTATCATTAGGAGAATTGTCAATTCAATACGAATTTCAAAAAGCTGATATTTTAAGTCAAATTGCTGTTCAGCAGCAAAACATCGGGGATTTAGAAAAAGCAATCAAAGAGGAATACGGAGACATTCGCGTAAATATTGAAACTGGTGAAATTGTAAAACAAGAAGAATAAAATTCTTGAAAACAATTTTAGATCAGTCAATAATTTATTACAATAAAAAAATTAAAAAAATTAAAATGGAAAACGTAGCATTAAAAAAAGAAGAAATAAAAGCAATCAACCCAGAACAATTAAAGAAGTTGCAAGACTTCAATGCATTCATGGATAAAGCCAGATTATCATTGGGAGAATTGTCTATTCAATACGAATTTCAAAAAGCTGATATTTTAAGTCAAATTGCGGTTCAGCAGCAAAACATCAGTGATTTAGAAAAAGCAATCAAAGAGGAATACGGAGATATTCGTATAAACATTGAAACCGGTGAAATTGTAAAACAAGAAGAATAAAATTCTTGAAAACAATTTTAGAACAGTTATTAGGGACCACATATTTAGCAGCCTATTTGGCGTGGTTCCTTTTAGCTTTTGGCGGGGCTTTTACCGCTATAATAATTCGCGCAAAATTGAAGTACAAAAACAGCTATGATACTCCTCATCGTTGGTCCTGGTCTTTTTTGCTGCAGCACAATCTACTTAATTTAACTATTGGCTTTTTAATTGCTGTAGCTTTTTTTAGATTCTCAAATCTAGTCTTAAAAATAGAAACAAGTATTTGGCTCGCCTATTCTATTGGTTTTATAAGCAATGAAATTGCATTTTCTCTTATGAAATTTGGTTTAACACCAAAAAAATAAATTTAAATCAGTACTTCAAAAAAAGCCGAAATTTAAAATCGGATACAATTGCTAAACAATCTTTTACTGCTAAAAACTTATTGTTGTGATTGAAGTAAATCACTCAATAAGTTAGAACAATTCATAATTAATTATAAACAGAGTATGGAATATTACAATATAGCCAAGAGACTTACTGCGTCAAAAAATGATTGCGCTGCCGGTGTTATTGGTACGTCCGTTACACTTGCTGCTCCTGCAAATCAGTTTGTATCAACAATAAGTGTTGAAGATGCAAATGCAAAAGCCGATGCTTGGCTCGCTGCAAACGTACAGGCATATGCAAATAACACAGGATCATGCAGAATTACTGCATGGAGAGGAATAAATCCTTCTTGCGTGCTGGAACCCGCAACAACATTATCTCCATTTGATTACTTGGTTGTAAGGTATAAATGGGCATTAGGAGCCGGACAAGATTTTGACACCTATACCGGAATCGTAAATTCAGGAACACCTCTAGACAATAAATGGATGGGCTGGGGTCACGGATTTAATAACGAAATTCCATTAAATGCTTTAGCAGTTGATTCATACATCATGTGGGGAGGCGATAATACTCAAGCAAATGGAGTTGAAAGTTGTCTGGTAAATTTTAGCAAAATAACTACAGACTTTCCTACACTCAATACAATTCAGTTACGAATGGCTGGTTCTTGGTACAGTGCTGTTAATACAGGAAATATAGATATTGAAGTAATCACATATCTAGGTGGAGAAATGGTTAAATCAGGATATGATATTATAAATAATGGAGGTACTCAGGTGCATAAACAAACGTATTCTAAAAGAGTACTCATACAAGGTACTAACTTATCAAAGAATATAGAATCTGTAGCTAATCTTGGTTATATAACATATTTTAAAAATTCTTCTACAGGACAAATTGTAATTAATTATTAAAAAATAATAGAAATGGGAAATACAGGATATAAATCATTCGCTAATCTAGAGTTGTATTATTTAGATGACGGCAGTTCTGCGGGATTACCAACAAAACCAAATGTTGTTACAGATCCTGATTATATTGCACCAGTTTTAGACACAGTTACTTGTGCTCCAACTACAAGATATTATAGTGTAGAAAAAAAATTAAGTGCAAAAAAAAATAACTGCGGAAGTGGTTATAGCGGAAGTACCGTTGTACTTACCTCGTATCCAAATCAGTTTGTCTCTACAATTAGTTTAGCAGATGCTAATGCGCAGGCAGATGCATGGCTAGCTGCAAATGTACAAACGTATGCAAATAATGGAGGAACATGTGAACCTATCTACACTGGAGGGGGTGGAGGAGGAGGCGGTTGCTTTGTTGAAGGCACACTAATTACATTGCCGGATGGTTCAAGAAAGGTAATCGAAGATTTACACCTGGATCAGCTGCTGCTTTCTGCTGAAATTGAAACGCTTATTGACACCAATGATGCTAGTGAATTGTATAAATGGTCTTGTGAACATTTATTAGAAACCAGAATTATATCACCAATTACCAAATTAACACAGAAAGTTGCATATAAAACGATGATAATTAATGATGGTTTGTTTGAAGCTACTCCAACTCACCTGCAATTAATTCAGCGTGATGGTCTTTGGAGATTTATTGCTCTAGGAGATATTCTGGTTGGAGATAATTTGTACACTATTGAAAGTGAAATTATACCGGTTACATCAGTTACAATCAATTTAGAAGAGAGAAAAATTTATCCGTTGACATTAAATCCATTTCACACCTATTTTGCAAATGGAATTTTAACTCATAATTACAAACAAGCATATTGAAATCTTTAAGATTAAACCCAAATGCTACATTGGAATTTTTTAAAACCGAAGCCAAAAAAGCTATTCTATTAAAATTGAATTTCTTTTTCTTAACAGTTTTAATCTAATGCAGAATTTGGGTATTTAAAAATAGTTTCTAAACGAAACACATAATTATTTAATTAACGGAATATAAAAAAATGAGTATAGATCATAACAGAATAAAAGTAGCCGATTTAGAAAAAGGCGCTCAAAACCAAATCTTAGTTACTAAAACCAATGGAGAATTGGAGTTTAGCGATATTAACAACACTCTTGATTGTACCGTTCCGGGAAAGGTATTAGATGCTAGACAAGGTAAAGTTTTACAAGATAATAAAGTTGATAAAGTTACGGGTAAAAGTTTACTCTCGGATACTGAAATCACGCGTCTTGGAACACTCTCTAATTATACACATCCAGCAAATCACCCGCCAAGTATTATTGCTCAGGATGTTAATAACAGATTTGTAACAGATGCTGAAAAAGCAACTTGGAATGCTAAACAATCTTCATTGGGATTCACTGCAGAAAATGTAGCCAATAAAAACGTTGCCAACGGGTATGCCGGACTTGGCGCAGACGGGAAATTAATTTCGTCACAACTTCCATTGATTAGCATATCAAACACTTTAGTGACTGCTTCACAGGCAGAAATGTTAGCTGTTACCGCCGAAACTGGAGATATAGCCGTTAGAACCGATTTAAATAAATCATTTATATTAAAGGGTTCAAACGCTACGTTATTAGCAGATTGGCAAGAATTGCTTTCATCGACTAATGCGGTAACAACAGTTTTTGGGCGTAATGGTTTAGTTACAGCTCAAATAGGAGATTATACAGCAGACCAGATTACTGAAACTGCTACAAAGAAATTTCAATCTGCAAATCAACAGGCGTTTAATGATGCAACTTCCAGTATTCAAACCCAATTGAATTCTAAACAACCATCAGGCACATATGCCACAGGAACAGGAAGTGTAACTGGTGTAAATACCGGTGATAATGCGGTCAATTCATTATATAGCGGTTTAGTGTCTAATGCAACCCACACTGGTGATGCAACAGGTTCAACGGCATTAACAGTAAAAGGAATTAATGGTACATTACTTTCAGGCTTAGCAACTGGTATTTTAAAAAACACCACTACTACTGGAGTTCCTGTTATTGCTGTAGCTAGCGATTTTCCTATATTGAATCAGAATACTACAGGAACTGCAGGAACAATCACCGGGAGTATTGCCCAAAGTCAAGTAACAAATTTAGTAACTGATTTAGGTTTAAAAGTTGATAAAGTCACAGGGAAAAGTTTACTCTCGGATACTGAAATCACACGTCTTGGAATACTTTCTAATTATACACATCCAGCAAATCACCCGCCAAGTATTATTGCTCAGGATGTCAATAACAGATTTGTAACAGATGCTGAAAAAGCAACTTGGAATGCTAAACAATCTTCATTAGGATTCACTGCAGAAAATGTAGCAAATAAAAACGTTGCCAACGGGTATGCAGGACTTGGCGCAGATGGGAAATTGATTTCGTCACAACTTCCATTGATTACCATATCAAACACTTTAGTGACCGCTTCACAGGCAGAGATGTTGGCTGTTATCGCCGAAACGGGAGATATAGCCGTTAGAACCGATTTAAATAAATCATTTATATTAAAGGGTTCAAATCCTACGTTATTAGCAGATTGGCAAGAATTACTTTCGCCAAATAGTGCGGTAACAACAGTTTTTGGGCGTAATGGTTCAGTTACAGCTCAAACTGGTGATTATAGCGCTGATCAAATCAATGAAACTGCAACAAGAAAATTTCAATCTGCAAATCAACAGGCATTTAATGATGCAACTTCCAGTATTCAAACACAATTGAATGGAAAGCAAGCCGCTGGAAACTACGAACCTGCTTTTTCAAAAAATACAGCTTTTAATAAAAACTTTGGCACAAGTTCGGGAACAATAACTGAGGGTAACGATTTAAGAGTTATCAACGGACAAACTGCTTTTGGATGGGGAAATCATGCAGGATTATATAAACCAACCAATACATCGGATGTTCCATATAAAAGTATTATCAATTTGAATACTTTATTTACAGGGTATAGACAAAGTTCTGTCAATACATGTCAAGTAAACAGTCAAAGTACATTTTCTCCTGATTCAACCTCAAGCTGGGGAATCTTAACAAGCTCTAAAACAGATGACGCTACAGATTACGGAATTCAGACGTATGTGTCAATGGGTGATATACCAAATTCCTATGTTCGAAAATGTGCAAACGGAACTTGGGGTTCTTGGGGAAAACTTTTAACAAATGGTAATTACAATTCTTATGCCCCTACTTTAACTGGTGTGGGTGCTACTGGAACTTGGGGAATAAATATAACAGGAAATTCAAACACATCATCCTATTCTAGTCTTTTATCAAGAAGTAATGATACAGGGAATATAATAACATCCTTTAGAAATACAACAGCTGGTAATAAAAGTTGGCATGATGGAAATAATGAGACTGATGCACCAGTTGCTGGACAATGGTTCAATATAGAATCTATGAGACATTCCAATCCATCTAATGTTTATGGAACACAACAGGCTTATTTATGGGGAGGAGGAAACCCTGACATGTATATCCGACAGGTAAATAATGACGTATTTAGTCCCTGGGCAAGAGTGTTAAATTCTAGTAATTATAATTCCTATTCTCCTACTTTAATAGGTGCTGGCGCTAGTGGTACATGGGGAATAAATATCAGTGGTAATGCTGGTTCAGCAACATATTTGCCTACTGCATATTTAGGAGGACAACAACTTAACCCTCAAACTTACTTTGGACAAGGCATAGGATTAAAAGTGGCAATGACTGGTTTCCCAAGTGTCTGGGCTGATACTCTATGGATAAATGGTTATGCTGGAGGCGATGTATTACAAATGTGTGCTCTACATACTTTAAGGAATGGTCAGCCAAGAATGTTTATTACAGCCCAAGCTTCTAATGCTACAGCTTATGGTTCAAATTATGAGTTCTTAACTACATACAACTATAGTAGCCATGTTCTACCACTAACTGGTGGTACCTTAACTGGTTCTATAAATGCTACTTCGGGAATAGCTGTAGGTGGAGCGAATTCAAGAACAGGAAGCTTAAACGTACAAAACGCTATTGCAATAGGTGATAGCGATACTGGATTTAAACAGAATGGAGATGGAGTATTAGAGACTTATGCGAATAACGTGTTAGTTAGAACTGATACTAGTGGTTCATCTGTATTCAATGTTCCTATTACAGCGGCATCGTTTATAGGCAACGCTTCAACTTGTAATATAACAAAAGGGTATGATAGTAATCCAGACAATTCACATCCTGGAAATGGAGTTAGACCTTTTTATTCATGGAATACTGGACAAGCTAACAATGCAACAAGTGGTTATTCAAATGGGATAACTGTAGGTTCTCATCCTGGAGATCCTAATTATGGTTTTCAGATTGTTCAAAATATGTGGGATGACCAATTATATTTTAGGAGATATAATTACGGTTGGCAAGGTTGGAAAACAGTACTAGATAATTCAAATTATGTTTCATACTCAGCATTCTCAGGTGCAATTACTGGAGCCTCATTAACAGTAACGGGAGATGTTACTGCTTTCTCTGACGCAAGGGTTAAGGAAAATATAAGACCTATTACGAATGTAATTGAGAGAATACAAGCATCCAGAGGGGTAATATATGATAGAATAGATACAAAACAAAAAGACAACATTGGATTTATAGCTCAGGAACTTGAAGCCACTTTCCCAGAATTAGTACTAATTCAAGAAGATGGAACTAAAGCTGTTAAATATCAAAATGCAGTTGCAGTATTGTTTGAAGCTATTAAAGAGCAACAAAGCCAAATTGTAGAATTGAAAAATTTGATAACTCAACTAGTAAAATCATGACCTTAGTATCATCAGGCCCTATTTCAATGGGTGACATAAATATTGAACTTGGCAGAGCTAGAACATCACAAATATCATTAGAAACTGCAGAAAATGGAGGCTATGCTGCTATTAATCAAAATAGCATTGCTAAGCCCTCTAGTACAAATCCTGCAACAATCAATGAGTGGCGCGGTTATAATCACGCAGCAGTCGTACCATCAATAACTATTACCACTTATAGTGCCGGAAATCTTTATTTTACAATAGGTGGTACAGCCTATGTCCCTACAACGTTTCATGTACAAACTAGTACTACATCTAGTTTAGGACCTTGGACAAGCAATACCGCAGGGGTAACTTCGCCTAGAAGCGTATCAATTCCCACAGTAACTACATGGTATAGAATACAGGATGCTGTCACAACATCTATAATATCAAATGTGTATCAATATGTAATTGCTGGTGATACTACTCCACCTAATGCGCCTGTGATATCCAGTAGACTGGTTAACTCAGTCCCTAGAATAAATCTATCTTGGACTGTGCCATTTGATAATTTGGGTGTTACTGGATATGAATTATGGAAAGATGAAGGTTTTGGCTGGTTTCTGCTAGCAACGACAACAGCGACTGTATATGCAGATTTTAATTTATCGTATGACACAACCTATTCATATAAAGTAAAAGCAAATGATGCAGCATTTAATTGGTCCGCTTTTAGTGGTGTAACATCAAAAACACCAATCGAACCATTAATTGTATGTTTTGTTGAAGGTACTTTAATTACATTATTTGATGGTACACAAAAGCCAATCGAAGCCTTGGAGATGAATCAGTTGTTACTTTCTACTGAAATTGAAACACTTCAAGATACTAATGATGTGTCAGAACTATACAAATGGAATTCGAATTTCCTTAAAGAAAATAGAATAGCATCTCCTGTAACCATGATTGATTTAAAAATTGCCTATAAAACGATTATTATAAATGGAGGGTTGTTGGAAGCTACACCGAGCCATTCTCAATTGATTCAGCGGGATGGTATTTGGAAATTCATTCCATTAGGTGATGTAGTTGTTGGGGATAATTTGTATGGGATAAACCAAGAAATTATAGTGATAACTTCTGTATTTGTTAGTTTAGAAAAAAGAAATATCTATCCTATGTCATTGAGTCCTTCTCACACCTTTTTCGCTAATGGGATATTGACACATAACATTAAACCGATACAATAAATGGACTATAAAAATAAATATTATTGGTCAATCCAATGTCATGATATGTATAATTCAATGGATCTTAATTGTGAGGAGTGAAAACTTTTTTAGATTTAATTAAGACATGTCTCTTTAAATCTAAAGCAAAAAAACTTCTTGAAAACAATTTTAGAACAGTTCTTAGGAACCACATATTTGTCCATTTATTTGGAGTGGTTCCTTTTTTATTGAAGGTTTACAAACGAAGTAATTATTTCATTAATTTTTTGAATGCTTTTTACTTTCAACTTTTCTCTAATGCAGGATTTAGGTTTGTAGATTAGTCCAAGTCACAATAAAAAAAAGACAATATTTAACTCACAAAATGACAATATCAAACCATAAAACAATCAAAAAAAATGAGTACTGATCACAACAGAATAAAAGTAGCTGATTTAGAAAAAAATCAGCCAAACAAAATATTGACCACTAACACTTCTGGAGAATTAGAGTTTAGCGATATTAATAATACTCTTGATTGTACCGTTCCTGGAAAGGTATTAGATGCTAGACAAGGTAAAGTTTTACAAGATAATAAAGTTGATAAAGTCACAGGGAAAAGTTTACTCTCGGATACTGAAATCACGCGTCTTGGAACACTTTCTAATTATACCCATCCAGTGAATCATGCGCCAAGTATAATTATTCAGGATATCAATAACCGATTTGTAACAGATGCCGAAAAAGCAACTTGGAATGCTAAACAAGCAAATATTACAGCTGGAACAAGCACGCAATATTACAGAGGAGATAAAACTTGGCAGACACTTAACAAAACAGCTGTTGGACTTGCAAATACTGATAACACAGCCGATGCCGCTAAAAATGTTTTCTCTGCAACAAAATTAACAACTCCAAGAACTATCAATGGAACTGCCTTTGATGGAACTGCTAATATTACAATTGCGGATTCAACTAAAGAACCAAGTATTGCTTCCGGAACTACTGCCCAATACTTGCGTGGAGACAAAACTTGGCAGGCACTTAACAAAACAGCTGTTGGACTTGCAAATGCTGATAACACAGCCGATGCCGCTAAAAACGTATTGTCTGCAACAAAGTTAACAACTCCAAGATCTATCAACGGAACTGCATTTGACGGAACTGCAAACATTACAATTAATGCTGTCGATTCAACACCAAGAATCCCTGTTTCTGAAAAAGGTGTAGCAAACGGCGTGGCTACTTTGGATTCCAGCGGTATTATTCTAACAACTCAATTACCAAGTTATGTCGATGATGTATTAGAATTTACAAACCTGGCAGGTTTTCCAGCTACTGGAGAAACTGGAAAAATATATGTTGCAAACGATACCAACAAAACGTATCGTTGGAGCGGTACAGCATATATCTTTATTACAAGTGGCGCAGTGGACAGTGTTGCCGGAAAAACCGGTGTTGTAACATTAACTAAATCAGATGTTGGACTTGCAAATACTGATAACACAGCCGATGCGGCTAAAAATGTTTTGTCTGCAACAAAATTAACAACTCCAAGAAGTATCAACGGAACTGCATTTGACGGAACTGCTAATATTACAATTGCGGATTCAACTAAAGAACCAAGTATTGCTACCGGAACTACTGCCCAATACTTGCGTGGAGACAAAACTTGGCAGGCACTTGACAAAACAGCTGTAGGACTTGCTAATGTTGATAATACAAGTGATTTGAATAAGCCTGTTTCTACGGCTACGCAGGCTGCTTTCAATTTAAAGGCTAATTTAGTCTCGCCAAACTTAACAGGAGTACCAACGGCACCTACTGCAACAGTTGGTACAAATACGACACAAATTGCAACGACTGCTTTCGTATTGGCGAATACATCAATGCCTGATGCTTCTTCAACAATAAAAGGAAAGGTTAAACTAGCTGGAGATTTAGGAGGTACCGCAGACCTACCAACAGTACCTGGTTTAGCGACTAAAGCTAACTTAGTAAGTCCAGTATTAACAGGAACACCAACAGCACCTACAGCTACTGCTGGAACAAATACAACTCAGATTGCAACGACGGCATTTGTATTGGCAAACGCCACAACTATTCCAACTGGAACAATTTCTCAATATTATAGAGGAGACAAGTCATGGCAAACCCTTGATAAGACGGCAATAGGATTAAATTTGGTTGACAATACAAGCGATGCAAACAAGCCGATTTCAACTGCAACACAAACGGCAATAAATGGTAAGTTGAACAAAACTGGACCCGACACGTTTTCAGGACAATTAACTGTTAATAGTTTAGTTGCAAATGATAGTGGATTAAAACTTGACAAACTTTTTAATAGTTCTGGTTTGCAGTCTTCGTCTTTAGGATATTACGCAAAGGAAAGTTCATCTATATACTCTATGGTAACTGATAGCCAAGGAAATGTATATGTAGGTTTGAGAAATGGTGACATTAAGAAAGTAACAGCGCAGAATGTAAGTTCAGTATTTGGTACAAATGCTAGTTTTGGTCAATCAGCGGCCAGAATGATTATTGATGCAAATGGCAACATATATGTCTCAAACTCATTAGGAAGAACAATAACGAAAACAACGCCAGATGGTGTAACATCTTTAATAGCAACATTACCTATACAAATTATTGCTTCCTATATGGGTATTGCTGCAAATGGAGACATTTATTATACAAGTGGAAATCATCAAGCAAACGAAAACCAAGAATATTCTGTTGGAAGTCCTAATTTATTTAAATTAACTCAGGCAGGTGTAATAAGTGTAGTTGCAACTTTTCCATCTGTTCCAACAGTTCCAATAGTGACAAGTACATGTGTATTTTTAAATAAGAATAATTATAATAGCCCTGATATTTACAAAGTAGAGTTTGATGGAAGCTATTCTACTTTTGTTCCCGGTGTTAATATTGTAGGCGCAGTGTTTGGTATGATTGATCCTGCTGGAAATTATTTGTACTATTCAAATATGTTAAATAATTATATCTATAAAATAAATATACAAACAGCTCAGGTTTCTATTATAAATATTGGTCATAAATCATTTGCTCCCGGTTGCGTTGATGAAAATGGGATAGCCTATTTTTCACAGTATAATAGCACAGGTGCCACAACAGTAGATCAAAACGGAATAGTATCATCTATATATGGTGGTGGTAACGCAAATCCATTTATTGTTTCTGGTAAAAATAAAAACATTTTTTTGGTTACTGATATAGGTGTGAATAAGGTTGTTACACCTACAGCACCTGAAAAAAAAGTACTCAAAGTTGATTATGTTGGTAAAGTAGTCAAAACAGCCTACCTCGAAGACATCCCCTATGTAAAAGCCGATGCAAACGGTAATCCGATTACTAATAATGTATCTATCAATGCTAAATCATACAATCTATCTGCATTAAATATTCCTCCATCATCCAGAACAGACACGGGGACACCAGGAGAAATTAGGATAACATCATCTGCTATTTATGTTTGCATTGCAACTAATACTTGGTTAAGATCAGTACTGTCAACTTGGTAACCAGAATAAAAATCATTATTAACCATTAGAGCGAATAAATCTATTGGAGTTGAACAGATCAAATATATTTTAAACACTTAAAAAAAATAAAAATGGAAAACTCAATAATCAATAAAGAAGAAGCAAAAACAATCAGTGCAGATCAATTAAAGAAGTTACAAGACTTTAATATATTCATGGATAAAGCCAAGCTATCATTAGGAGAATTATCAATTCAATATGAATTTCAGAAAGCTGATATTTTGCGTCAGATTGCGATGCAGCAACAAAATTTCAGTGATCTTGAAAAAGCAATCAAAGACGAACACGGAGATATTCGCGTAAACCTTGAAACAGGCAAAATTATAAAACAATCAAAAAAATGAGTATAAATCATAACAGAATAAAAGTAGCCGATTTAGAAAAAAATCAGCCAAACAAAATATTGACCACTAACACTTCTGGAGAATTAGAGTTTAGTGAAATTAACGATATCAAAATAGATAGTTACAACGCCCTTGATTACACCATTGCAGGAAAGGCTTTGGATGCCAGGCAGGGTAAAATCCTTAAGGATTTAGTTGATAACATCAACATTTTACTTACCTCTGACAATGTGAATTTAGACACCGTTCAGGAACTTGTTAATGCCATTAAAACCGTGCAAACTTCACTAAGTACTATCTTGGTGAATGACCTGAGCACGGGCGGAACTACGAAAGCGCTTACTGCTGAAATGGGGAAAAGCTTAAAGGCTTTAATTGACGCTTTGACTAATTCAAAATTAGATATTGCCAATATCTCGCAAGATATTGAAACGGAAAAAGTATCTACAACCAAAGTTGCAAGTGTAAAGCAGTTGTATGATTGGTCAGCTAGTTTATTCCAAACTTGGGTGTTGGGAATCAATAGAATTTTAGGAGTCACTTATACAGTTGGACTTAACGACTATAAAACAAAAAATATTTTTAGTAACAGTAGCCCTATTGCGCTTTCTGTTCCCAGTAACACATCAGTTACTATTCCAATTGGTACCAAATTTTCATACACAGTGCAAGGTTCAGGAACTGTCACCATTATCGGAGCTGGAATTACTTTCATTCAAAAAAACTTAGTTTACACGACAGGCGATACTTTCTTTTTAGAAAAAACAGACACAAATACATGGGTAGTAGAGGGTAATGTTCCTGCTCCTACTGTAGTTATAGGTAATGTATACATACATGCATCAGCTGGTTTTGGAAATGATTCAACTGCGCAATTGGGAAATCCAGCCAGACCGTTTTTAACATTGAGCGCAGCAATGAGCGCAGCAGAAAGTAATAATCTATATAGAACTTTTATTTTTATGACTGCATCAAGTGGCCCTTATTATATGAATGGTTCTTTTGGTGCTGGGCAATACACATTTTACTCGGATTTTCCTGTAATTATATCACTGCAAAACAATGCCTTATCTGGATTAATCATGACCAATTCAACTGATTTAATCATTGATATTCCTACCGGAACTGTTGATTTTAGAAGTACAATTGTTAAAAATCAAACTCAATTATGGGGAGTAAAAGTTTCTATAAAATGTAGAACTTATATTATGAATGATGGTTTTATTGTAAGGGGTAATCCATTGAATTTAATTTGTGAGGAATTGATTCACCACGGAGGTTTTTTAAATCCAAGTAATGGTTCAATAGGTGGTATTATCAAGGCAAATACTATTACAAGTACTACGGCAGGAATATCTGATTTAACTCAAAGTGGAGATAATTTTATATTGGATTTCAATCAATGCACCACAACTAATGGCCTTGTGCTGGCGCAATATTGTAGAAGTGCAACAATAAATCATGGCAATTATACTTGTGGCAGTTCAGCAACCTTTACCTACGTTGTCCAGTGGCATCCTAATGCAGTAATTACCATTAACTATAAAGGTGATTGTCTTGTCTCGGGAAATGTAAGACTTTCTCAACAAATAGCCAATCAAATATTAAAATTTACAGGTTGTGTTACGTACACAGGTACAGTCCCTTTATTTTATCGAGTAGTAGGGTTGGCAAAGTTTTTTAATTGTCAAATAAAATGTGCAGTACTCACAACTCAATTTTTTGTTAATAACTATGTCGCATTTGAGTTTACTAACTGCTACATTGAGTGTGGTTATGATTTTTTAGATTTTTCTAATGTGGGTCCGATGACTTTTACTTCTCCAATTGCTAGGTTTAAAGGTAACAATGTAGTTTACATGACCAGCATTCCTCAGAATTATATTAAAGCCTCTTCAACCACAAACAACATGATAATTGAAGTTATTGGCAATTTAAGAACTAATGGAATTCTACAACCAGGAGTAACACAAAGCAACTTAATAACTTAATTATAAAAATAATAGCAGCAATCTATAATTCGCCAATAGTAACCCAAGGAGCTTTTCAAGATGTTTTTATTGAGGATGTGCGAATTACACATAAAAGAATTGAAAAATACTTGCGATCACTTTTCAAATGTACTCCATCAAAAATGGACATAGGATTATTTTGTTGGAGACTACCTTAGTTTTTGTAGGTTTGGAAAATGATCAAGTGAGCACAAATCAAACCACATTTGTAAGCATTCCAAATATAAAATATGATTCTGAAAACCCTGATTCTACAGAAGGAATAACAGTTCCCTTGTTTGGTGCTGATGGCAATTTCACCTTTGATGTAGCAACAATTCCTTTTGAGATTGTTGATTTTGGATATCCAACATATGAAAAAGGAATGATCTACTTTGACGGCGGTACTTTAGAAAGTCCTGAAATACTAATATCTGAACCATTGGCGATTGGTTTCTTGATGAATAAACTAATTATGAACGTGAGCCTGTTGGGGTTCAATTTAATTTTGAAGCATAATGGGTTTCATATTATCAAATATAGCACTGATTTTATTTGTTTTAGTTTATATCCTTGACGAAATCACGATTATGTTGGTTGATGTTCGCCATCGAAAATGGTTTAAAACCACGGCCAAACGGAAGCTTAACATAGCTTTTAAAGTAGATGTTTTTGCAAACTTTTTATTCCCAGTTTTCTGGAATGTTACCTTTATTAAAGGTGGGTATGAATTCGGTAGGTTTGGCGAAACTTTGTCCAGTTGCTTTGGTAAAAAAAGGCTTGAAAAGTCATTGAGTTGGTTTGGGTTATTTGTTTCCTGGACAATAGACTGCATTGATTTAGCAACATGGAGCAAAGGCGGTCATTGTATAGCGGCAGTTATGAATGAGGATAGTATAAACAACTTCTTAAATTGATTCCCAGGAGGGGGAACTAAAAAAAGTAAAGCAACAATTAAAAACTTTAACAGAGTAATTCTGTAAAGGTAGTTTAAACGTGGGTTAATTGGTGTTTAAATTGTAACTACAAAGCAAGTACATCAAAGTACTGGCTTTGTTTGTTTTACTTATAAAAAATAATACATTTTATTTTAGGTTTATTTTCATTTGAATTCTTCGATAATAGTGGTTGTTATAAAACTAAGATTTTTTAACTGAATAAATCTAAAAGTTATAAAAACTACTGCTTGTTTTAACAAGATGAAAAAGTAGTTGTTACAGATGAGCTCGAGTGGGAATTTTTCACTAATAGGTAAAAAAAGTAATTTCGTTATCGGTAAAGTAAATAGTGAATTGAAATAATAAAAATCGCCTATGGCAATACATGTCCTAAAGGCGATTTTTGTTTAAGCGAATGATGTAATGCTAGTAAAACTATATGTGCTAAACTTAATAATTTAAATTTACACCCAAACCTAATCCCATATCACTGTCGAAATGCGTTTTAATACTAAAATTCCTTTTTATGATGTAGCGCAATCCTGCCATGTATTCTTTATCGGTGTTCCACATTAAATCCATGCGAACTCTTTTGGAAACAGGAATATCCATTCGTTCTAACTGAAATCTAAAATTACCATCTGTAAAAACCTCGGCTTGGGCTTTTATAAGCATGGGTAGCGTATATTCTATACCTGCACTGAAAACTGAACGGTTGTCCTTTGTATTGGATTGGTTGAATACGTTTTTTTCCATTTCGCCTTCTTCCATTTTACGGTAACGCCAATCAAAGCCTATGAACGGCATTAGCCATTGCATTTTGCCAATATATCTACCAATATGAGTTTCTGTTTCATAACCATGATGCTCTTTGTAGCCCAATCGCCATTCTGTGCCAATACTCCAACGTGTGTTGCTGAACATTGCCATACCATCATTACCGTTAGTAGCAAAATCATTTTCTGCCATCAGGTGAAATTTACGGTCTTCGCCAAACAATTTGCGCTGTGCTAGTTTTGGATTTGGAATTAATGGGTTTGGTGCTTGATTTTGATAGGTAAAAACGCGTCCCATTCCTGCCATCATGTGGTACAAAATATGGCAATGAAAAAACCAATCGCCTTCAGCATTGGCATTAAATTCAATCACATCTGTTTCCATTGGCATGATGTCTATGACGTTTTTTAATGGTGCATAATCTCCTTGACCGTTCAACACTCTAAAATCGTGACCGTGTAAGTGCATTGGATGACGCATCATGGAACCGTTGTATAACGTAATTCTAACATTTTCACCTTTCTTGATTAAAATTTTATCAGTTTCAGAAACCACTTTATTGTCTAAGCTCCAAACGTAACGGTTCATGTTTCCCGATAATTCAAATCGCAATTCTTTTACAGGTGCATCTTGAGGCAGTGTGGTTTTAGTTGGTGATTTTAACATTGCATAATTTAAAGTCGTAATGTCTGAAAGTTCGTTACTGTTGTATTGGTCTGAAGACATTTTCATAGAATGCTTAGAATGATCTATTTTCTTTTGTCTATGTTCTTTTTTTTCAACTTCTCCAGTGATTTCAGGATACATGACTACATTCATGTCCATTTGATTGTAAGACATTTGCATTCCCATATCATCTAAATCTCCGTTCATTTTCATCATTCCGTTCATCATTTTCATTCCATCAAAATATTTTAATTTTGGTAACGGTGAAATTAATTGTTTGATACCATCACCAATATATAGTGATGCCGATTTAGTCCTGTCTTCTGGAGTCACTAGAAATTCGAACGCTGTATTATCAGCAGGAATGGTCACTACGACATCATAGGTTTCTGAAACTGCAATTAGTAATCGATCGACTTCAACAGGTTCAACATCATTACCATCATTGGCAACAACCGTAATTTTACCCCCCGCATACGTTAGCCAAAAATAAGTTGATGCACCACCGTTTGAAATGCGTAATCGTACTTTGTCGCCACCTTGGAATTGGGATAATTGACTATTACTTTTACCATTAATTAAAAAGGCATCATAGTAAACATCACTCACATCCATTGCATTCATGCGTTTCCATTCGTTTGCTACTTTAGTTTTGAAATCACCTTGCTTGATTGCCTCGGCATAACTTTGAGTAGTTCCTTTTTGGATAGCAAACCAATCGGTAGCATTGTGTAACATTCGATGCACATTATTTGGATTCATATCGGTCCATTCACTTAAAATTACAGGAACTGTTGGCAAATCGTCAATGCCTTTTCTGAAGGTTTCGTCTTCAACTCTTTTGTTTAAAATCATTGAACCGTACATCCCGATTTGCTCCTGTAAACCCGAATGACTGTGGTACCAATGTGTTCCGTGTTGTGTGATTGGAAAACTATATTTATGCGTTGTACCTGGTTCAATTGGCATTTGTGTTAGGTAAGGTACACCATCTTCTTTATTGGGTAAAAATAGGCCATGCCAATGCAGTGAAGTACTTTCTTTTAATTCGTTATGAACGTATATTTCGGCAGTATCTCCTTCCGTGAAGGTTAGCGTGGGCATTGGAATTTGACCGTTTACAGCAATTGCTCTAGTAGGTTTATTGCCAATAGTTACTAATGTATCTCGAACATACAAATCATATCGAACTGTTTTAGCTATTGTCTTAACTATAGGTTTGCTTTCAGAAATAGGAATATTTTTTGGAACTTCAACGATTTTTGGAGTTTCTTTTATGGGTTCTGAAACTTCCTTTACTTCTTTTTTTGTTGCAGAAATCACCTTTTTTGTAGCGACTGTTTTTTGTACTACTGCTTTTTTTATCGGTTTAACTTTTTCTTTAACTAACGCCATCCCACATTTTAGACATTCACCTGGTTTTGGTGAATGAATTTCAGGATGCATGACGCAGGTGTAAGACGTTTTTTGTGAATTAACCTGAGCAACAGTTACTTGATTCATCAAAAAAAGAAAAATTATAATTGATAATTTGAATTTCATTACTTTAATTTTTTATTAATTTTTCCCACTCTGCGATTCTTTTATTTAATATGTCGATTGTACTTTTCATTTTTTCCTTGTTGAGTAATGTAATTGCTTTCTTTGCTGCAGCAATAGCATTATTGTAATCTTGTAATTCTGAAGCCATTTTTTGTCTCAAATTGGGGTAATAGAAATTTTGAGGGTCTAATTTTTCAGCTTCTAAAAGCCATACTATTGCTTGTTTGAAATCTCTATTGGTGCTGTAATAATAATTTGCTGCCTGAAACAATAAAGTAGCATCTTGGGTTTTTCCTTTAGTGATGTGTTGGTCTATTAATGCGAGTATATTGTCATCCTCATTACTGTTTAGGGGTATTTTTACCACCGTGTTTTCCCAAATAATTTTTAGAAATGCTTCCCCTTTACTGTTAATGTCATTTAATTCAATTGTAAAGGTTTCATAGAAATTTAGACTCTTTTCAATGGGAATTTTGAAACGCATCACGTCTTTCTTTTCATCGTAGCCCGTTTCGCCATGTAAAGTAGTATCGGTATTAACAATTATGGTCCACTCATTATTGGAAGGAATTGAAAATATGGAGTAACTACCGGCTTTTAAAAGATTGTTGCCAAAATAAACATCCTCGGAAGTGGTTATTACTGTGCAATTACTTGCACCTGTGCGCCATAGTTTATCAAAAGGTACTAACTCACCAAATACTTTGCGGCCTCTAACCAATGGTCTGCTGTAGGCTACTTTTATTTTTGCGCTACCTACTTCTTGCTCAAACGATGCTGCTGGGCTTGATGTGGTAACTCTAATTTGAATTTTTTCTTGTGCTGATACTATTAAAGATTGCAAAAGGATTATGCTTAACAGGATTGTTTTTTTCATTTTTTTCATTTTTTCATTTAAAGTTTTAAATTTCTTAACCGTAATGCATTCACAATTACTGATACCGAACTAAATGACATGGCTAAAGCCGCAATCATTGGAGATAATAAAATTCCGAAAAACGGATATAAAACTCCTGCTGCGATTGGGACTCCCAAAACATTATAGAAAAAGGCAAAGAATAGATTTTGCTTTATGTTTTTCATGACAGCATGACTTAAATTTTTGGCTTTCACGATGCCTAATAAATCCCCTTTTACTAAAGTGATTTTGGCACTTTCTATGGCTACATCGGTTCCTGTTCCCATTGCAATACCAATATTAGCCTGTGCTAATGCTGGAGCATCATTGATACCATCTCCAGCCATTGCCACAATTTTACCTTCGGCTTGTAATTTTTTAATTTCTTTTAGTTTGTCTTCTGGTAAGCATCCAGCTTTGTATGATGCTAACCCCAATTCATCAGCAACTGCTTTGGCGGTATTTTCATTGTCTCCGGTGAGCATAATTACCTCGACACCTTGGCGCATTAATTCTTTAATGGCCGTAGCACTTGATTCTTTAATGGCATCGAAGATGGACACAAAACCAACTGCAATTCCATCAACAGCGATATAAGAAACGGTTTTGCCTAATTTTTGTTCGGCTATGATTTTGTTTTCTAAATCGGCAGAAACCTCGGATTTGACTTCTTCCATTAGTTTTTTATTACCTAATGCTACTTTTTTAGTAGACACAGTTCCCGTAACTCCTTTTCCAGCAACCGCTTCAAAATCTTTCACTTCGATTAATGAGATTGATTTTGATTTGGCATAATTGACTACAGCTTGTGCCAATGGATGTTCGCTGTATTGATTTAATGATGCTATGCTTTGTAATAAAAAATCATTATTGTTGTTGGCAGCATAAATTTTTTCCACAGATGGTTTTCCTTCTGTAATAGTTCCTGTTTTATCTGTAATTAGAACATTAACCTTATTCATATTCTCTAGAGCTTCAGCATTTTTAATCAAAACGCCTGATTGTGCTCCTTTACCAACACCTACCATTACTGACATTGGCGTTGCCAAACCTAAAGCACATGGACAAGCAATAATTAAAACGGCAATTGCATTTATAAATCCGTACACTAATGCAGGTTCAGGACCAAAATTTGCCCAAATTAAGAAGGTAATTATTGAAATGATCACCACAATGGGCACAAAATATTTGGCAATACTATCTGCTAATTTTTGAATAGGTGCTCTTGAACGACTGGCATCGTTGACCATTTGTACAATTTGCGATAGCAAGGTTTCTGAACCAACTTTTTCAGCGATCATTACAAATGATTTATTCCCATTTATTGTCCCAGCAATGACAATATCGTCTTTTTTCTTGTCGACAGGTATTGGTTCACCCGTAATCATGGATTCATCGATACTGCTTTGTCCATCAGTTATTTTTCCATCTACAGGAATTTTATCTCCAGGTTTTACTCGTAATAAATCGCCTTTTTTGATATCGTGAATTGAAATTACTTTGTCACTACCGTCAATAACCAAAGTAGCTTCGGTTGGTGCTAGTTTTAATAGTTCTTTTATAGCTCCGCTTGTTTGACTGTGGGCTCTGGCTTCTAATAATTGTCCTAATAATACAAGAGTTAGAATAACAGCTGTAGCTTCAAAGTATAAATGTACAGTTCCGTGTTCTGTTTTGAATTCACTGGGAAAAATATCTGGAAAAAACATTCCAACCAAACTGAAAAGGAAAGATACTCCCGTACCAATTCCGATAAGAGTAAACATGTTTAAGTTCCATGTGATTATTGATTTCCAAGCACGTATAAAAAATATCCAACAGGCATAAAACACAACAGGAAGTGAAAGAATTAATTGTACCCAATTCCATTTTGAGGCATCCATTACTTGTAGTAAGGGATTGTTATGGGCCATATCAATCATGGCAATGAAGAAAATCGGAACGGTAAATGCTACTGCAATTTTCATTTTTTTAACCAAGTCGGAATATGTTTTCTGGTCTTCGCTTTCGCTTGGTTCCATTGGCACTAGATCCATTCCACATATCGGGCATGAACCCGGATCTTCTTGAATTACTTCGGGATGCATTGGACATGTATACTGCGTTTTGCTAACGGTTAACTCTGGTGCTTTTACCAAATCCATTCCACACACAGGACAGTCTCCTGCCTTTTCGTATACTTTTTCGCCTTCGCAGTGCATTGGGCAATAAAATTTTCCTTGTGCATTGCTCGGTAAAGTAGTTTCTTTTTTATGATGATGAGATGGGGTAGAGCAACATGATTTTTTAGTAGCTTTATTTGTTTCCATATGCTCGATCACGTCTCCTTTGCTCATCTCAATGGTGTATTTTCCCGCTGCTTTCAAATTCTCTTGCAACTTTTCTATCGAAATGTACTTTTCCATAGTTATTGTTGCTGTTGGAGGATTTAATAAAACTTTTGCATCAATACCGTCAATAGTATTCAACGTTTTTTCTACTTTAGTGCGACAACCATCGCAAGTCATTCCGGTAATGTTGTACGTATGTGTCATTTTTTTGTTATTTAAATACAAATTTCCAGTTTAATGCTTTTTTGCAGTTGCAGAATTTTGGGTTTGATATGCAAAATTTATAAATCTTCTATTTGTTTTCTTTTTGTGGTTTTTATATTCTTGAAGTAGGTTGGAGAAAAGCCAGTTACTTTTTTGAATTGATTACTCAAATGCGAAACGGTACTGTAATTTAAAGAATAAGCAATTTCACTTAATGAGAGTTCATCATATATTATTAACTCTTTTACTTTCTCAATTTTCTGATGGATGAAATACTTTTCGATAGTGGTATTTTCTACTTCGGAGAATAGATTACTCAATGTATTATAGTCTTGATTTAGTTTTTGTGAAAGATAATTGGATAAATTAATTTTCAAATCGTTGTTTTTATTTTGAACCAAATCAATAATCAGTATTTTAATTGCATCGATAGTTTTACTTTTCTTGTCGTTAATTAAATCAAAGCCAATACCGCGAAGACTTTTTAGTAATTCTTGTTTTTGGTTTTCGGAAATGTCATTTTTTAATTCAACTTCGCCTAACTCCACAGCGATAGGATTAATCCCCATATTTTCAAACACAGACTTCACAACCATTTTGCAGCGACTGCAAACCATATTTTTAATGTATAGTTTCATTATACAAAGTTTTTTGCTTAGATGATATAAACTAACTTTGCTAAATAATTAACAAAGTTAGTTTACGATAATGACCAAAGATTATGTATTACTTGCTTTCTTCTGCATCTTCTGTAACAGGTTCAGTCAATTTCATACCACATTTAGAACACTTGTCATTCCTTTTTCCTCGAACTTCAGGATGCATTGAGCAAGCATACATTTTAGACTGATCCATCTTCGAATGGTCAGTCATTGTAGAATCTTGTTCCATCATTTCTGAATCGGTTGTTATTATTTCTTTAGTTTTTTGGTTGCAAGAAACCAGTACAAAAGCCATTATTACAGCTGAAAAGATTATTTTTTTCATTGTTTACTTGATTTAAATTACGGATTAATTTCTGCATTGTAATGATACAAAATTCTATTATTTAGTAACTTACATTCTGCACTATTTAAGTTGTATAATTCATTCTATTAATTTATTTGAATGCATTAAAAAAGTTGTATTCCAGGTTAAAATAAAAACCATTTGGAGCAGTTCTTAACATGGAGCTTAATAACTCTTGTCGGTAAGCCAAATCTATTCGTGCCTGACTATTGATAATAAACTGAATTGCAGGAACAACATCAAGATAGGACTTACCGTCTTGGTTTATGGTTTGACCCACAAATTCAACCATCAAATTGATGTTGGTTTGCTTGAAATTAGTATACTTTTTTGGATACATTAATTTACCAAAAGATAAGGTGTAATTAGTCGCATTATCTCCTAAATCGTCTGGAAAAGGATAATTGGGTTTGTTGTCAAATGCTTTCTCAAAGCTAATGGAGGAACTTATAGCTACTTTTTTTATCAATTTAGTTGCTACAAACCCGGTTTCAAAACCCGTATTGTGCCCCATGATTTCAATTTGTTCCTGATGGATATCGGCATTATTGAAACTGTATCTCCCAAAGGCCGCCAAACGAAAATGACTGTTTATGTCATCGGTTGAATAGAAACGGTATTTAGTATATAAACTTCCGCCTTCAGTTACCAATTGGTTACTGCTATTACTCACAAAAACAGAGCCTCTAAACATTAAATTTTTATTCAACCCATACGTAAGCTCTGGCATTAAATGATAATTATAACCTGATATAATTTTTTCTTTAAACAAAGATTGTGATAGCCGAATACTTACTGTATTTGCTGGAATATTACTTGCAGGATCTGTAACTACAAATAACTCTTGACTGTAATTGTTTTGAAACGCAAACAGGATTAATAAAATGCAAACCTTTCTCATTAGTTTATATATTTAATATGAAAATCGTCTTCGTTGTTTGAAGTATAGGTTACCACATTGTGGAGCGATTTAGATAGTTTCTTAAATTCTTTCTCTGTAACATAACCTTTGTCTAAAATTTGAATTTGGACTTCGGCATTGCTAGTTGAAGCTTTGTTAACTTCAATATAACCTTCCTGCTTAATTATTTCAGTTTTCAATGTTATTATTAGTGAACCAATAAAGAAACCTGCTTTTTCTACTTTTTCTTTAAACACTTTTGGAGTTAAACTATTACCCTCTTTTAGTGTTACTGTAAATGTATTGGTATTCAAATCGGTTTCTACATTAGCCACCTCTGCCATGCTTTTTAGCTGCTTGTTGATTGCATTGGAACACATGGAACACGTTAAACCTGTAGCTCTAATTTCGGCTTTTATAATTTGCGCATTGCTTTGCATTGAGAACATCAAAACCATTGATGTTAGGATTAAATATACTTTTTTCATTTGAATTATTTTATAGTTTCAACTGTTTTTCCACAACTTAGCATCATGGAGCCATAGTAGGGATTTTTTATTGCATTCTCTTTGCTTAACCAATTAGCACCAGTACCTTCGTTGAACATTGGACAAAATTGATAGTATACAGGAGTTTCGTATTTAGAAACTTTGATTAATGCATACATGTCTTTGGATAACGTAGTGAAGTGATCGCGTTGGATTTTTATATCTTTTGTAGTGGCGATATTTTCTGCATCCTTCTTTATCGTATTGACAACGCTCATCCAAGCCATGTGAACTTCCATTTCAAGCTTGTCCATTTTAACATTATTAATAGTCGATATTAATTCTTTTGCAGCAGCGGCAGTATTATTTCCATTTGAAGCAATCAAGGCATCCTTTACCAAAAAGTAATTTTCAAAAACCGATTTTACTTGATGGTCATTTTGATGTATAGTACTATTTGTTTCAACATGATTACTATGTTTAGAATGGTCTTCGTTATTAGCAATCGTTGTCGTTACTGCTTTGGCAGGAACTTTTGCTACTCTTTCATATTGGCAACATCCGTGAAGATTACTATAAACATCATCTGGAGCAAGAAAGTGATCACTATCATAACCCACTAATGCAATTCTTTGGAGTATTTCCTCTTGATTTGTTTTGGTGGCGTCATAAGTTATTGTAGCCATCTGAGTTTCTTGGTTCCAATCTACAGTGGCAATTTTTTTTATGTTTCCTGCTTTTTCGATTGTGGTTTCGCACATGCCACAGTTGCCATAAACTTTAATGTTTTCAGTTTTGGCATTTTTTATTTGTGCATTAATTGTTGTTGATAGCAATACAATAATTGCTATCATTATTTTCATAAATGAATTTTTCATTATAAATAAAGTTGTAATCAAGGCAAACTACCTTGATTGGTTGATAAAATAAATTGGGATAAATAACAGTAACGAAAGATTATAATTTCTGTACCAATATTGGTGTAGAAAAACAATACTAAACTGTTAGATTGAATAGCAAAATGCTATAAATTTGACGCAAGTAGGGCTGTCAAAAAAGGCTTAGCTTATTTTAGGGATGAGCCAAATAGAATAAAAACCATCTGATATTGATGGTGTTGTGTTGAAAAATTTAACTTTCTCAATTGAAGAATAGTTAAAGATTAAATTTTTAAAAATGATTTCGGATAACAAGCTTACTGAAGAAGTTGGACAGGTTGAAGAGCATCCACATTTAGAAGTACCGCAATTGTCTTTGCAGCTTTTGTGTTCTTTTTCTCTAGAACTAGCACTACCGCAACAACTCTTTTTAACTTTTTTAGTTGAAGAAACCTCTTTTTTACAAGAACTCTTTTCTAAACCTTTACCACAAGCCATAGCAGTATTAGACATAAGAAACATGCCTAATAAGACTAATAATATAAAGTGGTGTTTTTTCATATCTAAAAAAAAGCTTTGCAAAATTAATTAAAAATTATTCCTTTTTGTTAAAAATGATGTTAAAATGTAAACGTTTATTAATTAACCATTTGTATTGATGTTTACACAATACATATTTTAAATTGACTGTCGTTAAAAAATTTGTTCTGCTCTTGATAATCAGGATTTTTGTGTTTTCTTGTTATACTTCATACGGTATAGGAAATTTAAAATCAACCGAATATGAGGTACGAAAATTAATCAAAAAAATAAATACTGAATTTTCTATTGTGCTGGCAATGTGTTGATATGTATTTAGTTGTAACTTTTTTGGATATCAATTTTTTAATTGCGCCAATTAAAAAATTTGTAGTTCTTGGTAGTACTAATCATTTTAGAAAACAGCATTTTTAAAATTTAGGAAAATAAGCATCGTACGCGGTACATTTTATCAATTTTGCGTAAAAAAAAACTTAAATAAACTCGATATTTTCCAATGGATATACTATTTTTAACCAATAATAACACATTTTAAAAACAGTTATGACAAATAAAATTCCTGTAACTATAATAACTGGTTTCCTTGGGTCAGGGAAAACCACAATTATTCGTAATTTATTAGAAAACAACAATGGTAAACGACTGGCTGTCATTGTAAACGAGTTTGGCGAAATGGGTATTGATGGCGAATTACTAAAATCCTGTTGTACCAACGAAGAAGATATTATGGAGTTGAGTAACGGTTGCGTTTGCTGTACCGTACAAGACGAGTTTTTGCCAATTATGCTGCAATTGATGGAACGTAAAGACACTATCGACCATATTATAATTGAAACTTCGGGACTTGCCTTGCCAAAACCGCTATTGCATGCTTTTAACTGGCCGGAATTAAAACCACAAATTACCGTAGATGCTGTGATTACAGTGGTTGATGCAGTAGGGCAGGCAACTGGCGAAATTTGTGACCGTGCTAGAGTAGAAGCACAACGTAAAGCAGATGAATCTTTAGATCATGAAACCCCAATTGAAGAATTGTTTGAAGACCAATTGTCTTGTGCCGATTTGATCGTAATGACCAAAAAAGATTTGCTTGATGAATCACAATTTGAAGAAGTACAAGCTATTATTGCTGGTAAAATTAGATCGAATGTAAAAATGGTTAGTGCCAATAAAGGTATTATTGCTGCTGACATTTTGTTAGGAATTGGAGCTCAAGCCGAAAATGATTTAGCAAACCGTCATTCACACCATGAAGAGGATCATGCCAATGGTCATGAACACGAACATGACGATCATATTGACTCTGTAGTTATCGAAATTACTGCGGTTCATACTCCAGAAACATTGGTTGCAACACTGAAACAAATCATCGAAGAATACGAAATTTATAGAATTAAAGGGTTTATAAACGTTCCCGAAAAATCGATGCGTATGGTTCTACAAGGAGTATCGACTCGTTTTGACAGTTATTTTGACCGTAAATGGAAAGATAATGAAACCAGAAAAACGAGTTTGGTTATCATCGGAGACGAATTGGAGCATAAAAATTTGCAACAAATTATCAACGAAAGATTGAATTAGTACCAAATAGAAGGTATATTTGAATGGATAATCAACCACTGTTGATTGTCCATTTTTTTTAATTAGAATTGTACAAATGCATTTAATACCTACCATTCCTGGAGGCTGGAATCCTAATGAGGACGGCGTTTTTCACATCGAACAATCCAAAGGAGATATTGTTTTTCTATCCGCCGCCGATACCGAAATTCATTCGCTTAATAAAGCATATAAGGAATTATCTCGGTCACTGAGCTCCGTCGACGTGAGTCTTCGAATGGCCAACTTGACCTATCTAAAACAAGAATTGACCATCGATAAATATGTTGAAGAAGTCATTGGCGAAGCCAAACTCGTTATTTGTAGATTGTTAGGAGGTATTAGTTATTATCCTTATTTGGTAGAATCTATTGAATTGGAATGCAGGAATAAGAACATTCCAGTGCTTTTTTTATCGGGTTATGATGCGCCAGATATAGAGCTGATGAATCTTTCAACTGTCGATTTATCGGTTTCCGATTTGGTTTGGAAATACTTTTGCGCTGGTGGAAAACAAAATTTGATGGAAGCATTGCGTTTTATTTTGCATCATTTTTTTGATAGAAAAGATTTGGTATATAATGGTCCGCAACGCATACCCGATTTGTTTTTGTGTGATTTAAATAGTGGAATTTTATCTAAGGAACAAGCGTATCATACAGAATTCGATACCGTGGTTCTAGTATATCAATCGCATTATTTAGCAGATAATTTAGAGCCTGTTTATGCAATTTGCGAACAATTAAAGAGAAAAAATACACGTCCGATTATGGCTTTTGTCAATAATCTTCGGGACAAGAATACAACCGATGAATTGTATGACTTACTTACTCAAGGGATGAATCGTGAGTTAAGCACAATTATCAATACCACTAGTTTTTCGATAAAAGCATTAACAGAGAATGAAAGCGATTTTATTTTTCAGAAACTCAATGTTCCTGTTATTCAGGCTATTTTTGCTTCATGTACCAAAGAAGTTTGGCAAGACAATTTATTTGGATTAACGCCTACTGATGTAGCTATCAATATAGCACTACCCGAATTGGACGGGCGAATTATTACAACCGCAGTATCCTTTAAAGTAGCATTGGGCAAGGATGCCATAACCGATTCAGATATTTTAAAGTACGAGACGCACCAGGAAGGAGTTGATTTTGTGGTTGATTTTGCGGTACGTTGGCATCGACTGCAAACCAAAAAGAATTCAGAAAAATGCATCGCTTTGATAATGCCCAATTATCCCAACAAAGACAGTCGTTTGGCCAATGGAGTAGGGCTTGACACACCCGAAAGTATGGTTAATATCATCAAGGCTCTCAAAGATAATGGATATGATTTGGGGAGCTTTATTCCCAATTCGAGTCAGGAATTGATAGAATTGGTCACGCATTATATTACCAATGATGTAGATACGACCCAATTCCGACCGTTTCAGGTTTCGTTGTCAATTGAAAATTTTTACAAACAATACAATACCATTTCGTCAAATCTTAGAGAACAACTCGAAAAGCAATGGGGGAAACCGGAAGATTCTCCATTTTATAGCGATGGAAAATTTGCTATTGCTGGTTTTTTATTGGGAACTGTTTTTGTGAGTATTCAACCTTCACGAGGGTACAATCAAGATGAAAAAGCGATTTATCATTCGCCAGATTTACCGCCCACTTTCAATTATTTGGCCTATTATTTTTGGGTAAATCATGTTTTTCAAGCCGATGCTGTTGTTCACGTAGGCAAGCACGGAAACCTCGAATGGTTGCCGGGGAAAAGTGTTGCATTAAGCAAAGAAAGTTGCTATCCAAGGTTGTTGATGGAAGCCATTCCGCATTTTTATCCCTTTATTGTCAACGATCCTGGAGAAGGAACTCAAGCCAAGCGTCGCAACCAAGCCGTGATTTTGGATCACCTGATTCCGCCCATGACGCGTGCCGAAAGCTATGGTATTTTAACTCAATTGGAGCATCTCATAGACGAATATTACGAAGCTTTTACGTTGGATATAAAGAGAGCTACAGTATTAAAGAAGCAAATAAAAACACTGGTTCAAGAAGCACATTTAGATACCGATTTGCGTGCGTCGGTAGAAGATATTGACGAATTATTAGTAAAATTAGATGGTTATTTGTGTGATTTAAAAGAAGCACAAATTCGAGATGGCTTGCATATTTTTGGACAAGCTCCAGAAAATGATCAATTACTTGATTTGCTCATTGCCTTGCACCGTGTACCTTCGGGAGCGATAAAAGGCATAACTCATGCATTGGCACTCGATTTGGAATTGGATTTTAATCCGCTGCATTGTGATTATTCCACCCCTTTCGAAAAAGATATTCAGCAGATCTATTGTCGAACAATTGGGGATGCTGTCGAACAACTCGAATTGATTTCACGAGTCTATTTATCCCAATTTTTATTAGATAATAAAGAAACGGGCTACCTAAATTTTGATGACGTTCTTGATTTTATAGCCAAAGACACTTACCCAAAAGTACAGCAAACCACAAACGAAATCGCTAATTTATTGTCGGGGTTGAATGGGAAGTATGTTTCTTCGGGAAGCTCGGGTGCGCCCACACGAGGGAGGCTAGATGTTTTGCCTACAGGAAGAAATTTTTATTCGGTAGATGTACGAACTATCCCAACTCCAACAGCTTATGCTTTAGGAGTAAAAAGTGCAAACCTCATTATAGAACGCTATTTACAAGAAAATGGAGAATATCCCGAGACGGTTGGGCTATCGGTTTGGGGAACTTCAACCATGCGAACTGGCGGTGATGACATTGCGCAAGCTTTTGCACTTATGGGTGTAAAACCTGTTTGGGAAGGGGCAAATCGGAGGGTGACCGATTTTGAAATCATCTCGATGCTCATGCTCAAACGGCCGCGAGTAGATGTAATGTTGCGTATTTCGGGTTTTTTTAGAGATGCTTTTCCAGATGTGATTTCGTTATATAATAAAGTGGTAGAACGAGTAGCACAGTTGGACGAAGATATTGAAATGAACCCTATCAGAAAACGTTTTCTAAAAGAAAAATCCGATTGGAAAGCCAAAGGGATTACCGATGATAAAGCTCATAAAAGAGCCTTGTTTCGTGTTTTTGGTTCTAAACCCGGAGCGTATGGCGCAGGATTACAAGCCGTAATTGATGAGAAAAATTGGCAAACCAAAGAAGATTTGGCACGGGTATATATGCAATGGAGTGGCTATGCTTATGGTAGCGATAGAATAGGGGAGTCGGCGCACGAAGTTTTTGAACAGCGGCTATCCGATATTCAAATTGTGATGCACAATCAAGACAATCGGGAACATGACATTCTGGATTCCGATGATTATTACCAGTTTCAAGGTGGTTTGACTAATGCCGTACAAACCGTAAGTGGTACGCAGCCCCAAGTTTATTTTGGAGATCATTCCCGCCCAGATAACCCGAAAGTAAAAACACTGAAAGAAGAATTATTAAAAGTTTATCGCTCCCGTGTGGTAAATCCAAAATGGATTGAAGGCGTAAAAAGACATGGTTACAAAGGTGCTTTTGAATTGGCAGCAACTATGGATTACCTTTTTGCTTATGATGCCACGACCGACATGATTGACGATTTTATGTACGAAGGCATCACAGAGGAATATTTATTTAAACCCGAAAACAAAGAATTTATAGAAAAAGTAAATCCGTGGGCATTAAAAGACATGTCCGAACGTATGCTGGAAGCGATCCAACGAGGAATGTGGAAAGAACCAAAACCAGAAACGGTTGAAAAGCTGCAACAGCTTCTTATAGATTCAGAATAAATGGATAAAAATTGATAATTAACAATGGGTAATTGATAATTATCCATTGTCAATTATCAATTAATCATTATTCAATTTGTTTCTTTCTTTTATATAAAAATAACTGCCATTTTTCTTCGGCTACACCTGCTTTATCCATTTCGGCACGACCTAGAATGAAGAAAAGATCCGACATTCTGTTGATGTAGGCAGGAATATAATCATCGACCTCATCTTCTTTCATCAAACTTACCAATAAACGTTCGCCTCGACGCATTTGTGTACGTACGACATGACATAAAGCCGAAATTTCGTTTCCGCCCGGAAGCAAGAAATAATCTGATTTGCTTGTCATAGCAACTTCCAGTTCGTCTATCCAAGCCTCGCAGAATTCCGCTCCATCTTCGGGTTTTGGATTTGGGTTTACCTTTTTACAATCTGATGGTCTTGCCAAATGTGACATCATATCCATCATATCTTTCTGAATTTTATGCAGGTTTTGTTGCCATTCGTGTTCGGTTCCTAACTTAGCACGCAACAAACCAATGGTAGAATTTACTTCGTCTAAAGTTCCGTAACAGTTCACACGAACATCATCTTTATAAACGCGGCTTCCGCCAAATAATCCTGTTTTTCCGGTATCTCCTTTTTTAGTGTATATTTTCATAGTATATTTTTTAGTATGGTTATTTTTTTTGTAGTTATTTTCCGTATTTAACTTTAGGTATATCAATTTTAGTTATTCAAAATTGGTTTTCAAAGGCAGGTATATATCAATAATGGACGTTGGTTTGTTCCATTGAAATCGATAATCGTATTTTTCAAAATGAATGAATCCAACTTTTTTAGGGTCTTCAATTTTTAAGTTTGAGTTTGGAATACTAATTTTATAAATGGTATTAATTGTCTGTTTTAGATTTTCCATTTTTCCTTTGTGCGTAAAAATTTCATACTCTCCTTTTGGAATTTCCATGAAAGTAAAATGATCCGGAAATACTTGCTCCAATTTTGGAATTGCTGTCAAATAGAAATACTTTTCATCCCTTTTATAGGTAATACCAAATTTTTCCCAATTCCCGCGATTTTGATTTAGTTTGTATTTTTTTAGCTCTTCATTAAAAATTTTCCAATGTTTTTGTATGATTATAAAATTATCAGATTGAGAGTTAGTCAATTCTGTTACAAGGCCACACGTTTTTATATTCGCTACAATTGTATTCATCATATCGGATTCTAATATGCGATAACGCGATAATTGGCATTCATCTCATTAGCTAATTTTTTAGCCAAAGCTAATTTTACAAAGCCCTTTTCTGTATCAATTACCGTGGTGTTTTTGGCGATTCTTAGATAGGTTTTAAAATAAGAAACTGCTTCTGCAAAGGGGTTTTCGGTTTCGCCTTTATTTATTTTGCCATCAGTCAAGACATAGAATACTGTTTCTTCCTGAGGCGTTTTCGATTTTAAAAGTTGGTGAACTAATGACAAACCCGCCTTTAAATTCGTTTTTCCGCCAGAACGTAGCTGTTGTACTGCGGATATAAATTTTTCTACATTTTGCGTAAGCTTTAAAATTATAGTTGCCGTACCGTTTTGCAATGCCACTGCCGAAAGGACTATTTTTTTGTTTTTAAATTTAAGAAGCGTTTCTGAAATCAATCCTTTTATAAAAGAAATTTGCTGATTTTTCACCATTGAGCTACTAGAATCGATCAGGAAAACCAAGTGAATTTTTGACGTGGAAACTGCTTTTTTATAATGAACTTTAAATTTTTGTGTAGTCAAATATTCTTTTACTGATGACAAAACATCAATTCCTGTTGTGCCTGTCCCAAAAGGATGTGGACTCTTTTTTTGAATCAATTGATTTTTAAACAATGATCCTTTTTTTGAATCAATCTTTGGTATTTGTATTTTTAAAAACTGCTCCGTTGCTGTAGCCTGTAATAAATAATCACTTAAACCGCTATTTTCTATATTTTCATTTTGATTTTCAGTCCCATTTTCGTTGCTATTGCCATTGTCACTGTCATTGTCTTTTGGAAAATGTTTTGCCCGATGATTCAAGACCAAAGGAGCGACTTTCTCTAAATGAATCACTGTTACTTCGGAACAATTGTCTAAAGCGGCATAAGCACGACTTGCTTTCATCAGTAAAATGTCGGCTCGCAGACCTTCTACTTGGTGCGATATGCATTGGTCTGCAATGTTTTCCTTAATTTCTTCCGAAACATAAATGGCAGGAAGTTGTTCTTTTGCGGATGTAATCATTTTAGACAACTCCTTTTCATCATTTTCAAATTGGCTACAAAATGCCGTTGAATCCGTATCAAAATCCAAACGCCGATTCACAATCTCCATTCGGATTTTTTTGTCTGTAGGTGTTTTTATAGTGACACTCAGTCCAAAACGGTCTAGTAACTGCGGACGTAAATCGCCTTCCTCTGGATTCATGGTTCCTACTAAACAAAATCGGCTGTCGAGCCATTGCGAAATCGCATCTCGTTCTAGAAAATACCCCCCACTTGAAGATGCGTCTAACAAAATATCCATCAGGTAATCATTCAACAGATTGATTTCATCGATGTATAAAATACCGCGATGCGCCTTGGCTAGCAATCCTTTTTGGACTTCCAGTTTTTTTTCGTTGATTAAAGTTTCTAAGTGTACGGAACCTAAAACCCGATCTTCGGTAGCACCTATAGGTAAATTAACAAATGGAAAATCACTCTCAATATTTTTCATCAGGTTTTGTAGTGCCCGAACCGTTGTAGTTTTCCCAGTTCCTTTATCACCCAAGGCCAAAACCCCGCCCAGCGATGGATCAATCATGCATAAAAGCAAAGCCAACTTAAAATCGTCTTGTCCGCAAATGGCGGTAAAGGGATAATTAATAATTGATGATTGGCAATTGATAATTCTCGTGTTTGGTATATTCATTGTGTGCCTTTTTTTAAATATTTTTTTTCATTGTCCATTGGCAATTGACAATTCTCCATTATTAATTGATAATTATCCATTGTTTAGTGCATTATAAATCCATAGTATCCCAATAAATATTGAAAAAACTCCGACAACGGCATTCATTATTTTGAAAGCAATTTGGTTCCGCTCAATGAATCGGGAAACCGAAAATGCCAAAACGCAACTGTAAGTAGTCATGGCAATAATAATTCCGATACTTTGCAAAGCAATAATTCCGATGGCGGTATAGGTATCCTTTGATGCCATGACCAATGCAATCGAACAAGCTCCTCCAGTGCCTGCTAATCCGTGTAACATTCCCACCCAAAAGGTACGACTTAGTATATTCATTGCTATTTCTTCTCCTTGTTTGCCGTGTAAATGGAGTACATTTGTGGTATGCTCGTGTGCTTCAATAGTTCGATGAAGGTCCATTATCTTTTTGAGTTTATGATTGCGTCTGATTGCAGATATTCCCAACCAAATCATTACCGGACCTACCGCAATTTCAGCGTAAGTAGAAAGATTTAAGGGTAATGTGGATTTTAATACTAAAGCAAAAGCACTAAAAAGCAACAGGGTTACTGAATGTCCCACAGCCCATTGCGAAGAACGCCATAGTAGTTTTGCTAAACCTATTTTGTTGTCTCTGCGCTCGGATGCTAATACCGAAACCGCTGCCATGTGATCCGGTTCAAATGAATGCTGTATGCCTAATAAAAGCGAATCTGTAAATAGATAACCTATCATCTTATATTTTTTTTAATTTCTAAATTTCAATAACAATTTCAGTACTAATTTCAATACCAATAACAAGGTCAAATTTTAAATTTTAATCTTTGTGTTGAGACCAAAGAAAGGCTATATAATTTTATCATTCGCATCAATCAAAAGTACGGTCAATATTACATTCGGGATATGTTGCTTACAAACATCATAACAATGTTGTCGTAAGGATTTAAAGAAAGGTTCATGCTCTGTAAAATCGAAAATCTCTGTCAGTCGTCTTGCCATATTCAAATCTAAAATGGGCAAACATTGTTCATCGCTATACCCGCAATTCTTAGCCATTTGATGTATGAATGCTTTGTCCCAAGTTGATTTTCCGCTGTGGGTATCAAGTTCGCCTTGAGCCAGTTTGGCTGCTTTTCCTATCATTATTCCAATGGTTACTTTCTCTAGGGGAACTGATTTTATTTTTTCTAAAGTATCTCCAATCCAATTGCCGTATTGTATAAAAGCAAATTCAGGCAAATGCGGGAATCGGACTTTCAATAAATTCTCCGATCTTCCTCCCGAATTGATGACAATTTCAGAACAGCCATTGGCAATCGCTACATCAATGCCTTGTGTGATGCTAGCAACATAGGCTGCTGAGCTAAATGCTTTCACAATCCCCGTTGTTCCTAAAATCGAAATCCCGTTTAAAATTCCGATGCGGGAATTCAATGTTCTTTTTGCAATTTCTTCCCCATTTACTACAAAAACTTCCACATCTACACCTTTGTCACATTGAAATTGGTGTTTAACAAAATGTACCGCATCGGTAATCATTTTCCTTGGCATGGGATTAATGGCAGGTTCGCCCACCGGAATGGCTAATCCAGGTAAGGTCACAATACCCACTCCTTTACCTTGAAGAAATTGAATACCCTTAGCTTCATTTAAAGAAACTTTACAACCAATTGTTGCACCATGTGTAACATCAGGGTCATCTCCTGCATCTTTTACGGTGGTGCATGTGGCTTGTTGTGAATCGAAAATACACGAAGTAATGACAAATGTTACTTTTTGACCTATTGGCAGAGTAATTTCTATTTCCGTGACTTCTTTTTGCTCCAAAAGGCTTGTTAGTGCCGCTTTTGCACAAGCAGTTGCACAAGCCCCTGTGGTGTAGCCGCTGCGTAAAGGACCATCTGGAATAGGAAGCAATGCCATTTTTTATTTTTTTAAAGCCATAAAATTAAACAAATCAGTTTCATTAGATACTAATAGAAAACTCTTAGGCAACATAACTCTTTCGATAATCACAATGGGAATTGCGCAAATTTTGGCAGCTTCAATTTTAGTGGATAAAAATCCCGATTCACCACTTTCTTTGGTAATTACCGCTTTACAATTGTATTTTTTTAAAATCTCAATTTCATAATTTAAATCATCACTTGGAAATTCTAAAATCAAATTTTCTTTTGGGAACCCTGCTTTTTTGGCTATTGCCAAAGAACTTTCCCGAGGTAAAATCCGAAAGTAAGTACTGTTTTTTTTCCAATACGATTCCAGCTTTTCAATGGTTTGTACTCCTGTCAAAGCCAATAAACTTTCTATCTTTTTAGTATTCAAATAGTCAATGGCTTCTGCATAATTTTTGACATAAATCACATCCTCCGAAGCTCTTTTTAGAGGATATTGTCTTTCAAAACGAATGACAGTCAGCGATAAAAAGGTGCTTGCTTCGGCTATGGTTTGATGCAATATTTCGGCAAAAGGATGGCTCGCGTGTATGATGGTACGTATTTTTTTTTCTTGACAAAATGCAATTAATGTTGCAGGAGTGAATGCGCCAAAACGATAGCTTCCGAATTGTCCTTTGTCAAATTCGATTTCCGTTTTTGTAGAATAAAAGTAAGGCAAGGCTTCCGTTTCGAGAAACTTCGCTACTTTTTTTCCTTCTGTTGTACCGCCGAAAACTAGTATCATTTTTTTTTAATTGACAATTAAAAATTGACAATTGATAATTATCCATTATCAATTACCCCTTAATTTTTGCTTCTTTCCCTGTTCTAAAAACATGTTTCCACTCAGGGCTGTACAAATAGGAACGATTTTTTCTTGCACCAATGGCAGCTCCAACAATCACTAAAGTTGTTAAAGTTAGTTTGTTATCACGAATTATTTGAGCCAATTCGGAAAGTTTGCCCACAAAAACCCTTTCGTCTTTCCAAGTTACTCTATATAAAACGCCAACGGGAGTATCTTCGGGATAATGTTCCAGTAGTTGTTCTTGAACTGATTTAGCAATAGTAGCACTCAAAAAGATGCACATTGTGGCTTGATGTTTCGCCATTTCGTTCAGTTTCTCTTTTTCCGGAAGGGGTGTTTTTCCTTCTCCTCGGGTTAAAATAATTGTTTGAACGACTTCTGGAATAGTGAATTCCGATTTCAAATACGCTGCTGCAGCCTGAAAGGACGAAATACCTGGAACAATAGAATAATCCATCCCTTTCTCGTCAAAAATGGTCATTTGCTCCTGAATAGCTCCGTAAATGGAAGGATCTCCCGATTGTAAACGTACAATTAAGTGCCCTTGTGCATAATGTTCGTCCATAATTTCTATTTGTTCTTCAAGGGTCATACTTGCTGAGTTACGAACGATTGCATTAGCTTTGGCATAATGGGTTAGCTCAACTGGAATAAGGCTTCCCGCATACAAAATCAAATCGGCTTCTTCCAGTAGTTCTTTTCCTTTTACACATATCAAATCGGCCGCACCGGGACCAGCACCTACAATTACTATTTCGGCTTTTCGTTTTGCTTTTTTGTCTAATGACAAAGCGATGGTGTGTTTTTTACCCGAGGACAAATGCAGTTTTTGTTTTTCTAAAATCAAATCATCAGTTTGTGCCAATAGCATTGCCGAAGCTTCTGCAACACTATGAACGCCTAACTTGCTCATCACAACTTCTGATGGATTTGCACTTACTTTCGAATTCAATTCATCGGCTGTAAAAGTGATAAACGGAATTTGTAACGTATTTGCCAAAGCTATAAAAGCCACTTCGTCGTGTTTTACATCCAAAGAACCGAATGATTTTATAGATTCGACAGCAATACAATTTTGTTGTAATTGTTCTCTAAAAGAAACTTCCAATAAATCCGATTCGATATCTCTTGAACAACCCATACCCATAGTAATTACCGGAGCGTAATAATACAATGCCGGAATTGGAGACGAATAAACCGTATAGGTTACGGCTAGAAAAAGATCATACTTAGAAAAATCAATTGCTTCATAGCTGTAATAAACAGTAACAAAATCGGGTTTGTTTTTTTCTAAAAAAGTACAGCCTTTGTCTTTAATATCTAGTAATAAAGCGGTGGGTTTATTGTTAACAAATAACGAAATGATTTCATTCATTCCAATGGTACTTTGCGTTTTCCAGTTGTACGTTTTTGCCAAAGTATCCAAAGCCCAAATATCTTGCCCGTCACTAGCAGTTGTAATTACGGCTTGTGCGCCAATAACTTTGGCTAAATTTTGTGCTAATTCATTGGCACCTCCCAAATGTCCTGAAAGCACCGATTGTACAAATTTACCCGCTTCGTCGATATTGATAATAGCTGGGTCTTTGGTTTTGTTTTCCAAATAGGGAGCAATGCTCCTCACACAAATCCCCAATGCTCCAATAAAAATAAAACCGTCAAAAGCTGTGAAATTTGATTCTAGAAACAATGCAATCGATTCGATTTCGGTAATTCCTTCGTGTTTTCGGGTAGATACCAAAACTGATTTTTGAAATTCTTTTTGAAGTATTTTCCCTAAAAGTACTCCTTTGTCAGTGCTGGCTAGTAAAGCTATTTTTTTCATTTATTTAAATATAAGTTCTAATAACTATTGCTTTTGAGCGGTCAAGATAGTTACTTCGTTGTGTTGATCTATTTTTATGGTTGTTGATAAAAGCAGCTCATAATTGAGTTGCTGTACGCTTTGTATAAATTCGGTTTTGCTTTCTTGCTTAACGGCATTAATTACGATTCGCCCTTTTGGTAACAAATATGAATCTATTCTAGTAATTAATGACGCCAATCGGTTGCCATGCCCGCCGATAAAAATGGTATCGGGTTGTTTTAATTCGTCTAGATTTTGTAAAAAGAAATCGCCCATAACAGCTTGAATACTCAAAGCACCAAACTTTCGAGCATTATTTTCTAAAATCGATTCGCATTCGGGACGAATTTCAAAAGCCAAAACATCTAAATTTGAGAATTGTAATTGCGCCTCGATTGAAATAGAGCCTGTGCAAAAGCCAATATCCCAAAGTGTTTTTCGGTTGTGTAGATCCAATTGGGATAAACTCAGCAATCGAATGGGCATTTTGGTAATCATATTGGGACGATTGGGTAATCCTTCAAAATCGGTGTCGGGAATGCCAAAGGGTTTTGTTTTTTGTTCTTTCTTGATCAGTAAAATACAATTTAGCGGTTGATATTCTTGTTGTATCGCTTTGGCTAAAGTGAGATGGCTTATCTTTTCATCATGGCCTTCCAAAGATTCGCCTACTATCATTTGGTAGTTTTTATAACCATATTCCAATGCTCTTTTAGCAATTGCTTGAGGCGATTTTTGAGCATCTGTCAATATACCAATACATTCTTTTTGTTCCATCAATGCTACATCCAGTTCTTTCCAACTGCGCCCGTGAACGGAAGTATACGTAATATTTGAGTACGTAACGCCTGCTTTGTGACACAACAATTGAATGCTATTGAAATATGGTATCGTTTTTACGGTTGCTTCGGGATGAAATTTCTGAATGGTATTTGCAAATCCATAAAATAAAGGGTCGCCCGATGCGAAAACAATAATGACCTCACCTTGCTGTTTGTATGTTTCGAATAACACACTCATTTCTCCCGAAATAGTTATCCATTGATGATTTTTGGGAAGGTGTTTTTGTACCAATTCATAATGGCGTTTCCCACCCGAAAACACCTGCTGCGATTGCAACAAGAGTTGTGTTTCGTCTGAAAAAACGAAATTCGGGTTGTCGGATATGCCAATTAAAAAATAATTGATGATTGTTAATTGACAATTGATGATTGTTGTTGGGGATAAATCCATACTTACCGATTTGTTTTACTTGTTTTTATAATAGAAGTAAGTAATTTTATAATTTCAAGAATTGACTTTAATATGTTTTCTGTTTCATCTGGTGTTAAGTATTGGGATTCTCGTAGCAATAACAACCAATATTCGGTTTCATTGGCTTCTTTTAGCGCAATTGATAATTTATGTATAAAATCATTTTTAGATTCTGCATGCTCAGATTCTCGCACCATAGCACCTATAGATGTACCTGAACGCAAGACTTGTTTTGACAATACATACTCCCTTTTGTTTTCCATTAAACTTTTTGAGATTTTAATAATTTCTAGAGCAAAAAGGAATGATTTCGTTTTGATTACATTATCTCTCATTATTATTATTATTTAAAAATTATCCATTTTAAATTGTCAATTATGCATTTTAATTATCCATTGTTAATTATCCATTGTTAATTATAATGTAAACGCTGCGTTTACAATACTTGCTGCCACATTACTTCCTCCTTTACGTTCTCGGATAATAACATACGGAATACTTGTGATTGCCTGTAATTTCAGTTTAGATTCCACAACATTTACAAATCCTACGGGAGCACCAACCACGCCAACAGGTTTGCATTTTTCGTCTATTATTTGCTCACACAATTCGAATAGAGCAGTGGGAGCATTACCTACCACGTACAAAGCGTTAGGATGTTTTGCCAATGCTAATCGGATTCCTGCTTGACTACGGGTGATGTTTTCGCTTTGTGCTAGTGCCGTAGCTTCGGGATCATTCAGATAGCAAAGTACCTGGTTTTGGTATTTTCCTGTAAATTCTTTTGTGATTCCAGATTGCACCATCGTGACATCGGTAATAATTGTACCTCCGTTTATGAGGTAATCATTCCATTTTTCGATGGCATTATTACTCGATAAATAGAGATTTTCGTATTCAAAATCGGCTGTTGTGTGTACGCAGCGCATCACTGCCCATTTGTCTGCTCTTGGGAGGTCGGTACGTTGTAAACTTTCGGCAATTTGGCGAAAGCTTTCGTCTTGAATTTCCTGTCCTGTATGGGGTTTTCGAGCCAAATAACCACGCGGTGTCACGAGGAAATTTTTGAATTGATAGGTTTGTGAATTTCCAATCATAACTAATGAAAACATATCGACAATTTCGGTGTCGAATTCGCCCAAAGTGGTAATAGTGATGTGCTCATCTGGACGTGTAACTTGACGAATTACTGCAACTGGAGTAGTAGGACTGCGGTGTTTTAAGAAAATTTCTTTGAGTCGGTTGAGCTGCCAAAAACGTTTTTTACTTCTTGGGTTGTACAGTGAAGTAACGAAATCCCCTGTTGCTGCAGCGTGAATTCTTTTCTCAATTGTTGTCCAAGGGGTCATTAAATCGGATAGGGAGATACAGCAAAAGTCGTGTCCTAGCGGTGCGCCCAATTTTCCAGCCGAAGCAATAAAAGCACTTATTCCCGGAATGGTTTGTAAGTCGATGTCTTTATCGGTTTGGGTGCTCGCATATTGGTAGACCAAGGATGCCATAGCATAAATGCCAGCATCTCCAGAGCTTATTACTACTATATGCTTGCCTTTTTCACAACGGTTTACTGCTAAGACGGCTCGTGCCTCTTCTTCGGTTAATTCTTTTCCAATACATTCGCAATTTTCTTTTAGCAAATGCTCTATAAATTGAAAATAATAATGATACCCAATTACAACATCGGCATCTGCCAAAACCGATTGTGCAATTGGTAAAATATATTCTTGTCCGCCGGGGCCTATTCCTACTACGCTTAGTTTCATTTTTTCTTTTTTATAATTAACAAAGAGAAATAAGGAATCTCTCTATTCTTAATGTCTTCTATATTCGTTGTAATGTATTGTTGTGTTGTTCCCAATCGTTCACAATACATAATTGTCAGTCCACTTGTTATCAAAAAAGGGAAAATATCTTTAAGTACACTTCGTATTTTTATTAAAACTACTGTGTCAAAATCGTTTAAGGTGGTTTCTAGTTCTTGACTGTTCTTGACCCTTGGTATGATGGCAATTTTCTCGTTTAGTATGGCTAATGGTAACTGGTGTTGTGCCGTTGCTAATATAAAGGAGGGAACGCCAGCAATAATTTCGACATCGAGTTGGTGTTGTTGTATGTGTTCTAATAAATACGCAAAAGTGCTGTAAAACAAGCTGTCTCCTTCGCTGACAAAAACAATTGTTAAACCGTTATGATAATCTTCCAACATAGATTGAAAAGTGGCCCTATATGTAGCTTCGGCTTGCGCTCTGTCATCAGACATTTTGAGAAACATTCCGACTAATTTTTTTTCGTCCAGTTGGTGGTGTTGCAAAATAGGCAAGGAGAAACTGGTTGTTTTCCCATTAGGCAATAAGGAACCAGGATAATATACTTTATCCGATTTTTGGAGTGTTTTAAGTCCTTTTATGGTAATCAAATCTGGATCACCAGGACCTAAAGAGATACCGTATATTTTTCCTGTTTTTATCATTTTTTATATTCCTAATAGTTTTCTTAAACCTGAAAAAGGTGTTTTTTTGACTGCTATTTTTTCTTCTTCTTCAAATAAAATTCCTTTTACCGCCAAGTGATGTCCTTTTTGTTCTTTGCCTACTTCGTTTTCAAAACCAATGATTTGTGTACGGTATTTGCATAATTGGCAATTCATATTGGGATTGCCTTGCTCTACTTCGGCAATACGATCGTCAATGGTTTGTAGTAGCAGTTCGTCACATTCAAAAGAAGCGGTATAACAAAATTCAGTATCAGAGTTGCTCGCAAAATCTTCAACTTGAGTATATATTTTCTTTAGTAAAACACCTGTAAATAAAAATACAGGCAATACCACTACTCGTTTATAGGGCAGTTTGTTCACTAATGGTAACGTATCTTTTAATATTGGTTGAGTAACTCCAATATAGGTTGTAGTTGCAAAACCAAAACCCATTCCTTCCCAAAGCATTCGAGCCATTTTTGCAATGTCTGAATTGGCATCAGGATCGGAGGTGCCACGACCGACAACTAATAAACAAGTTTCTTTTCGGTCTAATGACGTTAGTCTAGATTCAGTTGCTTCTATCAGTTTTTTAGAAAGCTGTAATATGGATGGCGTGATGCCAAAGTGTTTTCCCAAAGTAATCTTTAAATCTGGATATTGACTTTGAAGCGCATTCATTTCGTATGGAATGTCATTCTTGGCATGTCCGCCAGCAAAAAGAATGGCAGGAATAGCAATAATTTCGCGGATTCCATTAGTATACAAACGCTCTACTGCAGCTGCATAAACGGGATGAGAAAATTCAAGAAAACCATAATCAACTTCATAATTGGGATAACGTATTTTTAAGAGACGTACTAATTCCTTGAATCCAGTAACACCTTCTGGATCTCTGCTTCCATGTCCACAAATTAAAATTCCTTTTTTAGTATTCATTCTCTTCTAAAATTTTAGTTATATTAGTATCAATTGGAAATGCATGTTTTCCTACTATAAAAACAACGGGCATTGGAATTGTTTCTAGTTTAAGTTTGTCCTCCATCTCTTCTAAAGTACCGGTAAAAATTGTTTCATCAGCTTGTGATACTTTCGAAATTGCCGAAATATATAATGTTTCATCAGGTGTAATTCTTTTAAAAGTACCGATTACTTCATTCAAATTTTTGTAGCCCATGTACATAATGAGCGTAGTACCTGTTTTAAGCATATTTGCCAATGCGTCCAACTGTTCAAAGTCGTACGTTGCGGTATGACCAGTACAAAATAGGACTGAATTGGTTTTATTACGTTCGGTAAGAGGAATATGTTGGGAGTTGGCTGCAGCCATTCCTGCTGTAATTCCCGGAATAACTTCAAAATCAATATTGTGATCCGTTAAAAAGCGAATCTCTTCGGCTACTCTCCCAAAAATAAACGAATCCCCTGATTTTAGGCGAACAATTTTTTTGTTTTGGTGCACGTATTTAAGAAACAAATCGTGTATAGTGTCTTGACGTGTCATCGAATCTACTATGTCTCCAAATTTTCTACCTACATATATTTTTTGAGCATTGGCGGAAGCCAAATTCAAAATTTCATCAGAAATTAAATTGTCATGCAAGATAATATCGGCATTCTGAATTCGCTTAACCGCTTTCACAGTAAGCAATTCTGGATCACCTGGCCCTGAACCAACAATACTGATATTAATTATTTTGGGGTCTTTTATATTCATGTGTAGCTAATATTGTTTTTGTTGGAATATGGTATGATTAGCCAGTTTGTTCTCGCGCGGGTCTCCATAACTGCTATGTGTGATAGAGAGCGCAATTGTTCTGGCGATTTTCATACTTTATTCTGCATTTAACAAATCCAGCGGATTTGGATACTTAAACTGGTAGTCCAATTTTGTTTTTAGTTTATCTGAATTTATTATTTTATAGCATAAATTTTCTGATGGGGCAAATGTTGGTTTTTCAAGACCAATTTTTTCAGCTGCCAGTTCATAATACTCCCTACGTTTAGGATGAATATCGGTACTGGCATTGAATATTTCTCCCCAGATTTCTTTTTTTAGAATGCTATCTATAATCGCAATACAATCGTCTTGATGAATCACGTTTATAGGGGCTTCGCCATTTTGCACGTCCTTTTTTCCTGCCAAAAAACGCCCTGGCATTCTATCGTAGCCTATTAATCCAGAAAAACGAAGAATAGTTGTACTGAAATGTTTCTGTTCTAAAAGCATTTTTTCTACAATTAACAACGCTTTTCCGCTTTCCTTTTCTGGAATTCTAGTTTCACTTTCAGTAACGGTTTCATTCGTATCAGGATAGACTGATGTTGAGCTAACAAACAATACTTGCTTAATTCGGCTTTCAATTAATTTTGGAATTAAAAGTTTGAATTGACGTGTATGGAACGCTACAATATCAGGTCTTCTTTTTGGTGGAAAATTAATAATTAAAATATCCGAATCTAAAAAGTCAGCAATATCATCTGTTTGAATCTCAGTGTCGCTTATAGTTATTTGATAAGGCAAAATACCTTTGTCTTTTAAGAGCGCAATTTTATCTAAATCGGTAGTGGATCCCTTAATAGAATACCCTTTTTGAATCAGAGTTTCAGCCAAAGGCAATCCTAACCATCCACAACCCAGAATACTTATTTTATTGTTTTTCATTAGATAGCTTTTGTTCTAGAACGCAGATACAAATCGAAATAGAGGAAAAGAATTGTCCCAAGAAATCCTAGTCCTACTAAGTTATTTTGAAAATCGTTAAGTTCTAAATTGGGTTTAAATACGGTTCCTATTTTATAAAAAGGTATAATGAAACACATTACCGTAATTAGTATATTTAACTTAAAGCGGTGCTTTTGAATTTTGGTTTGGTCGAATGTTTTTAACAGTTTACTTAATAAAAACGAGTCGATGGTTCCTGTAAATATTAATCCGATAGAGAAAACAAGGCCACCGATAACCGAAAATAACCAATGATGTGTTCCCGAAACTGCTAACCCAAAAGCGGCAATTTGAGAAGAAGTATCAAAGATAAATCCGAAAATAAGCCCCGTTAAGAATACCGTAAATGGGTTTAAATTTTGGTCTAAAAATTTAGGGATGAGGTGTTTTTTGATACTCAAGGAATTACCATTTTTAGCTTGCGATAAAGAAATGATGTTTCCAATTCCCATTATGAATAGTAAAGTCATAGGTACCCAATTAAGTAAAAAATCAACCCAAGAAGGAACTTCAAATTGATTTTTAAGGTAGCTAAGCGTTAATGCAATTAGGGTAACCATCACACCGTGGCCGAAAGTAAATAATGTTCCAACCCATCTTGACCAAGTGTTTTTATTTTCATGCAAACGATAGGTATAATTGTCTATTACCGTAATGTGATCCGGATCTAAACCGTGACGCAAACCTAAAATAAATAAAATGAGCAATGCAGATAAATTGTTATTTAGAAGTTCCATTTTTGGGATAGTCTTTATGTTAAAAGAAATAAGAAACACTCGCCTTGATAAAGAAAGGAGTCCCCGGAGTGTTGTGAAAATCCATTACGGGAGCGGTTTCATTTTTTAATTGAGATTCATCATAAAACTGGGCTTCTGCCCATGCTACATTGAAAATGTTTTCGGCAGAAAGAGATACTTCATATCGGGGTTTGGTGTATCGGATAATTGCATCTGCGATGGTATAAGGTGCAGAAAATACTGATCCATCTTCGATAGCAGGACGTTCTCCCATAAAACGGTACCGCAAACTAGCATTAATTCCGTTTTCTAATTTCAGAGTCAATCCGCCTGTAGAGTTCCATCTAGGAGCTAATGGTGCAAAGTTTTCGCCTTTTTTTGCGTCTTTCAAAATGCTGTAGGCGTAATTCAAATTGCTATCTGCCCACAAGTAATCTGTAAATTGAATTTTGATTGCCGCATCAAAACCATATTTTCTCGTTGGTCCCAAGTTTTCAAAGCTACCATCATCAGATACAAATTTAAATTCAGATCCTGTATCAAGGCGCCATGCTGTGAAATTGAAGATTGATTTTTTATGCAATTTCATTATAAAACCCAAATCAGCACCTTCGGATAGTGGTACAGGATTTCCGGCTGTTGGGTCTTTGCTCACTGCGGTTTGAGCGTAATTGGAGTGAAGTCCAACTCCCCATTTGGCAAAAACAGTGAAGTTTGATGTTGCATTAAAGTTTAACTGTGCTTTCGGGTTAAAGCGATACACGGTTTTTTGTCCTGAATTGGAGTCGTCTAATTTATCATTCAAATAAAAATCGAAGACTTCGTTCCTAGCACCTAATGTCAAAGCCCATTTGGGTGCAAACTGCCAATTTTCATCGATATAAAAACTGTAATTTGAAATACGTATTTTATTGTGATCTTCGGTGTTTAGAAATTCCCTTCTCAATACGTGATTTCTGCCCATTGAAAAAATATCGCTACGGGTAACCAATCCTATTTCAGAGGATAATTTTGTAGAACCAATGTTGTCAAGTCTGTTATATGTACTTTTTAAACCGAATAAATCTCGTTTTTCCCATTGTAATATCTCATCTCCATTGATGGGATCGTTCATGAAAAAAGTAAAATTAGAAAACAAATCGAAGATGTTTTTAGAATAATACAATTGATTTCTCCAGGATGCAGCATCGCTAAATTTGGTTTCAATGACTAAGTTTGCGTTTAGTCTTGACGCAATTCCGCCTTCGGAATCGTCTATAGAGCCGTATCTAGAAATAGATCCATCCTCTACAGCTCTCAATGGCAATTGTCCCGAAGCGTTCCAGGTGCTATTAAAATAAGAGCCTGAGAGTGTAGCCGTTGTTTTATCGGATAGTTGTGCATTGTATTTCCCGAAAACATTAAAACGTTTGAATTTTAATTTACTATCAAAAAAGCCATCGGTATAGTTGTACTCAGTAGCCACATACGCATTGTCTTTCCATTTTGAAACCAAATGTTTTTGATCTAAAAGCTGAACCATAGCTAAGATTCTTTGGGTATTAAATATACCAGATTCTAGTTTGATAACATTTTTTTCTAAACGGTATTTTGAGTTAAACTGGGCAGCACCTGCGGCTGAAAAATCTCCCAGTTTTGCCTCATAAGGTCCTTTGTAAAAGTTAGCAGAACCAATTATTTCTGGAATCATAAAATGCATGTCGGCATAGCCTTGTCCGTGTGCGTGCGAAGGCATGTTTACCGGAGTTCCATCCATTTGAATGTTAAAATCAGTTCCGTGATCGTTGTCTGTCCCCCTAATAAAAATTTGCTCGGCTTTTCCTCCACCTGCATGTTGTGCAATAAACAATCCGGGAACGGCACGCAACAAATCTTGAGCTGATTTTATGGGTTGCAGTTGCAGGCTTAACTGATCTATTTTGTTTAGTTGTTTTCGGTCTAGTGAAGTTGAAATAGTAACTTCGGCCAAGTTCATTGCATTACTTTGCAAGGCAATATTGAGCTTCTTTTGTTCGTCTTTTTTTAAATTTATTTTTAGACTAAACGTATTGTAACCTTCACAAGAAACAATAATTGTTTTTATTCCTTCTGAAACAGATGGTAGCTTATATGCCCCTTGATCAATAGAAATAGTGTTCTCGCTAGATTCTTTTATCTGAATGGCTGCGCCCTCAATTTTACTGTGATTGTTGGCATCTGTAATAAAACCACTAAGGTTAGTTTGTGCTTGCGTTTTAAAAAAAGATATTAACAGCAAAAAAAAAAGTTTGAATGAAAAATACTTTGTAAAGAAGTTTTTCTTTCTTTTTTGAGGTTTAAAGGTCTCGGCGTTATTACTCGAAGAAAACAACAATTGGTCTTCGAGAATTGTGTTTTCTAAAATATGAGTAGCAACTACAGCATTTGATGTGGTTACATTCATTTCTTTGTACCACGTGTTTTCTGGCTGAATGCTTATGATTGGGCCTTGTTTACAAAAACCACTGCATTTAGTCCTTATGGTGTGAATTTCGTCATTTAATTCTCGTTCAGTTAGAGAATTACGGAGGGCAGTAATGTTTTCTTCAGCGCCTTTGTTTGTACATGAAGTACCATTACAGAGGTAAATAATTTTTTTAATTTTGGATAAATCCTTTTCCATTTTAAGTTATTTGTGCGTTAATAATCCCGTTAACCGATTATTTGCAACAATAGAATAAGGACGCGTGAAGATAAAGGAGAAGATTATTTCACCCGTTTGCCTTTACTCCGAAAGCTACGAATCGACGTAAAGGCAGGTATTCTGACTCGTTTCAGTTGATAACGCCTTCCCATTCCATGATTGAAACAGTGACATAATGTTATAACCTTAATAAAACTTACAGCAGCGGGTACTGTCTCGGATTTACACCGAATTCCCTTTTAATTTCTTCTTAATATTTTAAAAAGAAAACCATTACAGCGGCAAAAGTACGAAACAGATGTGGATTAATTTTTAAACTTTTTGATAAAATTTATAAGACATTGTTTATGAGTGTTTTAGTTTTGCTTATTGTGTTTAGTTGGAAAATAATAAAAAAAAGCAAAATAATACCTTTTAGCCCCGATAGGAGCAAGTATCCTTTTGTGCCAGGGTTTGGCACAAAAGATACTTGTGTATAGCGGGAACCAATACCTCCGAAAATGCCTCAAGCTTAGGCTCCTGAAAGTTACAATCAAATTTTAGTTACCCAATTATGTAAACACTTATAATTGTTATAATTATGATAGTGAGTATAGTAACTTTGTGGTTAATCCTAGAAACTCTGATTATCTCTTGATGTTCTATTTTCCTATCATTTGTTCCTATGTACGGCTTATTTACAATTTTTCCGTGGTAAGTATTGGGACCGCCAAAGCGGCAATTCATGATTCCTGCCAATGCTGCTTCGGGATAGCCTGAATTTGGACTGGCATGTTGGTTGCGAAATTGATGAACAAATGAAAAAAGACTCCATTTTCCGCTCAAGATAATCATTAATAATGCAGTTAAACGTGCGGGAATGAAATTGGCAACATCGTCTAAGCGAGCAGCAAATTTGCCAAAATAAAAGTATTTTTCATTTTTGTATCCAATCATGGAGTCTAGGGTGTTGATCATTTTATAGGCCATCATAGCGGGCAAGCCACCAATGGCATAATAAAAAAGAGGTGCAATTACTCCATCACTTAAATTTTCGGACAAGGTTTCGAAAACGGCTGTTCGTACTTGGTTTTCATTTAGGGTAGTGGTATCGCGTCCTACGATCCAAGAAAGTCGTTTTCTACCCGCTTCCAATCCGTTGTCTTGAAGTGCATCAAAAACTGCTTTTCCTTCTTGTATCAGGCTTTTATTGGCTAGACCATAAAAAACAAAAATACTGGCAAAAATGATATAAAGAATTGTGTTGATTTGTAGCAAGATGTTAGACAGTAAATAAAAGAATGCAAAGACCAAACTGCATAGAACAAGTGTGAGTGTGATTCCTTTTGCAAAGCGAAATTTACCTTTGTTTAATAGGTTTTCGCCAAAATATATTGCATTTCCAAAAAGCCGAATAGGGTGAGGCAATCCTCTTGGGTCTCCCAAAAGCAAATCGAGTAGGTAGCCTACAAATAAAGGTATTAAGAAAGTGATTAAAGGAGTGTCCATTGGCGTATAGCATCGATTAAAAGTTGATTTTGCTCAGGTGTTTGTGTTGCAACTCTAAAATAATGAGGAGAAAGTCCTTTGAAATTGCTAGCATCCCTAATCAGTAATTGATGGGCATTCAAGAGGTGTTGTTTTAGCGCTGCGGCAGTTTTTACTTTTGTTTGGCACAAAAAAAAGTTAGTTGTTGTGGGATAGACTTCAATGTTTTTTATTTGCTGTAAGGAATGCATCAAGTCTGAAGTGTCTGACAATAATCTATTTAATGGTAACGCAATATCGACGGCATTTTTTACAATAAATTTACCGGCTTCAATAGCCAAAGTGTTTACAGACCAAGGCATTTTTGCCAATTGTATGGCTTGAATATTTTGTTCTTGGCTGATGATATATCCCAAACGCAAACCTGGAATGGAATAGGTTTTAGTCAGGGATTTTACGAGTACAAGGTTTGGAAAAGTATTGATTTCGTTTACCATTGTAATCACATTCGATGTAAAATCTACATAAGCTTCATCAATTACAAACAGTGCATTGGGATTGTTTTCTAAAAGGGAATGAAGCATTTTTTTTTCAAAAATCAAGCCCGTAGGATTGTTTGGATTGCCAAAGAAAACGGCTTGGGTATCAAAACGGGTAGTGTCGTTTACTGCAGACCATTCCATGAAGTCGGCAGGTACATTGTGTACACGACAGGCATCCTCATACTCAGCAAATGAAGGTATGATTATAGTGGCCGATTTTTTTTGTAAGTGATGTGCAATCAAATAAAAAGCTTCGGTAGCCCCATTTGTTATAAGTATTTGTTGGGGTTTCAGTTGGTGCCAATGGGCTATTAATTCTTGAAGCGATTCGGCATTTGCTTCTGGATAACGATTAAGCCTGTCCCATTGCAGCGATAGGAATTCCTTTAAACCTTTAGGAAGGCCTTCGTAAAAAACATTCGAACTGAAATTCGCTTTAATGGTGTCGTGATGTAAGTAACCGTCGTCTCCGTGTCCTAAAATCATAATTATTTTTCTTTAAGAACGGAATAAATATACTCCATGTCTAAATGTTCTCGCAGGTGTTGTGCCAGTAAATCGTATTGCTGTTCCTTGAAAGCTTTGTAATTAAAAGGGGTTGCTGTCATTTCTTTTTTTGTCTGTGAGAGCAAATCATTAATGACAATTTCGTTGTCTAATATTCCATGAATGTAGGTTCCCCAACAATTTTCGGCCAATAAAAAACCATCTGTAGTGCTATCTGAAAAATGGTTCAGCTGGGTGTTTTCTTCAGTTGAAGTTGAAATCCCCATGTGTATTTCATAGCCTTCACAGGTTTCTTGGTGTTTTTTGAACTGAAACTGTACTTGTCTTGTAATTTTTTCTTGTGTGAGTATTGTTTTTATGGGAAGTAAACCCAATCCGGCCATGTTTTCAATTGCTCCTTCCATTTGGTGTGGATCTTCTACGGTTTGTCCCATCATTTGATAACCGCCACAAATTCCAATAACGGTTTTGTTATTTTTATGAGCATTGACAATTGCTTTGGCTACTCCATTATTCTTAATTTCTATTAAATCTGAAATCGTATTTTTACTTCCTGGAAGGATAATAATATCGACTTTTTCAATTTCTAAAGGGTCTTTTGTATACAACAAATTAACATTTTCATGGCGTTCTAATACATTAAAATCAGTATAATTTGAAAGGCGATTGAGTAAAATAACGGCAATATTTATCTTGTTGTCAACGGATTGAGAACTTTTGTTTTGAAGGCCAACGGAATCTTCTTCCTCAATATAGATGTCTTTTGTAAAAGGAACGACTCCTACAACTGGAATCCCACAAAGGTCTTCTATTAATTTTTTTCCATCTTCAAAAAGGCGTGCATCTCCTCTAAATTTATTGATGATAATTCCTTTTATCAGTGATTTTTCTTTGGGAGTTAGTAAAATAATACTACCGTAAACACTAGCAAAAACGCCTCCTCTGTCAATGTCGGCAATTAAAAAAGTGGCTGCATCGGCATATTTTGCCATGCGCATATTGGTAATGTCACGATGTTTCAGGTTCAATTCAGAAATGCTTCCTGCACCTTCCAAGACTATAGGGTTAAATTTTTCGGATAAGCGGTTATAAGCCGCCTGGGCTTCTTTGAGCAGTCCCATTTTGTTGTTACCCATAAAATAATCATAGGCCGATTGGTCTCCAATGGGTTTTCCATTTAAAACAACTTGTGAACTTTTATCAGTTGTTGGTTTTAATAAAACGGGATTCATATCGGTGCTGCATGGAATACCACAAGCTTCGGCCTGTACGGCTTGCGCACGGCCTATTTCGAGTCCGTCGGGTGTGGCAAAACTGTTAAGTGACATATTTTGCGATTTAAAAGGGGCGGGGGTATAGCCATCCTGCTTAAAAATACGACAAAATCCAGTATTAATAATGCTTTTTCCTACGTCGGAGGCTGTTCCAACGAACATAATGGGTTTTAATTTTCGCATAGAATTTACTCAATAAAAAGTGACGTGTTCCAATGTTTTGACACGAAATCTTTGGCTTTTAAGTCGATTGATGACAACCGATGGGGTTCAATTAGCAATCCCATAAAGGTACCACTATGAGCCACAAATAAACCACATTTATTTTCGACAGCAAAATCAACTAACAAAGTAAAGTTTTTTTTAGGTAAAATAGTCTGGTTAATAACAGCACTTTTTGTGGTACATTCAAAAAAGGTTGCATAATCATTGTTTTTAGTACTTTTCTTTAGGTTTGAATACAGGTTTTGAAATTCTAAAACCTGATTTTCAGAATATTTTCTGTTTTGAGATATTTTGATGGTGTCAATATTCATTTTTCGATCCGAATCGAAATATAGCATCGAACACGGAATTGGAGAGAAGGTATCTATAATTTCACCTGACTTTTGATTAAATAATAAAGCATCTAAATCTAAACAAGGGTCAGTAGGCTCTATCTGAGAAGCGAGATTGTAGAGGAACTTGTTTGGATAGTTAGTTTTGTAAATTTCGTTTAAAGCCAATAATACTCCTAAGATATCAGTAGAACTGGACGACAATCCTTTGCCTATTTGAAAATTCCTTTGTTGGTTAAAATAGATGTGTTCAACAGGAGGTATTATATTATCATCATCAAGTAATGAACAAAATAATTCGATGGCCTGCTTTGCTTTACTTCCGAGTCTTATCCCTTCCTGGCTTGGGTTTGTACTTACAACTGTAGTTGTTTTAAATAATTTAGAAGAAGTATTGCTTACTAAAAATGGTTGGCTTTTGCCAAAAGCTCCTTGCAGGAGTTCGCCAATTTTGGCATAAGTTGTAACTTTGATTGTCATTTTCCCTTTCTCTATAGAACTACAAAGATAAAAATTGACAATTAACAATTGATTTTTATCTTTGAGGTCATGAAATCACAATTTCTTATAGCAGCACCATCAAGTAATTCCGGAAAAACGACAATCACATTAGGGTTGCTCCGGTTGTTGAAAAATAAAGGGTTTAAAATACAGCCTTTCAAATGCGGTCCGGATTATATTGATACCAAACATCATACAAAGGCTGCCTGTCAAGTGAGTATCAATCTAGATACGTATATGATGAGTGAAAGGCATGTGGAGGAATTGTATAGTCAATACAGTGAAGAAGCCGATATTTCGATAATAGAAGGAGTAATGGGACTTTTTGATGGGGCAAATAGAATGCAGGGGAGCAGTGCAGAGATTGCGATACTGCTGGATGTTCCCGTTATTTTAGTAGTCAATGCCAAGGCGATGGCCTATAGCGTGGCACCATTGCTGTTTGGACTGAAGAATTTTAATCCAAATATTAAAATTGCGGGGGTCATCTTCAATTTTGTCAATACCGAAAGTCATTTTTCTTTTTTGAAAGACGCTTGTGATGATGTCGGGCTGGAAGCGTTAGGATTTGTTCCTTCTGATCTTGGAATTGCTATTCCTTCTCGTCATTTGGGACTAGCCATTTCTGCTGAAAACGATTATGAAACCATAATTGAAAACGCAGCACAACATTTGGCTAAATCGATCAACGTAAATCGATTGTTAGCCTTGTGCAGTCTTTCTGAAACCGCATTGAATAAAAATTATTGCTGTAAAACGACAGAGGCGGTGTCCATCGCTAGTTCACTATCACTAGAGTCTGATGACTTTTGTCAGACAGCTCCTTTTTGTGAAGAAAAGGAATTTGAAGGGAATTACGATATGCAACAATCTTCGGTGAAGTATAAAATAGCAGTGGCACACGATGATGCTTTTAACTTCACCTATTTTGAAAACATAAAAGCTTTGGAAAATTTGGGTGACGTGATTTATTTCAGTCCGCTAAAAGATGCCGTTATGCCCGAAGCTAACATGCTATATTTGGCAGGTGGCTACCCCGAGTTGTATTTAAAAGACTTGACTGCAAATACTTCTATGCGTAAATCTATTCTTGATTTTTGTTCCAATGACGGAAAAGTAATCGCCGAATGTGGTGGAATGATGTATTTGGGCAATCAGATTACCAATGCTGACGGAATCGGGTATCCAATGGCAGGTTTTTTACCTATCGAAACTTCAATGGAACAGGCAAAACTTTCTTTAGGATATCGAGAAGTACATTTGAATGGTAAAACCATTAAAGGTCACGAGTTTCATTATTCAACAGCCATCGAAAAGGAGAATCTGTCAAGAGTAGGAGAAGTTTTTAATGCTAAAGGAGTAAAAGTAACTACTCCTATTTATAGACTAAAGAATGTAATGGCTTCCTATATTCATTTTTACTGGGGGGAATGTGATTTTATAGGTGAATTTTTAACGGATGGAGTTGATGGCGTGAGAATCTTCAATAAGTAAATTGAACTTTTTTTTTCGTTTATTGCAACATTCATTACTATTGTAAATCAGTTCGTTTTTATGTCTAAATTTTTGGAGATAACATATCGGATAGGTTTTTTACACAGGTGTCTTGGAAAAATTCCATTATGCTTAAAAACTCATTTTGAAGCTTATTAAGGTCCTTTCTAATGTTTTGCATCAAGATGATAATTTAACGATAACTTTTATGGGTTATACACTGTCTGCTTTTCGGATAAATACACATGCTCTTTGTGAAAAATTAGCAGCTGAATATGGCTAACCACATTCTTTTGTAGGTCATTTTGTATCTAGATAAATGATGCAGGCATTTGATTCTTACAGAGAAAATTTTCAACCTACAATCTTTTTGAGCGAACTTAAAACAATGGCTTGCGTTAATACAATAGCAGCCGACATTGACGAAGAAGCGCAATTTTTATCTAGTAGTTTGTATTAATTTTTTTTGAATTTAATACGAAACGATTGAAAAGCTTTGCAAGCTCCCGTAGCATATTTTAATGAAATGATGAATGAGGAGCACGCTTTCATGTGAATCAAATGACTGCTTGCACCTTTACAGGGAGCAAAGAAAAACTAACTAAAGATTTAAAAAAAAATTATTCAATATACTCGCATAAACGAATTGATGATTAGCAGTTCTATTTTTGACCATCAGGATAAAGTAAAGAGTTTACAGATTTCCAAATCGATAATGGATGCAGTTAATGAATAATAGGGTAGTGCCGATAAAAAAACGCTGTAAAATTTAAGTTTTACAGCGTTTCGCCTTTAATTCCGCGGAGAAAGAGGGATTCGAACCCCCGGACCTGTTACAGTCAACAGTTTTCAAGACTGCCGCATTCGACCGCTCTGCCATTTCTCCAGTATGCCGCTTTCGTTTTTTGATTGCGAGTGCAAATATAATAAGTTTTTTCGAATATGCAATATTCTTTTATGGTTTTACTAAAAAAAAGAATTTTAAAATAGAAATGCAGAATACTGATTAATTTTTTAAAACAAAAAAACACCACGAATTTTGCGTCTTTAGACTTATCGAAGAAAATAGGATTACTACCGAGATGCTAGAAGGGGAGTCTCGAAATGAAAACGCAAAATATTTACAATAGTGAATTTTTAAGGCTTCTGAAATAAAAAAGCCCGAAACGTAAAAGTTTCGGGCTTTTCTTGCGGAGAAAATAGTTTCTGACTGCTTTTAAAGATTTGTAATTTCAGATTTAATTTCATCTAATATAGTTGCTCTTTGCTCAGCTGTTGAACCAGCAATACCAAAAAAGGTTAACTGTTTAACATTCGATATACCGCAATATCCTAAAACACCTTCTGCTATTGGTTTACTTATCAAATCTTTACTAGTTGGCCAGGCATCGTAAACAAATTCTGGTGTGCCTGCAGTATTAATTATTATTGCTTTTTCAGTTTTTAATAATCCGCGAGCACTATTTTCATCAACAGTAAAAGCATAATTAAAACCTAAAACACGATCAAAATATCCCTGCATAATTGCAGGTCTACCAATCCGCCAAACAGGATAAACGAGAATAATATTGTTTGCCCATGAAATAAAATCGCGCTCGGTTTGTATATCTGTAGGAACAGTTCCCATGGCAAAAGCTCCAAAATCTCAAGCCGATAATACTGGGTTAAAATTCAATTCATACAAATCACGAACAACGATTTCGTGGTTTTTTTCTTTGAGTGCAGCAATTACAGTTTTAACAATTCCGTTTTTGTTAAAACTCTCGGGATTGGGATGTGCTACTATTACTAGTGTTTTCATGTCATTTTTTTTTAAAATATTTTGATTTCTAAGATAAAAAAATGTAGATTTTTTTTAGACTATTTAGATAAACAATTTGTTAATAGTTTATACAATTTAAAACGCTTTTTAATTGTATAAGCTATTACTACATAATTAATTAAACATATTAGTTTCTACAATTAATGCAAGTGTTTTTCTATACTAATTATCTATTGTCGAGCAATTCGCTGTTCCACTGCTGCAATTGCATTTACTGTTTTGATTACCGAATCTGGAGTAACTGAAATGCTATCTATTCCTAGTTCTACTAAAAACTGAGCAAAATCAGGGAAGTCACTTGGCCCTTGGCCACAAATACCTACTTTAACGCCTGTTTTTTTTGCGGTTTGTATCAGCATTTCCAACATTTTTTTTACTGCAGGATTTCGTTCATCATATAAATGTGCTACTAATGAGGAATCTCTGTCAAGCCCCAGTGTAAGCTGGGTTAAATCATTACTGCCTATGGAAAAACCATCTATATGTTTCGCAAATTCTTCTGCTAAAATTATATTAGACGGAATTTCGGCCATCAAATACAATTCTAGTCCATTTTCACCACGCTTCAAGCCGTATTCATTCATTACATCACAAACTTTATGCAGCTCCTCAACAGTTCTGCAAAAAGGAATCATGACCACAACATTGCTCAATCCTATTTCATCTCGCACTTTTTTAATGGCTTTACATTCTAAAGCAAAAGCGGGTTTATAAGTTTCTGAATAATAACGGGACGCACCTCTCCAACCAATCATGGGGTTTTCTTCATGTGGCTCATAATACTTCCCTCCCAATAAATTGTAATATTCGTTCGATTTAAAATCTGAAAATCGAACTATTACTTTATGCGGGTAAAATGAAGCGGCAATTTTCGCGATCCCGTTTGATAGTTTTTCGATAAAAAAGTGTTCTTCATTTTCATAACCAATAATTTTTTTCTCAATTTCTACTGTAAGCTCAGAATCATTTAACGATCGGTGATTTAAAAGCGCTAACGGATGGACTTGAATATAATTATTGATGATAAATTCCTCTCGAGCTAAACCAACGCCTTTATTGGGTAAGTGAGAAAATTGGAAAGCTAAACTTGGTGATGCCACGTTCAGCATGATATCCGTTTTTACTTTTGGTAAATTGCGAAGATCGTATTCTGATTTTTCGTATTTGATCTCGCCTTCGTAAACATAACCTTCATCACCTTCGGCACAAGAAACTGTAATCACTTGTCCTTCAAGTAAAAGTTCAGTAATGTTACCACAGCCAACGATAGCTGGCACACCTAATTCCCTAGCTACAATAGCAGCATGGCAAGTTCTTCCGCCTTTATTGGTAATAATGGCTGATGCTTTTTTCATTATAGGTTCCCAATCTGGATCGGTCATATCGGTAACCAAGACTGAACCGGCAATGAACTCGTGACCTTCGCTCACCCTTTTATCTAATGAATACAATATTGTTGCGGGACCTGAACCAATTTTGTCCCCAACAGCTATTCCCTTTGTTATTAATTGTTTCAGTCTGTCTTTATCTTCAATGCGATATTCGGTGATAGTGTGTCGATCTTTTTGAGAATGAATCGTTTCTGGTCTGGCCTGAACAATAAACAATTCTTTGGATAGGCCATCAATAGCCCACTCAATATCCATGGGAGTCCATTTTTGTTTTATTTTAGTGTAATAATCCTCGATGATTGCTACCCATTTTGCTAATTTAATGATGGTTTCATCTTTTAGGCAAAAACGGTTGCGAAATGAATTTTCGGTTGGAATAATTTTTACACGTTCGTCCCCACCTTCTCCATAAATCATCATTTTGTCTTTGTTGCCCATCTTTTTTTCGATGATGGCATTAAAACCTTGCTTTACAAGGGGTTTAAACACAATATATTCATCAGGAGATACAGCACCTTGCACTATCATTTCGCCCAAACCAAAAGAGGCATTAATAACTACGGCATCTTTAAAACCACTCTCCGTATCAATAGAGAAAGCAACGCCCGAAGTTCCTAAATCGCTGCGAACCATTTTTTGCACACATACTGATAAAGCCAATTGAAAATGGTCGTATCCAAAACTTTGACGGTAGCTTATGGCTCGATCTGTGAATAATGATGCAAAACATTTTCGAACACAATCAATGATGTTTTCTGGCCCTCGTACGTTCAAGAATGTCTCTTGCTGTCCAGCGAATGAAGCATCCGGTAAATCTTCAGCGGTGGCGCTACTACGAACGGCTACATCAGTAAAATCTTGATCGTATTGCTTTGAAATTCTTTCATAAGAAGCAATGATTTCTTCACTAACATCCGCTGGAAATTTTCCATTCAAGATGAGCTGTCGTACTTGCATTCCTCCTCTTCGCAATGATTCAATATTGTCGTAATCAATTTCAGCAACAATTTCATTAATAGTTTTTTCTAAATTGTTGTGGCTAATAAATTCATAATAGCCATCGACGGTAATAACAAAACCGTCAGGAATATTGACTCCTAGTGATGTAAGGTTTTGTAGCATTTCGCCTAATGAGGCATTCTTGCCGCCAACGAGTGCAATATCATTAATGCCAACGCTGATGAGTGGTAAGGTGTATTTCATATTAAGTTGTTTTGGTTTTGTGGTTAATAGTTGTTGGGTTATTTGAAATAGTGATCAGGTAAAAGAAATTTTTTATCTGGTTTTTTAAAAATTAAAAAATGTATGTTGCCAAAGGTCTAATTTTAGCAAGCTTCATTTTGGATTTATGATTCAATGCAGTTTTTTAATCATTCCTGCATTTTTCATGATAAGTAACCACTGCCGCCATATAGTTTTTTTGCGTTACTGAGCTTTTGAAGTTCTTTTTGATAATCAATTTGTTCTTGGTGTACATTGGTAAAAGTATCTTGTCCAGAATGCATCGATTCTGTTGAATTACTTGCTTCTTGTGAATTGACGTAGGCTTGGCCTTGTGTTAGGTACGTAACGCATCCTAAAATAGAAAGTAACGTTATTTTTCCTAAACCAGATGGTACAATAATGAGCTCTAATTCGCCAATATAAAAACGGATTATAGACGAGTTTAACACCGATATTGTGGTATCTCCTGTTTTGAAAGGTATATTAGTATTCACAACTTTGGCAATTTCTTTGGGTTGATTCACAGTTACTTTTTTTAAATTTTATACTGGACTGCCATACACAATGTTAAATCGGAACAGTGAAATAATATTTGAATGAATTATTTTTTATACTGCTTTATCAACATAAGTTCTAAACTTGATTATAGTAATATTATTTCTCATTTATAGATTTAAAACCACAGAACAAAAAGTCATTTTCATGATTGTAAGTGCTTCAAATTTATAATTTGCACGATAATTATTATTTTTGTTTGTTTATAACGTAAAAAAGTTAAACAAATATAATTTAAAAAATGAATTCCTTTTCTTTTTTATCTTTTTTTTTAATTTTTAATATTTTTAGTTGAGTAATAATATTAATTATTCAATAATGAATATGTTGTTTGCGAGTTTAGCTAAGGTGCGGAAAGTATTGCTTCGCTATCATCTATATCATTCATTCTATACCAGAAGAGATGATATATGACTTACTCTTTCATCTTTATTCTTGGTAAATTGATTTCGTGTTCTTGCGGATATGGAGCTCGTTCGGTGGTACTAATATCACCTCTCAACTGTTCTGTTGCCTTAAATTGAAGTGTTTTTGAATTGGCATATCTCGGATCAGGCTTAAAAGGCATTTTGGCCATTTTTGAAACAGTAATGGTTGGAAAATGATAATCTACCTCAACCGTACCCAAAAGTAAATAGCATCCACCGCCTTTGAACGAATAGTTGATAAGGCTTTTAGGAAAATGTGCTGTGTCAAAATAATCTCCATTTGCATCAATCCAAGTGCCAAAAAACATCATTCCCATTTTTGTAGGGACTTGTTTTATAGATACTAAGTAAGCAATCAATTTTACTTCTTTCTTTAGGTAGTTAATGAGGTTATTGGCCAAAACACCACTCTTGAATTTTGTTTCTAATAAATCAAATGGTGAACACGAAACAGGAAAACTCAATAATTCAATTTCATCAAAAGCATCTTCTAAAATGGAACGTTCTATAATTGGAAACTTGTATTCCTTAGTGGGTTCTTCAATAAGCAATGGAGTGTTTACCTCCAGTTTATGATGTATCAAAAGCATTCGTGCCTCGATAATTAATTGACTTTTTGTTTTGCCAATACACCTGAAGGCTCCAATAAATATTAATGTTTGGATACTTTCTAATCCTGATGGAACTCTGGTGATGAAATTTTCAATAGATTTGAATGCATCATTTTTTTCTCGTTCAGCAACAATATTGAAAATATACTCGCTGTTTAGATTCTTTAAAAGCATAAAACCCAAATACACATCTGTTCCATCAACGGTTGTTTGATAAACGCTTTTGTTGATACACGGATTGTGTATCGTTGCGCCACTCATTTTGGCTTCGTGAATGTAAATTTCGGGTCTGTAAAAACCACCGCCATTGTTGATAGCTGCTACCATAAATTCTATTCCAAAATAAGTTTTTAAATATAAACTTTGGTAACTTTCTACGGCATAACTTGCCGAGTGCGCTTTACAAAAAGAATATCCTGCAAAGCTTTCTATTTGCCTGTAGACTTCTTCACTCAGTTTTTCTGGATGCCCTTTTGCTTTGCAAGAAACAAAAAATTGATTTTTTACGGATTGTAATTCTGCTAACGAACGTCCTTTACCGCTGATGGCTCTTCTTAAAATATCGCCATAGGCTGCAGTCAACCCACCATAATGCAACGCAATTTTAATTACATCTTCTTGATAGACCATAACTCCATAAGTTTCGCCCAACTGTTCTTTGAAAACCTCATGAAAATATTCAAATTTATCAGGATTATTGTGTCTAAAAATATATTCTCGCATCATTCCACTTTGAGCCACTCCAGGTCGAATGATACTTGACGCGGCAACTAGTGTTTTGTAATTATCGCATTTTAAACGTCGTAACAAACCCCGCATAGCCGGGCTTTCTATATAAAAGCAACCTAAAGTTTTACCAATACTGAGCAACTCATTGCATTTGGCTTCGTTTTTAGACAATGAAGTATCCGTGATATCCACTTTAATTCCTCTGTTTTTTTCAATAATTTTAACAGCTTCATCAATGGTACCCAAACCACGCTGACTCAGAATATCGAATTTTTCAAAGCCTATATCTTCAGCTACATGCATATCAAATTGCACAATTGGAAAACCTTTTGGTGGCATTTCTAGTGCTGTAAAATTGGTAATTGGTTCTTCAGAAATGATGATGCCGCAGGAGTGCATGCTTCTTTGATTAGGATATTTCTCTAACATCATTCCGTATTCTTCGACATATTTTACCACCGAGTTAGTTTCTCTTTGTCGTCCTTTGGCTTTAGATAATCCATCCAATTCGTCTTTAGACAGTCCAAAAACTTTACCCACTTCTCTAAAAATAGATCGGTATTTGAATTCTACATTTGTGCCACAAAAGGCTACGTGATTTGGATCAAAACGCTTAAAAATATATTCTAAAATAAAATCACGTTCACGCCAAGACCAATCGATATCAAAATCTGGTGGCGATTTTCGGTTTTCGTTTAGGAATCGTTCAAAATACAAATCGAGTTCGATAGGACAGATGTCTGTAATACCAAGACAATAACTCACGATACTATTGGCACCACTACCACGCCCTACATGCATAAAACCTTGACTTTTGCTATATTGAATGATGTCCCAAGTTATTAGGAAATAACCACTAAAATTTAAGTCGTTGATTACTTTTAGTTCTTTTATTACGCGGGCTTGCGCTTCTTTGTTCGAGTTTCCATAGCGTTTTAGTAAACCACTTTTGGCTAAGTTTTCTAATAATAAGCGGTCGCCTTCTTTGCTTTTGGTATAGAATTTTTTGTTTCGAGGCGTTTTAAATTCAAATTCAAAATTGCATTCTTCAATAAGGAATTCGGTATTTTTTATAATTTCTGGATACTCACTGTACTTTTTAAGCAACTCTTCGGGACTTGTCAGTATTTCAGAAGTTTTGCAAATGTCCTCTTCGGTTAATTTTGACAATAAGATGTTGTTGTCTATAGCACGCAGAATTCTATGTAAGTTAAATTCCTTTTTGGATCTAAAAGTAACAGGTTGCAGGATTACCGCTTTTTGAATGATCGGCTTCCATTCGGTTTTGAATAATTTTAGCACTTCTTCTGGACGAATGCCAATGTATTCAAAATTTCGTAACTCGTTAGGCATATTAGCTGTTGGATAGACCACAAATACATTTTCAAATGCTGGCGCGACCTCTGGCAAGTGGCTTTTGGATAGATTATGATGGGTTAGCAAACGACACATTTCGCCAATGCCTTTTTGGTTTTTGGCTAAGCCAATAAAAAGCAATCTGTTGTTTTGTCTGAACTCAACACCCACGATAGGTTTTATGCCAACTTCTTTGCATTGTTTTGTGAAATCGTAAATGCCCGTTACCGTATTAATATCGGTCAATGCAACTGAGGTAAGGCCTGAAATTTTAGCTTGTTGAACAAGTTCGTTCAATGGAATTGTTCCGTAACGTAAGCTATGATAAGAATGGCAATTGAGATACATTGTAATTGAAATTTAACGATTTTTGATTTATAGTTTTTTGCGTTAGGGAAATGTCATTAGGTTAAGAAGGAAAAAAATAGCACGCAGATTCAACAGATTTTAACTGATTTTTCTGCATAAATCTGCGAAATCTACGTGAAAACTAAAAGAGTAATTCCTTGACTTAATAACATTGTGCGTTAGGGATGGAAGCGGCATCCTTTTGTGTAGCGCTAGCGGAACAAAAGATATAGCGTACAGCCCGACCCGCCTTTTTCGGCGGGAAACGCCCACCCAAGCCTGAACGTACAAACTGACGTAGTAAATTGTTTTTACTTTGTTCTTTGTTTTATAATGGTGCCTGAACATCGTGAAACCGCATCAAAACCAAACCTATTTTTAATTTTGTCAATGGCTTGGTAGAGCGATAACAATTCTGTTGTGTCTTCAAACATATTGATTTGATAGGTCCCACGAACCAATCCTGTGAACCGTATTCCCACCAACCGCAAGCGCATTCTTCTGGTGTACACTTTCTCAAAAAGGTCTATTGCTGTTTTAGTTAAAATATGATCGAAAGAAGTGTACGGAATCTTAATTTGTTTGGTCTCTGTATCAAAATTATTGTACCGTATTTTAAGTACTACTGTTGATGCTAAAAATCCTTCTGAACGCAATTGATAGGATAGTTTTTCGACCATTCCTGTGATTAGAGATTTAATGTTGTAAACGTCAATGGTATCGGTTTCAAAAGTATGTTCGGTTGAAATGGATTTTCTTTCGGTGTACGGTTCTACCGGATTGTTGTCTATTCCGTTTGCTTTTTTCCAGATTTCCACTCCATTTTTACCAATCATTTGTTGTAAAACTTCGACAGGCATTTCGGAAAGTGTTTGAATGTTTCTAATGCCAATTCTGGATAGTAATTGAAAAGTCACGTCGCCCAACATTGGAATTTTTTGAATAGGCAATGGATTTAAAAAAGGTTTTACATTAGCACCAATAATTTCTATTTTGCCTAAAGGTTTTGCTTCGCCTGTTCCAATTTTTGAGACTGTTTTGTTTACCGAAAGGGCAAAACTTATTGGTAAACCACTTTCTTTTAGAATTTTACTAGATAGTTCTGTGGTCCATTTATAGCAACCAAAAAACTTATCCATTCCAGTTAAGTCTAAATAGAATTCATCGATGCTTGCTTTTTCAACAATTGGCGCTACTTCTTTTAAAATAGAGGTTACTTCGTGTGATTTATTAGAATAGTATTCCATATCTCCTTTGATAACCGAAGCTTGAGGGCAAAGGCGCAAGGCATATTTAATTGGCATTGCAGATCGGACTCCAAATTTTCTAGCCTCGTAGGAGCACGAAGCCACAACACCACGATCAGAACTACCACCAACAATTAGTGGCAATCCTATTAATTGTGGATTTACTAATCTTTCGCAGGAAACAAAGAAGGTATCTAAGTCCATATGTACGATTGCTCTATTCATCATCATTTCTATTTTTATACATCACAAAATTAGTATAGATACTAACAAATTTTAGTATATTTGTTGTTACAAATTATAACAAAATAGCTATGTCTTTATTTTCTGATAATATTAGGAGCCTTAGGGTACAACATAAAATTTCTCAAGAAAAGCTGTCGCAATCGCTAGGGATCACCAGGGGCAGATACGTGAAGTATGAAGATGGAACCTCTGAAGCTCCGTATGAAATATTGAAGAAAATAGCGTATTATTATCACATCAGTATTGACCTGTTGCTCTCTGTAGATGTGCGTAAAATTCCAGTAGACGATTTATTACAATTGGAAAATAACCGATTGGTGTTGCCCATTACGGTAGATAACAAGGGAGAAAACTTTATAGAAGTTGTCACGCAAAAAGTAAAAGCAGGGTATTTGAATGGATACGCTGATCCAGAATATATTGAAAGTCTGCAGCAAATAGCTTTACCGTTTTTGGGAACAGGAAAGCACAGGGGATTTCCGGTGGAAGGTGATTCGATGCCACCTCATGCAGATGGTACTATCATCGTTGGGCGTTATGTAGAAAAGTTAGGAGATGTTAATGATGGTAAAACCTACATACTGATCACCAAAAATGAAGGCATGGTGTACAAGCGATTGAATAAAAACAAAAAGAATGCACTTGTTGTTTCATCAGACAACAGCTTTTATCCTCCTTATGAAGTCAAGGTTTCTTCTATCCTGGAGATATGGGAATACGTGTGTAATATTGGACTCAGAGATGACAAACAGGAATTAACGGAATCTGCCAGTATAAAGGACCTGTTTTTAGAGTTGAAAAGAGATATTCATGATTTGAAAATAAAGCTTTAAATTTAGGTTATTGGTAGAAAGGAATATTGAGGTTAGGAGACTTCAGAGAGCGCAATTTAAAGTTGCGAGTTCACTCGCTCAAAATATTAGAAGTTTATCACCAAAAATCCATGAACTCCTATCTATTCCCTCTTTTACTAGATGAAGATATGACTATAATCGCATCTGAAATTTCAAATTTTTTTCCCATTATAATTTTTTCCCAATAAAATAATTGTAAACTTTTCATCCATATTTGAAACTAAAATACCTTGATAATTTCCAGCTCTTCCATCGTGTATATGCTCTATTAAATTTCGATTTTAAATTTTGCTTGACGCTTTAGAAGCTAGAATTGCTGAAAAAAGATTGTGCAGTATTATAAATTCGTTTTGAATGAATAAACAACTATTGTGGACTAAATGTGGGCTAGGAGTAGATATAAAAAAAAACCCTAAGTAATTGAAAATCAATTATTAGGGTTTTAATTCCGCGGAGAAAGAGGGATTCGAACCCCCGGACCTGTTACAGTCAACAGTTTTCAAGACTGCCGCATTCGACCGCTCTGCCATTTCTCCAGTATGTCGATTTCATTAGCTGAATTCGACTGCAAATGTAAGGCTCTTTTTGGTTTATACAAGTGTATTTTTGAAAAAAAATAACGATAATTTTGAATTATTTTATAAAATATTCATAATCTTATGGTTACAAATAAAATTATTTTACTTTTTTTTTCAAAACAAACTAATACCTTACGTATTCTGTTATTTCTAATCCATAACCAATCATTCCCACGCGTTTTGTGCCTTCGGTATTGGTTACTAATCTTATTTTTGAAATGTCAATATCATGTAGTATTTGAGCACCGATACCAAAATCTTTGCTATCTATAATGATTTTTGGTGCTTTCAGCGTCCCATTTTGCTGTAAAACTTTTAACTCACTCAATCTATTTAAGAAGTTTAAAGATTGTATGTCTTGATTTATAAAAATTAACGCCCCTTTTCCTTCTTCATTGATCACCTTAAACATGTCATCTAATTGTTGGTCGGCATTATTGGTTAATGTCCCTAATAAATCATTATTAACAAGTGATGAGTTAATTCGAGTGAGTATAGAATCACCTAAATTCCAAGTTCCCTTAGTTAGGGAAATATGAATTTGTTTATTGGTAGTTTGCTGGTAAGCTCTCAGCCTAAAAGTACCAAAACGAGTTTCTATATTGAAATCTTCTTTTTTTACAATTAAACTATCATGTTGCATTCTATAAGCTACTAGGGCTTCAATAGAGACTAATTTTAAATTGAATTTTTGGGCAACTTCTACTAATTGAGGAAGACGCGCCATGGTTCCATCTTCATTCATTATTTCTACAATGACACCAGCAGGTTTAAACCCGGCAAGTCTTGCAAAATCAATTGCAGCCTCTGTATGACCAGTTCTTCTTAATACACCACCTTGTTTTGCTATAAGCGGAAAAATATGTCCAGGTCTAGCTAAGTCATGTGGTTTTGTGTTTTGATTAACTAAAGAAAGTATTGTTTTAGCTCTATCAGAAGCTGAAATTCCGGTTGTGACTCCGTTTCCACGTAAGTCAACAGATACGGTAAATGCAGTTTCCATAGGATCCGTATTATTGCTTACCATAACATGAAGTCCTAATTCTTTACAACGGTTTTCTGTTAGCGGTGCGCATATCAATCCACGACCGTGAGTAGCCATGAAATTTATCATTTCGGGTGTTACCATTTCGGCTGCTGCCAAAAAATCACCTTCGTTTTCACGATCTTCATCATCAACAACTATGATTACTTTACCTTGTCTAATATCTTCTATTGCTTCTTCAATAGTGTTAAGTTGTATTGTATTTGAGCTCATTGTGTGTGTTAGTTTTGTGTTGTTGGGAATATTTTTTTAAATAACTTTTGAATAGGTAAAAGGATTACATCCATATTAATCAGTCCTATGTCGTTAGTTGCTCTATAGGTCAGTAATATAGCAAAAGGTGTTAATATAATAGAAGATAGCCAAGCTCCTAAGAAAGGTGTCATTCCATCTTCTTGAGCAAGTCTTTTTCCAAAAGTATTGATAAAATGGTACGATATAAAAATAAGTACGGCAAAAACAATTGGCAATCCTAAACCACCTTTTCTAATTATGGCTCCAAGGGGTGCACCAATAAAAAACATTAAAAAACAAGCAAAAACAATTACAAATTTGTCGTAAAATGCAATTAAGTGTCTGTTGATGTTTTTTTGTTTGTTTAGAATTTCATTGCTTATTGATTCAATAGAGTAGGAGGTGTTGGTAATGTTGCTACTTGCTATTTTTAAAATGTCTGATTTTTGCTGATTAGTATACAAACTTAAAATATCATTTGGTAAAGTTTTTTTTATTTTTGATTTTGAAAAAACTTTAGCACTAGGGAAATTGATTCTTGCAGATGGATTATCTGTAAAACTTTTGATATCTGTTTTGATGTTTTTGTTTAGAGAATCAAGTGTATATGATAGTTCATTTATCGTTAACATCGTATTGGTATTGGTTACCGATGCATCGTTGATGTCAGTTTTATTCAACTCTGATAAATCAATATTTATAATTTGTTTTTTAAATGAACTTTTAGCAAAAGGCATTTTGCTTCTGTCTTCGTATTTCTTAGGGACAATATCTTCATAATAATACCCATCATTTAAAACTAACTGCAAAATACTAGATTCTTCACTACTAATCAACGAACCGTTTTTGGCTTTTATTACGGTTTTACTTCCATCACCAATATTAGATTTTTTGTGAATGGTAATGCCAGTAAGTTCATTACCTTCTTTTCCTGATTTTTTATTTACTTTTATATTGTAAAACCCTACATCATTAAATTGTCCTTCGGCAATGGCTAGTGCAGGTTTTACTTGAGCAATGTTTTTACGAAAATTAATAAACTTATATTCAGCATATGGAATTACATTATTTGCAAAGAAAAAGGCCATGATACTTAACAATGTTATAAAAATTGTTAGCATTCTCATGGCTCTTTGTAGTGATATTCCAGAGGACTTCATGGCTGCAAATTCATAATTTTCAGCAAGATTCCCAAAAGTCATTATTGAGGCTAGTAAAATAGAAAGCGGTAATACCAATGGTACTATTCTAGGCATTGCAAAGGCAAGGAATTTGATAACCATTATCAAATCTAAGTCTTTACCTGCTAATTCTGAGATAAACAACCAAACGGTTTGTAAAATGAAAATAAAAAATAAGATTACAAATACAGTTGTAAATGTAGTCAAGAATGTTTTTAATAAGTATTTGTCAAGAATTTTCACCTAGTGCATTAATCTAATTTGTTGATGTAGTAATTTGGATATTTACTTGCCGCAAATGTAAATTGATTTTTTGACAAAGGTTGATTGGTTTTAAAAGAATTAACGGTTAATGTGGTTTTTGTTCCTTTTTTTCCAATTTCAATGAGATTATAGATGTGTTTTGTTTGAATGTCAATACCCAATAAAACCTCTTTTCTTTGATCTTTTGTACTTACAGGTACTAATTTTATATATTGAATTTTTCTACCCTTAACATTTTGAACAATATCCATTGTGTATTTGTATCCAGAATTAAAAAAAGTCAACATTTTTGACGGAGTGATGGCATTATCATCTTTTTCATTAAGATTTGAAATGGTAATTTCTTCGTCCTCTGGGACAATACTATATGTTTTTTTTCCATCAAATATTTTAGTTACTCCCATGAAATTTAGAACGTATTGATTCCCTTTCATAGTAACATTTCCTTTACTATCCTGGTTGATGTTTTCTTTTGCATTATTTAATGAATATTTAAAATCAATAGCGATATTATTGTAACTTTTAACTTTAGCAGTAACTTGATCCAGTAAATCTTTTGCTTTTTTATCCTGAGCATTCACTGAAAAAGCAAGCAAAAAAAGCATACTAAATGTAATAATTTTTGAACTAAAAGTTTTCATCTCAATCTTTTTTGTTTTCAAAGCGTTTAATTTCATGGTTTAATTATTTTGTTCATTATTGAAAAATTGATCTAGAGAACTCATATCAAGTATATTTACGCTTCTTGCTTTACTACCTTCAAATGGTCCAACTATACCAGCAGCTTCTAATTGATCAATAAGTCTACCAGCTCTGTTGTATCCTAATTTTAATTTGCGTTGTAGTAAAGATGCCGAACCTTGTTGTGCATTAACAATAATCTCTGCAGCTTCCCTGAAAAGTGTATCTCTTTCAGAAATATCTACATCAAGATTAATGCCACTTTCTTCTCCTACAAACTCAGGAAGTAAATAAGCGGTAGCATAGGCTTTTTGAGCTCCAATAAATTCTGTTATTTTTTCTACTTCTGGCGTGTCAATAAAAGCACATTGTACACGAACTACATCATTACCATTTGTGTATAACATGTCTCCACGACCTATTAACTGATCTGCTCCTTGCGTATCTAGAATTGTTCTTGAATCAATTTTTGAAGTTACTCTAAATGCAATTCTCGCAGGGAAATTGGCTTTTATTAAACCAGTGATTACATTTACCGATGGACGCTGAGTTGCTATAATTAAATGTATACCAATAGCTCGTGCTAATTGAGCCAGTCGTGCAATAGGGACTTCAACTTCTTTTCCTGCCGTCATAATCAAATCGGCAAATTCATCTACTACAAGAACAATATAGGGTAAAAATCGGTGTCCATTTTCTGGATTCAATTTTCTAGCCTTGAACTTATCGTTATATTCTTTGATATTTCGTACCATCGCATCCTTCAATAAGGAATAACGATTGTCCATTTCTACACAAAGAGAGTTTAATGTGTTTACAACTTTAGCATTATCTGTAATAATAGCATCATCCATATCAGGGAGTTTTGCTAAATAATGTCTCTCTATTTTATTAAAAAGAGTAAGTTCTACTTTTTTTGGATCAACCAATACAAATTTTACTTCTGCAGGATGCTTTTTGTACAATAATGATGTTAAAACCGCATTTAATCCAACTGATTTTCCTTGTCCTGTGGCACCAGCCATCAATAAGTGTGGCATTTTGGCTAAATCCACAACAAAAGTTTCATTAGAAATTGTTTTTCCTAGTGCGATAGGTAATTCCATTTCGGCCTCTTGAAATTTGGCTGAGCCAATGACACTTTTCATAGAAACCATAGTAGGGTTCTTATTCGGTACTTCAATACCAATAGTTCCTTTACCTGGAATAGGTGCGATAATACGAATTCCTAAAGCGGATAGTGACAAAGCGATATCATCTTCAAGACTTTTAATTTTTGAAATTCTGATTCCAGCCTCAGGTACAATTTCATATAATGTAACAGATGGACCTACGGTAGCTTTTATTTGTGCAATTTCTATTTTGTAGTTGCGCAAGGTATCTACAATTCTGTTTTTATTTTCTTCTAGCTCTGCTTGGTTGATTGTAATTCCTCCTGTTGAATATTCTTTTAGTAAATCAATTACAGGAAATTTATAATTTGATAAATCAAGAGTAGGATCAAATAACCCAAAATCAGCCACTAGTCTTGAAGCCAAATTTTCTTCAATGATGTCTTCTTCAGCTGCTTTTTCAATTACAAAAGTATCTGCTGTATTTTTAATAATTTCAGGTTCTCTTTGAGGGGCAATAACCATTGAAAGTGGTTTTGTAACTGGGTCCCTAACGATGTCTGAAGCATTACTAATTGTAGGCTTGAGTGCCTCCTTGTTAATTTCAAATTGATTTCCATTCGTTTTTAAATGAATGTCATCTTTTTCTTCTTCGTCAACAGCAAATTCCTCCAAGTTGTAATTGCTATTAGTTTCCTTTTTTGTTGAAGCATTTACAGGGTCTATTGTACTCTCTTTGGATCTATCAAGAAAGGATTGAATGATTTCTGGTGAAAGTTTCATTTTAAAAATGATATAAATCACTAAACCAAAAAGTAATATTAGAAAAGTACCTGTTTTACCTAAATAATCTTGTAAGAATAAATTGAGTTCATACCCGATAATACCTCCTAATTCTGGTAATGAAGTGGCAAAAAAACCAAATAAAATTGAAAGTACAATAATTGCAAATAAGTCCCAAAACCAAATATTCTTCAATCTCTTAACGGGAATCCCTACAACGAGATACAAGCCTGATAAGAAAAATAAGCGTACAAATATAAAAGAAGTGGCCCCAAAACCGTTGTAAATAAAAGTATCTGCTAATAATGCTCCAAATTTTCCAAGCCAGTTTTGAACAAGTTCTTCTCTATTCGTTATCTCTTGAACTGCACTTTGGTCTTGTTGTCCATAGATAAAAAAAGAAATGAATGCTAATAACAAGGCTACAGAAAAAAGAACAAGCATAGTGCCAAAAACTATTTTCTGTTGTTTAGAGATTTGGATTTTTTGATTGCTAGAAGAAGTGTCCTTCTTATTATTGATAGGGGCTTTTGTTTTTTTTGCCATTGATGTATTTGTAAATTACCTAGAAAAGAATGGGATGTAAATAATTAGCCCAATAACAATTGCTGTTATTGCTGCAAAGAAAACGGCACCAGCAGCAATATCTTTGATAAACCCAATTTTTTCATGAAAATTAGGATGAATAAAATCAGCAATTTTTTCTACTGCAGTGTTTAATCCTTCAATGCTTATAACCAAACCAATAGCTAAAGTTTGTACTAACCATTCTGTTTTTGATATGCCAAAATAAAAACCAGCAATGGTTACAATGCTTCCAAGGAAACATTGCACCATAATGCTGTGTTCTGTTCGTATTAATTTGATTGCGCCATTAAAAGCAAAACGAAAACTTTTTAATCGCCCTGTAAAAAAAGTATTGTCTTTTTCGAACTCCATTAAGTTAATTTTATAGTACGCTTAAAGCGGCTTCATAATTAGGTTCGTCAGCAATCTCAGTTACTTGTTCTGTATGCGTAATAACACCATTTTCATCTACAACAATTACAACTCTTGAGTGTAGTCCTGCAAGTGGACCATCAGTAATTTCTAAGCCGTTTGTTTTACCAAAGTTTCCTTCAACAAAGTCAGATAAATTTACTACATTTTCTAAACCTTCAGCACCACAAAAACGATTTTGCGCAAATGGTAAATCTCTAGAAATGCACAAAACTATAGTATTATCTAAAGCACTTGCACTTTCATTAAATTTTCTAACAGATGCTGCACAAGTTCCTGTATCAATACTTGGGAAAATGTTTAAAACTAATTTTTTACCTGCAAAATCTTGTAATGATACAACTGATAAATCAGCTTTAACCAATTTAAAATCAGCGATTTTACTTCCTATAGTTGGTAATTCGCCAGAAGTGTGTATTGGATTTCCTCCTAATGTTATTGTAGCCATGTTTATTGTTTTTTTATGAAGTTCAAAAGTATGAAATTTATTTAAGAATAATGATGCATTGACAGTTCTAAAATTGATGTTTTTTTTATAATTAATCTTGTATTTTTTTTGGTTTAACCAAAAAAAAACGCACCCTAAAAAGGAGGGCACTGAAAAACATCGCTTATTTTGATTAGCATCCTTTTTTAGATAATAAAAAACGCTTGTAACAGGATTTCAAACATCCGTTATAAGCGTTTTTTTTTTGGAACTGTTTTTTATTGTAGGTTATATGAGTTGGTTTTTGACTTATACAGGTTCATTTGGCAAAATGCATGTGTAGATTACATTTTCTACATTAATTTGAGTATTCTTTTTAAGTTGACTGTAAAAATTGCTATTGCACCTTGCATTTGCATATTGGTAATACCGTATGATATCGCTCTATCATAACCGTGTACATTTTTTAACTCGCTATTTTTGGCTTCTATCTTGTATCGATGTTTTGCTTTTTCTTTGTAATATTCTGTTTCTTGAAAAGCCATTTGGTCTTGATGTAATTCTGATTTTATGGATACCGAATACGTTTTTGTTTTGGCTCCATCT
>NZ_VHLM01000036.1 GCF_009764685.1 Flavobacterium sp. I-STPP5a | reverse complement strand
ATCGATTTAATAACCGCGTCTTGACTTACATATCCTTTAGATTTATTAAAAGTAAATTCACTAGGTTTAATACCTTTTTTATTTGAGCTTGGTCTTCGGTAATAACTACTTTGAACCATTCCTACTATAGTAATAATTTTGGTTTTACTAATCTTATGTTTACTATAAATACTATCTACTAAATCTTTCTTGGATCGGATGTCCCAAACTTTTTTTTTAAAAGTTCACGCCCAATTTCTAATTCGATTTCCTTGTTAGCTAATAATTTGCGTAGAATTCTGTTTTCTTCCTCAGCTTGCTTTAGCTCTTTACTACTAGTGTCATAAGTTACTTTTAAACCAGCTTCTCCCTGCTTCTCGTGTTTCTTCTTCCAGCTATACAAAGTGCCAGTGCTAACGCTGTATTTACGGCACGTTTCAACAACTCCTAATTCTTCTGAAAAGGATAGGATTTCTAGCTTTTCTTCTAAACTCCATTTCTTGTATTTCATATATCAAATGTACTATTTGAAATTTAAAATATCACTCCGAACTATTAAGGGGCTAAAATACTAGCAATTTTACGCTCGTTGCGTGTTTCGGTGGGCAGATCAAAAAATACTAATATCCACAAACTTCTATATTGGTTTAATCGGGTGTAGTGTTCGTCATACATAAACAGGATATAAAATTTTCCTTGCGGTTCCTTCAAAACATTCTTGTAAGGAATGGGTTGTTCTGCTCATGGCAACCATCAACGGACTATTTTTTCCGTCTATTAAGACATCGATGGTTGCAATACTTAACAATTGTTTTTTAATTTCAATAGTCAGTTCGTCATAGCTGTCTTCCGTTTCCATAATGTGACAAACAATAAGATCAACATAGGGACGATAAGGCTCCATAATGTCATCCGCAAGGCAATAAGCATTGTATTTGTTGCGATGAAAGATGCCAAGAGTAGGTAACATTCCAGAGCTAACAAGCGCTCTTGCTGTAATAGCTCTTAAAATTGCATATCCATAATTCAATAAGTTATTGGGAGCAATTCCCTTTTGTCCTCTAGTGAAATTTTCAATTTTGATTAGGTTTTGCCAATAAAATACGGCTGCTCTCGATTCATGATTGAGCGCATCCCCCGATGTGACTTCTTTTGACCAAAGTTCCATTTTCCGGCACGGAATTCTTTTTTCTTTGAGCAATCCTGCTTGGTTTGATATTTTAGAGCTAATGGTTTGCTGCCATAAATTCTTTTTGAGCGGAACCGAAGCGTTAATTTGGTTTTTAAAACGCTCCGTTTGTTCGGTATGACCACTAAGCGGCATTAATAGGCCAATGGGCATGTGGTATTGATCACAATTAATTAATGCCACATTATTATTGGTTAGTTTTTCTAGCAAACCATTGGTTATCGTGATTTGTTGGTTTTCTAGAACAATTACGCCTATGTCTTCGATGGCCACGGTTTTGGTTTCTTGTTCCTTGTCGGGATAAGAGATTACTATTTGCTCGTTTTTAGTACTCAAATAAGCAGGATTACCGAAGAATAGGGTTCTTTTTATCATTATTTTTTTGGATTAAAAAATGACTATAAAATATTTTGGCTAAAGCCAATTATAATGTGATTTTTTTATTTTGAATGGGCTAAAGCCCAATCCAATTGATTTTGGGAATGTAAAGCATTTATTTAATTTTCAAATGTATTCTGCTTTTGAATTACAGCCCAGATTTTCAATTGATTTTTGTTTTAAATTTCTTTTTCCTATTTAATTGCCTCCCGCTTTTGAATTGCCTCCTGCTTTTGAATTGCCTCCTGCTTTAGCAGGAGGGATATAATAAAAAGAAGGTTGCATAGCTTTAGTCTAATTCTATTCTTTTTGAAATTGATATTTAGCTATGAATTCATCATATTCTTCTTGAAAGCTTTGTTTGCTGTGATGTTCCTCTTGTTTCTTAATGTAATTCCGAACTTTATCAATCATAGATTCCGAAACCGAAACTGCAAAATATTCGTCTTGCCATTCAAATTTGTCTAAACACAATTTGTTTTTGTTAATCCAAAAGGATGATTCTCCTTTAATGAGTTGCATTGTCTTTTGAATAGTTTGATCGGCCCCTAAAGAAACCAGACAATGACAATGATCAGAATATCCATTCACAAAATCAACAAATATTCCTTTGTCTTTGGCGTTTTCTTTGATGTGATGCCAAACTTTTTGTCTTAATTCTTTGTTGTCCAGAAAAGGAATTCTGTTTTTTGTACTCCAAACAAAATGAATATAGGTTTTGATGTATGGCATAATTTATTGTTTATGTTGTCGATATTTTGGCTAAAGCCAATCTTAAATATTCGATATTCTCGATTGGGTTAAAACCCAATCCTATTGATTGTAATTGAATGTATAAAAACTCATTCTTATTGAATTTAAATCTTCCTGAATTATAAATTTATTCCAAATTTCTCAATTTCTCATTTTTGAATTTCTTCCAGCTTTTAAATTGCCTCCAGCTTTTGAATTGCCTCCAGCTTTTGAATTGCCTCCAGCTTTAGCTGGAGGGGATAAGATTATTTATCTTGAATAGGCTTTAGCCAAAATATATTTGGCTAAAGCCTTATTTGGATTGTTTTATATTATAGAATGGGTTAAAACCCATTCCTATTGATTTTTGCATTTATATTTTATCATCGGATTATTTTTTTAATTTTCCCAAGCCTATCAATTTCGAGTTTCCAGCAAACAGATTTTATCATTATTGGTTTTTCTTTTTCATCATAAATAGTATTGGAATTTTTAAAATCAAGCATTCGTTCATTTTTATTATTTGAACCATTTTCATTAGAAATTATCTCTTTTGAATAATTATTAGAAACAAAATGTCCTTCTCCACCAGTACAACTTACAAATTTGTATATGCGTTCTGTTTGCTCTTTTGATAATTTATCAAAATTAACTGTTGTTAAGTTTTCTTTTTCTTCGTTTGTTGGGATATAAACCAAATCATTTGGGGATAGCGTGAATAAAAGGCGATTTATGTTTTCATCAGTTTCTAAAGCAGCACTTAATCCTTGTTTTTGTCTTTCTATTACCTCGTTGAATGGAATCGTTTTATAATTTCGTTTTCCTTTTTCATCCTGATAAATTGCAAAAAATAAGTTTGTTCCTTTGGCAGCTTCCACATATTTAGTTGTTTTATTTCCTGTATTTCCGAGACTAAATTTACCGCCCTCTTCAAAAACTCTAACTTTTTTTATTGGTTGATGATTTTTGCCATTATTTAGTACTGTTATATTTTTATTTAATTCATCTAAACCATTTTCAGAAAAAGCAATTTCATGTGTAGGGATTTTTTTACCATTTTCATCCATCGCATTTTGATACATTTCTTGTTTCAAATGGTTTAATAGAATTTTTTGTATTCCTGTATCGGTTATTTTTTCAATTTTCTTTTCATCAAAAGAATTGTCAAGTGTTTTTCTTGTGGCTGTGGCTTCTATAGTTTCATAAATCTGAACTTTGTCAATTGCTTTACCATCAATCATTACCGGAAAAGCTTTGATGTGTTTTTTTAAACCTACCAAATTGTTTGGATATTGTTTAATTTTTTCCGTCAATTGTTTTTTAACTTCCTTATCAACAATTAATTCTATTTGCTCAATAGCATTTGCAATAGTAATATGACTTTGTTTAATTCGTTTCAAAAATACTTTTCCGCTGACGGTTTCTGCGTGCATTGGTTTTCTAATTGCCCAATTATCGCCTTTTGTTTGTTTTAGGGTGACTTTTTTCATTGCACCATCTTCTTCTTTCCAAGCCTGATATTTATTAACTGTTTTGTTAATAACACGGGTGTTTTGTTTGAAACTGATAATGGTTCGATCCAATTGATCTTCTGCTTTTTTTGTAAAATTATCCCAAGGTTTATGGAATTCTTTTGCAATTTTTTGTCTTTTTTTATTTATTACAATTTCTTCAGTTCTACGTAGTTTAGAAACTAAAGAATAATTGGTTCTTTCAGAGTTGATTGAGTTTAAATAATTAATATGGTCTTTTGTTACACAAGCAATTACCAAAGCATCCAATGCGTGATGGCGGTGGTCAATTCTTTTTTTTGTAAAACCTTTGGCAAGTGCATCGGGTACTGTGGTTTGAAAAACTTGTTTGCCTTTGTTTCCAAATTCATCTTTTTTGAGTTCTATTTTCCCAAAATCACTAGAGTTTGTTAAGGCATTCAAACGTTCAAAACGTGGTGTGATTATGTTGTTCCAAACATCATTCAAGCCCCAATCTTGTTTCATTCTTGATGTGATGGAACCATTTAAAGAAACAATATGTTTTGAGGTTACTTCCTGCTCATCATCTTCTCGAACTATTTTGCTTAATAAGTTTTTTATGATTTTACTTATGTATTTGGTATCGTTTAATTGTCTTTCAATAAATTTTTCAGGAATTTCTTCGCTCAATAATCGTTTTTGCTTGTTTTTATTTTTGTTATAATAAGCAGTTATGTGTTGCTCATATTCAAATGTTGTAAATATTTTAATACTACCGCCGTTATTTTTAGGGATTATTCTGGGTTTATCACTTTTAATAAACTCATACGCAGTCATATTACCTTTTAATTCATTCACTTCAGATTCACAAATAACTTTATTTGATAACGAATCATCAAATAATCTGGATTGCGGGATAATATGTTCAATTTGATATTTAGTTGTAAATAAATCACTTAATGGAATTAACTTTCCAGTGTATGGTGAAATATAACCTTGTTCCAACCAAAGTTTGTATTTGATAATTTCAGAAGATGTTGGTTTGGCATTCTTTCTGATTTTATCAATTTCTTCTAACTTTTCTTTTTTAATTTCATTACTATAAACACCTTCTTCATAAATTTTCAGAATCTCTTGCTGGCTTGGCGAATAAGGACGAATGTCATCAACACCATCATTTTTTAATTCTGTTAAAATGGCTTTGATTCGAAGGTTTGTATTTTCGTTTTCTGATATTTTTTTAGTCATTCTTTCACGAGTGGCTTTGTCATTCTTCATTTCTCGACCTAACTCAATATGAATTTCGTTAAAGAAATTTTCTTTTCCCTCGCCATAATTTTGCCAAATATCTTTTACAACTCGCAATGTTTCTGTAATTACTTGTTCCACAATTGGATTGCGGAGTGAGTGTTGTTTGAAGCCAGATTTGTTTTTAGGATTTAAAAACCATGCTATATCTGCGGGAGTTTTCCATTTTGAAACATCACTCGCTTCACTGTGTCGGTCATAAATAATATACGATGCTAACCACAAAGGCAAACCTTGAAAATCATTTGTTTTACTTAAATGAATTGCTTTTTCTCGAACACGAGTTCTCATATTTTCGTCAAATTCTCCGGTTTGAATTTTGTCAATTCTAGCCAATGTTTTGGCGTCTATATTTTTTTCATCCCAATAGCTCCCAAAACGCATTAATGGCAATAATTTTTTTATGGCTTTTTCAGAAAAAGATCCATAATCTTTTTTATAAGGTTTTAGTTTAGAAAAATTGGTTATAAATTCATCAGACAAATTATGTCGTTTGGCAAAAGTGGTTATTGCTTTTGTTATTTCGATTTTATCCGTAACAGAATATAAAATATGCCATAAATCTTGGGTGTTTTTGGCATCAAAAAAAGATTTATCCAGATCAATTTTTGCAACGGCATTCAAAAATTGATTTCTTGTTTCGTTACAAGGATAGATTTTGTCTTCTACAAAATTCCATCTGTATTTTGCAACTTCCGCATCTAATAATTTACCTTTTAATTTTAAAGGCTTTAGTAAATGTTTGATAAATGAAATTTGATCTATTTCTTTCCTGTCATTAAGAAAATTAAAAAGTTCGACTAAATCTTCTTCAGTTTTTAAATAATCATGGGTTACATCAACATCATTTACAATTTCTTTTCTGTATATTTTAAGGTTTTTAACAAATTGTAACAATCTAAATTCCTGAAAAATAGGATTTGATTTTGCAATACATTTCAAAGGTTTTACAACTTGATTGCCATTGCTATCTTTTACCAAAGCCCCTTTTTTGTCTTTAATAGGAACAAATTCTAAACTACAATCACTAATTAATGAGGTTTTACTTTTAAGCGGACGTTGATATAAAATAATATCTTCTAAAAATAAGTACTCAAAACTTTTGTCTTTGATGTTGTTTTTGTGTGAATCATTGTGTTTGTACAATTCATCAATACATTTTGTATAAAGATTTCTGTCTCCAAAAATTTCATTATGAAATGCAATTTGGGCTTTTAGAATTTTTGATAATTCATCCTTATAAAATTTTCTTTCGATGGTTCTTACCAACTCGCCTTTTATTTTTTGATTGGGATTTTTTAAAAGTGCATCATAAATAAAAGTACCAACCGATTTTTCACTTTGATTAATGGTTTGTTCGGTTTTGCTTTTTATTGCTATCCAATCTTTTTCAGAATCTACTTTTTTATAGGTACGTTTACTTTCTCCATTTGACAATATACTTGTTGAAACAATAAACTCTCTAATTTTCCCTAACCAGTCTTGAGGTTTTGTAGTTTGTTTGTCATATTTCCATCCATTTTCAAAATAAATATCAAACAAAGCATCTTCTGTTCCTTTTATTTTTGAACCACTATCTTCAACTCGTTCAATTTTAAGCGTTTCAAATGTTATATTCTTATCGCTGTCAATTTCCTCACCACGCAATTGATAATACCCTCTTTTTTGATTAAAATTTAATACTATCCAAGCCAATTCTTCTTTATAAATTTTTTGAGTTAAAGCTTTTTTTCTCAAATAATATATAGTCCAATCATACGGAACTTGTTTTAAATCAGGATTAGTTAATTGAAATTCAGCAAGCATTTCTTGGTGACTTTCTAAAAATAAAAACTGATTTTTACCACTTTCATTTTTATAAAAAGATAATTTTTCTTCTTTTTCAGGTTTAAATTGGCCAAATTTTTTCTCAAAATCAATCGCTTCAGCATAATGTTGAGGTAGAAAATCAAGAATATTTAAAACTCTATGCAGTCGTTCTCTTCTTAATAAAAAGCGTTGTACCAATCTTCTTGTTCCTCTATATTTTGTTCTTTCGGCAGTTTGCGAAATAGAAACACCACTATCAAATTTGCCTAAAACATCTTGACTCATAGGAATTATGCTACTTCCTAGTCCTTCAATATTTCCCATTTTATTCTCGAAATCATTGTTTGTTAAAGCCCATCCAATGCTATTTGTCCCCAAATCCAACCCTAATATTTTCTTCATGTTTCATCCTATTTATTATAGTCATAAACTTACGAAAAATAAACTATTGATTTTACGAAAAACCTTATTTGCATTAAAAAAATATTTCGTAATATTGTAAGACAATTTTGAAGCAATTCACAATAAGGATTATTCCGTTGTGAAAACATTTAAAGCGGCCTCACAAGGGTCGCTTTTTCAATGGTATAATTTTAAAATTTATTGGTCTATTTAAGCAGTAGTTTCAAGGAATAAAAAATCCCTCAAATGAATTGTTTATTTGAGGGATTTTGCAATTATTTTCAAGGTTTACTTATTCCAAATTTTCCAAGCTTTTTCAGCTTGAAAAATAAGCATGTCTAAGCCATTTTTTGTTTGAGCGCCTTGAGCAGCAGCTTTTTTCAAAAATTGTGTTTCTGCGGGGTTGTAAATTAAATCGTAGGCAATGTGCTTCTCTGTAAAAAACGAATAGGGCAGTAGTGGGAAAGCATCAGTATTTGGGCTTGTACCTACTGGCGTAGCATTAATAATAATGTGGTAATTATCAAATGTTGTAGCATTAATTCTGTCATAACTTATGCTTGTTTCAGTAGCTTCTCTTGATACAAATACATACGGAATGTCAAGCTCATCAAGAGCAAAAGCAACGCCTTTAGAAGCTCCACCTGTGCCTAAAATCAAGGCTTTCTTGTGATGAGGTTGCAGTAAGGGTATCAGGGATTTTTTAAAGCCAAAATAATCAGTATTGTATCCTTTTAGTTTGCCTTTTTTTGTAACGCGTATGGTATTTACTGCACCTATAAGCGCAGCTTTTTTGGATAAGGAATCTAGATAAGGAATAACCGTTTCTTTGTATGGAATGGTTACATTAAGTCCTTGTATATCTTTGTTTTCAAACCTAATTGTTGGAAAATCTTGAATGTCTTGAATGTCAAAATTTTCATAAGTACAACCTTCAAAACCTGCCGCAGCAAATTTCTCAGTAAAATATTTTTTAGAAAAAGAATAACTGATGTTACGTCCTACTAACCCAAAACGTCTTGTATTACTCTCCGTCATTTGTACCCGTATATTTTTTGATGTGGTTTTGCACTGATTTTTTCTCCCAAACAGATGGGAAAGAATTTTTTAATAACTTTGAATTGGCGGCATTGAGTCGTAAAGCATTACTCAAATGAAATTTTGCCTTCGTTGTATCGTTTAGTAAATAATATAAACCAGCTAATCGGTATTCAATTTCGTTTTCTTCAGGATAATATTCGGTAGCCTGCAAAAGTGTTTGAACAGCTGCCATAAACTCTCCTTGAAATTGTAAAATATCTACCCAAAAAAGCCAAACATCAAGGCTTGTTTCTCCATATTCAACTGCTTTTTTGTAGCCAAAGGTTGCTTCTTCAAAATAGCCCATTTTTTTGTTGATGCTTGCAAATCGTTTCCAATACAATTTGTTTTGGTTGTCAATAGCAAGGGCTTTGTTTACAAAATAGAGTGCTTTTTGATAGTTTTTTTGACGAACATAAAAATCAGTTATGGCAATCCAGCCTTTATCTAGTAAAGGATCTTCATGTACAGTTTGATTATAATATTTGAGTGCTAGAGCGGTATTGCCCAGTTTTTCATGACATTTTCCCATTCGCAATAGCGCATAAGAAGTTGCATCATCTAACTCAATAGTTCTGCTGTAACTTTCAACCGCTTTTTCATAATTTTTAAGACGTTCGTATGCTTTGGCTTTTTCCATAAAAGCGCCCACAAATTCGTCGTCTATCAGCGTTGCATATTCATAAGCACGTATAGCTTCTTCATATTCTTTTACGCTGTAATGCAAACGCCCAAGTTGGTGCCAAGCAATTTCACTATACGGATTTTTGTCAATGTATTCTTTTAGAAATTGGATCGCATCTTGATTTTGATCTAAAAATTCAAAGCAATATACCACGTTATACAACGCTGATTGATCTTCAAGATCTTCCTCAAGACAATTGATAAAGTTTGTTTTTGCCATTTCAAAATTGTCCATAAACAAATACTCCATGCCTATTAAATTATACACATCGGCAAGATCATCTGTATATTTAAGTGCAATTTTTAAGAGTTCAACAGCTTTTTCATGTTGGTCTCTTTTAGAGCATATATTTGCTTTTTGAATGTATATTTCTTCATTATTGGGTTCAATAGCATACAACTCATTCAATATTTTTTCAGCGAGTTCTAATTTATCATCATACACAAGCATCTCGACTTGCACGAGTTTAAGTCCTGTTGCTTTAGGATGTTGTTCCAAGGCTAATTTGAGGGCTTTTTTTGCCAAAGTGGCTTTGCCCATATCCAGATAATGAAGGATAATTTCTTCAAATTCTTCGGAGTCGAAAAAGAATACCTTGTTGGTTTTCAACATGGACTCAAATTTTGATAAGGATAAGTTATAATCTTCTTCTTCGTTGCTTAATTGCATACTTTGGTTTTTTAATTTAGCCTAACTAAAATTAGGTAATCGTGGGTGTACTGTGAGGGTAATTTAGAATTTTTGTGAACAATTTAATTAACAAAAAAATGCTTTAGTTAAAACAAAGAGTATCTCCTTGTCGAATATTTTAAAGATTAATTCTTATTCATCATTTCATCCATCACTTCTAGTATAATGCTACAACCTTCTCGTATTTCTTCCTCCGAAATAGTCAAAGGAGGTGTAATCCTGATGGCGCATCCTTCAAAAAGGAGCCAGAATAAGATAAGTCCTCTATCTTGACATTTTAAAATAACCTCGTTTGTTATATCTGGGCTTTTAGTCATGGCGGCTAGCATCAATCCTTTACCTCTTATTTCTTGTATCAAAGGATGTACCAAAAGCGATCTAAATAATTTTTCTTTCTCAAGAGCTTCCTGCATGATATTAGTTTCTGTAATTTCTTGCAAAGTAGCTAAGCAGGCTGCCGCTATGACAGGATGTCCACCAAAGGTAGTTATGTGTCCTAACTTTGGATTGTCACTCAACAAATCCATTTGTGCTGATGAAGCTGTAAAAGCACCAACAGGCATTCCGCCACCCATGCCTTTTCCCATGACGACAATATCAGGAACAACATCGTAATTTTGGAACCCAAAAAGTTTTCCGGTTCTCCCAAAACCTGGTTGAATTTCATCCAGAATCATCATGGCACCTACTTCATCACAGCGTTCTCTCACTTTTTTGAGATAGTCATTGTGTGGTTGAATGAATCCCGCTCCACCTTGAATGGTTTCTAATAATACTCCTGCAGTTTTGTGCGTTATTTTAAGTAAATCAGCTTCGTTATTAAACGTGATAAACTCCACATCAGGGATCAACGGGCGAAAGACTTGTTTGCGTTCTTCAAATCCCATGACACTCATAGAACCCATGGTATTGCCGTGATACGCGTTGTGACACGAAATCAATTGACTTCTTCCTGTGGTTCTTCGGGCTAGTTTTAAGGCTCCTTCTATGGCTTCTGTACCTGAATTAACCAGATAGGTTTTGTCTAAAGGTGCGGGCAATAATGAGGCTAACAATTTGCAATAAGCTACAGCTGGGCTTTGAGAATATTCGCCGTATACCATTACGTGTGAATATTTATCTAATTGATCTTTTATGGCTTGGTTGACTCTAGGATGCTGGTGGCCTAAGGCACAGGCTGATACGCCTGCTACAAAATCTAGGTATTTTCTAGAATCTGTTGCGTAGATGTAAGACCCTATAGCGTGTGACACCTCCATGCCTAGCGGATAGGGTGAAGTTTGTGCTTGGTATTTTAAAAAATCTGTGTTCACAAATTATTGTTTAATCGTTTATTGGATGTTTTTTTGTTATCGGCAGCTATTTACTGTGACTGTTTACTGAAAACTGATACTGTTCACTGTAAACTGTGACTGTGTACTGTGACTGCAAACTGAGACTACTTCTTAACTTTCTTTTTATCGTAATTCAGTGTTTCTTTCCTAATTTTCATCGGAATATTCCCTTTGCCTTTAGCTGATTTAGTGGCTTTGGCAATTTTTTCATTGTCTTCATTTTCTTCGGGAGGAAAAATATCGTCCTTTGATTTTATACGTTCATCGCCTCGCCAAACTAGGCCTCTTAGTTTTCTAGCATTTTCGGGCAGTTCGTCTTCGGGGAAAATATCTCCATCAACTTCTTGAAAAAAAGTAATGGTTTCGATCTCATTATCAGCTAGTACTAAATTTATTTTACTGCTTTTATTTTTGTTAATTCCTATCAATTCTTGTGCTTCATTACGCATGTAGTAAATGACTTCTGCGTTTTTGATAATATCAACATCGTGTAATTTTCCTTCTAGAAATTTCCCATATAAATTTTGTCCCTTGACTTGATTGTATCCTGTTCCCAAAGTGTCTTTTGAGAGAATAAAAGTATTTTCGAGTACTTTAAGAGAGTCTAATTTTTGAGTGGTTTTATCTCCTATTAAATGCATAATGTCGCCCGTAATTTGGTTTTCTGCGTTCCAAAGTATTGGATTTCCTATCATTTTTGTCAGTCCCATTTTAGTACTAGAATGTATCGAATCACATTTCCCACTCATATCCTTTTTGAAAAATCGGACGTTATTAAAGGCTCTAATGATTCTGTTTCCTTCTTTTCCGGTGACCATCAGTTTTTTTCCGTGAATATAAACCGAGTCATTTTCGACAAAATTTACTGCCACCGCTCTTTTTGTAACATACATAGAATCTTGTTTTTTAAACACTTCGGCATAATGCCCTTTGACAATACCGCGGTTTATAGAATCTGTTATTTTTACATTTCGAGTCGCCGATGCAAATTCTCTGTTTCTATCATAATACAAACTGTCACCTTTAATCACTCTATCGTCATATTTGATATAAGATTTGTTTAGGAAGTGTGCTAGATTTTTTTTGGTGTCATAAAATCCTTTTTCGGTGTAAATGTAATTGGCTTTACTGGTAATTGTTGAGGGTCCTAAAAGATACGAATGTCCCGAATTACTAAAATAATCCAAATGATTTGATTTTATCACATACGTAGGATTTGTAATGGTAACCGCTGTCAAAAATCGAAATTTCTTTTCTTTTACATAATATCTTCCTGAATTACTCTTAAGTGTATTGTCTTTATTGGTAATTGTTCCCGCTGTATCGTAATACGCTTCTTGAATATTTCGGTCAAAATTGATAATATCTGTTACCAACGTTGCGTCTGGCGAACTCATAACTGCGTCACCAGAAGCATATGCTTTTTTTACATTTCCATTGTACTCGGCGTATTTACTGTTCAAAAACAAAGTGTCGCCTTGCACCATTTGCACGTTTCCAAAAGCTTTGATGTATTTTTCCTTTTGAAAATAATAAGCTTTGTTGCAGGTTAGAACTATTCCATCATGGCTTATACGAACGTTACCAATGAGTAAAACGGCATCTGGCACTTCTATTTGATACACATCTGAAAAATCAGCATTTTCTATGTTGATTTTTTTTGGGGCTTGCGCCAAAACAAACTGCGAAATCAATAAAATGGCTAGTTGAGTAAGGAAAAAAAGTGTTTTTTTCAATGGATCTAATTTTTGTCAAATTTATGAAAAAGGAAACAATCCTAATCCATATTAGGATTTATTTATAATTAGTCAAAACGGACTTTAAAGGATAGGTTTACACTAAAAGTTATCAACAAATAAAACTACTCTTTCGTTGTAGTTTATTCACTAGTACGTAGAACGGTATAATTTTAATTGTTTTTCACTTCATCTAGTATAAAAAATATTAAATTTAAAATCTGATGTCCATTTGGTACAAGACCTATTGACATTAGCATTAATGATAACTATGATGAAAAAAAGAACTATTGTTGCGAGTGTAGGCTTGGGATTATTGGCAATAGCCTGCAAAACAACTGATTTGAAAATGAATACTACGCAAAAAGAACCTGTTGCACGTAAAAAAGAAGTCGTGTATCAAGTTTTTACGCGATTATTTGGAAATAAAAATACTACCAACAAACCTTGGGGAACTATTGAAGAAAATGGAGTAGGGAAGTTCAACGATTTTACCACAATAGCCTTGCAAGAAATAAAGGATTTAGGCGTAAGTCATATTTGGTACACGGGAGTGCCGCATCATGCTTTAATTCGGGATTATACTGCTATCGGAATTTCTAATGATGACCCAGAAGTCGTGAAAGGTAGAGCAGGATCGCCTTATGCTGTGAAAGATTACTACAATGTAAACCCAGATTTAGCAGTAAATCCTGAAAACCGATTGCAAGAATTTGAAGCCCTTATTAATAGAACGCATCAAGCGGGATTAAAAGTGATTATTGATATTGTCCCAAATCACATAGCGCGCAAGTACGAGAGTAAAAACAATCCCTCAGGAGTTCGCGATTTTGGCGCTGATGATGATACTACTGTTAAATATAAAAGAGATAACAATTTTTATTATATTCCAAACACTAAATTTGAAGTTCCTGATACGAATGCACCATTAAACGGAGAAGTTCATCCGTTAATTGATGGGGAATTTGAAGAAAATCCAGCAAAATGGACTGGAAATGGCTCCCGAATGGCTAAACCAGATAAGAATGATTGGTACGAGACCGTAAAAGTAAATTATGGTATTCGCCCGGATGGGTCCAAAGATTTTCCAGAACTTCCAGCACGATATGACAAAAAAACAGTTCAGGAGCATTTTGAATTTTGGAAAAATAAAAATGTACCCAATTCGTGGGTGAAATTCAAAGACATAGTTTTGTATTGGACAGCAAAAGGTATAGATGGTTTCCGATTTGATATGGCCGAAATGGTACCGTATGAATTTTGGAGTTATATGAATTCAGCCATAAAAATGAAAAATACGGAAGCTTTTCTATTAGCCGAAGTTTACAACCCAAAAGAGTATAGAAACTACATTCATCTTGGTAAAATGGATTATTTGTATGACAAAGTGGAGACGTATGACGCCTTGAAAGCCATCATAAAAGGTCAAGCTACACCAGATCGGTTGGTACAAATTCAGAATGGTTTAAATGATATTGAAAACCACATGCTTCATTTTCTAGACAATCATGATGAGCAGCGCTTAGCAAGTCCAGAATTTGCGGGATCAGCTGAAAAAGGAAAACCATTGATGGTAGTTTCAACAACCATAAGTTCAGCACCTACTATGGTTTATTTTGGTCAAGAAGTTGGTGAAGCTGGCAATGAGAATGCTGGATTTGGAACACATTCAAGAACATCAATTTTTGATTATGTTGGTGTGCCAAATCACCAGCGCTGGATGAATAATGGCAAATTTGATGGAGCGTTATTAACAGCAAATGAAAAAGAGTTGCGAGATTTTTATAGACGACTTCTTAACTTTTCATTGAATAGTCCGGCTTTGATGAGCGATTATCAGGAGTTGCATACTCAAAACCGTCAATTTACAAAAGGTTATGACGAAAGTATTTTTTCATTTGCCCGTTGGTCTACAGAGCAAAAAATAATTGTTGTTACTAATTTTTCATCAGTGACCACAAGTACTTTTGAACTTAAAATTTCAAAAGACCTCATTAAAAAGTGGCAATTAATAGATGGTCTATATACTGTAAAAGATCAATTGTATCAAGTGTATTCTTCTCAATTAAGAGTTTCTCAAGGAGAAGGAACCTTGCAAATAAAGATTAATCCATTAGAATCTTTCATATTACAACTGTAAGGATGAAAAAAAGCTGCTAAAATTTTGAGGGCACTGAAAAACATCGCTTATTTTGATTAGCATCCTTTTTTAGATAATAAAAAACGCTTGTAACAGGATTTCAAACATCTGTTATAAGCGTTTTTATTTTTGTAACTGTTTTTTATTGTAGGTTATATGAGTYGGTTTTTGACTTATACAGGTTCATTTGGCAAAATGCATGTGTAGATTACATTTTCTACATTAATTTGAGTATTCTTTTTAAGTTGACTGTAAAAATTGCTATTGCACCTTGCATTTGCATATTGGTAATACCGTATGATATCGCTCTATCATAACCGTGTACATTTTTTAACTCGCTATTTTTGGCTTCTATCTTGTATCGATGTTTTGCTTTTTCTTTGTAATATTCTGTTTCTTGAAAAGCCATTTGGTCTTGATGTAATTCTGATTTTATGGATACCGAATACGTTTTTGTTTTGGCTCCATCT
>NZ_VHLM01000054.1 GCF_009764685.1 Flavobacterium sp. I-STPP5a | reverse complement strand
AACACACGTAGCTGTTGCGCAACTCTCTTAAAAAAGTAAAATTTCAAGATAAGCGTAAAAAACAACCTCGTTTAAGGATTTTTAAGCGAGGTTTATTTTTGGTTTTAGGTTGTAGTTTGTAAAAATAAAATGCCTTAAAAAGTCAGTTTTCAAGTCAATGAAAGCTGTTTTTAGAGAAGTTGGTACTTTTGCTTGTATTTCACTTACAACTCCGGCTTTTGTTTTTGTTTTTTTGGTGATAAACTTCAAGTATTTCTTAAGATTATAGGTCAACGCTGCCATTAAAACGTGTTTGTTGGCTTGCTTGATTCCTCTTGTGTTTACGCGCTTCATATTGGTAAAATTGACCAACGTTCCTATTACTGGTTCTACGGTTTTACTTCTCACTCGCACCATTTGCTTGGCATAGCGTGCGTTTTGAGTCAGTTTTTGGTGCATTCGATCGTAGTGTTCCTTGTGGATGCTGTGATCTATCTTTTTATACTTAGTGCTTTTTCCGCAGCATTGTTCTCGTAGTGGACAGTTTTTGCAATCGCGCTCACTACTTCGATAGCTGTTTTTGGTGTAGCTTTTGCTATCGTTCTTTTCGCCTTTAAAGAGTAAAATGGCTTTGTTGGAACCTTCTTTGATGCATTCATATTGGTTGAGTTCTTTGTTGAAAATAAAACCTTCTCGCTCGGGTTTGTACTGTCCGAAGTTTGGAATATAGGCATCGATGTTTTTTTGGTGCAAATATTTTAACGCTTCTCCACTACTATAACCTCCATCGGCTAAAAGTTCTTCTAATTCAATGCCATTTTCATTTAGATTTTCCTCTGTTAATTCTACTATTTTTTGCACGCACTGACTATCGCGTTTGTCTGCAAAATCAGAACAGGCGCCTGTTATTACATGATGAGCATCGTCTACAGCTATTTGTCCAAAATAGTTTAACTGTCTTGCTTTTCCTGGTTTTACACTTACCCTAGCATCAGAATCGGTGGGAGAATAATGGGTGTGATTCGATACAAATCTCGGACGTATTGAATTGCCGTGTTCATCTACTTTATCAATGTTGAAGTTAGGATTGGGTTGGCTCTTGTAAGCTTCTTTTTTCCAATTATGGTGTTGTTCTACTAGTTTCTTTCTAGTGCTGGTAGTTTTAAATTCGCTGTTTTCTTCTAATTCATCTACAAAGGCACTGGCATCTTCCAATACTTCTTTCTCTACCAAACTATCCATAGAGGCATTGGCTTTGATAAAAACACTGTCCACGGCTTGACGCTTGCCGCGAATCATACCTTTGGAAACACATAGTTTTAAAACGGCTTTAAACAAACTTAAAAACACTTCTTCACCATATAACTGACGCGTGCGACTAATGGTGCTGTGCCAAGGCAATGCTTCGTCAATGTCATACCGAATAAAAAGGCGAACATCTAAACAATTTGAGCAATATTCGATGAGTTTCCTATCCGAATTTATGTTGTTTAAATAGCCTACCAAACAGATTTTGAAAAACACAACGGGATCAATGCTCTCCTGTCCTTCGTCTCCATAATACTTTGCAGTAGCTTTATATAAAAAATGAAAATCGATAGCTGTATCAAGCAATCGATAAAAATTATGCTCAGGAATCAGGTCCTGTAAATGAACTTGATAGAGCATTTTTGGCGTGAGTTCTTTTCTTCCTTGCATAGTTAAAAATACAATTTCTTTTACTTTTTTGCAAGTTTTTTTTTATATATTTGTTCGAGTTGTGCAACAAGCACACACGCTACAAGCAATTTGGGCATTAGGCTTAATTTGAAAATGGTTTTGTATCTGGATGATTTTGCAAATCCGAAAATAGGGCTTAATTTAGTCCCAAACTGCTTGTAGCGCGGGAACGTTAGCAGTAATCTTTCGCAATAACCTAGAAACAAGCGTTTTAACATAAATAAAAGTTATTAAGATTTTTATGAAAAAACTAATTCAAATATTCATTTTATTACTTTTAATATCTTGTAAAAAAGATAAAAACTCAACTTTGGACAGCGAAATTTTCACTTTAAATAAATTAGAATTTTCAATCGAAAAAGTAATTATTGAAACAGTACCTGAACTTCCAAAACAAGAAAACGTTCATTTAGTAGTTAAAATTTATAATCCAACTCAGAAATTAATAAAACTTCCTGTAAATGGAATAAAATACAAAGAAGACGAACTAAATGAACAAAGTCTATTTAGCATAAAAACAAAGCATAATAAATATTCTTGTGCTTCCTATTTATTAAAAGATAAAGTTGATACGATGTCTGTTATGCCTAAAAACATTTGCTATATTTTCCTATCAGTTATTGACAATAATATTAGAAATAAAAAACTTGAAAATTCAATCTTACAATATGATTTAATTGATAAATCATTTCATAAGAAAACTGAAATTGATAGTAAAAAAATATCAACATTAAATCTAAAACATAGACTTAATCTTGAAGAAGCAATTAAATTATGTCACGGAACTATAAATCGAAATAAATATTAAGACTACTGCTAACACACGCTACAACGGATTTGGGCAATTGGCTTAATGGAAAAATTGGTTTTGTATTTGGATGATTTGGCAAATCCGAAAATAGGGCTTAATTTAGTCCCAAACCCGCTGTAGCGCGAGAACGTTGGCAAACAGTTTAGAGAACCGAAATATGAAAGACACTTTAACAGAAAAAGAATCTATAATTGCAGACCAATAGCGTCCTAAACATTTAAAAAAAGAAAAGAAAAAGAGGGTAATTTTTGTATCTCAAATTAACTTTGAGTTGCACAACAAAAAAGCCCTCTTCTATGTCAAATATAACTTTGTTTTCTCAAATAATTTCAAAATTAGATCGTTCAAAATTCAGCAAAATAGTTGCAAGGAAAGAAACCGACAAGCACAATAAAGGATTCAGTAGTTGGAATCATTTAATTTCAATGCTTTTCTGCCAGTT
>NZ_VHLM01000086.1 GCF_009764685.1 Flavobacterium sp. I-STPP5a | reverse complement strand
GGGATCATAACCAATGTACTTAGCCGTAAATACAGGTAAGGGAATTGGATTGTTTTGAGCATCTTTGCGACTGTCGTGAAAGGCATGAAAATCTTCGTTGATTTTGTTGATAAAATCAGAAGTCGTTGCTGTTTTTTCGATGATTTTAGGAGCGGAATCTGAAGTAAAGAAATCACTTTTTTGTAAACCTCTGTAGATGAAGTATTTTACATTTAGTCCCGGGAAGGGTTGTTTGAAGGTACGAAGAATGAGGTTTACCTTATCTTGGTTTCCCGCTCCTGCTTGCGGTTGCAATAAAATCACCCCTTTGCAAATGGCAAAGGCTTTTTTGGAACCAGTTAAAGTAAACTTTGAAGTCAACCTGAATTCATTATTAGTAACAGGGCCAAAAGATTGCGCTGGGCTTTGTGTAAATCCTCCTGAATCTGTGAAAAAATTTGATGTTGCATACATATAGTGTAGTGTGAAATGGTTTTGATACTTGACTAAATAATTATTGTATTTAGCTTAAGTTTTATCGTGTTGCATTCCTACGATTTTAACAATCAAGGAATTTTATAGGATTGATTCGTAAAAAAGAGTGGTGATAATTGGCTTTGGTATAAACAAGCCAATAATAGGCTAGGGGAACTTATGTTTTTAAGCTTCCATTTGAATGTATAGAATGTGATTTTTTGGGTTGGTCAGATCGTGATTTTCTGTCGTGAGAATGACAGTTTTACGACTGTTTGCTCAGTATTTTTTTACTGAAATTGTAGTTTTTAAAACAGCTCAAAGAGTTGGGTCTTTGAGCTGTTATTTTAGTGTGTCTTGTCTAGAAATAGGTTTACAAGGAAGTGTAAATGTGTAAACTTTTTTCAGGACGAGAAAGCATTTATGATGGCTTATTGTAGCTGGCACGGATTGCAAATCCGCGCGATTGGGCGAGACCCTTAAGCTCTTTTTACCCTATCTTTTCAGGAATAGATTGCACCAGCGCCATAACGAACTGAAGAATTGAGTCCGCACGATTGGTGTTATAAAACAGCATTAGTGTTTGTATTTATAAATACTCAGGGCATTAGAGATTTTATGAATTTAACCGTCATGCCTAGTTTATAGAGATTATGGCCTGGACCGCTGATAAAATTCCAAGAAATTATGAAATAGAATAAAACAGTTGGTAAACTAGATACTAGAAAATAGGTTTGTAAATCAAATTTTGGTTTTCCCACTCTTTCGATAAAGTCTTTTTCCCAACTTTTATAATACAATATAGATTTAAATCCGGTAAAACATATACTTATTGCTCCCACTATTGAAAGCGGGATTATTCCATTAGCAATATTTAATGTAGGTAGAATAATGGCACAAAAAAGAAAAAGTAGTACAAACAGAGACAGCCATACACGGAATGCTCTTTTATTTTGTTTTGGGTATGTCTTTAATTGATGCTCTAAAATTTTATCTTTAGCCGCTGCTATTAGGGTATCAAATTCATCTGAATTTATTTCTTGTTGCTTTAAGAATCTTTCAATATCATAATCATCGTAACCAGCATTTATTTTCTCAACAATTGCTTCTATAACTTTTTCGTTTTTCATTATTATACTGTGTTAATTTATATTGTTTTTCTCAAATTTGGAAAGCGTCTCACTCTTGGCAACTTGGCGTTTTGAGTATTATTAAGGAAATTGGATAATTTTATTTTTATAACACAATAATAATCCATTAAATTTTAGTTCCATTAAATGGCGGAGTTAATAAAAAATCACGCCAACCTATCACTATTTCTTTAAAATCTTGTGTAGGAAGTCGATAAGCAAATCCATTATCATTATAAAAATCAACTTTATCCTGATAAATTAAAATACTATTAGTTTCACTTCCATTCTCAATTTCGCTATTAGGATTAGCTAACGCTAAATTAATATCAGGTAATAATGATTCATTTATTTCTTCAGAATTCCAGTTAAATAAAAATTCACTAAAAATAATATTATTTAAATTGGGTATTTTTGTTATTCTGTTATCATTTTTCGATATTTTATTAACAAAGTTAATTTTGTACTGATTTTTAATATTTTGATTCATGTAATTTTATTTAATGTTAAAATATAGGGAATGAAGTTTTTACGACACCATTATCAATATGAAATTGTATTTTTACTCCATCTGACATTGTTCCATGCCAAATATTACTAAATTGATATTCTTTATTTTTTAAAGCAACGACTAACTCTTCTTGTAATTTTTGCTTTGACCAGCTATCAGGGAAAAAAGTACTCATTCCACCTTTACTATTTTTTACTTTCCACCCACCATTATTTGGGAAGTCAGAATTGTAAACTTCAACTTTTGCTTTATAATACCCTAATTCTGGTGGACCAATATTAACTTTTGTACCAGTTACTATTCGTCCTTTACCACCTGTTCCAAATACTTGTAAAGCCTCTTTGTGATGAACTCCTTTTGCTTCCCAAGTATAATGATTATCAAGATAAGGTGGTGATAAATTTTCAAACTCTTTCTTTAATTTTTTACCAGACCTACCTTTAAACACTTCTATATCTAACTCATGAGAGTTTCTAATAATATGAAAATTCTCCAAAAACTCAAAAGTCCTTTGGTTTTTAAAATATTGAATTTCATTTTTCCAAATATCTACAAGAGTATATTGATGAGGACTACCATCTATAACTCGTGCATATTGGACATTCATTGCCGTCCAGTCAGCTTCTTTTTTAAGATTATAAAAATCGGTAAAAAAAAGAATGTTGCGAATTTCAATAAAATTACATCTAAATTAAAGTCGTCTGCATATAAAACTATGAATTTATAAATTCCTTCCATTCAAGTAATAATGCTTTCATATCCACTAATGATACCGTACAAATATTATTAATTATCATATTGGGTGGAATAATTTTCACTTCATCTGTTCCAATACCATCCGAATAAATAAATACTTCTGGAAAAACACCACTACTTAATGCATAATCAATGTCATGTAAAAAACCATCAATTTCATTTTTACTTAAATGACTTAATATTTGTAATTCGGAATAATTGCCTACTACCTCTCTTTCACAGAAATAATTAATGTCTCCAAAAGCATCCCTTACTTTGTAAAAATTTAATTTAAAAAACTCTCTTTTAGTCATAGCCATCATTTATTTTGTCAACAATTGCTTCTATAATTTTTTCGTTTTTCATTATTATACTATATTAATTCTTACTATTTCCTCTAGATGGGTACGAGCGTGACGCTTGCGCTAAGGGGATAATTAATTTATAAACTCTAACAATGAATTAAAAATTTCTCTAATATCTGAAAGAGGAAAAGTTTCCAAAGTTTGATCATAATGATCTTCAAGGAATAAATCAAAAGTCATATCATTCTGAATTACTCCTGTGTAAATTTGTAACCCCAATTCTACACTCCATTCTTTATCATCTGGAGATATTGAATTACCTATAAGAGCCATATTTAATGTAGTAATAAGTTCTTGCAACATTCTTTTTTGCCTTGTAAGCATATATAAATAACAATCTAAATTTCTTGAATTTGCATTAATTTTTATGTTACCATTACTTTGTTTATTGAAAGTAATTCCATATTGATTTAAAATAGTATTATTCATTTGTTTTTTTTTTAAAAATTCACTGGATATATTGTTTGCAAAATTGCAGTATTTTTATTATTAGTGGTACTTAAATAAATAATTTCTAAAATATGACCGTCACTTGCTCTTCCTCTATAATAAAATGAATAACTGCCATCAGCACCAATTTTGGTATCATATGGTTTAGATCTGTCAATTTGTGAAAGTGCATAAGCCATTTCTTCATTAATTCTTTCGGTTGAATAACTAATTGGAAAATATACATTTTCCCCTTTTTTAGTTGCAATACTACTACCATTCCCTTTTTCAAAAGGTAAACCTGTATGAGGGTCCGTTAAATCAGACATATTTCTTTCTATTTTACCTTGTTGATAAGAATTTAAAATATCATTAGGCTTACTATATTTAGGAGGTGGATCTACCCAATAAATTTCACCCTTTAAAAGAGGCTTAGCAGATGTAACAGGCGTCTTTCTTAGTATATTTATATTATGTGAGCCTGTAATTTTTGGTTCACCAATTATAGAATTACCTCCTCTTAACTTGATTTCAAAATCACCATCGTGAATATGTTTTAATAAGCCAGAATCATTTCTTACTATATTAACTCCTTCCAAAAACTCAACAGTTCTTTGATTTTTTAAATATATAATTTCATTTTTCCAAATATCTACAAGAGTATATTGTTGCGTAATACCATTTACAACTCTTGAATGTTGGAAATTCATTTCTTTCCACTTTGCTTCTTCCTTAAGATTATAAAAATAGGCAAAAAAATCATATTTTTCATCGTCAGTAAAAGTACTAAATCTGGTTAAGATGTTATCACTTGCATGAGAAGGTAAATTGTCTAATTTTAGTTGCATCAAGCCTATCAGAGATTGTATATCATATATTGCTTTAATCGCATCCATAGTATGAGTATCCAGTCCATGAGATTTTCCTAGTAAAATTAACTTTCTTTCTTGTGCTATCACCTCAGCTGCTGCATCAAAAAGTTTTCTTTTCATAATTGGGTCAGTGACCAAAGCCCCCATTGAGATATAATCAAATACTACAGATACTTTGTCTGTAAATTCCTTTACATCCTGATCTGTTGATGTATTATTGGTATAACTATTAATAGAAGCCAAATTATCTGCTGTAAATTGTACCGTATTATTTACTCCATCTACTGCCTTCCAAAACAATACAGTTTCTGATGCTGTAGCTGTACCAGTCCAAACAGATCTCGCTTTTGACAAATAGCCTAAATATTTTAAATCAGCTAAAGCTCCAATACCTGATAAATTCATTGCAACTTCGACTAAACCTACAATTCCAAAATCAATTTTCTTTAAATTACTATAATCTTGCATATAGTACAAGAAAAAGACTGGAATGTTAAGAAAACGATCATTTTCATAAGCTACTTTAGTCTCAGGGTCTTTAAAAGTTTCCAGTAAATCTAAATTAGGTTTAAAGCCAATAATTGAAATGGGCTGGTACAAATCATATGTACCATATATAGGACTGGTAATGTTTACTTCCTGACTATAATCGTATTTTTCATAATCAAATTCTGTGGTCGTAACTCTTTCTTGTTTGCGAATTTTTATTTTTTTTCCTTCAAAATCACCTATGATATAATTAACATCTGTTGTGTTTAGATGATTGTCAGAATAACTGGTATTGGTTGTATTATAAACAAGTATTGCTGGTGAGGTTTCTGGATTATAATAGGCGGTTAAAGCACTAGAGTTGCCAGCATCAGCAATCAATTTCATATAATAAGACTCAGGGTATATTCCAAAAACATTTTTTGGCAACGTATAAGACGGGTCGGCGTATTTTGGGTTATACTTTGATGATTTCCATATTTTATACAACATCAGTGTGAATTCCGTCCTGTTGTCTTTGGTATCAAGCAAACCAAAGGTATATGCTAGAGGACCAATGGTATATCTCCCTGACCTATTGTCATCAATTTTTGAATATAATATTTCAAAAAGAGTTTGTTTGGTATCAACAGTATTTATTTGGTTATATACAGTAGGAACTTGATATACTTGAATTAACATAAGTCTGCGCAGAAGTTCATTTCTATCAGCTGCAGAAACAGAATCAAATGTAAAAGATTTTATAATTTTGATTGCAAGTGATTCTCCTTCATTAATTTCTGTCAATTGATGACTATAATCACTTATCTTTTCTAATAAATTAACTTTCTCATATGTTGGCACTGTTGCCAATGCTTCAGCAGATAGACATCGTGCTAACCAATAAAATTTTTCTTCTTTTGGAGCCTTTTGAATTTTAATCTGATTGACATAAAAACTTTTATAGAAATTAGTTAAATTTCTCATATAGTCTTCTAACACTTCAATAGTAGGATTTGCAAAGATTGGTTGAGTACTCCATTCTGACTTTTGGCTATTTATATAATATCCAAAATCAGTATAAGTATCCAAATCAAAAAGATTTAAGATGCTTTCTATTTGGCTTATTCGAATAGCAATTTTGGCAAGCAATAATGCTTTAGCTTGTTTCACATTTATATCTGTAAGAGGAGTTACAAACAATCGAATTTTGTGACTGTAAAATTGCATTGCATTACTATTCAACTGTATATTTTCGCCTAATAGAGGAGCCGGATCTAAACCACTAGGAATAATAATTTGCTCGGTTCCGTTATCAATAACTGATATGTTAGGTTTATAAATCCATTTATATGTTTCTATTTTACAAAAATCAGTATATGGAGCAATAACTTTTAATTTTTTAACATTGATTTCATCATCGACTGTTGCTAATTTAAATTTATAATAATGATCTTTCAATTGGTAAAGTTTATTTTTATCTGTTAGATATTCTAAAAAGAATTGCTCTTCATAAAATCCTCCAATGGCATCTTTATTCTTCTGATCTTCTTCTTTGAAATCAGTGACTACTGTCTCTCTGAATTTTTTTGTCACGCCATCAATGACTGTTTCAAAAGAGTTTAAAAAACCATATATCGTATAGGTAGGTTTTGTTAAATTCGTTAATTTAACTACTATTCCCGATTTTAATATTGCTGCTTGTTCCATTATATATCTAAATCTAAATCTAATGTTAATTCATTATTTTGTTCCTCTCTAACATACTCACTATACCCCTTACTAAAATGGTACTTCCTATCTAGTGAATACACAAAAACATCGGTTTCGGGATTAAAGAGTTGTTTTTCGCCACTTGTATTCTCAGCCACGATACCCACTTTGTATTTTTGATATGTTATATTTTCGGGCGAGAGCAGTTCATTGCCGTCTTCAAACAAATCAATCAAAAACAAACGGGGGTTTTTTAAACCCGCTGTAATCAACGCTTTTATGTTGTCGTTTTCAGTTTTGGTTAAGCCCAAAATAATTTTGTTGGGTGTGGTTCCGTCCAGCGTTTTGAGTTCCAGTCCTGTAATGGTTTGTGTGCTATCTGTAAACAGTTTCAAATTATAATAATAGGGTTCTGGTAACTCGTACGTTTTGCTTTTAGTCACCGCACCGCTGGCTGAAGCGCTGGTTTTGGTATCGGGCGTAGTGCTTCCGGTGGCAGAGACGGCATTGTTCATGACATCACTGGCTTCCGTAAGGTAGGTCACGCGGGCTACTGTTGGCGTGGCTTCGATTCCTGTTTCGATAACATCATTTACAGTTAGCGTTTGCGCAATCGAAATTCCTTGCTGTTTCTTGTCATAAAAATGATTGATTAGGTTCAATTTTTCTGAAGTCATTTTAGAAAAACTTGTATCACCGCTTAATTTTAGTAAAGGTTGTGCATCAATTAAACTAAATACATCATCAAAAAAGTTAGCTTGTCCTAACTGAACAATTGGGTTACCAGCTTCATCTAAAACCTGTTTAGCTTCGTAAGCATTAATTTTTCCCTGATAGAGCAATATGCTAAGTGTTGCAATGTTTTTACCAGCTGCTGCAGGTGCTGTAAGCTGTATTTGTGAAGTTAAAGATTGATACTTACCTTCAGCATCAGGAGGCATTCGCAAACCATCAGCATTGATAAAATTGTCTTTTTGTGCGTTAGCTATTTTTCCAATTTGCCCGTATAAAGCGGTATTGTTGTTGTTATCGGTTGTTAATTGCAAATACAAGTTGTTTGTTGTAACTGAGTTTGCCTGTTGTTGCGTGTTGACTAAAACGGGCCAGTCAAAAGTTCCGTATTTGCTTTCGGTCATAGGAACAACTTTCGTATCCGGATTTTCAAGTAATCCCGTTTTTAGATTGTTAACTCCTGATGGATTTATTTTGTAATTGCCATAAAAGTCATAACTACGGGTACGATCACTCTGGATATAAACATACCAATTGTTCTTTGTAGCAAATTTGCTAATAATAACATCGTATATTTCAGGGCCTTTTTTTACAGTTTGAGTTCTTGATGTTGTGATGCTTACACTTTGGCTAGGTACAAATAAACCGTAAAACGCTGCAATATCAATAAACTGTGTACTTTGTTCTCGTAATAATTTTTTATTTATATTAGTACCACTTATTACAATTTTAGCTTCGGCTTTACGGGCATATTCTAAATTGAAAACAAATTCACTATTGTCAAAATTGTGTTTGTAATCGCCGTAGTTTAATACAACGTCAATTCCGCATTCGCCTTCAGCAAAACTTCCTAATGATTTACCCATATCAATCATAGGCAATTCGAAATCGTCTTTTTCGTTGAATGTTTCTCCTGCGGCAACAAATTCCGATTCTTTGAAGAAGAAGCTAGATAATAAAGTAGAATCTAGAACTTCGGGATCATAACCAATGTACTTAGCCGTAAATACAGGTAAGGGAATTGGATTGTTTTGAGCATCTTTGCGACTGTCGTGAAAGGCATGAAAATCTTCGTTGATTTTGTTGATAAAAT
>NZ_VHLM01000053.1 GCF_009764685.1 Flavobacterium sp. I-STPP5a | reverse complement strand
ATTTGAGAAAACAAAGTTATATTTGACATAGAAGAGGGCTTTTTTGTTGTGCAACTCAAAGTTAATTTGAGATACAAAAATTACCCTCTTTTTCTTTTCTTTTTTTAAATGTTTAGGACGCTATTGATTTTTAATCAAAATCTTTCATCGCTCGTGTGGATTGCAAACCTCTGTCTATTAAATAAATATTACCGTGATGTTTTTCTTTTTTGACTTGCTTTAGGATCGCTTCAGAAAGTGCAGCTTCCTCAGATGAGTATTTTTGACAGTAGAAACTTCTACGCCCGAAGATAAAATTCAATCAAATGAAAAACTGAATTTTACCAGTTTCTTTCCACTGTTTTGATCGATTACCTCTTTTAATTTCGTACAGGCATTAGCAACTATCGTGCTATGAACTCGCATAGGATTGTATTTTTCGATTTCAGGCTTGTCATAAAGTTCAGAAAATCTGTCGAACATCTGCTGATAAATTTCTTTAAAATAATTAGAATCAATTTTTGAAAGACATTCAGAAATAGAACTTCTTCGTACTTTTTCATCCTCGTCCAATCCAAACAAAGCCTTGAATCCACAGCTGTTAAAAGTATCTTCGAAAGTTATTTGACTTAGTTTATCATTGTCAAAAATGTAAAATAGAAGCAAATAAAACAATTTTCTTCCATGCAGTAGTTTGCTGTAATAATCCACCTTGATGGTTGCCGAAAGATGGCTTTAAAGCGCTTCTGCGATAAATGATAGAGCCTGATTTAGTAGAACGTTGTAATCTTTAAAGTTAGTTATAAATTGCTGTTTTACAGTAGTAAATATAATTAAAATTGTTAAAAAAAGCAATAAAATGAATGTTGAATACACAAAGTAGAAACAGAAAAAGCCCGAAGATTATTCTTCCGACGATGACTAGCACTGTGTTTGTCTTTTTTTAAGTGATTTCAATTAGGTTGTCTCCATGTCATTTGCCTACTGGCTTTTGATTTAAGTCGCGCAGTGTATTTCAATTAAATATTCAAAATATTTTCTCAAAACAACACAATTAACCTTTATTTTTGCACAAAACAATTCTTTTGAAAACCCAACTCTTCCTCATCACGCCACCCTTTACCCAACTGAATACACCTTATCCGGCAACGGCATATATTAAAGGGTTTCTAAATACCAAAAACATTGAATCTGTGCAGGCTGATTTAGGGATTGAAGTGATTTTGAAATTGTTTTCCAAAGAAGGTTTGCAAAGTTTGTTTCAGGTAGGAAGTCAAAAGTTTAAAGCTGGAGAGATCTCAGATAATTCAAAGCGAATTTATGCTTTGCAAGAAGAATATCTTAAAACAATCAATCCTGTTATTGCTTTTTTACAAGGAAAAAATCCAACATTGGCGCTTCAAATTTGTCAAGAAGATTTTTTGCCAGAAGCTTCTCGATTTACACAGTTAGAAGAACTCGATTGGGCTTTTGGAACTATGGGAACACAAGATAAAGCCAAACATCTTGCCACCCTGTATCTGGAAGATATTTCGGATTTTATCGTGGAATGTGTTGATGCTAATTTTGGTTTCAGCCGCTATGCGGAACGGTTGGGTCGAAGTGCAAGTTCTTTTGACGAGCTATACGAAGCTTTGCAAGGTGAGCCAACTTATATTGACGGAATATTACTTTCGATTCTAAAAGAGCGAATCGAAACTATAAAGCCTACTTTATTCCTAATTTCGGTTCCGTTTCCAGGGAATTTATATGCTGCTTTCCGATCTGCACAATGGGTGAAAAAGAATTATCCCAATATTAAAATTTCAATGGGCGGCGGTTTTCCCAATACGGAATTACGTTCCCTCTCGGATGCGCGTGTTTTTGAATTCTTTGATTTTATTACTTTGGATGATGGAGAAATGCCAATTGACGAGTTAATTCATTCCATTGAAAACCCAAATTACAATACTTACAAACGAACTTTTTTATTAGAAAACGGAAAAGTAGTTTATAAAAACAATTCTACAAAACCTGATTATAAGCAATCACAAGTAGGTACACCTGATTATTCAGATTTACTTTTGGATAAATACATTTCGGTTATTGAAATTGTGAATCCCATGCACCGTATGTGGAGTGATGGTCGCTGGAATAAACTCACCATGGCGCACGGATGTTATTGGGGAAAATGTACGTTTTGTGATATTTCATTAGATTATATCAAAATTTACGAACCCGTTGCTGCTAATCTATTGTGCGATAGAATGGAGGAAATGATAGCTCAAACAGGGGAAACAGGTTTTCATTTCGTTGACGAAGCAGCTCCACCAGCTTTAATGAGAGCCTTAGCATTGGAAATCTTGCGCCGAAAATTAGCGGTCACTTGGTGGACTAATATTCGATTTGAAAAGAGTTTTACTGAGGATTTATGTTTGCTACTCAAAGCCTCTGGTTGTATAGCGGTATCTGGTGGTCTTGAAGTAGCCTCAGATCGATTATTAAAATTAATTGACAAAGGCGTAACGGTTGAACAAGTGGCTCGTGTAACCCGAAATTTTACCCAAGCTGGTGTCATGGTACACGCCTATTTAATGTATGGTTACCCTACTCAAACTATTCAGGAAACTATTGATAGCCTTGAAATGGTGCGTCAATTATTTGAAGTTGGTATTTTGCAATCGGGATTTTGGCATCAGTTTGCCATGACAGCACACAGTCCTGTAGGCTTGTACCCGGAGCAATTTGGAGTTAAAAAAAACACAGAAAGCATAGGGACATTTGCTAACAATGATATTGATTATACTGATGCTACTGGAATAAATCACGACAAGTTTAGTTTTGGACTTAAAAAATCACTTTATAATTACATGCACGGAATTTGTTTTGAATACGATCTTCAGGATTGGTTTGAATTTAAGATTCCAAAAACAAAAATTCAATCTGATTTTATTGTTAACGCTATTGAAAATGAAGAAATATTCAATATTAAACCCACTGCCAAAATTGTTTGGCTAGGAGGAAAGCCGTTAGTGGATCATTTTACTAAAACTAAGAAAGGAAATTCATGGGAGATGTCTACACTTACTTTTCATGATAAAAAAGAGCCTTTTAGTATTCTTACCAATAAAAACGAGGGTGAATGGTTGGTGAAAACTTTGGAAAAAATATCCGTTTTCAATGTTAAAAATTATACTTTTCAGGAATTAAAAGCAGATTTTGAACTAAGTCTGGAAGATTTTGAATTGTTTTGGTACTCAAAGCCTATTAAAACATTAAGAGAATATAAGTTGTTAGTACTTTAAGTTTTTTTCAATAAACTATATCTAATTAGCATAAAACTTTTATTTTTCGATTACGAAAACGTTTTCTTTTACTTATTTTTACAACACTAAAAAAAGAAGCAAATGAGTATTGATTATAAAGTTACTGTAAACGACACTTTTCATTTTGATTTGGATAGCGAGCGTGTTGCACAAGTTGATGCTGTAAGTATCGAAAAAAATAATTTTCATATTCTTCATGAAAATGTAGCCTTTAAAGCAGAAATTCTATCTGCTGATTTTCATCAAAAAAAATATACCGTAAAGGTAAATAGCAACACCTATACTGTTGCAATTTCTAGCCCGCTGGATAGTTTGATAAAAGAAATGGGTTTTGAAACAGGACTTTCAAAACAAGTAAATTTTATCAAGGCGCCTATGCCTGGTTTGATTTTAGAAATCAATGTAGTTGTAGGGCAAACAGTGAAAGAAAATGATAATTTGATTATTCTAGGTGCCATGAAAATGGAAAATAGCTTTCTTTCACCACGCGAAGGTGTTATTAAAAGCATTTCTGTACAAACAGGTGATGCTGTAGATAAAGGTCAGTTATTAATTGAATTTGAATAATAAAATACAGCTAGTTTGCAAATTGAAATTACAAGGTTGCATTACTCAATGCAATACATTTTAAGAGAGTAAAATTTGCGAATCTGCGGTTTAAAAGATGTAAAATGAAAAAAATATTAGTTGCCAATAGAGGTGAAATTGCTATTCGAGTGATGAAAACCGCTCAAAAGATGGGGATTAAAACAGTGGCTGTTTTTTCTACAGTTGATAGAAATGCGCCACATGTGAAATTTGCTGACGAAGCGGTATGTATTGGAGAAGCACCTTCAAGTGAGTCGTATTTGCTTGGAAATAAAATTATTGAAGTTGCCAAAAGCTTAAATGTTGATGCTATTCATCCTGGATATGGATTTTTAAGTGAAAATGCTGATTTTGCCGAAGAGTGCGAAAAAAACAACATTATTTTTATTGGTCCAAAGTCTAGAGCCATTAAAATTATGGGAAGTAAACTAGCAGCCAAAGAGGCTGTAAAGCAATACAATATTCCTATGGTACCTGGTTTTGATGAGGCTATTACTGATGTTGAAAAAGCAAAGTTGATAGCAAAGGAGGTTGGTTTTCCAATTCTAATTAAAGCATCTGCTGGAGGCGGAGGAAAAGGAATGCGTGTGGTAGAAAGCGAAGCTGATTTTGAATCTCAAATGGATCGCGCTATCAGTGAAGCAATTGCCGCTTTTGGTGACGGATCTGTATTTATTGAGAAATACGTGGGCTCTCCTAGGCACATTGAAATTCAAGTAATGGCTGACAGCCATGGTAATGTGTTGTATTTGTTTGAAAGAGAATGTAGTATTCAACGCCGCCATCAAAAAGTAATTGAAGAGGCTCCTTCCTCAGTTTTAAGTCCTGAATTGCGACAAAAAATGGGTGAAGCTGCAGTATTAGTAGCAAAGTCTTGTGATTATCTAGGTGCAGGAACAGTCGAATTTTTATTGGATGAAAATAACAATTTTTATTTTCTCGAAATGAACACACGTTTGCAAGTGGAACACCCTGTGACCGAGATTATAACGGGAACAGATCTTGTAGAATTACAAATAAGAGTTGCAAGGGGCGAAGCATTAGCCATGAAACAAGAAGATCTTAAAATAAAGGGTCATGCCGTAGAGTTGCGTGTCTATGCCGAAGACCCTATGAATGATTTTCTTCCTAGTGTTGGTCATTTAGAGGTGTATCAATTGCCTGTTGGTGAAGGTGTTCGTGTGGATAATGGTTTTGAACAGGGTATGGATATTCCTATTTATTACGATCCAATGTTGGCTAAATTAATTGCTTTTGGTGAAACTCGTGAAGAAGCAATTCAAATTATGATCAAGGCTATTGAAAACTATCATGTTGAGGGTGTTCAAACGACCTTAGCTTTCGGAAAATTTGTTTTTGAACATGAGGCTTTTCGTTCTGGGAATTTTGATACTCATTTTGTTAAGAAATATTACAATACTGAAGTTTTGAAACAACAAATGGAACAAGAAGCTAAAATTGCTGCTATGGTAGCTCTAAAGCACTATTTTGAAGACCAGAAAATCATACGCTTGTTGAATTAAACTATTTTTTATCCATTATTTAGAAATAGCTTAGTCAAGCCTTTTTTTAAGGGTGCTCAATTATTCTGGGGTCTTTAATAAAATTAGCGTTTAAAAAAAAGAAAAACATGAAAGACAAAATAAATATATTAAACGAAAAAATTGCCGAAGCTCATTTGGGTGGAGGTAAAAATAGAATTGCAAAACAACATTCTAATAAAAAGCTTACGGCAAGAGAGCGAATAGAGTATTTGCTGGATGAAAATTCTTTTGAAGAAATAGGAATGTTAGTAACACATCGTACCACTGATTTCGGAATGGAAAAAGAACAGTATTATGGGGATGGAGTTATTACAGGCTACGGAACCATTAATGAAAGATTAGTATATGTTTTTGCTCAAGATTTTACGGTTTTTGGAGGTTCATTGTCTGAGACTCATGCCGAAAAAATATGCAAAGTAATGGACATGGCTGTTAAAATGGGTGCGCCTATGATAGGACTAAATGATTCAGGAGGTGCGCGTATACAAGAAGGAGTGAGATCATTAGGTGGATATGCCGATATTTTTTATAGAAACGTACAAGCCAGTGGTGTAATTCCTCAAATATCGGCTATTATGGGACCTTGCGCTGGTGGAGCGGTATACTCTCCTGCCATGACCGACTTTACGATGATGGTTGAAGATACCAGTTACATGTTTGTTACAGGGCCTAATGTGGTTAAAACTGTGACAAATGAAACGGTAACTTCAGAGGAATTGGGAGGTGCAAGTTCACATTCAACTAAATCTGGTGTGGCTCATATTACATCAACAAATGATGTGGCGTGTTTAGATGATTTAAAACAATTATTAAGCTATTTGCCGCAGTGTAACAAAGAAAAAGCAGCTGATTTGCCTTATACGCTTAATGATGAATATCGAGATAAATTGACCTCAATACTTCCTGATAATCCTAATAAACCGTATGATATGCACTCGGTTATAAGTGAAATTATTGATGAAGATTCCTTTTTTGAGATTCATAAAAATTATGCCGAAAATATAATTGTAGGATTTGCTAGATTAGCGGGTCGCAGTATAGGTATTATTGCAAATCAACCTATGGTTCTTGCAGGATGTCTGGATGTGAATAGTTCTAAAAAAGCAGCGCGTTTTACTCGTTTTTGTGATGCATTTAATATTCCGCTTTTAGTACTTGTAGATGTGCCTGGATTTTTACCAGGAACTGATCAAGAGTGGAACGGAATTATAGTTCATGGTGCAAAATTACTCTATGCATTAAGTGAAGCTACGGTTCCAAAAGTTACAGTTATTACCAGAAAAGCTTATGGAGGAGCCTATGACGTAATGAATTCTAAGCACATAGGAGCCGATATGAATTTTGCTTGGCCAACTGCCGAAATTGCTGTTATGGGAGCAAAAGGAGCTTCGGAAATTATTTTCAAAAAGGAAATCAATGAAGCTGATGATCAAGAAGCCAAACTGTTAGAAAAAGAAGCAGAATACGCTGATTTATTTGCTAATCCATACACAGCTGCACAACGAGGTTTTATTGACGAAGTGATTCTTCCACAAGATACCAGACGAAAGTTGATAAAATCATATAGCATGCTTGAAAATAAGGTAAGTGTTACGCCAGTTCGAAAACACGGGAATATTCCTTTGTAGATTTTTTATAATAATTGAAAAACCACCTGATTTAGGTGGTTTTTTTTGGACTTATACTTTCAAAGTTACTCTTTCAATTAATTGTGGCCTCTTTTTGATTTATTGACTTTCAGTTTTGCATTAGAAACTATCAGAAGTATAGATTTGACCGTAGCAATTATTTGTTTTCCACAAAAAGCATTCAAAATAATTGTTTTTCCATGAAATACTTGAAGCAATTATTGTTTTTAGAAAAGGAAATGTTTTATCAGTATTTTTACTATAGCCCACGTTTTCAGAAGTGTGCAAGGTATTAATGTAGTTGTTTTTCAACTCTGGATGAATTATATCGCCTCCAACGGTTGAAACCGTTGGCTATAGTTTTGAGGAAAATGAACTGTTGAAATTCTTCTTTTTTTATAGCTTTACTCCGCTTTAAACCGAAACCCAATCCCGTGTAAATTCTCAATGGCTATTCCTTTTTCGTTTGCCAAAATTTTGCGCAAGCGGGAAATGAAAACATCGAGACTGCGTCCCATGAAATAATCATCGTCACCCCAAAGAGAGGTTAGAATTTGTTCCCGTTTTAGCACCACGTTTTTATTGTCGAGGAATAATTTTAAGAGATCGGCTTCGCGTTGCGTGAGTGGTATTTTTTCGGTTTCATTAAAAAGGATGAAATTTTTGGTGTCAAATTGGTATTTCCCAATTTCGTAGATTGATTTTTCAACCAAATTGTTTTTGCGGGAACGTCTTAGAAATATTTCAATTTTAAGGAGTAATTCTTCTATGCTAAATGGCTTCACGAGATAATCATCGGCACCCAATCGAAGCCCTTTGAGGCGGTCTTCTTTTAAGGTTTTGGCCGACAGGAAAATAATGGGAACATCAACATCGAGTTTCCTGATTTCGGTGGCCAGTTCAAATCCATCCATTTTTGGCATCATTATATCTAGAATACAAATGTCAAAACTTCCTTTTTTGAATGCTTCAAAACCTGATTTTCCGTCTTCGCAATGTGTTACTTCATAGCGGTTTTGCTCCAAATTGTCTTTGGTCAGGAATGCTAAGGTGGCATCGTCTTCGGTATACAATATTCGAACAGTACTCATTTAGTTTTGAGGAATTAATAGTGAAAAAGTACAGCCTTTTTCTAGATTACATTTTACAGTTATTTTCCAGTGGTGGAGGTCGCATACTTTCTTGGCATAGTACAAACCCAATCCAAAACCGGTGACTTCATTGCTTTTTTGACTCGGAATTCTATAAAATTTGTCAAACACAAAGGGAATGTTTTTGGAATCAATTCCAATACCGTTATCGATAAAATCGAATTGAAGATACTTTCCAACTTTTGCAATAGCGATACAAATTTCGGGTTTGTTTTCGCTGTATTTTATGGCATTATCGAGCAAGTTGTACACCAAATTGGTAAAGTGAAATTCGTCCGCTTCAATGGTAACGGTTACTAAATCTGTTTTAATTTCAATTTGGGTTTCGGGATGTTTTAGGGTACTGTTTTCAATTACAGCTTCTAAAATAGGCAATACATTCAACATCTTTTTATCCAATACCAAAGGAGCATTATCCGATTTTGCAACGCTTAGAATTTTTTCGATATGCTGATTCAGCTTGTTGCTTTGGTCAATAATAATGTGTGTGTATTTTTCCAGTTTTTCATCTTGCAGAATTGGATTTTGTTTGATGAGGTAATTGGAGGCAATTAATATGGAGGATAGCGGCGTTTTGAATTCGTGGGTCATATTATTGATGAAATCACGTTGCAAGTCAGAGTATTTCTTTTGCTGCAAAAGCGTAAAAATAGAATAGACATAAACCAGTAAAATGACAATTAAAGCAATCGAAAGCACAAACCAGAACCGTAAGGAACTGAATAAATAACTCGTTTCATTTGGAAACCGAATGGCAAAATAATAGACTAAATTTTTATGTTTGGGGAAACCTACAGAATGTTTGGTCTGTTTCTTTTCGGATAGCGAAATGTAGTTGCCATAGACCATTTCGTCGCTTTGGCAATTGTACATGGCATATTCAAAATCGGTGGTGATGTTCATTTTCTTGAACTCGGATATGAGATAAAACTCTAAAATTTCAGGTTCAAAATCATTATCAATATTCACAATATAATAATCATTGGAGATTTTCCGTACTGGATTTTTACCTGGAAGTTCTTGATTGGTTCCTTGATACAATTTTTTGGCAACTTCCAGTAAGGCAACATGTGCTCTTTGACTGAATTTTTTTTCCTCAACACTGAAGGCTTCTTTCGTCCAAAGCAATTGTGCTACAAGGATTCCTATAATGGCGATTAACCCGATTAAGATGCTGCTATTGAGTTTGGTCAGTTTCATTATGTAATATTAATCAAAATTTGCTTGACTTTTTTGCATTAACAAGTCGTTAACAAAGATTGAATACCGCTTAACAAGAGTGTCTGTTTTTCTAATCTACTTTTGGATTGTTAAAAAACAGTAACCAATAAAACTAATTTATTATGAAAATGATTAAAATTTCAATGTTGGCATTAACTCTAGGATTAATGTCATTTTCGGCCATCGAACCTGTAAAAGTAATAGTTTCAAAAGTAGCTGTTGCAGCTTCTTCGATTGTATGGAAAAGCGAAAGCATAGATGTGGGTTCAATTCCTCAAAACACTCCAAAACCAATTGTTTTTGAATTCAAAAACACTGGAAAAAAAGCTGTAATCATTACCAATGTACAAGGTTCTTGCGGATGTACGGCAACAGATTATACCAAAACGCCAATTGCTCCAGGAAAATCAGGAACCGTTATAGCTACCTATAATGCGGCTAATCCAGGTGGATTTACAAAAACAGTATCGGTAACTACAAATACTGAAACGACTGTAAAAGTTTTAACAATAAAAGGAATTGTTGTTGCGGCTACTGGAGTGAAAAGTTAATTTTTAAGATTAATTTTTAGAACTTTATCTTGAGCTATTAAAATAGATAACAAGTTGGATACTTAAATAATAGTAAATAAAAAAGAGATGATTTAGCAGCATCAATTTAGATATCAGATAGCTTGAAAGTTATTAATGATGAAAAAATAATAGTTGGGCAATGTTTATAAAATCATTATTCAAGTCTGATCCAAGAGTGTCTTTTTGGAGTATAAATATATTGCTATGTAATTGAATTTATAATAATTATACTTTTTGAATTTATGAATAGTAAATCTATTATTATTATTATTATTATTATTATTATTTTAGCCCCTTAATAGTTCGGAGTGATATTTTAAATTTCAAATAGTACATTTGATATATGAAATACAAGAAATGGAGTTTAGAAGAAAAGCTAGAAATCCTATCCTTTTCAGAAGAATTAGGAGTTGTTGAAACGTGCCGTAAATACAGCGTTAGCACTGGCACTTTGTATAGCTGGAAGAAGAAACACGAGAAGCAGGGAGAAGCTGGTTTAAAAGTAACTTATGACACTAGTAGTAAAGAGCTAAAGCAAGCTGAGGAAGAAAACAGAATTCTACGCAAATTATTAGCTAACAAGGAAATCGAATTAGAAATTGGGCGTGAACTTTTAAAAAAAAAGTTTGGGACATCCGATCCAAGAAAGATTTAGTAGATAGTATTTATAGTAAACATAAGATTAGTAAAACCAAAATTATTACTATAGTAGGAATGGTTCAAAGTAGTTATTACCGAAGACCAAGCTCAAATAAAAAAGGTATTAAACCTAGTGAATTTACTTTTAATAAATCTAAAGGATATGTAAGTCAAGACGCGGTTATTAAATCGAT
>NZ_VHLM01000037.1 GCF_009764685.1 Flavobacterium sp. I-STPP5a | reverse complement strand
AGAACACATAGAGCCTCCTCCAGAAAACATACAGGGGGTTCTGTTTTAAAAAATGACCATTTCTAAGGTGTAAACTCAATGAAATGGGCGGATTTTATATGATGTAATTTTATTTAGGACAGGATTGGTTTTTGTTATTAATTAGTTAAGGAAGTAAACATAAAACAAAAAAATAAACAAAAAAAATATTATTACACAATTAATAGTAATAATTACTTAACTTACTTTAGATAATTAAATTCTGTTAGAATCATTGTATTTCATTAAATCATGCTAGCATTATTAACTGACAATTACCAGAAACACTAGAATATTAAAAATAAACTTCTATATTTTAACGGTAGTAAAAAAAAATCAAAATAGTAACTTTGTTATTTTGCAAATAAAATGGTACATTTCACAAGTCAATTTAACTATTACTAACGCAATTCTTTTTCTATTTTATGGTACTAAATGCTATCATCGTTGATGATCAAAAAAATTCTAGAGAACTCATTAAAAGTTTTTGTGAATTGTACAGTAATGGAGTTATTCAAATTGTCGCACTATGTCCTTCTGTTGATACCGCATTAATAGCTATCAAAACCCACAAGCCGGATTTAGTGTTTTTAGATATTGATATGCCCGAAAAAAATGGTTTTGAATTGGCCGATAATTTTGATGTACTGCCTTTTGAAGTGGTATTTGTTACCGGACATGCCAATCAATATACAAAAGCTATTGAAATAAGTGCTATGAATTATTTAATGAAACCCATTAACCCATTAAACATAAAGGCCATTGTTGAGCAATTCGAATCTAAAAAGGCATTGGCCAACACTGTAAACAGAAACGCAATCCTAAAGAATAATTTGAATGGAACTCAAACTACCATTTTGTTCCCATCCAATGACGGTTTCATAGTGGTTGACACAACTGAAATTATAAGTTGTCAATCTCAAAATGGAACAGGAAAATGTACAATTCTAACAATAAATGACACCATTGTAATCCATAAATACTTAAAAGATGTAATGCTATTATTACCCGAAAGTAATTTTATCAAAGTAAGTAGTAGCGCTATTCTTAACAAGCGAAAAATAGCTTCCTTTAACAGCAAAAGTTATACTTTAAAAATGTCAAATGGTTCCCAAATTAAAGTTTCAGACGCTTATTATAACAAAACTAAACTTATAGATGCACTTGCCAACTAAAGTATTACTTTTTCTTGTTTGTTTTTATGGTTTTTATTGTTCAGCTCAATACAAGCCTTCCATCAATTACACTACTTCAAATGGATTACCTAATAATGCAGTACGCGCATTGTTTTTAGATAAAAATGAAGACTTATGGATTGGTACTGAAAATGGGATTTCGAAGTTGGAAAATGGAGCCTTTTCCAATCTAATTTTACCAAAAAAAATACAAAATAACAGTTGCTGGGACATAGCTCAAGATTGCAATGGCGATTTTTGGTTTGCTAGTTATGGTGGCGGTGTGTACAAATATGACGGTTTACAATTTACTATTTTTAACACACAAAAAGGAATACCTTCTTTAAGAGCCCGAAAAGTATTAGCTCACAACGACAAAATTTATGTAGGTACAGAACTAGGAGTTGCCATTATTGATACCAAGACCAACGCAGTAGTAGTCCCGAAAGGAATTGTACCGAATTTTGGAGTATTTATTGTTACCGATTTCGTAGTGTACAAGAACGATGTTTATTTTTCAACCGCTAACGAAGGGATTTTTAAAATTGCAACACATAAAAATAAACCGGCAGTTGTACCCATACATCAGTTTAAGAATGCCTATAGTTTGGGTTTATTTGAAGGAACTTTACTAAGCGCCAACAAAGGATTTCTGCAATCCTTCCCGATGGACAAGTTAATACAACATCAGCCAACTTCAAAATCTCTTGGCCAATCTACTTTTTGGGACTTCACTGCAGATAGTAATCGTAATCTGTACGCGGCTGCTTGGGGTGTGTTTGACAACAGCGGTGGTTTGTATGCAATTGCAAATAACCAAATGAAAAACATTTCGGAATTGTACGGAATTGATTCTAAAAATTTATTGAATGTGGTGCACGCTCGTAAAAAAAACATGCTATACGTAGGTTCAAAAGACAAAGGAATATACGAAATTCAGCTCGATAAAACTATTAACTACAACCCATTTGAAAATAAGTCGATAGTGGATTTCACCACCATCGGAGCAAAAAAAGTGGTACTGCATCAGGATGGAGTCTCCTTTTTAGAAAAAGACAATACCATTACCACATCAGTTTCATTAACTGGTTTTAAAAATGTCGAACTAGCCTATATCCAAAATTCAAAACGAAAATTGCCTTCACATACTGATGGTTATTATGAATTAAATTATAAAATACCCGCAAACCAAATCGAATTTTACGAAATTATAAAACATCAAAAATCGTTTTGGATCAGCAGCAACATTGGTTTATTTGAGATGAACTTTAAGGGTGGATTAATCAATTACGCACCTATTCACAGTTATAAAATTGGGTTTACCTATGATCACCAATTTTTAGAAACAATTCCCTATGCGGGCGTTCGGGTATATGATGATCTTACTGGTTTAAAAGCCAAACACTTCTCGGAATTTAATATAAATACCCCTTTGGACATAGTTGGAATTTTAAATGCAACAGGTAAAACCTACCTCATTTCAGTATTTCAAGGATTGTTTGTTTATGAAAATAAAACTTTCAAATCGCTGCTAAAAGAAGGTATTTGGAACGAAAGTAAACTCAAATTTATTACCCAAAATAAGCAAGGAAACTTAATTATTGCATCTGAATTTGGTGCTATTTATGTAATTGATAACGCCAAATCTTTTAAAACACTAAAAACAATTGCAAAAAATCACTTGATTGGTACTACAATCACGTTTCTAGAAAGTTACCAAGACTATCTTTTTATAGGTACCGAAAAAGGAATAAACTGCTATCATAATGGAGTAATACAGTTATTTGATAAGGAACAAGGGCTGAAAGATGCCGCCATAACTAGTTCAAATATTATTGAAAATCAATTGTGGCTTGGCACTAAGAAAGGGTTTTACACGATCGATTTAAAAAAAATTACTGCAACTAAAAATTCGGTTACGGATATCAAAATCAGTTCAATTGCCATTAATTCGGTTCCTATTGATCCAAAAAACTACCGTTGGTTTTCGTATCAATCCAATCAATTAACTGCAGATTATGAACACAATACAATCGCATTAGACTTTGTACCAAAAGGGCATTCGTTTCCAAACAAATTAAAGTTTAGATACCGCTTGAAAAAATCAAATCAATGGAGTCCATATTCAGAAAAGCCATTCGTTTATTTGTCTTATTTACCAAATGACACCTACAATCTAGAAATTGAAGTTTTAGATTTACATGCCGGAAAAACAACGCGTTTTACTATTTTAAAAATTATCATTCAACCTCCATTTTGGAAAACAGGACTGTTTTATAGTACAATTGGAATTCTTATCATTCTAGGATCAGCGCTATTAATTTTCAGAATAAAGAAACGGGCCCAACAAAAAGCAGCAACCGAAAATCAACTTGCTAAGGCTAAGCTAGAAGCCTTATTAAGTCAGATGAATCCGCATTTTACGTTTAATGCTTTACAAACCATTCAAGGTTTTGTTTTTAATAATGACAAACTAAATTCTACAATTTATATTAGCGAAGTTGCTAGTCTAATGCGCCAAACATTAGATAATTCTACCTTCCAAACCATAACAATTGCTGATGAAATTAAATATTTAGAGACCTATATTGCTATAGAAAACAAACGATTTGACAACCGTATTCAATTTACAATTGAAGTAGATGAAAGTATCAACAGGTATCAAATAGAAATACCTACAATGTTATTACAGCCTTTTGTTGAAAATATTTTCAAACATGCTTTTGACGAAGAATCTCCTCACCCTTCTTTCACAATTGATTTTACAATTACGGGCGATCCGCTGCTTCAAATCCAAATATCAGATAACGGGAAAGGCAATACCAAAAATATAAATACCCACAATTCAAAAGGCATTGCCATTGCCAAAAAGCGCCTACAAATTATGCAACCTAGCAATGTTAATCCTATTCAAATCACTTTTTTAGAAACAGGAACTACAGTAATTATCCGATTAAATATTTAGCAAAAAAAAAATATAACACAGATTACCCATTTTATAGCCCAGAAACCCCAATTTATAATTTCGGGGTTTTTTGTTGTTTTAAGTTTTTTAGTTTTGACTGATAACCATAAATCAACACCAAAATATGTCAAATTTTTATTGTGCCAATTGCGGATCGAAAAGTTCTAGTATTTCGAGTTTAACCGCTAACTCCTGTCCGCGTCACCCTCTTGGACCAAGCAAGGGAAAACATACGCTTTATGAAGGTTCCGAAAAATCAAAATACAGCTGTAAATATTGCGGTTCATCATCAAGTAGTATATCAAGTTTAACTGCTAATTCCTGTCCAAGACATCCAAACGGATCAAGCAAAGGAAAGCATTCACCAGCGTTGTAAAATACCAAAAAAGATAAAAAATGAACTTTATAACCTCACAATTTCAAAACTTTACTTTAGAACTATATTTTTCTTTAGCAATAATAGTAGTATGCTTTTTTTGGTCTTGCTCAAATCCACTCAAGGGCATTAGAAAGAATTCTCCCCTTTGGACCATTACATTATCATTTTTTGCTTTTTCAAAGTTTGATGTACATGAATTTTATATAAATAGAATATCATTTGCTATTAGTATACTTTTATTGATTTGGTATTTCTACATAAAATTTTTAGAAAAGGAAGAAAATGAAGATCGAGATTTTCGTAGAGGTGGTAAAGAATCAATCTCAAACAGTGTTAATTCTGCAAAAAATATTGTCCGAGAAAAAGTTAATGATTCAGTAGGAAATGGAATATTTGGAAGTATTGCCAATGTTCTTATGAATGAAGCAGATGGTAGAATTGATAATAAAGTAGGTGGGTTTTTAGGAGGTTTGTTTGGAGCTACAAATGAATTTACTCATGAAGACCGAGAATCTATTGACGGTCTACGAATACTATTATTGCTTGGGATGATTATAGCGATTTTTTGCATAAAGTAGAACCATGAAGAATCAATTAACTAAAAGTTTTATTTTTTTATCTTTTCTGTTTATTTCTTGCTCTAATGAGAGTAAAGTAAGAAATGAAATTGATGAATACGTAAAAAAAACTTTAACGACCCTGACAGCTACGAGCTTGTAGATTTAAAATTATTCGATACTATTTACGAGCAAAAAGTATCGAAATATCTAACTAGTCAAAGACTGGATAAATTAAAAAGAATCAAGCAATACGTAAAAGAAGAAAAGAGGAACAATCAAGAATCACTTATAATGCTTTGTTTAGCAGAAATTCTCTTTATCTAATTTCAGCAATAGGCAAAGTAGAAAAACAGAATGAGATTTTGAAAAGCTTTGAAAAAGATTCTATTAAATCAATTCAAAATGAAATCAATAAATTAAAAAAATACTCACTCTCAAAGAAAATCACCCACTATCGATATATTCATGAGTATAGAGCTAAAAATGATGTTGGTGCTTTAGTAAAATGTATAGATGCTTTAAGGATTGATAACAAACTAAAACTAATTCTAAATTTTCAAGATTTTCTCATTGGAAAGTTTGGTGTAGGTTTAAAATAAAAAAGGCAACGACCTATAAAAATGAAAAAAATTACATTACTAGTTATTTTTCTTTCCTCACAAATTACATTTTGTCAAGAGGATAGCCGAATGTCCAAAAATCGCTTAGTAAAAGAAGCGCAAGAACAATTAAATAAAGGAATTGCACCTAACAATGTTGTTTTAATAAATAAATCTCAAACTATGGCAGAAGCAGATGAAATAGATGAGATTAGAGTTCAATTAAAAAAAATTGAAGCAGAAAGAGCATTTAAGTTAAAATCAATAGCTGATGCAAAGCAAGATAGTATAGCCGAAGCAAGCAATCCAACTTTGCATGAAATTAGAGAAATTGCAAGAGCAAAAATAGCTAAAGAGAAACTCTTGGAAAAAGAAAGAATTCAAATAAATGCTAAGGAAAATTACTTTGACGGACATACTCCCTTGGATACACTAATTGCAAGACAGTTAAAACTAGGAATACTTCCTTGCGAGGTAAAAGTTACATGTTATGCCGATTTTAATAGCATCAAAGGAGATCCTGATGCAGTAGAAGAAGCCTTAATGATAGATGCTAAATTAGCAGCTTTGTGTAGAGGATTAAAAGTAGGTCAAGACATACCCAAGTACATGCTTGAGTTGGAAGAATATGAACAAAATTTGTTAGAGACTCATGATACTAATGAACAAAATTTAGAATATACACTTAAAGACAGTAATTGGCGGAATCATGCAGAAAAAATTGAATTGATTAATAGATTAGATTCATTGTACAAGTTAAGACCTTCAATGTTTACTAAAGCAGTAAACTTAAGAAATAGATTAACAAGAGGTTTTAAAGAAAGAGAAATGTTAGATATTCATTTGTTACTATTAGAGGCTAAAAAAGAAGATGTCAATAAAAGGCGAAGTGCATCCGAATTATCTGAGGAAGATTACAACGGGATTATTAAAATGGATTGGGATGAAGAGAGATATTTTGCTTCAAAAAATCCAAAGCTTGATAAATCAACAAACCAGCCAATTACAAAATATGAAAGCGTTTGGTCAATGTATAGTGATAAGAAATTAAAAGTAATGCCAAAATACAATATCGATGAAGCAGAATCATACTCGACATTTATTTGGAATAGCAATACAAGTACTATGAAAATTGCAACTTCATCTCCTGACGGTGACGATGAAACATCAATAAAAATTAATACTATTATTAAAGAAGGTAATAAAATTAATTATACTGGAAAAATTGAATTCTCTAAAGTCATCATTTCAATCAATAAACTTACCAAATGGATTATAATTACATACGTGAATGTTGGAAAATCAACATACGAGTATCATAAAATAAATTGAGTTGTTTTAATATTCTACAAAAAACGCTAACTACAATTAGCGTTTTTTTTATGTCCCATTTTAACACAAACTTCTAAACTGTTGCATCAAAAGAACAATTCAAAATGGTAACTTTTTTTTCGTAAAAAATAATGCTAGACAAATACAATACCATTAAAATTCAAGGCGCTCGTATACACAACTTAAAAAAATACAGCTATTTCTGTTCCAAGATAAAAACTGAAGGTTAAAGGAATTATGGTTCAGCCCATAGCGTAATTTACCCATTCAATAGCATGGAAGTAGTTATAGATAAATTCGAGTCATCAAAAAAGGCTTAGCTTCCTGTAATAAGTTATTTTAGCCCCTTAATAGTTCGGAGTGATATTTTAAATTTCAAATAGTACATTTGATATATGAAATACAAGAAATGGAGTTTAGAAGAAAAGCTAGAAATCCTATCCTTTTCAGAAGAATTAGGAGTTGTTGAAACGTGCCGTAAATACAGCGTTAGCACTGGCACTTTGTATAGCTGGAAGAAGAAACACGAGAAGCAGGGAGAAGCTGGTTTAAAAGTAACTTATGACACTAGTAGTAAAGAGCTAAAGCAAGCTGAGGAAGAAAACAGAATTCTACGCAAATTATTAGCTAACAAGGAAATCGAATTAGAAATTGGGCGTGAACTTTTAAAAAAAAAGTTTGGGACATCCGATCCAAGAAAGATTTAGTAGATAGTATTTATAGTAAACATAAGATTAGTAAAACCAAAATTATTACTATAGTAGGAATGGTTCAAAGTAGTTATTACCGAAGACCAAGCTCAAATAAAAAAGGTATTAAACCTAGTGAATTTACTTTTAATAAATCTAAAGGATATGTAAGTCAAGACGCGGTTATTAAATCGAT
>NZ_VHLM01000069.1 GCF_009764685.1 Flavobacterium sp. I-STPP5a | reverse complement strand
GTAATGTTGGACTTATTTTAGATTGTTGATGAACTTTGTGGGCACGGAATGCAATTCCGCGCTATCGTACGTAGAGACATATCCGCGCTATCGGGGACTTTGTGGGCACGGAATGCAATTCCGCGCTATCGTACGTAGAGACATATCCGCGCTATCGGGGGCTAGAACCTTTCTTCAAACACTAGAAAAACTAGATGTTGCAGGACAGTTAATAGGGAAAGTTTTTAGAGTAGGAGGTAAATTTTTAAAGCCAATACTAAATCCTATTAGTAAAAAAATTAAATTTGCATTAGCTGAAGGGGTACAATTTGCCCAAAGAATTGAATTCAAACTGCCTAATAATTTATACTGTGGCATTCCTTACCTTGAAATAAAGTTAAGAGACAGATTAAAAGCACTTACGGCAAATGAAATCAAAAAACTGGAAGACGATATTGCCCGTCAGTTAAACGACCCAAATATTCCAGTTGATGAAAACGGCAATAAATTACTGGAGTTAGATATTGATGGCGAAAAGGTACCTGCGGTAGTAGGTACAAACGAAGGGTTAGATAAAATTGATGATGGGGTTGGTGTTAACGGGGTGGGGAAACTAGGCTTATTATCTAAATTAGACAACTTTTTAAATCTTAAAAAATGGGTATACTCACTTGACGATTTAGCAGATTCAAGGCTTATTTCTAAACTAGAAGATTATATTACTGCTAATCCAACTAAGCTGCAGAAACTTGAAGCTGTTTTAAATGCACCAGTTTTAAAAAATCAAGAGTGGGATAATTTAGAAAAAGTTTTTGATGCCTTTAAAAAAGCAGAAGCCAAAGGGCTTTCAGTTGGACACAAGAAGTTTCCAGCAGTTGATGATGAAGGAAGCGGCTCTTTCGTTTTAAAGAATGCGAAACAATACCAAGCAGAAGCCAGTGGCGATGCTGCTCTGAGCCTCGAAAAAGCAAGTACAAGTTGGGATAACATAGATGATGCAGGAAAGTTAATTGACAGAAAGTACGGGCATGGTACTAGTGTATTTAATCAAGTGGATGATGGCTTTGGAGGAAAAATAATTTCTGTAAAAAATCAAACACGAGCAAATAGTATAATTGAACAAGCTACACGTCAAGTTAATGCAGCTGGAGGCACTCAGATTAAATGGGAGATCTCAACTGAATTAGGAGCAAAAGGAATTAAGAAATTATTTGATGAATCAGATAATATTTTATTGAAGAACATTGAGGTAGTTTTTATACCACAGATAAAAATAATTCCATAAAATATGGCAAAAAATATATTTAGCTTATCGTTTGTTTTGCCGTCTCAAAAATTAAGCATAAGAGAGACTGTATTTAAACTTCTATCCTTATTAGAAATTTTAAGGATAGAAGATGATGTATTTACAAAATTCAAGGTCTCTGCATTACACTTTAAAAGTGTAGCTTTAAATTTAGAAGAAGGTAGTTTTGAAGAAAACGTAATGAAACTATCGGAGGTAATTCTTCAGTTTAATTTTGAAGATATTAGACAACATGAAAAAGAAGAAAATCCAACTATTGATTTTAGTAGAGATTTTGGGTATAGGTTTCTCTTTCAATTTAATAAAAATAACAAACAGCATTTTTCTATTACAGGAAATATTTCATCAAGTCAGTTTTGTGGTTTAGGAATTGAATATTTTCCTTTCGAAAATAGTGATTATGATTTTGATTGGTATATGAATATTATTAGAAAGACAAATGATTTTTTAAAACCTAAATATAGTAGTGTAAAAATTATATTAGATCAATATATGGAATTATATCATCCTCTTAAAATTATGTACCCACTAGGCTGGATAACTTATTTTTCAAATGACAGTAATATAAAAATATCTGAAAAAACTGACTTTGAAATCATTCAAGAAGAAAATGGGCAATATGTAATCGCCACACGAGAAGATTTTACCACTAACAAAGAAAATTTTTTTGCAATTAAAGAAAAACTTATTGAAGGTATGAAGGTACTAAAAAGTACATGTAACGAATATTCCGATCCTACTAGAAGCTGATCCCGATGGCTCGGATATGACGAGTATTCTTGATATTGATAAAACCCCCGATAGCGCGGATATGTCTCTACGTACGATAGCGCGGAATTGCATTCCGTGCCCACAATCAAAGTCAAATAATACAAGTAAAAACAAAAAAGCAACAAGTAAAATTGTTGCTTTTTTGTTTTGAAATTTCCAGCTGGCGATCGTTTGCAACGAGTCATGACAACAAGGATTTACTTCGTCAGTTCGCTATCGCTCGGGCGCTATCCGTGCCCACACAGTGCATCAACAATCTAAAATAAGTCCAACATTACAACATCTAAATCATTGTCTAAACCCTATGGCTCGGATATGTCTCTACGTACGATAGCGCGGAATTGCATTCCGTGCCCACAATCAAAGTCAAATAATACAAGTAAAAACAAAAAGTAACAAGTAAAATTGTTGCTTTTTTGTTTTGAAATTCCCGATCGCGCGGATATGACGAGCATTCTCGATAGTCATAGCGCGGAATTGCATGCATAAGTGTTCGAAAAACCCGATAGCGCGGATTTGTAATCTGTGCCCAGAACGATGAGCACAAGCATAATCCGTAACCTCAAAACAAATTTACACGAAAACCAAAAAATAAAAGATATGTAATTGTTTT
>NZ_VHLM01000052.1 GCF_009764685.1 Flavobacterium sp. I-STPP5a | reverse complement strand
AACTGGCAGAAAAGCATTGAAATTAAATGATTCCAACTACTGAATCCTTTATTGTGCTTGTCGGTTTCTTTCCTTGCAACTATTTTGCTGAATTTTGAACGATCTAATTTTGAAATTATTTGAGAAAACAAAGTTATATTTGACATAGAAGAGGGCTTTTTTGTTGTGCAACTCAAAGTTAATTTGAGATACAAAAATTACCCTCTTTTTCTTTTCTTTTTTTAAATGTTTAGGACGCTATTGATTTTAAATTATTTTATTGCATCGTACTCCAGTCGTAATTATTTGTTTCATATCATTTCCAAATCCTATATATTTGTTTTTCAATTTATCCCATGATGAAAACACTAAAAAAATCTCTTTTTATTTTACTGGTACTAGTAGCCGTTTTAGCAGGTTCTATTTTTATGTATGCACTATACTCAAAGCCTACATATGAGGGTGAGCTAGCGTTAAAAAACATTCAAAAAGAAACAACAGTTCATTTTGATGAATTTGGTGTCCCTCACATCTATGCTGAAAATTCAAAAGATGCTATGGTTGCATTAGGGTATGTACATGCACAAGATCGATTATGGCAAATGGAACTAATGCGCCGCATAGCACCAGGCAGGTTGTCTGAAGTCTTCGGATCAGTTGCGTTAAAAAATGATAAATTTTTTGCCGGCTTAGGGATTGAAGAAGCTTCAGTTAAAGCAATAGCAGCATTAGATAAAAATAGTCCAAGTTACCAACTGACAATGTCATATCTTGATGGGATCAATCAGTATTTAGACGAAGGGAAAACGCCAATAGAGTTTAGTTTGATAGGTGTTAAGAAAGAGAAGTTTACTATAAAAGATGTCTATAATATTTTTGGATACATGTCTTTTAGTTTTGCAATGGCTCAAAAATCAGATCCTTTGTTAACAGATATTCGCAATAAATATGGTGCCAAATACCTTAAGGATTTAGGAATAAATGGTGAATTTAATACTACCAAAATAAAAAACGCATCCGAAAATTCTCAAGAGTATGCCGCTATATCTAAATCTATTGCTCAACTTTTAGACCAATCGCCTGTGTCTCCTTTTATAGGAAGTAACAGTTGGGTGATTGCACCTAAGAAAACTAAAAACGGAAAAGTTATTTTTGCTAATGATCCACATATTGGGTTTTCGCAACCGGGAACGTGGTATGAAGCTCATATTGTAGTGCCAGATTTTGAATTGTATGGTTGTTATCTAGCAGGAACACCCTATCCTTTATTAGGACACAATAGAGATTATGCTTATGGATTAACAATGTTTGAAAATGATGATATCGATTTGTATCAAGAACAATCCAATCCTAAGAATGATAAGGAGTATAAAACTCCTAGTGGTTATGGGACATATGAAATTAGAAAAAAAACAATAAAAATTAAAGACTCCACAGATTGTGTTTTGAGCGTAAAAATATCACGACATGGACCTATAATGAATGACTTGATGGATGGCTTAGAGCCTAATAAACCCATTGCATTATCTTGGATTTATACCCAACAACCCATCAATATTCTAGAAGCGGTTTATTCGCTTTCGCATGCAAAAAGCAAAGCTGATTTTAGAAAAGGGGTAGCATTAATAGCAGCTCCAGGATTAAATGTAATGTACGGCGATGCTAAAGGAAATGTGGCATGGTGGGCTACTGGTAAATTGTATAAACATAATAAAGGAGTAAATCCAAACTTCATCTTAGACGGAGCTTCTGGAAAAGATGATATTGTTTCGTTTTTGGATTTTTCCAAAAATCCTTCGGCAGTAAACCCAAGATGGAATTACGTTTATTCAGCAAATAATCAACCGGAACCTATAGATGGATTTAATTATCCTGGATATTATTTACCAGAAGATCGCGCCAAAAGAATTTCTCAATTATTAGATGCTAATTCCTCTTGGGATAAGGAAGCTGTTGGAAATATGATTTTTGATAACGTTTCATCGGTTGCGCCAAATGTAGTCAAGGAGTTGATTGCAAATTGTAGTTCTAAAGCACTTTCTAATACTCAAAAACAAGCAATTTCAATTTTAAAAGATTGGAAAGGCTCTAATAATCTCGATGATGTAGCTCCTACAATCTACAACAAATGGGTATACCTATATATGAAAAATACTTTTGAAGATGAGTTAGGAAAGGAAAAGTTTGAAATGTTCTTAGGTACCAATATTATGAAACAGACTATCGCGAATCAAATACAAAATAAAAATTCTGTTTGGTGGGATAACATCAAGACTAAAAACAATAAAGAAACTAGAGAAAATATAGTATTACAGTCATTTAAGGAGGCTATCGCTGCGCTTGAAAAACAATTAGGCCCGGATGTGTTGGCGTGGACTTGGAACAGAGTACATACTTTAGAACACCAACATCCTTTGAGTAAGGTCGCTGTTTTGAAAAACATTTTCAACGTAGGCCCTTTTGAGGTATCAGGCTCTAGCGAGGTAATTAATAATTTATTTTTCGAGTATAATGGCACTGGTGCGTATGAGGTAAAAGGAGGTCCGTCTACCCGAAGAGTTATAGATTTTTCGGATATTGAAAACAGTTGGAGCGTTTTGCCTACGGGACAATCTGGAAATCCTATGAGTGCTCATTATAATGACCAAGCTGAGTTGTACAATACAGGTAAATTTAGGAGGATGTTGTTAAATAAGGAAGAAATACAAAGGACTTCTACTAAATTAATTTTCACCCCTAGTAAATAATGTTTAATTTGTAAGAGCTTAAACTAATTAATGAGTAGTTTTGCTTAACATATCATCAAAAATAATGCAAACAGCTCAAAAAATTGCAGTAGTGGGTTCAGGTTTAGTAGGAACACTATTGGCGATATATCTAAAAAAATTAGGTCATACGGTTCACGTGTATGATAGAAGTCCTGACATTCGAAATATTCAATTTTCAGGTCGATCTATCAACTTAGTAATGTCTAATAGAGGATGGAAAACATTAGAAGATATAGGTCTTGATGATGAAATACGTGCTATTGGTATTCCTGTAGACAAACGCGGGATACATTTGCAAGACGGAACTTATGTGACTCAAAATTACGGAAAAGAAGGGGAGGCCATTTTTTCACTTTCAAGAGGAATCTTAAATCGTAAAATGATTGATCTTGCTGAAAAAGAGGGTGTTGAATTCTTTTTTAACCAAAAAATATGGGACGTCACCTTAAGTGATGCTACTTTACATATAGGTGAAACGGAACGTGGTGAATGGACAGAAGTTAAATTTGATAAAGTTTTTGGAGCTGATGGTGCTTTTTCACGCATTAGACACAAAATGCAACGTCAATCCATGTTCGATTATTCTCAGGAGTTCATGAAAATAGGGTACAAGGAATTACATATTCCTGCAAATCCCGATGGTTCACATAAAATTGACGCTAACTCATTACACATTTGGCCAAGAGGAGATTTTATGTTAATGGGTTTATCTAATCTTGATGGTAGTTTTACATGTACTCTCTTTATGCCATTTGAAGGAGAAAATTCATTTGAAAAACTAAAATCCGAGAAAGACTTGGTTGATTTTTTTGCTAAATTTTTCCCTGATACTAAGGCTGTAATCCCAAATCTGGTGGAAGATTTTTTTAAGAACCCAACTAGTTATTTGGTTAAAATGAAATGCTATCCTTGGACCTATGATGATAAAGTTGCTTTAATAGGTGATGCCGCTCATGCAATAGTACCTTTTTATGGGCAAGGGATGAATGCGGGATTTGAAGACATTACGATTTTACAAGACTGTATTGATAAACATGGGGACAACTGGCGAGCAATTTTCTTAGAATATGAGCAACTTCGTAAACCAAATGCGGATGCAATTGCAGAATTAGCAGAAAGAAACTTCATGGAAATGAGCTCAAAAACTGCCGATGAGAATTTTTTATTACAAAAGAAAATTGAAAAATGGTTCTCAGACAAACATCCTGATAAATGGACGCCGCTATATAGTTTAGTTACTTTTAGTCTTACGCCTTATGCCGAAGCGCTGGCGCTAGGGGAATACCAAAATAAAATTATGGAAGAAGTGTTAAAGATGGATGATATTGCTACTATATGGGATTCCAAAAAAGTAGAAGATAAAATACTAGAACTTTTACAATAAAACAAAGGGCTCTTTTTTAGAGTCCTTTGTTGTTTTTTTTAGTTATTTTTTTGTGGCGGGTTTTAATAAAACACGCAACGTACTGTCATTATTAAAGTAGCTAAACATCCAGTTTACAAAAATAGAGAGTTTGTTTTTTACGCTCAAAATTAACATGAGGTGAATAAACATCCAGGTGAACCAGGCCAATCGTCCTTGAAAACTAAATTTAGGCAAATCGACAACTGCTTTCCGTTTACCTACGGTAGCCATTGATCCTTTGTCGTGGTATTCATATTCAATTCTTGACGCATTCTTTAAGTCTAATTTAAAATTTTTAGCGAGAATTTTAGCTTGTTCTATCGCTACACTTGCTACTTGTGGGTGACCGTTTGGATATTTAGGTGTAGTCATAAACGCAATATCCCCTAGAGCATAAACAGATTCTAATCCAGCAATGGCGTTAAAACAGTCTACTATAAAACGGTTGCCTCTTGTTAATGCACTTGTTGGTATTCCTTCTAGAGTATTTCCAGTAATACCTGCAGCCCATATTACATTTTTTGAACGGATGATTTCTCCATTTTGTAAGCTTACCGTTTCCCCGTCATAATGACTTACAAGGGTATTGGTCATTACAATCACTCCTAAATCCTCAAGATATTTCTTAGACATTTTTTGGGAGTCAACACTCATTGGATTCAAAACATTGGGTGAACCCTCCAGTAAATAAATGGTAAGTTTTGAGAAATCTTTGTCAGGATAATCTTTTGGGAGTATGTTTTTTTTCATCTCTGCAAGTGCCCCTGCAAGTTCAACACCAGTCGGTCCTCCACCTACTACAATAAAATTCATTAAAGATTGCAATTCATCAGCAGGTGCAATCAAGGTGTCTTCAAAGGTTTGTAAAATTTGGTTGCGCAATTGTATAGCCTCCGGTACTGATTTCATTGGGAATGCATGTTTCTCAATTTCAGTATTGCCAAAATAATTTGTGGTACATCCAAAAGCAACTACTAAGTGATCATAATCAAAATCAGCAATGGTTGTTTGGAGAGTTTTATTTTGAGTATTCACACTAATAACATCAGCAATACGGATACGAACATTTTTTGAATGTTGAAATACTTTTCTCAACGGAAAAGAAATACTTGCAGGCTCCAGTCTAGCAGTGGCTACTTGATACATCAAAGGTTGAAATTGATGGTAATTGTTCTTGTCTATTAGTAATACATCATAATTGGTGTTTTCTAAATCTTGGGCTAGACGCAAACCTGCAAATCCTGCGCCTACAATAACAATTTTTTTTGGAGTGGACATAAATATCGTATTTTAAGACTTAAAGATAATAATAGTATACGGTTTATTCTTCTCTATTAACGTTTTCTATGGAAAAAGCAGGTTTGCAAATAGCGATATATTCACAAGGCTCTTCAAAAGGGTTGGAATATTGCACTCGTGTATTTTTTTCAATTTTTATAGATTGACCCGCTTCAAGAATAACAACTTCTTCTTCTATAATGAATTGTTTTTTACCATGTATAATATAGGTATACTCATCAAATTGTGGAGTTTGAAAAGGTTCAGTCCACTTGGGGGGAGCAACCATGTGTGCAATTGAGATGTCATTGTTTTGAGTTGCAATTAGGCCATGGTGTTCTTCAATCAATTTACCATCGGTTGTTGGGACTACAAAAGGATTTTTTTGGACTAAATATTTTTTCATATATAGATTTTATAGCATTACTTTTTAAATATCTTAGTCAAAATTCCAAAAACTCCTCTGATGAAAGTGGCACTTGTAAGAACTTTTAAAACAGATTTCCCAACAACGCTAGCCGTGCTTGGTTCTTCATTTTTCTCTTTTTCAACTGTTTCTTCCTCAGTGTTTTCAGCTACGCTTTCATTGATCTCGTTAATCTTTTTTTGCAGCATTTCATAGGCGCTTTCTCTGTCTACCACAGCGCTGTATTTAGAGACAAGTTTCGAAGTATTGTTAATAGCGTTAATTTCATCTTCTGTTAAAATATCCATTCGGCTCATAGGTGCTCGCATCATGGTTGCAGCAAGAGGAGTAGGGATGCCCTTTTCGTTTAATGCTGTAACAAGTGCTTCTCCAATGCCCAAACTGGTAAGGACATCTTCGGTGGTGTAATATTCAGAGGTAGGATAATTATCAGCAGTTTGTTTGATGGCCTTTCTGTCATTGGCTGTAAAAGCCCTTAGTGCATGCTGAATTTTTAAACCTAATTGAGCAAGAACACCACTAGGGATGTCCATAGGGTTTTGAGTTGTGAAATAAATTCCAATACCTTTTGATCGAACTAGTTTTACAATAGTTTCAATTTGTTCTAATAATGTTTTGCTAGCTTCGTTAAATATCAAATGCGCTTCGTCTATAAAAATGACAAGTTCAGGTTGTTCAGCATCTCCTTTTTCAGGCATCTGCTGGTAGATCTCGGCTAATAAACTCAACATAAAAGTCGAAAACAATTTAGGTTTGTCTTGAATATCTGTTAGGCGTAAAATGTTTACGTATCCTCTGCCTTTTTCATCGATCCGCATCAAATCATTGATATCAAATGACATTTCGCCAAAAAACAAGTCGGCTCCTTGTTGTTCAAGTTCAATTATTTTTCGCAAGATAGTACCAGTTGTTGCAGTAGATATCTTTCCGTATAATTCCTGAATCTCTTCTTTGCCTTCTTCAGTGATATAGTTGATGACCTTTTTGATATCTTTTAAATCGAGCAATGGCATTTTATTGTCATCACAATATTTAAAAATCACAGCTACAACTCCAGCTTGAGTATCATTTAAATTAAGTATTCTAGAAAAAAGGACTGGCCCAAATTCTGAAACAGTGGCTCGCAATCGCACTCCGTTTTGCTCAGATAAGGTTAATAGTTCGACTGGAAAACTTTCTGTTTTGTACGGAATGTTGATTTTGGCATGACGTTCTGTGATAAAATCTTTTTCTTCGCCCTCTTTAGCAATCCCGCTAAAATCACCTTTAATATCCATCATTAATACGGGAATGCCAAAAGACGAAAGTTGCTCAGAAAGTACTTGAATTGTTTTTGTTTTTCCAGTACCTGTAGCACCAGCAATTAAACCGTGGCGATTAAGTGTTTTTAAGGGTATCTTTATGTAAGTATTTGGTACTACTTCTCCATCTAAAATAGCACTTCCTAGAGTTATACTTTCGCCTTTTGATTGAAAGCCTTGGGTTATGTACGTAGTAAAATCATCGTTTTTGCTCATAATAAGTTTGAATTTAAATCGTATGCAAGTTATTATATTTTTATAAAACCAACAATTTTAGCGTTTCCTGTACCGTTAGAGGATTTTTGTTATGAAAAACTTAAAATATATTTTTTTTATCGTATTACTCTATTTTGAAATATTATATCAAATTTTCTTAAAATAATAAATTATTTTTTATAAAAGTGGTCGATTAATTATGAATATGAACTGAAATCAAGATATATGTCTTTAGAATGTGTTTTTGAAATAAATTTAATTACAATTAAATAAAAAAAAGTTTTTTTATTTGAACTAAAAATATAAATTTGCCTAACTACAAGTTTAATATAACTAAGATAAATTTATTTAAAACTATTAAAATTAAAAAAAAATGGCAAACGTTAAAAAAGAAAAAGCGGCGAACGGAGGAGGAATGATTTCAGGAATCATTATTGTAGCATGTATCTTTGTTGGATGGTTAATTTGGAATTTCATAATGGGTAACGGTGCTAATTTTGAAGGCGGAGTTAATACAGGTCACCCACTTCCAGGAAACATGTTAGCAATGGTATACAAAGGAGGTCCAATTGTACCAGTTTTGTTAGGATTACTTTTAATGGTTGTTGTATTCTCATTTGAGCGTTTTGCTGTAATTTCAAAAGCAGCTGGTAAAGGAAATCTTGATCAGTTCATGACTAACTTACAAAAAGATATTAAAGCTGGAAACATTGAAGGAGCTATTGCTGCTTGTGACAAACAAAAAGGTTCTGTTGCTAACCCAATCAAATCTGCTTTATTGAAATACCAAGAAGTTAAAAAAGAAGGTTTTGATAGTGAAGCTGCTGCTGAAACAATTCATAAAGAAATTGAAGAAGTTACTTCATTAGAAATGCCAATGTTAGAGAAACACATGACTGTGCTTTCTACAATGGTATCTTTAGGAACTCTTGCTGGATTATTAGGAACTGTAACGGGTATGATTAAAGCATTTAGTGCATTATCTGCTGCGGGTACTCCAGATCAAGCTGCTCTTGCAAATGGTATCTCTGAGGCCTTGATCAACACGGCTACAGGTATCTCTACTTCTGCTTTAGCAATTATTGCTTACAATTTCTTTACTTCTAAAATTGATACTTTGACTTATTCTATTGATGAGGCTGGTAATACAATTGTGAACACATACAGACACTTCAGAAGTGCTCAAAAATAATTAATAATTTATTTTGCAAGAAAGTAGTTCAATTTTTGCTACTGCTTTCTTGTAAATTTTAAAAAATATATTAATGGCTATAAAAATGAAGAAAAAAGCAGGGTCTACGGACATGACTGCTATGTGTGATGTGGCTTTTTTATTGTTGTCTTTCTTTGTAATGACAGCTACGGCTAAAATCCCTGAAGCATTGCCAGTTGATACCCCTGCGTCAACAGTTCAGTCTAAATTGCCAGAAGATAATTTAGCAACTGTTACCATTGGTAAAGGAAAAGTATTTTATGACTTGAAAGGTAGAGAAGTACGCAAGGAAGCGCTACTATTGATGGGTCAAAAATATGGTGTTGAATTTACTGAAAGTGAAACAGAGACATTTGCATTGATGGAAGGTGTTGGTGTGCCAATTGCTAACTTGAAACAGCTTATTGCAATGAAAACTGCGGATAGAAACAAACCAGGTGTTCAGCCAGGTGTACCGAAAGATTCTCTAGATAATCAGTTAAAAGAGTGGATTTATAACTCTCGTATAGCTAATATCAAAGTGAACGACAAAGAATTGCAAATAGCTATAAAAGGTGATGCAAAAGAAGAATATCCTGCTATTAAAAAAGTAATGGATATTTTACAAGAACAAAAAATCAATAACTTCAATTTGGTTACTGGTTTGAGAGCAACTGAGAAATAATTATAAAAATACACTAAAATGGCTGAATTAAATACTGGCGACGGTGATGGCAAAAAAGGTGGTAAAGTAAGAAGTAAAAAATCCAATTCAAAAGTAGATTTAACTGCAATGGTGGATTTAGCTTTCTTGTTGATTACGTTCTTTATGTTGACAACTACTCTGTCAAAACCACAATCTATGCCTCTGGGTTTACCAGATAAAGAAGAGGATAAAACCAAGGAAAAACCAATTAAAGTAGATGAAAATCGTACTTTAACAGTAATGTTAGGTGACAACAACAAGATGGTGTATTACATGGGGTTGTTAGCTACACCGATCGCTGGTCCTGCAGATATAGCGTATGGTAAAGAAGGTATCCGTGCTGAGTTATTAAAAAGAAAAAAATCAGTAGTCGAATATACAGGTGATAAAGATAAGGGGTTAATTGTAATTATTAAACCAGGGAAAAAATCAAATTACCGTAATCTAGTAGACATACTCGATGAAATGGCTATAGTAGGTGTTCCTACAAATGCTATTGTTAATGATTTCTCACCAGAAGAATTAAAATTGTTAGAAAGTAATTAATATTTTCAATTACTCAATAACCTAATAATTAAGAAAAATGAAATTAGATATATTCACAAACCAATGGCTTGATATTGTTTTCGAAGGTCGTAATAAGGCATACGGTGCTTACGATCTTAGAAAAACGAATAACAAGACTGCAACTAAAGCCCTTATATTTGGTGCTGTAGTATTTGCTTTTGCGGTTAGTATGCCACTTATTTTAGGTTTACTACCTGATTCTTCTGATGGTGATGAAACTTTAGATACAAAAATTGTTAGTATCAAGTTGCCTCCTAAAAAAGAAGAAGTTAAGAAAAACCTTCCGCCACCGCCACCACCGCCACCAAAAGTGGATCAAGTGAAATTTGTTAAGCCAGTTGTGGCAAAAGCAGATGAGGTTACTGAAGAACCGCCAAAAACGGAAGAAATTAAAGATAAAAAACTGGGTGCTGAAACTATTAAAGGAGATCCAGATGCTGTTCTTAGTGTAGAGCCTGTAGGTACAGGAACTGCTGCAGTAGTTGAAGAAGCTCCAGACAATACAGTATATAGTACTGCAGGTATTGAAGTGAAACCTGACTTCCCTGGTGGGATGGATAAGTTTTACAAATTTGTTGGTAACAATTATGTAACTCCAGAAGAAGAAGGATTAAAAGGTAAAGTTTTCGTGTCATTTGTTGTTGAAAAAGATGGATCTTTAACAGATATCAAAGTTATTAGAGATATTGGTTATGGAACTGGTAAAGAGGCAATTCGCGTATTGAAAAAATCTCCAAGATGGTCTCCTGGTGTGCAGAATGGTAAGCCTGTTAGGGTTTTGTATTCGTTGCCTATAAATATTCAAGCAGCAGAATAATGTTGAACAACATAGTAAACAATATTAAGAAGAAATCGCTTAGAGAGCGATTTCTTCTTGTTTTAGGAATTTTGTTTTTTCTATTATATCTTATTCTAGGATTGTTTATAATATTCATGAATAACTTTCCGTTAGATATGGATAGGATTTATCGTGTTGCCTTTGGTGTTATATTGATAGCGTATGCATCTTTTAGATTTTTTAGAATTATAAATAGCAACAATTAGTTTATGAAAAAATTATCTATTTTATTCTTGTCTCTTGCAGTCATTGTGGCTGTGTTTTATTCTTGTAATAAGTCAAATAAAGAAGAGACTATCTTAAAGGGTAATGCTACAATTTATGTGGATGAAACTTTAACTCCTATTGTTGAAGACCAAGTGGCTGTTTTTGAAAGTGAGTATGATGCAAAGATTAATTTGACATCAAAATCAGAATCAGAAACTTTGAATTCACTCTTTAACAAAACGTCAGCTATTGCAATTCTTTCTAGGAATTTGACACCAACAGAAATTAAAATATTCAAGCAAAGAAATATTAATCCTAAAATAACTCCATTTGCTACAGATGCTATCGCGTTTGTATCAAATAGTAACAATAAAGATTCTCTTATTGCGTTACAAGATGTTTTGCATTTTATGCAAGGCAAAGCGGGGACTAAAATTAAGGGTTTGGTATTTGATAATTTAAATTCAAGTACAGTACGGTATTTAAGTGATTTAGCAGGAATTAAAGCGATACCTGAAAATGGTGTTTTTTCATTTAAAACAAATGATGAAGTGATAAAACACGTAGCTGCAAACGATGGCTTGATAGGTGTTGTAGGTGTTAACTGGCTCACGCAACCTAAACCTGCCATGGTAGATTTCGTTGAAAAGGTTCGTGTTTTAAGTGTGAAAGGATTAAAAGATAATGGGTATTTTTATCCATCTCAAAATGATATTGCCGAAAAGAAGTATCCTTTGGCACGTGATTTGTATATTATAAATTGTCAGGGATTCTCCGGTTTAGGAATGGGTTTTGCATCGTTCGTTGGTGGGGATATCGGACAAAGAATAGTATTAAAATCAGGTTTGTTACCTGTACGTATTCCTACTAGGAAATTTACTATAACTAATAGTCAAAAAGATGAAAAATAAATTAACTACAATTAAGATGAATAAATTCTCAACATTGAGCGTGGCTATTTTAGCAACAGCTTTTACTACACAAGCTCAAGATATTAATCAAGCAAAAAAAGCTATCGATGCAGAGCAATTCGAAAGTGCTAAGTCTATCTTGAAATCAATTATCAAAGCAAAACCAACTAGTGGTTCTGCATTTTTTACTCTTGGTAATGTATATTTAGAACAAAATATTCAGGATTCTGCAAAAATATTTTTTGACAAAGGATTAACAGCGTCAGAAGATGGAAGATTAAATAATATTGGTCTTGGCCAAATGGATTTGGATAAAAATGATTTGACTTCAGCGCAAGCAAAGTTTGCTCTTGCATTAAAGGACATAAAAAAGAAGGATATTCAGGAGTTTATTTATGTGGCAAGAGCATATATGAATGCTGAAAAACCAGATTTTAAAACTGCTATTACAACTTTGACTAATCCTTCCATTAAAAATAATCAGGATGCGCAATTGCAATTAGCTCTTGGAGATGCTTATTATGGTGATGGAAAACAAAATGAGGCTTATGTTGCTTACAGAAGCGCTTTTCAGTTAGATAATACACTATTAAAAGCAAAAATGCAGTTAGGAGTCTTGCTAAAAGGTGCAAAGTCTTATGATGAAGCTTTAAAAGCGTATGACGAAGTTATTGCGTTGAATCCAAATTATGGTCCTGTTTACAGAGAATTAGCTGAAACGTATTATAAAATTGCACGTAATAAACCGTCACAAGCTGCTGCAAATTATAAAATTGCTTTAGGTCATTATGATAAATATATGTCATTGACGGATTATTCACTCAATTCAAGAATGCGTCGTGCGGATTTCTTGATTTTGATTGAGGATTACGCTGCACTTGAAGTAGAAGCAAACAAAATGAGTGAGCTTGATAAAGTAAATCCTAGAATTTACCGTTATTTAGGTTATGCAGCTTATAAAAATGGTAATTTAGATGTTGCGATTAAGGCTTTAGAGGGTTTTATTAGTCTTCCTGGAAATAAAGTTATCGCTTTAGATTATTTGAACTTAGGTTTAAGTAGAATTAAAAAAGCAACAAGTGCAGATGGTCTTTCAGTCGATACAGCAGGATATACGCAAGGTTTAGCGGATATTAAAAAAGGGGTAGAAATGGAACCGCTAGCTGTTCAAAGTTTAAGCGAAGTTGGTAAAAAAATGTTCTCTCAAAAATTGTATAACGAAGCTGCGGGTGTTTTTGAATTTGGAGCTAATATTAAAGATTCTACTACATTTCTTGATGATAACGTGTATTACGGTTTAGCGATTTATTATGCAAACATCAATAAAGCTAAAGAAGGTAAAGCAGATACTACTGCATTACAAAATGCTGATGCCGCATTTGAAAGAGTTTTAGCAGCTTCACCAAATTATTTGGAGGCGTATCTTTACAGAGCTAGAACCAACAGATTGCTTGAAAAAGATGATGTAATGGTTAAAAACTACGAGGATTATGTAGCAAAAGTTACAGCTCTTGGTGATGCAGAGCAAGCTAAACCAGCGGTTAAGACTAAGTTTATTGAAGCTTACAATAATATAGCTGCAAGTTTTGCAAGCAGTGATAAAACTAAAGCTATTGAATATTTTAATAAAACATTAGCTCTTGATGCTGCAAATAGTTACGCATCTGAGTCTTTGAAAATATTAAAATAATTTTTCAAATTAAGTTATAAACCGGTAGTATTCGCTACCGGTTTTTTTATGCCTTTATCTTGGTGAATTCGCAAAGGTTAGTTTTCAGGATTTACAATTTATAATAGGTAGTTGTTTTTAAAACTTCTCTTTTCAAATTCCCTATCTTTGCACTTTAAAAAATTAGAATGTTATCAAAAGAAATACAATTAGAGATTAATAAAGGAGCAATGCTCCCGTTGATGGAGGAATTTTATACCATTCAAGGAGAGGGCTCTCATACAGGTACTGCTGCCTATTTTATTAGAATTGGCGGTTGTGATGTAGGTTGTCATTGGTGTGATGTTAAGGAAAGTTGGAATGCAGAGTTGCATCCGCCTACTGCAGTAGATTTAATTGTAAGTAATGCTAGTAAATATGCCGAAACTGTTGTGGTTACAGGGGGTGAACCTTTAATGTGGGACATGACATTATTGACGCAAAAATTGAGAGACAATAATAGAAAAGTTCATATTGAAACTTCTGGTGCGTATCCTTTAACAGGTTCTTGGGATTGGATTTGCTTATCTCCAAAGAAGAATAAACTACCTACTTCAACAGTCTATGAAGCTGCTCATGAATTAAAAGTTATAATTTATAATAAACATGATTTTATTTTTGCTGAAGAGCAAGCAGAAAAAGTGTCGGCTAATGCTATTTTATTTCTTCAACCAGAATGGAGTAAAAAAGAAGAAATGACTCCATTAATCGTAGATTATGTGATGCAAAACCCAAAATGGCGCGTTTCTTTGCAAACACATAAATATTTGAATATCCCATAAGGACATTTATTTGATAATGCAGTTTTTTCAGTTTGAGTAGAAACTTTTTTTTGTTTTAAGGTAAATGTGTGAGTTTTGCTAAATAATCAAAATGTTCCCCTTCTTGAATTAATTCACAATGTAACCCATTAGCATGAGCCGCATTTTGTAGTGTGTTATAATCTAAATAGAGCCAATTAAACGCGTTTTCTATTTCGTTTTTATATTTTATTTTAAATGTAATTTCGCCATAATAGCCGTTGCTAGGAATCCATTTCCCTCCGTCTTCATCGTTATCAAACATATAAATGATATCCGAAGAATCTATTAAAATTTGACCATTAGGGCTCAGTATTTTTTTTAGTTGTTTCAGGTATTTAGGTATTTCTTTTATAGTGCCAAAGATACCTGTTCCGTTCATTAATAATAAAATGGTATCGTATAGTGGTTCATTTTCATTGATGTTCAAATCTAAAATGTTCTGTACGGTTGCATTATGTAGACCTCTAAGCTTGCAGGCTTCAATGGCGTTATTTGAAATATCAATTGATTGTACGTTTAGTTTACATTCGTTTTGTAAATACAAACTATGACTTCCTGCACCACAACCCACATCTAGAACAAGTCCTTTTGATAATTGCATTGCTTTTTGTTCAATAACAGGCATCTCATCATAAGAACGAAACAAGTAAGCAATATTCATTTCATCTTCTTCGGATATTGAAGTTTCAGTAATTAAATCTTCAGGCGAATTATTTGTTACATAATCGAGAATGGCTCTGCCAAAAAGGTCTTTCATCATTTTTTTAAATCTTTATCATTTTCAGATGTCAAGTTTGTTACTTTTGTAATTCAAATTATAAATCTGCAACTTGAAAAACATATTAATCAATCTTCCCAAAGAGGCCAAAGATAAGCATATCGAAAACAAAAAGTATTTTGATAAGTTAAAAAAGAAGATTCCAAAGAATTTAGATTATTTAATGCAAGACCTTCACAACGCTGAATTTAAAAAAATGGACTGTTTAAAATGTGCTAATTGCTGTAAAACTACTGGGCCATTATTTACAGATGCCGATATTGAACGGGTTTCAAAATATTTACGTCAAAAACCACAACAATTTATTGATCAATATCTGCGAATTGATGAGGATAAAGATTATGTGTTGCAAAGCGTTCCATGTACATTTTTAGATAATGATAATGCTTGTATGATTTATGATGTTCGTCCAAAAGCCTGCAGGGAGTTTCCGCACACTGATCGAAAAAAATTTCAGCAAATTACTGATCTTACTTTGGTAAATGTTACTATTTGCCCAGCTGCCTTCAATATTGTTGAAGAGATGAAAAAAAAATTACCTTTATAGTATAGTCCTAGGTAATAATTTTATTCCAAACTAGTTTCATAACCTATAAAAGTCCATTTTACTTTGAATTTAGAATATTTCATCGCTAAGCGCCTCGTTTCATCTAAGGATTATAAAAGTAGCATTTCATCGCCTATCATAAAAATTGCTATTTCAGCAATTGCAATTGGTATGATCATGATGATTGTATCTGTTGCTACAGGTATTGGATTGCAACAAAAAATCCGTGAGAAAGTCGCAGCCTTCAATGGTCATATTGTGATTTCTAATTATGATAGTAATCAATCGGATATGACTATGGTGCCTATTACCAATAAACAAGATTTTTATCCAAATTTCTCAGCAGTTCCCGCTGTTACACACATTCAAGCTGTTGTAAGTAAAGCTGGAATCATTAGAACCGAGAGTGCTTTTGAAGGGATTATTTTCAAAGGAGTAGGTAAAGATTATAAGTGGGATAATATAAAAGAGTATTTGGTTCAAGGAAGAATACCAAACACAACCCAAAGCTTAAATGAAGAAGTTGTGATCTCTCAGTTTATAGCCAACCGTTTAAATTTAAAAGTAGGGGATTCTTTTAATACCTTTTTCATGAAAGATAATGGGTATAACTTAAGGAACTTTAATATTGTTGGAATATTTAATTCGGGATTTCAGGAATTTGATGCTACTTATATTTTGGGAGATATAAGGCACATGCAAAAAATCAACAAATGGAAGTCAAGTCAAGTAGGTTCATTTGAAGTTTTTGTTGACGATTTTGATGCTATTGAAGCAATAGGGGAACAGGTTTACGAACAAACAGGTTCTACGCTCGATTCAAAAACCATTACAGAGAAATACAGTTATATATTTGAATGGCTTAAATTATTTGATTTTAATATCATTGTAATACTTATTGTCATGATTCTTGTTGCTACCATAAACATGGTTGTTGCCCTCTTGGTTTTAATTTTAGAGCGAACGCAAATGATAGGGATTCTAAAAGCTTTGGGTGCCAGTAATTGGTCTGTTAGGAAAATATTTTTGTACAATGCTTCATATCTCATTGTAAAAGGTGTGTTTTGGGGTAATTTTATAGGAATTACATTGTTGTTAATTCAGCAACACTTTGGTGTAATTCAACTTCCACCTGAAAACTATTATGTCAATCAAGCACCTGTTTATATTAACTGGACCTATATAATGGCTTTAAATGTTCTTACTGTTTTAGTCTGTTTAATTGTTCTTGTTATACCGTCGTATATAATTACAAAGATATCTCCAGTACGTGCAATTCGTTATGATTGATTTACATATTTATTTTAATCAAATCTTGGTATCAGTTTTTAAATAAAGGATAACGCATAAAAAAGAAAGGCATTCTTCAATCATTTATCATCAAAGAACCACTGGATATTGATTATGACAATGACACCATTGATGAAATTGTAGAAAAAGTAGAATATGCAATTGAGCAACATGCATCTTTCCTGAAAGTAATACCAGCAGAGATCATTCAAGAGCAAGAGGAATTAAACAAAACCCGTAGATGGGAATATTAAATTTTATTTGGGCGTTCCCTTATATAAAACAACAAGAGTAGCAGTTAATCCTGCTACTCTTGTTGTTTTATATAAGGTCGGGCTCTTCGCTACAAGTCCTCGTTCCTTCCTTTCGGTCGTCACTGTGGGCTTTTCGCTGCTATCCCTAACGCGGTTTGAGAATCTAGAAGACGTTTTTTGCGGAGAAGTAAAAACATTACCTATATATAATGATTTATTATGCTGTTTTATTAGTAAACGGTAATACGTATATATAAGAGAGTACAATGTTGTAATTGCAACACCAGGAAATTATTGCTCCCTATATATAGTAATAAAACACTGAAATACTATTCAAAGGCATGATCTCGCTGTACATTTATCAAAAATCAAAAGAACTTAAAAAAGTTTAATTTTTAAGAGTCGTTTAATCAGTGCTTTAGTTTAAAAGTTAAGAAAAGATCAAAAAAAGGCGAATAAAAAGCTTGTAAAAGCGAATAAAGGTTGTAATTTTGCACCCGAAATGACGCAGATGTTCTTTAAATGATTGACAAGTAAAGCAAAGTGATTAGAGATTTACTCTTTAAATAAACTTTAAAAAAAGCTTGTGAGATTTAAAAGAGAAGGTTATCTTTGCACCCCGCAAAAACGGTGGAAGTTCCTTGAGAGATTGATAAGAAATAGAGAAGCAAACGAGATAAATATTATCTCAAAAAAACTTCATGATTTTCTTGCCAGTTAAAAAAGAATAACTACTTTTGCACCCGCTTTGAGAAACAAACGAAAGGCGAAAAAATAGTAAGAATACGTTCCTAGACATATTGAATTGACAGCCGTTTTGTTCGCAAGAAC
>NZ_VHLM01000001.1 GCF_009764685.1 Flavobacterium sp. I-STPP5a | reverse complement strand
TCGAGTTACTTACTTAATGACTACGATTTGCTTCCAACCCTGATGCGGATGTGAGACTAATCGTTTGAATATATTATCAAAAATAGAATCTTTGTAAATTGACCTGTTCAGTCGATAAAAATATTCATCTAAATATTTTTGGAGATGTTCCTTTTTGACGTGTGATTGAATCGTTCTTATTGCAGTTTTTACCTGATGAATAATAGTGTGCATTTCTTTGAAGTTTTTCCCAGGAACGCTTTTTTCTTGGACGATGTTATAGCTCTTTGCTATTATTTTGTAAGCTGTCCATTGGTCTGTTTTAATATTCGCATCTTTACTTATATGCTCGTCAAATAATGGTTTTATTGACTTTGCAGAATAATCATCAATAACATTTGCATAACCTCTTTTTATCTTTCCTTCATCTGTCAGCTCAACAGCACAAGCAACTTTTGCCTTTTTGCTATCGTAACTTCTACCTTGTTTTCCTGTTTCTTTTCCGCCAACTACAAATTCATCAACTTGTACATTTCCTGTCATTGGATACTGTTTTGAGGACTTCATCGCAAGTCTTACTTTTTGCATAAACAACCAAGAAGTCTTTTGAGTTATTCCATAGCGTTTTGCCGCTTGAGTTGAGGATATTGATTTGGTTGTACAAGTCATTTCAAAGGCAATACAAAATGCTTTTTGAATTCCAAATTTAACTCTATGAAAAAGAGTTCCTGCCGTTGCACTCTCTTTATATCTACATTTGGTACACTCTCTTTTATTGTGTTTTTCAAAATAAACATACTTCGTATTCTCGCAACGTTTACATCTATAGCCGTCTTTCCACTTCTCATTGGCTATAAATTCACGGCAACTTTGGTCGTCTGGGAATGTCTTTATGAACTCTAAAATATTCTCCCCCTGAAATATACTTTCCATATCCTTGTATTTACTATAAATATAAGTGTTTTTTAAGTAAGTAACTCTAAAACTATTTTTAAAGGAACAGTTATTCCAAGTCAAGTAGTAAAATGGAATATACCTTCAAATTATAAAAAAGGACTGTATTTCTATAAAATTCTATCAGGAAATAAAGAGATTAAAACAGGTAAAATTTTATTTCAGTAAATCAGTTTAGCGATAAAAGAGAAATATGCTATTCTAAAATAAGAAAAGAAAAGTACTAGAATTAGTTAGTTTTTTGTTTTTGGGAAAAAGAGGCTGATTATTTTAGCCTCTTTTTGTTTTATTCAGATAATTTTAAAAACATTCCTTTTTTTATTACTAATACCTTTTCAACTTCAATACCAAATCATTAATTTTACACCTTAATTAAAGAGAAAAAGAATTATGTTCGATAATTTAAGCGAAAAACTAGATAAAGCCTTCCATATATTAAAAGGTCACGGAAAAATAACCGAAGTAAACGTAGCAGATACTTTAAAAGAAGTTCGACGTGCTTTACTTGACGCCGATGTTAACTTTAAAATTGCCAAAGATTTTACTACCAAAGTAAAAGAAAAAGCAATAGGTCAGGATGTATTAACAACGCTTCAACCTGGGCAATTATTGGTGAAATTGGTTAAAGATGAATTGACTGAATTAATGGGTGGCGATGTAGCCGGAATTAATTTATCGGGTAATCCATCTGTTATTTTAATGTCTGGATTACAAGGTTCTGGAAAAACTACTTTCTCTGGAAAATTAGCCAATTATCTTTTAACTAAGAAAAACAAAAAACCATTATTAGTTGCCTGTGATATTTACCGTCCGGCAGCGATTCAGCAATTATATGTAGTTGGAGATTCTATTGGTGTTGAGGTATATTCAGAACCAGAAAATAAAAATCCAGTTGAAATTGCTCAAAACGCAATCAAACATGCTAAAGCAAATGGGTTTAATGTTGTCATTGTGGATACCGCTGGTCGTTTGGCTGTGGATGAAGAAATGATGAACGAGATTGAACGCGTGCATAAAGCGATTCAACCACAAGAAACCTTGTTTGTAGTAGATGCTATGACAGGTCAAGATGCGGTAAATACAGCAAAAGCCTTCAACGACAGATTGAATTTTGATGGTGTCATCTTAACAAAATTAGATGGTGATACTCGTGGTGGAGCTGCTTTGTCTATTAAAACAGTTGTAAATAAGCCTATTAAGTTTGTAGGTACTGGAGAGAAAATGGAAGCTATTGATGTTTTCTATCCTGTACGTATGGCCGAGCGAATCTTAGGAATGGGTGACGTTGTTTCCCTTGTGGAGAGAGCTCAGGAGCAATTTGATGAAGAAGAAGCAAGAAAAATCCAAAAGAAAATTGCTAAAAATGAATTTGGTTTTGATGATTTCCTTTCTCAAATTCAGCAAGTAAAGAAAATGGGTAACATGAAAGACTTGGTAGGAATGATACCAGGTGCTTCAAAAGCGATGAAAGATGTTGAAATTGAAGATGACGCTTTCAAACACATTGAAGCTATTATTTACTCGATGACTCCAATCGAAAGAAGTAAACCAGCTGTGATTGATGTAAAACGAAAAGCAAGAATTGCAAAAGGTTCAGGAACCAAAATCGAGCAAGTAAATCAGCTGATGAAACAGTTTGACCAAATGAGCAAAATGATGAAAATGATGCAAGGTCCGGGCGGAAAAAACCTAATGAAAATGATGGGCGGAATGAAAGGCGGAATGCCGGGAATGCCAGGAATGAAATAAAGAATTTAAAAAGAGAGTCTTAAAGTCGTTATGATTTTAAGACTTTTGTCTTTACTATATTAAACAAAACAACAATGCAACTACTAGACGGAAAAAAAACAGCAGAAGACATCAAAAGCGAAATTGCTGTTGAAGTACAAAAAATGAAAGCCAATGGTGAGAAAGTTCCTCATTTGGCAGCACTAATCGTAGGGAATGATGGCGCAAGCTTAACCTATGTAGGAAGTAAGGTAAAAGCCTGCGAAAGAGTAGGATTTGAGTCTACTTTGATTAAAATGCCCAACACCACTACAGAAATTGAATTGCTTAAAAAGATCAAAGAATTAAATGAAGACGAGCAAATTGACGGTTTTATTGTGCAATTGCCACTTCCCAAACAAATTGACGAGCAAAAGGTCTTGATGGCAGTAGATCCAAGTAAAGATGTAGATGGTTTTCATCCGGAGAACTTTGGGAAAATGGCATTGGATATGACTACTTTTATTCCTGCCACTCCATTTGGTATTCTAGAATTGCTAGATCGCTATGGAGTAGAAACAAAAGGAAAGCATACTGTTGTTATTGGCCGCAGCCATATTGTGGGTAGACCAATGAGTATTTTGATGGGACGCAAAGGTTTTCCAGGGAACTCAACAGTGACACTTACGCATAGTTACACCAAAAATATAGAAGAAATTACCATTCAGGCTGATATTATAATCACAGCTTTGGGTGTTCCCAATTATTTAAAAGCGGATATGGTGAAGGATGGAGCAGTTGTTATTGATGTGGGTATTACTCGCGTTCCTGACGAAAACCACGAGAAAGGATACGTAATCACCGGTGATGTAGATTTTGATCAAGTAAGCAAAAAAGCATCTTTTATTACCCCAGTTCCTGGTGGAGTAGGACCAATGACCATTGCCATGTTATTAAAAAACACACTCTTGGCAAGGGAAATGAAGAGAAACAAATAAAAATTTTTACATAGAAAGCCTCAAATTTATTTTTGGGGCTTTTTTTTGTCTTATGAAAAGCTAAAAACGGAGCTGTAAATCTTAAGCCTGGTAATGATTCGCTCTGTGTTTGTACTTGTTAAATAAGATATTTGTTTCCATTTTCAAGGCTTAAAAAAGTAAGTTCGAAATTATTTTTATAAAATGTATAATTTTTCGTTTTTATTTTTAACTTTGTAATTCAAAGTGCTTTTATTATGAGTCAAAATATTCAAGAAGATTTAGTTCACATTCGTTCCATGATGGAACGTTCTTCAAGGTTTATTTCCCTTAGCGGATTGTCAGGTGTTTTTGCAGGAGTCTTTGCGCTACTTGGTGCGGGTTATGCTGCTTTTTTGTTTGAGTCAAATGGGATGTCTTATTTTGATGGACTGGAAAAGGTGTACAGTGTTGATTTGATTTACAAACTAATTGCAGCGGGGATTGTAATTTTAGTTCTTGCTCTTCTTTCTGGATTTCTATTCACTTTTAAAAAGAATAAAAAAAATAATTTGCCAATCTGGACTTCTACCACAAAAGTGATGCTTTTGCAATTAGCAATTCCTTTAGCAATCGGAGGCGTCTTTTGTCTAGCTTTAATATATCATGGTCTTTTCGCTTTTTTAGCGCCAGCTACTTTACTTTTTTACGGATTAGCATTGGTAAATGCGGGTAAGTATACGTATTCAGATATTCAATATTTAGGATATTTTCAATTATTTCTTGGGAGTGTATCTTTATTTTTTCTAAGATATGGATTGATTTTTTGGGCCCTTGGTTTTGGAATTCTACACATAGTTTACGGAACGATCATGTTTAAAAAATACAGATAATCATGGGTATTATCGATAAATTAAATAAAGATTTCGAAAGTCGAATCCGATTAGGTTTAATGTCTGTATTGATGGTAAACGACTGGATCGATTTTACAGAGATGAAGGCATTGTTAAATACTACTGATGGGAACCTGGCAAGCCACTCTTCTTCTTTAGAGAAATCAGGCTATATCGAAATCAAAAAAGAATTTGTGGGTAAAAAACCAAAAACTTCGTACCGAGTGACCAATATGGGCAGAGCTGCTTTTGTTTCGCATTTAAATAGTCTTGAAAAATTATTCAAATCTAAATAAACCTTTTTTTTAACTTTTTACTTTGAAATACAAAGTACTTTTAAATTTATAATTATGAAAAAACTACATTTTATTTTAGCCAGCAGTTTGGTTTTTACATTGCTTTTTTACAAGGAAGATTTGGGGCTTAATTGGGCTATTTTTGGGATTGTACAAATCGGATTAATATGCTATTTTTTCCAAGAGAAGTTTACCAGTAGGATGCATTTGCTGTTAGTGGTTGCATCGGTTTTGTCTTGTTTTGCGTTTGCTTGGTATGGCGATTTTCCGTCGTTTTGTGCCATGTCTTTATCAATTATCTTTTTACAATTCAAAACTCATGAACCTAAACTGAAATTGTTACAAGCTTTTCCTTTGGTTTTGTTCAATGGAATTACCTCTTTAGGCCTTATATTCATGTTTAGTCAATACCTTCCTAAGCGCAGAATCAATAATGGTTTTATAAAAAAACTGATAGCTTACTTTGTTATTCCACTTCTATTTCTTGGATTGTTTTTAGTAGTATACTCATTTGCAAGTGATCATTTTTTGTCTCTGTTTACCGGTTATTATTTAGACATCGATGTTTGGCAAGCAATTGTAATTTCTGCTTTAGGATTTTTTATTTCATTCACTTTCTGGAATTATTGGATACCAGAGATTTGCTACGAAAAGAATAGTTTATTAGATAATGATTTTGATGAAGTCGACAAGATTCAAAATAAAAACTCATTTTCGTTTTTGGATATTGATTTCGAGAGAAGAAGTGGAGAGATTACGTTCTTTCTTTTGAATGCATTGCTATTGGTTTTCATTGTAACTTATAACTATGAGCAGTTTTTTGAAGTGGTTAAAAAATCAAATTTAAGTTCGGATACACATGAACGAGTAAATGCTGTAATTTTATCAATTATCATGGCAGTTGGTGTAATCTTGTTTTACTTCAAAGGTGGCTTTAATTTTGATGAAAAAGCGATATATCTTAAAAAATTAGCCAAGATTTGGATTGTTTTAAATGGAATTTTAATACTTTCTACCATAATCAAAAACACTGAGTATATTTCATTTTATGGATTGACCTACAAGAGATTAGGTGTGTACGCTTTCTTAATTTTAGCAATAATAGGATTGATTATTTCGTACCTGAAAATTACAAAGCAAAAAACAAATGCTTTTCTTTTCAATCAAATGATGTGGGGTTTCTTCGGAACAATTTTACTATGCAGCTTTGTTAACTGGGGTAATCTGATCACCAATTATAATATTGCTGTGAACAAAGGCGTGGAGGAAAATTTTCTTAGAAATCTAAATTTTAATCATAAAGCATATTATGATTATTTTAAGGTTCATGCAGAATACATGCAAGGGAAAGAGAATTTACCTGAAGAAAGCTTTTTGTCGAAATCACTTTATTACGAATTTTTGGATTCTAAAAACGAATAAATTAAAAAATCAATGAATGGTATTGTAATACCATTTCATTTAGCCGCACCAGCAATTCTTTGCTTAGTTGGGTTATCAATGATAGTTTTTTATTATAAAATTTTAAAAAAGAATAGATTGTTTTGGAATAGCCTAATACTATTTTTGGTTTTATACCTATTGATTGTTGGCAAAGCTACGTATGACACCATTTATTGTCAATGGGATTTACATCGTTACGATCTTAATAAGGATGGGTTCTTTAATGGAATTGAAATAACAAATAGTCAAAAAGAAGCTATGAAAGTTCTAATAAATGATACTGGAAGAAATTTTTCATTTATCTCAGGATTTATTTTTTCTTTTTTTGCTACAACAATTTTTTATGTTTTGGGACTAATTACTTCAAAATTAATTCGAAGCAAAAAAGAGTAATATTGTTATTTATTTTTTCTAAATCGTTCTATTTTTACTACCAATATTAAAAATCCCATCAGCTTCAACTGATGGGATATTAATATTTTTAATAATCCCCGCGTTTCTTAAACCTAGGATCATCTCGTTTTATAAACTCAGTTCTTTTTCTTGGTGTTTCTACTTTTGGTAAACTAGCTTCTTCTGTTTTGCTAGATGGCTCAATAAGAGCATTGAGTTCTTTTATTTCGGCATCAGTCAAATCACGGTAGCGCCCCACAGGAACATCTAGCGAAATATTGATAATCCGAATGCGTTTTAAGGCAGTTACGTCATAGCCGAGATATTCAGTCATTCGACGGATTTGACGGTTCAAACCTTGTGTTAAGATGATTTTGAAAGTGAATTTACTAATTTGCTCTACTTTACATTTTCTCGTTACGGTATCTAAAATAGGAACACCATTTCCCATTCTTTCTATAAAACGATCGGTGATGGGTTTGTTTACGGTAACGGTATATTCTTTTTCGTGATTGTTGCGCGCACGCAATATTTTATTGACAATGTCGCCATCATTTGTCATGAAAATCAAACCTTCACTGGCTTTGTCTAAACGCCCAATTGGGAATATTCGCTTTGGATAATTAATATAATCTACAATATTGTTGTGTACATCAAGGTTTGTGGTACACTCTATGCCTACTGGTTTGTAAAAGGCAAGATATACTGATTTTTCTGTTTTTTCACGAATTAATTTGCCGTCAATGCGTACTTCGTCATGAGGTGCTACTTTGGTCCCTAATTCGGGTACAACACCATTGATTGTTACTCGTCCTTCTTCGATGATTTTATCAGCTTCGCGGCGGCTGCAAAAACCTGTTTCGCCAATGAATTTATTGAGGCGTTTTAATTGATCTTCCATCTTGCAAAAGTAATGAATTTGAAATGTAAAAAAATCTAAATCTTGAAAATGCTAATGATTTTCGATTGTTCTCAAAGAGTTCTAGTATTCAATTTAGTTCGTTTTGTTAGAAGGTTAGTAGTGAAAATCTTTTTTGTTTATGTTTTTTTCGAAAAAGATTACTTTTTAAGATCGCTTTTACTGGAGTATAGCGGAAAATTTTATTCTTGTAGTTATGTCCAATGAATATCTATTTAATGAAAAAGAAACTGACTCACTTTTTTGTATAATGCATCATCATGCATGCTGTGTCCAAGTCCTTTGGTGGCTATGAAAGTAGCATTTTTCCAGGTAGAAGCAATTTTTTTTCCTTCTTCAAAAAGTACAACCTTGTCATCTTGATCATGCGCTATTAGTCCCGTAAGCGTTATTTTGGATGCAAATATTTTAGCTGAAAATTGTTCTAAATGGATTTGAAACGTATTGAGGTAATGAGTTTGTAATGATTTTAAAATTTTAGAATTGAGGCTTAGCAAATTAATATAATTGTGAAGTATGATATTAAAATCGCTAGGTGAACCTAAAACCACCATTTTTTGGAGCATCTTGTTTTGGTAAACTGACTGATAGTATAAGCAGGCTTTGCCACCTATTGAGTGTCCTATTAAGTATTGTGGTTTGAACTTTGTTGCAATAAAATCTATGAAAGCTGCATATTGTGGTATGTTGAACTCAGTGCCGCTAGAGAGTCCATGTGCGGGTCCATCTAATGCTATTATGGTACTACCAGACTTTTTTAAATATGGTAACAGTTTCTCCCAGCGTGAGGCGTTACTTTCCCATCCATGAACAAGTAGAAGCACAGTTTCATTGCCTTTCCAGGTGTAGGTATGTACGGTTTCATTTTGGAAAGTAAATGTTTCCGAAGTTGCGTTTTGCAAAACAGCAGGTAATGCAGTTTTATTTAATTTTCCTTCACGTGGTGAACTAAAAAGGGAATAGGCAAGACGAGTTGCTTTTGATGGCCACAGGTAGCTAAGGATATTAATGTATAATCCTATTGACTTAGTGAATATGAAATAAAATAATTTACGCATCATAAAAAAGTCCCGATGTTATCGGGACTTTAAAGGTATTATATTTTTGAGAACAATTGTTCCATTTTCTCTTTTTCTTCTTCTGCAAGAACACTATCTACTAGTATTCTTCCAGAGTGCTCATCAGTAATGATTTTTTTTCTAGAAGCAATTTCAACTTGTGTTTGTGGTGGAATAGTAAAAAATGAACCTGCTGATGCACCTCTTTCTATTGAAACTACAGCTAATCCATTACGAACACTTCCTCTTATTCTTTTGTAAGCATTTAACAAACGCTCCTCTATTAAGTTTTGGAATTCGATAGATTTTTCAGACAAGAATGCTTCTTCTTTTGCTGTTTCAGCTAAAATTGCATCTAATTCTGATTTTTTATGTTTTAAATGATTCGATTTAGATTCTAATCTTTCTTTTGAGCCTGAAATAACTTCTTTTTTGTGCTCAATTGAAGCTTTCATTTCTTTGATTTGTTTTTCAGCTAATTGAATTTCAAGTTCTTGAAATTCTACTTCCTTTGTCAAAGAGTTAAATTCTCTATTATTACGAACCGTTTCCTGTTGTTTTGTATATTTTTTGATCGACTCTTTGTGTTCATCAATAGCTATTTTTTTAGCTTTGATAAGGTCTTCAATAACTTCAAGTTCTCCTTTTAATTTTTCTGAACGTGTGCTTAAACCAGCCACTTCATCTTCAAGATCTTCTACCTCTAAAGGCAATTCACCTCTTACGTTTCTGATTTCGTCAATTCTAGAGTCAATAAGTTGTAAATCGTAAATTGCTCTTAACTTGTCCTCAACACTTAATTCTTTTGTATTCGCCATATTCTATAAGTACTTAACTGGATTTGAATTTTCTTCTGATAAAATAACTGCAAAATTAAGGATTTTTTTTCGAAGATACTCTACAATATAATTTTTTGTATAGCGTTCGCTTTCAAAATGTCCAATATCCGCTAAAAGTAGCTTATTTTCTGCTTCGTAAAACTGATGGTATTTCAAATCAGCTGTTAAATAGGCATCTGCTTCGGCTTGAATTGCATTTGAAATGGCAAAACTCCCAGCACCACCAAGTAGGGCAACTTTTTTTATTTTATTACCTGTGAAGCTAGAATGTCTGATGCCACCACACTGCATTTTGTCTTTTACGAATTCTAAAAATTCTTTTTCTGGCAAGGGATTAGGAAGTTCACCAATCATACCTAAACCAATGTTTTGATGCTTATTGTTTAAATTATAGATTTCATGTGCAACTTCTTCGTAAATATGGCTATTAAAAAGAGCAGTTAGAATTTTGCGTTCCAAATGTTTCTCATAAGTCACCTCTATTTTGACTTCGGTACTTTGAACAAGTTCATGACGTTCTCCTACTACTGGATTGCTGTTTTGATTGCCTCTGAAAGTTCCTGTTCCTGTAGAGCTAAAACTACATTTGTCATAATTACCAATGTTGCCAGCGCCAGCTGCAAATAAAGCGTTTCGAACGGTTTCGGCATTGTCAAGCGGGGCGTAAGTCACTAGTTTTCGAATAAATTGCTCTTTAGGAATCAGGATTTTTGTATTGATTAGCCCTAGAGTATCACTAAAAATTTTATTGACACCTTCTTGATGGTTGTCTAGAGCAGTATGAACGGCATATATAGCGATATCATTTTTTATAGCTTTGATAACAGCACGCTCAACATAATTTTTTCCGGTTATCTTTTTTAATCCAGAAAATAAAATGGGATGAAAGCAAACTACAAGATTGCATTTTTTTGCGATAGCTTCATCTATAATAGTCTCCAGAGCATCATGACAAACTAAAATTCCGCTAGCTTCGACCTCTTGATTGCCTACAAGTAATCCTACATTATCAAAATCTTCGGCATAGGCAGTGGGAGCCATTTCTTCGAGTACGTAAATTATTTCTTTGATTTTCATGTTCTTGATACGGATAGAAGTAGATTTCGTTTTTTTTAAATTTTATAATTGCTGAAATCTGTACTAGATTTTTAATTCAAAGATAATTTATTCTACTTTCGTAAAATGAAATTACTGAGAAAAATACTGTTTCCGTTTGCCATTCTGTATGGCGTGGTCACTAGCATTCGTAATTTTTTATATGATATTGGAGTCCTTAAGGCTGCTTTTTTTGATGTGCCTGTTATTGCCGTTGGTAATTTAAGTGCTGGGGGCACTGGGAAATCACCCCAAATAGAATATTTAATTCGTTTACTAAATAAGAATTATAAGGTAGCTACATTGAGTAGAGGATATAAAAGACAGTCCTCAGGATACATTTTGGCGCAAGCCGGAACCAATGCAAAAATTTTGGGTGATGAACCGTTTCAATTTTTCAGCAAATTCCCAACAATTCAAGTGGCTGTAGATGCCGATAGAAGAAACGGAATAGAGCAGTTAATGCATGCATCTCAAAAGCCGGGTGTTATTTTGTTAGATGATGCTTACCAACACCGGAAAGTAAAGGCGGGTTTTTATATTTTACTAACAGCCTACGGAGATTTATATACAGATGATTTTATGTTGCCCACTGGAAGTTTACGAGAACTAAAAGCTGGTGCGAAAAGAGCATCCATCGTTATTGTTACAAAATGTCCTGAAAATTTGAGTTTAGAGGAACAAAGTAGATTGCGAACTAAACTTAAAGTTAATGATCATCAAGAATTATTTTTCACCTTTATTAATTATGATTCTTATTTTTTGGGTGATAATTGTAAGATTGATAGAGATGCGTTAAAAGGTGTGAAAAAAGTTTTGATAGCTGGTATAGCAAAGCCAGAATCATTTTTTAACTCCGTACAAGAGGAGGGAGATATTTGTCTTTCTTATCCGGATCATCACGACTTTACTGATGATGAAGTGTTAGAAATTAAAAAAATAGCTCAAAATAATAAAATCATCACTACCGAAAAGGATTATGTGCGTTTAAAAGGATTTTTTCCAAGCGAACAGCTTTTTTACTTAGCTATACAGAGTTCGTTTATAACAGGTGGTGAGAAATTTAATAAAACAATTTTAGATTATGTGGGAACAAGTACAAGAAACAGTTAGTTTCATTCAAGAAAAAATTAATTTCACTCCAGAGTATGGAGTTATTTTAGGTTCAGGCTTAGGAAGTTTTACTAGTGATATGCAGGTTCATTTTACCTTGCCTTATCATGATATTCCAAATTTCCCAGTTTCAACCGTTCAAGGTCATAAAGGAGCTCTTGTTTTTGGGACTATTGGAAGTAAAAAAGTGGTAGCCATGCAAGGCCGTTTTCATTTTTACGAAGGCTATTCTATGACCGAAGTTACTTTCCCGGTGAGAGTAATGAAGTTCTTAGGTGTGGATAAGCTTATTGTATCTAATGCATCAGGAGGAGTGAATCCAAATTACAAAGTAGGATCTATTGTGATGATTACAGATCACATTAATATGACTCCAGAACATCCTTTGCGAGGGAAAAATGATGAACGTTTTGGACCTCGTTTTGTAAACATGAGTGAGCCTTATTCTCGAAAAATGATTGCAAAAGCAACTCAAATTGCTAACGATCTAAATGTTGTAACGCATGAAGGGATTTACCTTGGTTTGCAAGGACCTACATTTGAAACTCTAGCGGAATACAAAATGGTTAAAATTTTAGGAGCAGATTGTGTAGGTATGTCTACTGTTCCAGAGGTTATTGTGGCTAGACACATGGATTTAGAAACCTTTGGTATATCCGTAATTACAGATATGGGAGATGCTGAAAGTATAGGGACAATTTCACATGATGAAGTACTAGAAGCTGCAAAACAAGCAGAACCTCAGGTGCGTAATTTAATAAAGGAACTAATATTGCAATATTAATTTCTACAAATGTTCGGCAATTGTGTTGTAAAAAGCTTCGGGTATGAACGGTTTTGTAATTACATCGTTCATACCAAAAGACAATAACATTTCTCGATTTTCGTCAAGAGATATTGCTGTAAGTGCTATTATTGGTGTCTGATTGTCGAATTTTCTGATTGTCTCAGTAGCTATAGTTCCATTTATTCCGGGTAAGTGAACATCCATTAATATCAAATCAAATTTTGATATTTTTAAAAGTTCAATAGCTTCTTCACCATTATCAATCACTTCGCAAATCACTTTTTTGTGAAAAAGCATTTTTGTGGTGATCATTTGGTTGATTTTATTATCTTCAACCAACAATATTTTTTTGTTAATCAGTTTAGTTTCGTAATTAACTTTATTTAAAGGGATTATTGCTATAGGTTTCTTACCTATTGCAAATTTTAATTGAAATGAAAAGGTAGAGCCTTTATCAATAGTGCTTTTAAGATGTATTTGACCTCCTAAAACAGTTATTAGTTTTTTTTACAATTGTTAATCCAAGTCCAGTGCCTCCGTATTTTCTATTGACTTCTATTGATCCTTGAGAGAAACTATCGAAAACACTTTCTAATTTTTCAGTAGCTATTCCAATTCCGGTGTCACTAATTTCAAAATGTAATGTAGCATATTTATCCTCTAGATTTTGAAGTTGCGCTACTATAATTACAGTTCCATTTTTTGTGAATTTGAGGGCGTTATTGATGAGGTTTAAAATAATTTGAGAGAGTTTTGTGGGGTCTCCTATAAGGTAATCAGGAATAGTATGATCAATATCTAATTTAAAATCATTTTGGTTTACAATAGCTAACTCTTTGAGTGAATGTTGAATGTTGATTAAGAGTTGTTTTAAGTTGAACGGGATTTGTTCTATTTCGGTTTTATTAGATTCTATTTTATTTATTTCTAAAATTTCATTGATAAACTTAGTCAGGTAATCCCCAGAAAATTTTAGAGAGGAAAGGTAATCAATTTGATTTTTTTTAGGGTCTTCTTCAAGCAGTAAATGGGTAATGCCATTAATTGCATTAAGTGGCGTTCTAAGTTCATGGCTTACGGTAGATAGAAACTCAGATCTAGCTTGAGATGCTTTTTCAAATTTGTTTTTAGCAATCTCTAACTCTTTGTTTTTGTCCCTTAAGAGTTGGTTTGATTTGGTTCTAATTTTGTTATTCTTGTAAAGTGAAAGACTTAGTAAGGATAATATTGTAATCAGAGCGATAGCAAGTATGCTTATAATTTTTGATATTTTTTTTGATTGTAGTTCCTCTTCTTTTTGAATTTTATATTGATTCAGTTCTTTGAGTCGTTTTGCTTCTTTAAATTTTGTGTAATCATCAGCTTCAAGTCTTTTATTATTAAGAAAATTTAAGTCTTCTTTTAACGCTAAATGTTGTTTTACATATTGATATACTGAGTTTTTATCTAATTTTTTCTCATAAAACTTACTTAGCGACGGTAATATGGATCTATTTAGCTCAATATTGTTGCTTTTTTCAGTACTAATAAGTGCATTTTTTAGATGCGCTATTGCTAGATTATTGCTATTGTATTTTGGGTCAATAGGTCCTGTCTGATACAAAGCTGTTGGTCTTAAGTTCCACAAAAAGGAAGTTATTGACTTGGAAATTATTGATTTAAAAGCATTAATAGTCTTTTGCGTTTTTTTATTGAACTGCTTGGTAAGGCCTTTTTGGAATTTTGCTTCAAGAGGTTTACTTGTGGTTTTTAAATCTTTGTGTAAATTTTCGGTTTTGTTAGAGTAAAGTGAGGCTTCATTACAGTTTTCTTTAGGCCTATAGGAAAGACGAAAAGGGGAGTAACTTTCAGCTCCCATTTGATTCGAAATCGTAATAATGTAATGTGTTGTATTTATTAAAAAACGAAGTAGCCGATAGTCATTTTTTTTTAAATCATAAAAAATTTTACTTAAAGTAAATTCATGAAGCGCGTGCTCCATGTTTTTGTTGCTTTTTGTTGCAAATTGTATTGCTTTTTGTGTAAAAAACAACACATTTCTATAATTATCGTCCTTGATATTTTTAGAACTGAGCTTGTAATGGTAGGATAAGTTATCTTCCTTCACTCGTGCATGGGACACGAGTATACCAGCAAAAAATAATACAGAAAAGAAAAAACATTTCATTAAGCATGTTTTTTTGAAAAATTACTATTTAGATGTTAGAAGAATCAAATCAATAAGTCTTGATGAATATCCTATTTCATTATCATACCAACCTACTACTTTTACCATTTTATCAATTACAGAAGTAAGTTGTGCATCAAATATACAAGAATTTTTATTCCCTATTACATCTACAGATACAATTGGGTCCTCCGTATAATCTAATATTCCTTTTAAAGTGTTTTTAGAAGCGTGTTTAAAGGCTTCGTTTATTTGATTGATACTGACTGCTTTTTTCACATTAAAGGTAATATCAGTTAAAGATCCATCAGGAACAGGAACTCTTATGCCACATCCGCCTATTTTACCTTCAAATTCTGGGAATATTTTTGTTAACGCTTTTGCTGCTCCCGTTGTTGTAGGAACTATAGATTGACTTGCGCCGCGAGCTCGTCTTAAGTCCTTATGTGGTTGATCGTGTAAACTTTGATCTGTTGTGTAAGAGTGAATAGTGGTAATGTACGCTTGTTCAATGCCGCAAAGGTCATTGATTACTTTGATCATTGGGGCAGCATTATTTGTAGTACAACTTGCATTTGAAATTATTATTTCTGTACCGTCAAGAATTTCTTCATTAACGCCTAGGACAACGGTTTTTATTGCATCAGTCTCTGAAGGTGCAGATAAAATTACTTTTTTGGCACCAGCCTGAATATGTGTATGTAATTCCTCAAAAGTCTTGTATTTTCCTGTTGATTCAATAACATAATCAATGGAGCAACTTTTCCAGTCTAGGTTTTTTAAATTTTTTTCGTGAAAAAAAAGAAAATGAGATTCGCCAACTAGTATTCCTGTTTCATCATAGCTCACGTCATGCGGTAACACACCGTGTATGCTATCATATTTTACTAAATGTGCCATTGTTTTTTTGTCGGCAATGTCATTTATGGCAACAACTTCAATTGTTGGGTGGTTTAAAAGTAATCGGAAAAGATTCCTTCCAATTCTTCCAAAACCGTTTATCGCAATTCTAGTTTTCAATATTTTTTTGTTTAAAGTTTCAAATTTCAGTTTTAAAATGAAATTTTGTTGTACCAATACCTTGTTACAATTTTAAAGAATGTGTTTCTGAGCTTTATAAGAAGAGCGAACAAGAGGTCCGCTTTCTACATGACGAAAACCTAATGATAAACCATATTCCTCATACTTTGCAAACTGATCAGGAGTTATGAATTCTTTAACAGGTAAGTGTTTTTTACTTGGTTGAAGGTATTGTCCTATAGTAACTACATCTACATTTGCATCTCTCAGGTCTCTTAAGGTTTGATAAACTTCTTCTTCAAGTTCACCTAAACCTAACATGATACCAGATTTAGTTCTATTGATGCCTTTTTCTTTTAAGTAACGCAATACCTCAAGTGTACGATCGTATTTAGCTTGTATGCGGACTTCTCTAGTTAATCGTCTCACTGTTTCTACATTGTGCGAAACTACCTCAGGATTTGCAGCAACTATTCTGTCTAGATGCGTTTCGTTTCCTTGAAAATCAGGAATTAATGTCTCAAGTGTCGTATTTGGATTCATTCTTCGAATAGCTTTTACTGTTTCAATCCAAATGATTGAGCCACCATCTTTCAAATCATCACGATCAACACTTGTGATTACTGCGTGTTTGATATTCATGATCTTTATAGATCTCGCTACTTTTTCTGGTTCTTCCCAATCTACCGTTTCTGGTCTACCGGTTTTTACACCACAAAAACCGCAAGAGCGCGTACAAATATTTCCCAAAATCATAAAGGTAGCAGTTCCTTCGCCCCAGCATTCTCCCATATTAGGACAGCTTCCAGATGTACAAATAGTGTTTAAACTGTATTTGTCAACTAATCCTCTAAGTTCTGTATATTTTTGTCCAATGGGTAACTTCACTTTCAACCATTTTGGTTTTCCAGTGACTTGTTCTGCCTTGGTTTGGGTTTTTTCTAGTAAATTGTTTTCTACAACGTTTTCCATATCTCAATTTTCTGAATGCAAAGATAACTAAAGTTGAATTATAAAAGTGTAAAACCAAATCGTGAATTAGACTTATACAAAGCATAAAATTTTACTTAACATATTTTTTAGAGGATATTGTTTGGGTTTAAAATTATAAAATAATTCTTTGGTATTGTCTTTGTAAGAGTTTATAAAGCATCTCAACGTATAAAAAAAAACTATGTTGATGTGTTTTATTTTTTTTAACATAAATTAGTATCTTTGATTAAAATTAGAAATCATGAAAAATAAATCAATAATTTTAGGATCTTTGTTCGTTTTATTAGGGGTTTCAACCGCTAACGCACAAATAAGTTTTGGTGAAAAAGCTCTTGGAGCTGTTCAAAAAGGGGTAGCAGGCTTTACATTTAGTGATGCTGATGCAGCTGCATTATCAAAAGCAGCAGTAGATAAAATGGATGCTGAACATGTTATTACAGGTGCTAAAGATCCATATACGCTTCGTTTAAATAAGCTTTTTGGAAAACATAAGACTACAGAGGGAGTTACACTTAATTATAAAGTATATAAATTAAACGAAGTAAATGCGTTTGCAACTGCTGATGGTAGTGTTCGTGTCTATTCTGGTTTAATGGATATTATGGATGACAATGAGTTGCTAGCAGTAATAGGGCATGAAATAGGTCACGTGGTTAATACTGATTCAAGAGATGCAATTAAAGCTGCTTATAAAAAGGAAGCAGCTTTAGGTTTATTAGCATCCCAATCTGATAAAGTTGCAGCTATAACAGACAGTCAATTGGCTAAAGTGGGTAGTCAGATGATTGATAGTAAACACAGCCGAAAACAAGAGTCTGAGGCTGATGAGTTTTCATATAATTTCATGAAAAACAATAGCTATAATGTTAATGCAGTTTCATCAGCGTTTGCTATACTAGCAAAAATGAGTGAAGGAGCTGAATCTTCTTTCTTGGAGAAAATGATGAGTTCTCATCCTGATCCAAAAGAAAGAGCTGAAAACGCTAAATTAAGAGCTGAAAAAGATGGTTTGTATAAACCTTATGTGAAGCAAAAGCCAGTTGCTGCAAAAAAAGCACCTGTTAAAAAGAAAAAGTAAGTTTCATGATAAAAAAGGCAGAACTCCAAGTTCTGCCTTTTTTATTGCGATAGTATTTTAATTCATTTGAACAGAAATGGGTAAGGTGTAGGCGGTGCGTACTGCTTTGCCGCTAATCATGCCTGGAGTCCACTTGGTTCGTAAAGATTTCAAAACTCTAATCGCTTCTTTTCCTAGTCCGTGACCAGGATCTCTTCTAACTTGTATGTCAGTCATGCTTCCATCTCTTTCTATTACAAAAGAAACAAAGATTTTTACTGTTCCATTGAGTTCAGTTTCTTGTTTTTCAAAATTATTTCCCACATAGGAGTAAAACTTATTGATACCTCCTGGAAATTCTGGAAGTTTATCTAGCGCTACACTGTTAATGATAGTGTTTCCAGTTTCAGGTGTCTCCACTTCGTTTTGGACTGTTGTGTTAGGACTAGCATTAACAGCTACAGTTCCCGTACCATCTGATGACGTTGTATTTACAACTGGTTGATCGGTATTTTTTGCAATATTTTGCTCTGCGTTTTCAGTAGATACAATAATAGGATTAATTAATGCTTTACTTTTTACTGGATTAGCAATACTTTTTGTTTTTAAGGGAGGTAATGCTTTTTTAGGTTGTGTTTTATTTGGAAAGACATCGGTTATTTGGACAATTTTATCTGTAAAATCGGGCTCAATAGGAGTAAAGGTTGTCTCAGGATTAAAAATTGTGACTAGTGTAGGAATGCTAATGGCACCCACTAATAATGTTACTCCCATGAAAAGTGCTGTAAGTGACGTTTTTGTGCTCTCTTGACGAAGTTTGTACGCACCATACTCTTTATTTCTGTTTTGAAAAACAAGTTCAATCCAGCCGGTCTCGTAAATGCTTAATTTAGACATAATTTGTGGTTTTTATGGTTAAGTACATTTACATCATAAGCAAGTGTGTTTTTTATTAATAACGTGTCTATTGTGTTATTATTGTGATTAATTTTTAAATTTTAAAAAAATTTATTGAATTATATTTTAGTATTTAACTAAAATAATTTTATTAGAAGACTGCGCGAAAAAAAAGCGCATCACTGTATCAGGATGCGCTTGTGTTTTTGTAAAATAGAATTATTTAGAATGCATATTTAAAACCTATTTGTATTTGAAATGGATTGCCAGATAAAGCAGGTAAACCAGCATTGTTTACACGGTAGTTAAACTGTTGTCTAGTACTATCAAAACCTGGAACTGCTGGATTACCGCCTGCTGCGGGTGTTCCTAGTGCATAGAGAGATTGGCTATTCAATGATTTATTAACTCCCCATTCTTTGTTTAGTAAATTAGCAACATTAAAAATATCTACAGTGAATTCAATAAATTGCTTTTTTGGAATACTGATTTTTTTGTTAATTCTAATATCTACAAGACCATAGAACTCATTTATACCACCGTTACGCTCTGCAATTTTACCAGAGTAAGTGTTGATATAATTTTTTAAGCTTGAACTTGCAGCAGTATTATTTAAAATAGTTTGTAAACCAGTTTTGATATTTTGTGGAACGGTTGGGCTGTTGATGTCAAAAATGTACGCTAAATCATTTGAAGCAGTTACAAAATCTCCATTTGTATTTCCTCCAGATAATAAACTATATCGTGTTCCTCCTATTCCAGAATAGCGAACTCCTACACTAAAACCGTAAAAAGTGGGTAATGACCCATAAAACACCACCTTGTGTCGAAAATGATTATCAGAATACGTCATTTTGTTTAAGTTTCTTGGATCATCCTCTACCGGTAATACAAGTGTAGCTGTGTTAGCCACATTTCCGTTGAAAGAAGTGTTGTCTTTGGTGTCATTTAGGGTGTAACTAGCCGTAATTTCTCCATCCTTAAAATATTTGTAAGTAGCATCAACAACTAGCGCAAATTGATTTACTTTTCCTTCACTGTTAAGTTCTAAAACTCTCCCTAATTTATTACTTATTCTACCTTGCATCCAGTCTGCAGCTCCATTTGCAGGTATTGAACTTGCTGGAACAAATACGCCACGATTTCCTTCGTTTGCCAAATTAAAAAACGGATTGCTAACCATATTTCTATCTACATACACATAATTATTTCGTCCTAGAGTTGCATAACCAGCGATTCCTATTTTTAAATGATCTGTAAAAAAATGTGTGTAAGATACATTAGCTTTATAAACCACAGGTACTTTAGCATCGGTACCAGTATAATTTATAGTTGGTAATTGAAAAGCATCTAGCGTAGGAATGCTAGAAAAGTTGTTTCGGTAACCAGTGAAGTTAGGTACAGGTACATTGGGTGCTCTAACATCTACAGTTGCAGTTTTTTTTCCGTCAAAATATAGATTGTTAATGATGGCATAGTTATTTAAATCTGATGCAAAAATCCCTGCTCCTGCACGTATGTAATCTTTGTGGTTTTCATTTACATCCCATGTCAATTGCACTCTTGGCTGTAAAATAGCCGATTGTAATTTGTTATCTGTTCTAATGCCTAATTCATCAAAAACCAATTGGTTGAAAGTTGCAGTTGGATACTTCGCATAATCAAAACGTAGTCCTAATGTCAAGTCAACACCAAGTGCAATTTTAGTTTGTAATTGACCATATATTCCAGCATTTAATATATTCGAATTAACAGTAGGATCAGCCACTAATGGTACTTCTCTAAAGTAACGATACGGTGTGCCATTATCAAAATTTGCAACACTATTAAAATGGAAACGACCGTTTACTTCACTACCATAAACTGATTTTGAATTGGTTTGCATGATGTCAAATCCAAAAGTATATTTTATTTTATCTGTATTGTAATACAGATTATCTACAATTTGAAAAACATTATTGGTGAATTTTTCTTGTGCAAATCGGTGTCCTCCTATTTGAATATTGGTAGTTCTCACAGCACCATTAATTGTGGAGGCTGCATTTTCTACAATAGCTCTAGGAATGTTATAAGAAGGCAATTGATCACCAGGATTACTGTCTTGAAAAGTGTAAAGATGTTGTACTTTTAATTCGTTTGTGATTTTAGGATTTACAGTTGTTCTCAATGAAGCTAAAATACTGTTATCAATATTATAGTCATCACCAAAAGACTCATATAAATTAATTGCTGTATTGTCTTGTAATCCCAGTTTATTGTCATCAAACGTAAAGTTATTTCGAATGGTTAGTAGGTTTTTACTGTTTAATTGCCAGTCAAGACGAGCAAATGCTGCATCCGAATTTCTTTTTTTATCAAATGATCCATATTGAGGTGAACTTGAAACGCCGTATTTATTTCTGGCAATGGTTACAAAATTGTCCAGCGTTGCTTTGGTTACATTAAACCTAAGCTCATCTTCTGGAGATTGAACATCAGCAATGACCAATGGTCTTGAATCTTGTTGATGATCCCATGCTATAAAAAAGTGTAGTTTGTCTTTGATAATGGGTCCGCCCAAAGTAAAACCATATTGTGTAGTTGTAAAATCATTTTGACGTCTGTTTCCTCTAATGTCGTAAGCACTAGAAAGCCAGTCTGCTCTATTGTAAGCAAACATACTTCCAGAAAAATCATTTGTTCCAGACTTAGTACCAGCACTTACAGTTCCACCACCACTACGACCATAACCTACATCATATTGATTTGTGACTACTTTAAATTCTCTTACAGCCTCAATAGAGATGGAGTAGGGTGCGCCACTTCTGCTGGTGGTAGCTCCTGCCGAAGTTGGGTTTTTTGCATTCATACCATCTAATGTGTAATTAGTAGACGATGCTAATTGTCCCGAGATGTTTCCGCCACGTGTTAATGGAGACAAATCCATTAAGTTGGTAAAATTTCTTCCGTTTACGGGTAAAGAATTAATGAGTTTGGCTGTAATTGCAGTTGCCGCACCTAGATTTCCTGTTTTGTTTTTTAACCCTCGGCCTACCACTTCTACCACCTCTAGGGTTTGCATATCGGTTTGCATTTTAATGTTAATCGTAATCAAATCGCCTTGATTAAGTGTGTATCCAGATCGTTGTTGTTCTCCATATCCAGATGTTTTTACAGTAATTGTGTAAGGGCCACCTAGAGGCAATTCTTTAAAAGTATAAACCCCTTTAAAGTTAGTAAGTGTAGTAGTTTTAAATCCAGTAGATTCATTTTTTAGGGTAACATTTGCTTCTTTTATAGTCTCATTATTTGTGCCTGTAATGGTTCCAGAAATAGAAGCTTGTGTGGTTTGTGCATGACTTGTAGCGCTTATTACGATAATCCACACCATCGTAAATAAGAACATTTTAATATTTTTCATGAGTTTAGTGTTTAGTTTCATGCTGGCAAAGGAATCTAGAAATAGAAAAAAAGGTGTTACATTAATACTATTAGAAAAATAATTTTTTGTAACCAAAGTTTTGATTTTCGCCCTTTTTTAGTGCTTATTTCTATTTTTAGGTAAACTTTATGAAACATTATGGCGCAAATAGTAGCTTTAATTTAGTTTATTCGTAATGATTTGGTAATGATAAATAAGGTTCTAAAACATAATTTTATAAAAATAATAGGACTATCCGTAACTTATACCAAGCTAGAAAGAATTAGTCTCAGATTAAAAATATTCACACAGATTTTTTTTTTAAAATGTGATGAAATCTGTGGAAATTTGTTTAACACGGGGCAGAAAAACATAGAAGGTAGGCGTTGCCGATATTCAGCAAAAAATAAAAAATGTTTATGAAATTAAAATGGGTTATTATGGGAGTAGCTACAACGCTATTTTTTTTTAGTTGTAGTTCAAATAAATTTATTGTTTGTGGCCACAGAGGCGCAATGGGTCATGAAACGGAAAATACAATTGCCGCTATAAACAAAGGAATTGATCTTAAGGCAGATATGCTTGAGATAGATGTGTTTAAAATAAAAACAGGTGAAATTGTTGTCTTTCATGATGATGATTTAGATCGATTGACAAATGCGAAAGGAAAGATAGAGAGTTACACCTTTGATGAATTAAGAAAAGTACTTGTTGCAGGAAAACATCAAATTCCAACTCTTGATGAAGTAATTACTACGATAAACAAACGAGCAGTTTTAAATATTGAGCTCAAAGGAGATAATACGGCGGCAGATACCTACGCCATTATGGAAAACTTTAAAAAGCGTGGCTGGAGCAATAAAGATTTTTTTGTATCAAGTTTTAAAGTAAATGAATTAAGAAAAATGAGAACTTTGAGTAAGGATGTTTCTATAGGATTACTGACTTACAAAGATTCTATTGAAACTGTTATTCAGTTAGGAAAAGAATTAAATGCGCAAGCAATAAACCCGTACTTTAAAACCTTGACGACGGCTAATGTTGCTATAATGAAATCTAATAATTTCAAAATTCTTCCCTGGACAGCAAACGAGCCTGCTGATATCAAAGTACTACAGGATTTAAAAGTGAGTGGAATCATTACTGATTTTCCCGAAAGGATTGTACGTTAAACTGAAATTTATAAATGTAAAAGAAAGTCTGTTTTTTCAGGCTTTTTTTTGTGCCCATTCAAAACAGATAAAGGAATTATTTTTTCTGAATTATTTCGGCTAGCAACTTCTTGGCACGTAATAGTTTAATTTTTACATTACTAAGTGGTTCGTTCATTTTTAAAGCTATTTCTTGATAGCTCATTTCTTGAAAATAACGCAACTGAATCACCTCTTGGTAATGAGGTTTTAATTCTTTAATGCATTGTAATAATCTAGATAAGTTTTGTTCAGTGATCAACACATCCTCAGCAGAAGGAGTAGTATCAGCAATATTGTATGCTTGATGATTTTCGTCTTCTGTAATTTCAACAAAAAGACTTAGTCTTTTCTTTCGTAATAAATCAATATGGACATTTTTTGCAATAGCTATTAGCCAAGTATTGAATTGGAATTCAGGATTGTAAGTTGCTAATTTGTCAAATGCTTTAGAAAACGTTTCGATGGTAATGTCCTCGGCTGTAGTTTCATTTTCGGTTCTTTTTAGCATGAAACCATACACCTCATTCCAGTAGTGATTCAATAGAAAAGTAAAGGCCACTTGATCACCTTGTTTTGCTTTTTCTATTTGATTGTTTATTTCCACTGTGCTGGTTTTGAGAATAGATTAATGATAAATATATTGATTTGGATTAAGATTAAGACAATTTCAACAACTGGAAACCAAAATTTTAAATCATGTTCCTCAAGTTTCCTTGCAGATGAACCTATCATAATCCATGCCACGAGATAGCGCAAGGCTATTAAGCAGGTTACAATAATCCATTCAAATTGAAACGCAAGTAAAATTGCAGGTAATACTAAAAATAATAATTGAGAAGCATAAAAAACACCCAGTTGAAATTGATCAAAAAAGGTATAGTGGTTAGCAGTCGCAACATGTCTTCTTTTTTGTTTAATCCAGTCTTTAAATGAAGTTTTTGGTTTAGAAAGTGTAAAACTATCCAACTCGAATGCTATTGTGGTGTTTTTTGCTGTTGCGGCTTGATTGACAAATAAATCATCGTCTCCTGAGCGGATGCGCATGTGTTCAATAAATCCATTAACTTTAAAAAACTCATCTTTTTTATAAGCTAAATTTCGGCCAACTCCCATGTATGGTTTGCCAAACTTTGCCCATGAAAAATACTGCACGGCCGTTAAAAGAGTTTCGTATCGAATTATTTTATTAAGAAATGAGTTTGTTATTCGTTCGTATTTACCATAACCCAAAACAATCGTTTTTTGCATAGTAAATTGTGCTGTCATGGTAGCAATCCAGTTTTTTGAGGTAGGATAACAATCCGCATCTGTAAATAATAAATAATCTTTTGTTGCAGCTTTGATTCCTAACGTTAAAGCATATTTTTTATTTCCCCAAAAAGCTTCGTTGTTTTCTACTTTTACTAGTCGAATGTTTGAATATTGCTTTTCAAATTCTTCAAAAATATCTAGTGTTTTATCACTTGATGCATCATCAATTAGAACTATTTCAAAGTCAGGATATTCTTGTGCAGCTAATAATGGTATAAATTGTGCTACGTTTTCTTCTTCATTTTTAGCACAAACTATTACAGATACTGGAATTTTTTTTGGAGTACTTTTTTGATCTTTGGCAAAAGCGAATAGCCTAAAAACACCTAAATAATAGAGTATTTGAACGGCAATAATAAAAATAAAAAAGTAAAAAATTAATATAAGCATTTGCGTTTAATGAGTATTAATACCTGTTACAAGGAGTCTGGAAATATGGTAGCAAAGGTATGAATAGAATTGCGAAATGTTAAATACATTCGGTAAATTTCCAAATAAATTAAATAGGACATTTTTTCATTTCAGTTGCAGTTGCAATGGCTTGTGGGGTATTTACTTGCTCTAATGCCTCAATTATATTTTGATAATTTTTTTGGTCTCTATTTTGAGACATTTTCTTAGTCGCATTAATTTCTGTAATTTCAATTTCAAAAGCTACAATTCCCTTTGCTTGTCGCATTGTTTTTACTGATAAATCTTCAATTCGGATTGGATTTTCTGAACCTTTCTCATATTTATCTACTAACCTTTTTAAGGATTCTATGGCAGCTTCATCATCAATTATTTTAATTTTCCCATGTATTTGAACTGCAATATAATTCCAAGTTGGCACATTTTCATGATCGTACCATGAAGAAGATATGTAACTGTGAGGTCCTGAAAATACTGCTAAAACTTCGTCATTTTCTAAGAATCCTTTCCATTGTGGATTTTCTTTTGAAAGATGACCGCATAAAATTTCTTTTCTTTCACTGTTAGTTTCAAGCTCTAATGGAATATGAGTAGCACACAGTTTACTATTAGACTGATTGATGAGTATACCAAAACTGTTTTCGTATAGAAATTTTTTTATTTCTGCTGCATCGTCGTTTCTGTAAATATCAGGAATGTACATGGTTAGTTTTTCTTTTAAAGTGGTACAATTTTAAGAAATATATTTATTAGATAATATTTACTTCGGCCTCTATCGAGATTCCAAAAAGGTTAAACACGGTATCTTGAATTTCATGTGCTACATTTAATATCTCTTTTCCGGTAGCATTGCCATAATTTACAAGAACTAAAGCTTGGTTTTTATGCACACCCGCATCACCAAAACGTTTGCCTTTAAAACCGGCTTGCTCAATCAGCCAACCCGCGGGAACTTTAACCTCAGTATCTGAAATTTCATAGAATTTCATTTCTGGAAAGCGCTCATGTATTTTTTCAAAATCAGATTTTAAAACTATTGGATTTTTAAAGAAACTACCGCTGTTGCCCAGTTCTTTAGGATCGGGTAATTTACTTTTTCTGATAGTAATAACAGCATTACTGACGTCTACAAGAGTAGGGTTTGTGATGTTTTTTTTGTTTAATTCACCTGAAATATCTCCGTATGAGATATTTATTTTGTGGTTTTTCTTGGTGAGTTTAAAAACTACGGATGTAATTACGAATTGATTTTTTATTTCATTTTTAAAAATACTTTCACGGTAACCAAATTTACATTCCTCATTAGTGAACGTTTTAATTTCTTGGTTTTCAATGTTCATTGCTTCGCAATAAGCAAAAGTATCTTTTATTTCGGCACCATAAGCCCCAATATTCTGAACTGGAGTTGTACCCACATTTCCCGGAATAAGGGACATGTTTTCTAATCCTCCAAAATCTTGATTGATGGTCCATAGTACAAATTCATGCCAGTTTTCACCTGCTTGACTTTCAACCCACACAAAGTCATCATTTTCTTTAATGATTTTTTGGCCTTTTAAATCCACATGAATTACCAGAGCGTCAATGTCTTGTGTTAGTAGCATGTTGCTGCCTCCACCTAAAATAAATAATTCAGTATTTTGATTCTGGTTTAATACTATTGCTAATTCTGCTACGGTATGTACAGCTATAAATTTTTTTGCGAAAGCATCAATGCCAAAAGTGTTGTGTTTTTTTAGTGAAAATTGAGGAAGTATGTTCATGATGGTATGCTTTTTTCAAGTATTGTAACGAATGTCAAAAGTAAGTATTAAAATTTAGATGTGTAGGTTCTCATCCAGATATGCATCATAAAAAGCGGCATAACATATGGTGTCATTCTCATATCTCCTTTTTGTAAATTAGTAATCAATTTTTGAATATTGATGTTATTGAAATAGGGCATTTGAAAGAGATCGCTTTTAGCAAAAAGGTGTAATTCTTCTTTAAAAGCATCACTGCTTGCCATGTATTTACCCCAGGGTGCACTTAAACCTACTTTTTTAAAATTTAGAATTTCTTGTGGTAACTTTTTCTCCATTGATTTTTTTAAAATGAATTTCCATTTTTTTCCTGAAAACAACCATTTATCCTCTAATGAACCTAATCCAATGATGAGTCTTGGATCTAAAAAAGGTTCTCTACATTCTATTGATTCTCCCATTGTACAGCGGTCATTTCGATCCAATAGAGAGCACAAATAAGTATGCTGGTCAAAATAGAGTGCCTGTCTTCGGAGATTATTAGGGTAAATTGATTTTGCTTCCTCAAATATTTTCATTCGGTATTCATTTATTGGAGGATTTTTTATGCCGAAATTTTTTGCAATGTCATTTGGATATATATTTGATCCATTAAAAATAACTAAATCGGAATTTGTATTAATTTGAGAATACCGTCCCAGTTTTTCCAGCCTTGGTTTGTTATTAAAAAGCTCAAAATTGCTAATCATTGATATTGCATTTAATAAAGATGGATATTTTAAAGTTTTATAGCGTACGTAACCTCCCATTAATTCATCTGCTCCTTCACCAGATAAAAGTACTTTCACCTTTGGTTTAGCCATTTTAGACAGCGCTAAAATATGAGGTTCACTCAAATGTACAATGGGCTCATCTTGGTAGTATGTAGCTTTAATAAGGTTTTCATATAGATTTTCATCTTTTAATTGCATCGTGTGAAATTCATAATCAAACTTTGAGGCTAATCTTTTGGCTAGATGAGACTCGTTATGCTCTGCTTCTTCAAAACCCATATTAAAGGTTTGTATTTTTTGATATTTTTGATCGTGTAAAGAAGCTAAAATTGATGATGAGTCTAAACCTCCACTTAATAATACACCTACGGGTACATCACTCACCATTCTTAAATTTATAGAATCGTTAAATGTTTCTTGAAACCATTCTATAGGTTTTTTAATTTGGTCTTGATTTTGAATTTCGGTCTTCAAGTCCCACCATTTTACAATTTCTTTCTTACCGTTTTGATGTATAGTTAAAGAGTGACCTGGTAAAACTTTGTTCACATTCTGATATAAGGTATTTTCACCAGCTACAAAACGATTGAATATATATTCCTCTAGTCCGTCCGAAGCTATTTTATGTGGTACACCAGCAGTAAACAATGCTTTTTGTTCTGATGCAAAATATAATGATTCATTATGAAACGAATAGTATAGCGGTTTGACGCCCATCCTGTCTCGTGCAAGTATCAATTTTTTTTCTAGTTTATCCCAAATGGCAAAGGCAAATATTCCATTGAGTTTATTCAGCATTTTCAAGCCATGCAACTGATATAGTTTCATTAACACCTCTGTGTCAGATGTGTTTTTGATAATAAGCCCATTGTTTTTTAATTCGCTATAAAAGGATTTGTAATTATAAATTTCGCCGTTATAAACCATTATGTATCTTCCGTCTTCGGAGATGTAGGGTTGGTGTCCTGCGATTGTTAAATCTATAATAGATAATCTTCTATGTCCTAATCCGATATTTTTATCAATAAAAACTCCTTTGTCATCAGGTCCTCTATGTTCTAGTGAGTCTCTCATTCTAAGTAAGAGACGTTCATCTACCTTTTTTTGATTTTGTAAATGAAAGATTCCATTAATTCCACACATAATGAGTTATTTCTTGGCGTTTATTAGAGTATGGTATTGATTGGCAATTTCCTTCATGTTTAGTTTGTAATTTGCTTTTTGAGAGCAATAATTGTAATTAATTTCGGTAGCATTTTCAATATTATTAGTGTTTTTTATTGTCCATAAAATCTCTTGTGCAAGTTTGTTGTAATTGCCCACGGGTACAAGCTGCCCATTTTCTTTATGTTTAATATAGCTTTTATTTCCAGGAATATCACTTACAATAGGATAACAGCGCGTGGCCATTGCTTCAAAAAGTGATGCCGAAACTCCTTCAGTTACTGGCATGCTGATGTATAGATTTGCTTTATCAAGATATTTAGGTAATTCAGTGTTTAAAATTCTTCCCGTAAAATGAACTTTTTGAGAAATATTTAAATCTTGCGCTAATTTTTTTAAATTTAAAAGTTCTTTGCCATCACCTACAATTGTCAACTCAAAATCTATTTCTTTTTTATGTAAGATCCCAAACGCTTTCAAAATGACATCATGACCATACTCAGGACATAAGGAACGGGTGACAAGAGCATTTATTTTGCCTGAAAATGTTTTGTAGGGACTATTGAATTTTTCAAAATCAATACCCTTTGGTAAAACCAAAACTTTACTCATGTTAACATTTGCTTTTTGCATGGAATATGACATTACAGGACCCCAAGCATGAATTAATGTAGCATGTGTAAAAGCATATTGCTGCATTCTTTTTTTTATAGGATATAGTATGGAATTTCTTGGCCATAAATCAGTATATCCTTGTTGCGCAATTGCTACAGGTTTTACGCCGCATAAAACTGCAAGAAAGCCATAACTTGTGGTTCTTTCTGCAATAACCATATCTGGCTTTTCAACCCTAATAATTTTTTTAATCTGCTGTAATGCTGTGGTGTATTCTAACAGTCGTAAAATTCTATTTTTTAAATTATTACTTGGTTTTTGTAACTCCCAGGTTATGATTTTAAAACTGCCAAATTCCTCCAACCCTTTAATCCAAGTGATGGCATCTGCACGGTAGGTTTCTCCTAAAAAAAGGATCTTTCGCTTTTTCATTTTATTCCGACGTTAAGGCACGATTGATAAAATCATTCAGCGGTTTTAAAAGAATCAATTTTTGACAAATTGTTGCTGTAAAATCTTCTTTTGAGGCATCATCATAATTAATTTTATGTGACGATTCAAAGCTTTTAAGTTTTAATAAATCTATTGCTGGATGGTCTTTATCGTAACCGCGTGGGGGATTTTTTAAAAGATCTTTTTCGTTTCTATCAAGATCACCAAATTCTTTTTTGAATTCTTTCTCGGCCAGTATATCTTCTAAATCTTCATGAAAAAATGCAATTTCTTTTCGTATTTTTTTTACATCTTCAGCTTCTGGACAATACAATCCTCCAGCTATAAAACTGCTTCCTTTTTCAAGATGAATGTAATAACCAGATCTATTGTGACCTTTGGCACCAGATGAAATCCAGATGCCTAAATGGGATTTATATGGTGTTTTATCTTTTGAAAACCGAATGTCTCTATTAATTCTAAACGTACAGTTCTTAACTTCAAGTAGTTCTAGACTTGGATCTAAAGGTTTTAGAGTGTCTAGCAAGTCACTAACAAATCTTTTATAATCTGTTTTAAAAGCTTCGTATCTTTTTTTTTGGTCTAAAAACCAATCTCTATTGTTATTGGTTTTTAAATCAACCAGAAATTGAAGTGATTCTTTTGTGAGCATATACGTTATTGTATTTGTTTTTTTAGGTCAACTTCTGTTATGTAGCCAGATTGTTGCCATTTTACTTTTGCGCCTTCGTATAATAGTAAGGTAGGGAGTTCACTAATTTTTAGTTCGCTCATGAGTGTTTTATTTTTATCAGCATCAAGCCTTATGATGGTAACGTCGTTAGCAAGTTCTGTTTGCATTGTTTTTATATAAGGAGCCATTTTTTTACAAGGGGCACACCACTCCGCATAGAAATTTATTAGTACTTTTTTATCACTAGTGGTAATTTTAGTGTATTCTTCCCTTGTCATACCAATCACTTTAGCACTAGTTTTTGCTAGTCCTGCAGCCTCCCATTTTAAGATGCCACCTTTCATTTCATAAACGGTTGTAAATCCTAATTGATTGAGTTTTTCATGTGCACTTTGACTACGTCCTCCGGCTTTGCAGTAAATAAAAACAGGTTTTTTAGGGTCTAACTTGCCTACTTCTTTTTCAAAACTGTTACCAAGCCAGTCAATGTTGATGGCATTATCTAAATGATAGGACGAAAATTCTTGAGGTGTACGTACATCTATAATTTGAGCGTTTGGTGTTTGGGCTATTTTGTCACTAAATATTTGAGCTTCTACGGTTTTTGTTTTAATTGCTTCTTGTCCGTTGCAAGAAGTGGTTAGTGTGGTAAAAACCGCAATTACTAGGGATTTAAATAGATTCATTTTATTTGGGAATTTTAGGTTCTTCAAAAATACTTAATTTCTATTGTTTAATGTGCTTCCTTCAAGATATTTTATGGTTTACAATGGAACAGAATTAAAAATAAATATTATATAATTCCATGATTTTAAAATCATCTATTTCTAAATCATGTCTTTATTTGTTTAAAAGTGCATGAATTTTAAAAAATAGTTCTTCTTTGTTTATTGGTTTTATCAAAATGTCATCTACTTGTAATTCTTTTAAGTTTGCCGTATTCATATAGGAGTCGCCAGTGATTACCAGTATTGGTGCCTCGGCATTTCTATTTGGCATTTTTTTGATTTCCTCTACAAAGTCAAATCCAGAGTATTCGCTTATTTGTAAATCGGTAAGAATCAAGTCGGCTGTGTTCGTTTTTAAATATGCTTTTGCTGACTCTACGTCTTGAAAAGTGGTTGCTTTAAAATGTAATTTGTCGATTAATTTTTTCAAAAGTGCTAATGTAATTGTATCATCATCAATTACAACGATTTCAGTAGTTTTATCTTTAAATTGATTTACTAGCTTTGTTTCGCTAGTTTCTTGCTCCTCATTTGAGGGTGCTAGCATCAGGAAGTACGAAATTTCGGTCCCAACGTTCAGTTCGCTTTTTACAGATATTTCTCCTTTAAAAAGTGAAATGATATTTTTGCATAATGTGAGTCCAAGACCTGCCCCGAAACTTATTTGCTCTTGATGGGCTTTACTTTGGTAGAACTTATCAAAAATTTTATCTACTTCCTCTGCAGGAATTCCGGCACCCGTATCGGTTATTTTTACATCAAATCTATAATTCTCACCTGTTTTTTGTACGGATGTGACTACTGTGATTGATCCTTTTTTGGTAAACTTTATTGCATTACCTATAATGTTGTAAAACAATTGGTGAATCTTGACATTATCTGCCCAAACACTTTTGTCTAGTTCTCTAGGTATAGTATATATGATTTCAAGTTGTTTTAATTCGGCCAAAGCTTTTAAAGATTCTAAAATAGCACTGATCTCTGTTTTTAAGTTCATCTTTGTATTGTACAGGAGTAATGTGTTGTTTTCATTTTTAAAAAAATCTAAAATTTGACTTACTGTAATTTGTAAGGAGTTAGCAGTAAAATATAGGGAGTCAATAGATGAACTTAATGTTGTGTCTGTGTTTGAATTTTTTAGTTTTCTAGAAAAGTTTGAAATAATGTTCAATGGCGCTCTCATTTCATGGCTGATCATTCCAATTAATTGATTCTTTTTGTCTAGACTAATTTCTGCATTTTGTTTTTGCTTAATTAGATTCTTTTCCAGTATGTACGAGTAGAGGGTGTATAGCAGCAATAAAATAGTAATTATGCTTATGGCAATTAACATATTAAAAATTAATTGTTTCTTTTCTACAAGATTAGAATTATAATCCTTTATGTTTTGCAAGTATTCCATTTTATTCAACTCTTGAGCTGAACTAGAATAAATCAAGACTATTTCTTGACTTTTTGCTAATATGTTTTTATTTATTTTAATGAGTTCGTTGTCTTTTTCTTTAAGTGCAAAATGAACTTTTTGCAGTTTAGACACTTCGTTTTTATAATAATTCTCAGTAACTTGAAAAATATTTTTCAATTGTTCTTCAAAGGAACCTGCTTTCTCTTGGTTGTTAAAAACCATTTTTATAACAGATTTCACTTCTTCTTTGTCAACATCATTTTTACCAGCAATAGCATTTCCAAGTCTGCCAAAAAAACTTTTCTTTTTTGTTACAACGGCTGTTTTTGTGGTGTCATAGCTTATAGAACTCAGAACTTTTTCGTAGTTGTATGATTTTAATTTGAAGTTTAAATCGTTTACAGATGTTTTTTTAAGATTAGAATTAATGATGGCATCAAACTCCTTGCGCAGTTCGCCCATGTCGCGTTCTAATCCTAATTTTGATTTGATTATCGTGTTAAAAGCAACATTTTCCTGAGTCAAACTGCTTAGTTTTTCAAGATCAGTAATCATTTTTTTTATGGATTCTTGGTATTTTATATACCGTTGCGTTGAATTGCTATTTAAATATTCATTGAAAGCATTATTAGCTTCAAAATAACTTTTTATAGCTTCATTTGATAAGGTCAAAGCTTCATTGGGTTTTGCTAAAGCATCTATGGAGTTGTAAATATTATTTTGAATTTTTGTTTCAGAATACCAAAAATTAAATGCTACAATTTGCAAAGCAATGATAGAAACAAAAAGAAAGAGATGGATTATTTTCCTGTTTTTAAAATGAATCATTTGGTTTGATTTTGGTTTATAATACGTTTATAGATTAAAAATTTTATAGGACTGATGTGTGGATTTCACAATAGCCTCGGTACGATCTGAATGCGTGTCTGTTATGAATAATTGTCCAAAAGTAGCACTATTTACCATTTCGATAATTTTACTAACTCTGCTTTCATCAAGCTTGTCAAAAATATCATCAAAAAGTAAAATGGGTGTCACGCCACTTTGTTTTTTTAAAAATTCAAACTGAGCTAGTTTTAAGGCAATCAAAAATGACTTTTGCTGTCCTTGTGATCCAAATTTTTTAATGGGATGCTCGTCAATTTGAAAAACTAAATCGTCTTTATGGATGCCCACACTAGTATATTGTAGTGCTCGGTCTTTTGTAACACTTCCTTCCAGCAGAGATAAAAAACCTTTTTGGGAGAGGTGGCTTTCATAAAGGAATTGTACTGTTTCTTGAGATCCAGTGATAGCTTTGTGATGGGCAATAAATATAGGTAGAAATTGAGCTACAAAATCTTTTCGTTTTTCAAAAATTGAATTCCCTAATCCGGTCAATTGTTCATTATAAATAGAAAGGGTATCTGCATCGTAGACATGATTGAGAGCAAAATATTTAAGCAAAGCATTGCGTTGGCTTATGACCTTATTATAATGTATCAATTCTTGTAAGTAGTGCGGATCCAGTTGAGATATGACACTATCCATGAACTTTCTTCTAGTTTCACTGCCTTCAACAATTAAATCTCTATCCGCTGGCGAAATGATTACAAGTGGTATAAAACCAATGTGGTCTGAAAATTTATCGTAATTTTTTCCGTTGCGTTTGAGTATTTTTTTTTGTCCTTTTTTTAGGCTACAAACTATTTGCTCCGTTCTTTCATTTTTTTCAAATTCAGCATCAATGACAAAAAAATCCTCACCGTGTTTGATATTTTGAACCGCTAGTGGGTTAAAATAACTTTTGCCATAAGACAAATGATAAATAGCATCCAGAACATTTGTTTTGCCAATGCCGTTTTTACCTACAAAACAATTTATTTTTTGGTCAAAATCAAAGCTAGCCTCTGAAAAATTTTTATAATTGAAGAGCGAAATTTTTTTTAAATACATGAGAAAGTCTTGCTACAAAAGCGATCAAGGTTTTTGGAAAGGAGTTTTTTTTTAGGGTGCAAATTATTGAAAAATATCCATATAACTCGCTTTTGTACTTTTTCAATTTTTAAGTATTTTAGATATTTAGAAACGCCTTTGTGTAACTTTATTTTTTTTTAATATTAAATCCTTTTTTTTATGTGGGTTTGAATAAAAATTTTATTTTTGCGATTCACTAAATTAAATTTAAATGGCAACTTATAATAAAAGAGGATATAAAGCACCAAAAGAAAAAGAAGTAAAAGAAGAAGCGGTAGAAGCAGTAGTTATTGATGAAAAAGACAGTACCACTGCCGAAGTATTTTCTAAATTAGATGAAACCGCATCAAGAACTGAAGACTTTGTTGCTAAAAATCAAAAAGTTATTATAGGATTAGTTGCTGCTGCTGCACTTGCAACACTAAGTTATTTAGCATACCAACGTTTAGTTGCTGCTCCTGCACAAGAAGAAGCTGCTAATGAAATGTTTGTGGCACAACAAAATTTTCAAAAAGCGACTGATGGAGTTTCAAGTGACTCGTTATATAAATTGTCTTTAAACGGATCTGAAGGGAAATTTGGTTTCCTAAAAATTGCTGACGAATATTCTGGCACTGATGCAGGAAATCTAGCTAATTACTATGCAGGTATTGCTTATTTAAATACTGGGAAATACACTGAAGCAATTGATTATTTATCAAAATTCAAATCAGAGGATATCATGTTAAGCGCTCTTGCAAAAGGTGCTATTGGTGATGCTTATGCGCAAAAAAACCAACCAAAAGAGGCTCTTGAAAATTACATCAACGCAGCTGGAACTAACAAAAACGATTTTACAACACCTCGTTTTTTATTGAAAGCTGGTAAAGTAGCTCTTTCATTAGGTAATAAAGCTGATGCACTGAAATATTTTACAGATATCAAAGAAAATTACGAATCATCTCCAGAGGCTGCATCTGTTGATGTTTTAATAGGTCTGTCTCAATAAAAATAAAAAGTACACAGGTTGCAGGATACCGTTTTGAGAAATTGTATCTTGCAACTTAATACTGAAATCTAAAATAAGATGGCTACCGAGAATAAAAATTTATCTGAATACGACAAAAATGCCATTCCAGATGCGAAGAATTTTCGTTTTGGAATTGTTGTTGCTGAATGGAATGATACTATTACAGAGGGATTGTTCAACGGAGCGTATACCGCTTTAGTTGAGAATGAGGTTCCAGAGACTAATATCATTAGATGGAACGTTCCAGGAAGTTTTGAACTTATTTATGGTTCAAAGAAAATGTTGCAAACACAAAACGTGGATGTAGTAATTGCAATTGGGTGTGTCATTCAAGGGCAAACAAAACATTTTGATTTTGTATGCGAAGGAGTTGCCCAAGGAATTAAAGACTTAAACATTCAAACCGATATCCCTGTAATATTTTGTGTGCTTACAGATAATACCATGCAACAGTCTATTGACAGAAGCGGTGGTATTCATGGTAACAAAGGAACAGAAGCTGCTATTGCTGCTATTAAAATGGCATACATTCGTCAGCAAGCATCCTTAAATAGTACTTTTAATCACCAACAATTGTTGTCATCAGGTACTTTGCAAATAGAAAATGTACCACTAGGATTAACTGAATAAAGAAACAATAATGTTTTCAAAAAAAAGCCTATACTTTAATAATTGTATAGGTTTTTTTAGTTTAATTTATGAGTGTTTTTGCTGTATTACCTTTGTAAAATCACTAAATTTGTACATCTTGGTTTGAACCAAAAACCATTTTTTAAATCTAATTTTTTTTAATGTCGAGTATTATACAATTGCTGCCTGATCATGTTGCAAATCAAATTGCAGCTGGAGAGGTTGTTCAACGTCCTGCATCAGTAGTAAAAGAACTTTTGGAAAATGCAGTTGATGCAAGGGCTACAGATATCAAGTTAATCATTAAAGATGCTGGTAAAGCACTTGTTCAGGTGATTGATAACGGTTTAGGAATGAATATAACTGATGCGCGCCTGTGTTTTGAACGTCATGCTACTTCAAAAATACGTCAAGCCGAAGATTTATTTTCCTTGTTTACAAAAGGTTTTAGAGGTGAAGCATTAGCATCTATTGCTGCTATTGCTCATGTTGAAATGAAAACACGTCAAGAACAAGATGAGTTAGGACACCACATTATTATTGAGGGTAGTAAATTTGTAGCACAAGAGCTTGCTGTTTTGCCACAAGGAACTTCATTTGCAATCAAAAATTTGTTTTTTAATATTCCGGCTAGGAGAAATTTTTTAAAATCAGATACTGTAGAATACCGCCATATTGTTGATGAATTTCAACGAGTAGCATTGGCTCACCCTAACATTCAATTTGCCTTTTATCACAACGGAAGCGAAATGTTTAATTTGCCTCCAGCGACGTTAAGACAACGTATTGTGTCTATATTTTCGGGAAAAACAAATGAAAAATTGGTTCCCGTTCAAGAGGAAACAGATATTGTTACCATTCAAGGTTTTGTAAGTAAGCCTGAATTTGCAAAAAAGAGTAGGGGCGAACAGTTTTTCTTTGTTAATGATCGTTTTATTAAAAGCGGATACTTACATCATGCAGTCATGGCTGCCTATGACGGAATCCTGAGAGACGGTGCGCAACCAAGTTATTTTTTATACCTAACGGTACCGCCAAACACAATTGATATTAACATTCATCCTACTAAAACTGAAATTAAATTTGATGACGAGCACGCTTTATACGCTATCCTTCGTGCTTCTATAAAACACAGTTTAGGACAATTTAATGTAGCTCCAGTTTTAGATTTTGATAGGGATTCAAATTTGGATACGCCATACCATTACAAAGATTTATCTGGCGAAGTTCCATCAATTCAAGTTGACGGGACTTTTAATCCGTTTTCTAACGAAACTCCTAGCAAACAATTTTCTAGTTACAAAAAGCCAGAAAGCACCTCAAAATGGGACAGTTTGTATGTCGGTTTAAAACAAGACGTTTTTGATGTGGAGCAAGTAACTTTTGAAAACGAAGAAGTTACATCGTCACTTTTTAATGATGAAGAGGTGGAGCATGCGGTGCATAAAACCTATCAAATTCATAAAAAATACATTGTGTCTTCCATCAAATCAGGAATGGTAATTGTTGATCAGCAGCGTGCGCATCAGCGGGTGTTGTACGAACAGTTTTTGCTTAATATGACTGTACAGCAAGCATCAAGTCAGCAACTATTATTTCCTTTGAATTTGTTTTATTCGTCAAGCGAAATGGAAATTATCACCGAGTTGCAGCAAGCGTTAAAAAATACTGGTTTTGTTTTTGAAGATAACAATACAGATCATATTGTAATATCTGGAATACCCGTAAATATCACCGAGAGTGAAGTTTCTATAGTCTTAGAGCAATTAATAAGTGATCTTCAAGATGGAATTCCTGAGAGCAGTTTTAGTCAAAATGATACTATAGCAAAGTCAATGGCTAAAAGTTTAGCCGTAAAAACAGGAACACATCTTACAGAAAAAGAGCAGGAAAATTTAGTTAATGGACTTTTTGCGTGCAAAGATCCTAGTGTCTCGCCATTTCATAAACCCACTTTCATCACTATGCGTGTGGAAGATTTAGATAAAAAATTTGCAGTATGAGAAACGTAACCGAAGTTGTGAAGCAATTAATTATTGTTAACATTATATTTTTTATTGGGACATACCTTTTAGGAGATGTAGTTTATAAAGTCTTGGCTTTATTTTTTCCAGAGAATCCAAATTTTCAATACTGGCAACCGCTATCCCACATGTTTATGCACGGCGGTGTCATGCACATTTTTTTCAATATGTTTGCTTTGTATTCTTTTGGATCAGCTTTGGAGCAAATATGGGGCGGAAAAAAGTTTTTGTTTTTTTATATTTCTTGTGGTTTAGGTGCTGCTTTGTTGCACACTGTGGTAAACTATTATTATTTTAATGATGCTATTACTACCTTGACAGTAAATGGCTTTAACAGGCAAGATATTTTACAGCTTTTAAACGAAGGTAAAATAGATACTCGTTGGCAGCAATTTATAAATGCTTCTGATTTTTCTAACTTCACAAGCGCTTATGCCGGGACTGCTGTGGGAGCTTCCGGAGCAATTTACGGAATTATAGTAGCTTTTGCGTTTATGTTTCCTAATGCTGAACTGGCGCTTATGTTTATTCCAGTACCTATTAAAGCTAAATATTTTGTTCCGGGATTAGTTCTTGTTGATTTATACCTGGGAATTTCAGGTAAATCTATTTTTGGTGGTGGCGGAATAGCGCATTTTGCGCATGTAGGTGGAGCGCTTTTTGGCTTTATAATGATGTGGTATTGGAAAAAAAACCAATTTAATAAAAACCGCTGGAATTAATACAACACAAATCGAGTATATTTTTAATAGGTACAAAAGAATTGGTATATGAATGTTATTGATGATTTGAAATTGCAATACAAAATGGGAGGGATTGTTATTCGTCTTATTTTTTGGAATATCGCTTTATTTGTGATTCCTTTTTTAGTTTTTTCCCTTATATCTTTAATGGGTATTAGTATAGATTACCTTCAATATGTTAGTTTATCATCAAATCCCACTGTTTTTATAAGCCAGCCTTGGACTATTTTGAGCTATGCTTTTTTTCATACTGGAATCATGCATATTCTTTTTAATTTAATAGTTTTGAATTTTGCAGGTAGATTATTTACAACTTATTTTACAGGCAAGCAGTTGTTTGGGTTGTATGTTTTGGGAGCTATTTTTGCTGGAATAGTGTATGTTTTAGTTTTTTATATTTTAGCAATAGATGCGCCTATTGTTGGAGCCTCTGCGGCTATAATGGCTATTTTGGTTGCAGTTGCAACGTACAATCCATTGATGGAACTCCGAATGTTGATATTTGGAACCGTAAAGCTTTGGCACGTAACAGCTGTTATTCTGTTTATTGATTTAATGCAATTGCGTTCCGGTAATATGGGTGGGCATATTTCACATCTTGCAGGAGCTTTATTTGGTTTTTTATTCATTAAATTACTTGAAAATGGTACTGATTTAAGTAAAATAGTCACAGATTTTGTCAATTTTTTTCAAAATCGATTCCAAAGAGGGAAGACTTCACCTTTTACAAAAGTGTATAAATCGCATCAAAAACCGGTACCAAAAGCAGTTTCTAAAATTGTTGTAAAAGATAATAATCAGCAGCAAATAGATCAAATATTAGATAAAATAAGCCAATCTGGTTATGATAGTTTATCTCAAAACGAAAAAGAATTCCTTTTTAAAGTAGGAAAATAATCTGAATTTAATTGTATATTTTAACTAGTATTTAAAAGTGTAAGTATGAGAAATCTTTCTTGGTTTAATAAAGGTATGTTTCTACTCAATATAGTCCTGACATTGGTGACTTTTATTGCTTATAGTTTACCTTTCTTGGCCCCGAAATCTTTCCCATTATTGTCAGTTCTTACTTTATTCATGCCTTTGTTCTTTGTTTTCAACACCTTGTTTTTTTTGTATTGGACCTTGCAATTTAAAAAGCAACTGATTGTTTCTGGAATTGTATTATTAATAGGGATAACATTTATAAATAAGTTTTATAAATTTTCAAGTATTGAATTACCTAGAGCAGAACAAGATTTCACCATTATGAGCTACAATGTCAGGCTCCTAAACGTTTTTAAATGGATCGAACGTGATGATGTACCAGGGGATATTTTGAATTTTATAAATGAAAAAAACCCTGATATATTGTGTATTCAAGAGTTTTCATCAACTGCTGGAATAGATTTAAAGGTATATCCACACCGCTATATTTTTACCGAAGGAAACCAAATCAAAACGGGTCAGGCTATTTTTTCAAAATTTCCTATAATTGATCATGGTAATATTATATTTCCTAAATCAAGTAATAGTGTCATTTACGCAGATATAAAGAAGGGAAAAGATATTATTAGGGTATATAACATGCACTTACAATCTATCAAAATTTCCCCAGACGTAAATGAAATCGATGAAAATATAGATGCTATCAATCAAAATAAATCTCAAAAACTGTTTATTCGAATCAGTAAGGCATTTAAGCAACAACAGCAACAGGCTGAGCAGTTTCGAGAGCATAAATTAAAGTGTGTTTATCCAGTCATCATTTGTGGTGATATGAATAATAGTGCATTTTCTTATGTTTATAGAAGTATAAAAGGGAAAATGAAAGACAGTTTTGAAGAAGCCGGTAAGGGTTTTGGAGAGACCTATAAGTTTAGGTATTATCCAGCAAGGATAGACTATATTTTTGCTGATGAAAGAATGAAGGTTAAAAAATTCGAAAACTTTTCTAATTTTATAAATTCAGATCATTTTCCTATCATGGCACGTTTATCCTATGAATAGATTTTGTTAGGTAATAAATGAATTATTTTTTTGTGATGTTTGTGCTGAAAATTATAAAGTCTGATTTTTCAAATAATCCAAAGTAAACTTACCTTCATTGAATAGTAAATCTAAAACGCTTAAATTATTCAAGAAACCGTGCTTGTCATCAAAAACCTGTTGGTAAGGTTCAAATTGTGATTGGTCTTTTTTACCGTTTACCAATGTCCTGTAATCTAAAATAATTTCTGGATCAGTCTCTAGTAAATAACTTGTTGTTTTTGTATAATCCATTTTCATGCGCATACACTTGGATAATAATTCCAAAACTTCAAAGTTTAAATCCATCAAAAAATCATGTTTTTTTTCGAAAATAGGTTGTAAATCATCTTCAAAAAACTCAAAAAAAGGAGAGCTTCGGTACGCTGCCTCTAAGGATTTAAAATGCTGTTTCTGCCAATCAAAATCATTTTCTATTCGGATATCTTTTGTTTTTTGATGGGTTATTTTACTATGTTTTATAGGGATATTCAAAAGTTGAATTCCGTTTGGACTATAAATGTAAGTTCTATTTCTGTTAGTTTGCTTTTGAAAATTATCTTCTACCTCATAAAGTACTGATTCAGCTTTTGCAATGGCTACAAAATGACTTATAGAAGGGAAATAGGTGGGGTGTATGATAATATTCATGATGTTGTAATATACTAGCGTTTAGTTTTTATAGTGCTACTAAACGCTAGTTTTTTTATTTAAACTTTGTTTGTTTTTCTTTTTTTCCAAAAATAATCTCCTATGAAAAATACAACTAGTCCTATTAGGAATAATTGAAAATAGGATTGAGGTTGTCCTTCACCACTCACGGTTGTGAAAACTCTTTCCCAACGAATCTTATTAATTCCTTTACCGTTAGGGTCTATACTTAACCATATAAATATTGGTTTACCTACAATATGATTTTCTGGAACAAATCCCCAGTATCTACTATCTTCAGAGTTGTTGCGGTTATCTCCCATCATCCAATAGTAATTTTGCTTAAAAGTGTATTCTTTAGCAATTTTACCATTGATACGAATTTCGGTGCCGTTTACTTGTAACTGATTGTTCTCGTAATCACCAATAATCGTTTTGTAGAAAGGTAGATTTTCAATATTTAAAGCAACAGTTTTTCCTTGTTCCGGGATATAAATAGGTCCGTAATTGTCACTATTCCATTTTTTTAGGTGAGGAAAAACGCCTTTGCCAAAATTTGCTTGATCAACGCCTTTGGCAATTTGTTTCACTACTGCTGTTACGCCGGGAGTATTTTTAAAAACCTGAGCACCTTCTTCTGTTAGAGCACTAAGGTAAATGGTGTCTCGCTTAGTTTCGTTAGTAAAAAATGCTCTATCTGTAATATCTAATTCTTTAAAAAGATATTCAAGATCAATAGGTGTTTTTCCATCAAGCGCAATTTTATATGAAAATTGAGGTTTTGCTCTTTCTGGTAATTGAAGGATCTTACCGTCAATATACACATCTCCATTAACAATAGAAAGGTTGTCGCCTGGCACCCCTACGCATCTTTTTACGTAGTTTGATTTTTTATCAATTGGTTTGTAAGCTCTTCTTTTTGAGGTGTCAAAAAATTTATAAACGGTGTCAGCAGGCCAGTTAAAGACAACTATATCAGTTCTCTTTATATTTTGAATTCCAGGTAATCTCAAGTAAGGCAATAAAGGCCATGAAGAATATGATTTTTTTTGCGTCAAAGGTATGGAGTCGTGAACCATAGGCAACGCCACAGTTGTCATAGGTACTCTTGCGCCATAATTCATCTTACTTACAAACAAAAAGTCTCCTACTAATAATGATTTCTCTAATGATGATGTAGGTATTGTAAAGGGCTGAATAACATAAGTATGAACAAGAGTTGCTACCACCACTGCAAATAATATAGAGCTTATGGTGTCGGCTGTTTTGTTCTGAGGCGATACACTTCTGTCAGCTATGTAATTTAATTTTTGTGTATAATTAATATAGTAGATGTATAAACCTAAAGTAACAATTCCTAGAAAAGTATCTAAAGAAGATCTTTTTCCAAAACTTCTCAGGGTTTCAATCCATATTACTGGGAATAAGATTAAGTTAATTATTGGGATAAATAATAAAACGGTCCACCATGTAGGTCTACCTATTATTTTCATTAATACGATTGCGTTATAAACAGGAATAGCTGCTTCCCATTTTTTTCTTCCCGCACTTTCATATAATTTCCAAGTTCCTAAAAAGTGAATTATTTGTACCAGTAAGGAAAGTACAAACCATTGATATACAGTCATAGTCTTTTAATTTTGTTTAATTATTGTGATGCATTTTCGCAAAGAGAATAATGTTTATTTTTACTTTAGGTCTAATACATCTTTCATAGAGAAAATCCCTTGCTTTCCTACAATCCATTCTGCTGCAATAACTGCTCCAAGTGCAAATCCATCTCTGTTGTGTGCCGTGTGTTTTATTTCGATGCTGTCAACTGTTGAATCATATTGTACAGTGTGCGTTCCGGGAACAGTTCCTATTCTTTTAGCATCAATGTGTATTTCACCTTTATTAGGATTGTCTAAAGTCCATTTTGTGTATGAACTATTCTCCATAATTCCTTTTGCTAATGAAATAGCTGTACCACTTGGTGCATCTAGTTTTTGGGTATGGTGAATTTCTTCCATGCTTACTTGGTAACTGTCAAATTTTGACATCATTTTTGCAAGGTATTCGTTTAGCTCAAAAAAGATATTTACTCCTAAACTGAAATTGGAACTGGAAATCAAGGCACCTTTCGTTTCAAGGCAAAGTGCTTCAATAGAACTGTAATGTTCTAGCCATCCTGTGGTTCCTGAAATTACGGGAACATTAGCATGAAAACAAGTCGAAATATTTTCAACAGCTGCCGTTGGGACACTAAAATCAATGGCTACATCAGCCGTAGAAAGTCCTTCAAAAGTACTTTTTTCATCTTTTCTTAATACGATTTCATGACCACGTTCCAAAGCAATTTTTTCAATCACTTGGCCCATTTTTCCGTATCCTAGTAATGCAATTTTCATTGTAATATTTTATAATTTAAAGCCAAATTAAATTTGACAATTTTATTTTTTGCTTGTGGCAATAACTTCGTTTAATTGAATTACTAATTATTTATAATTCAAGAAGGCTTAATTATTTATTGATAAAAACCAAATTTATTATATCTTTCAAAAAGTATAACTAATCGTTAGTCCTACATTTGTCCTGAACGTTACATCATTTTGATAAATAGCAGGTCGTAGTGATAAACTTTCATCAACATTAAACTGCAATAAAGCTGCATCAACATTGGCATCAATAATGTTTAAAGCGTAAAAAGCAAGTGTTACTAATGCAGATAAATCTCTATTGCGCTGATAAAATTTTTGCGCAGCAATCAATCTATTGTTGTCAAATCTTTTTGAATCTTCGGTTATGACTCCTTCCAAACGACTTTTATAGGCATCTCTAAATTGTCTGTATTTTTTATTATTGTCTACATAAAAGTATACGCTAGTACCGATGGCGCCATATACAAGTGGAATTTTCCAATATTTTTTATTGTAAGCTTGTCCTAAACCAGGTAATACGGCCGAAAAAAAAGCAGCTTTTGCAGGTGTAAGTGGGTCAATATTTGAAGATTTCAAGGTATCCTTAGCTATGAGTTCAGTATTGTTTTTGGTTTGTGCAAAAACAGAACCACAACTCATTAACATGAGAATGGATATGATGAAAAATGATTTTAACACTAGTCGTTTATTAGATTAATGATTCTTTTAAAATCTTCTTCAGAGTGAAAAGGAATGGTTATTTTACCTTTGCCGCCGCCTGTAACTTTCACGTCTACTTTGGTACCAAAATAATTGGTAAAGGTGTTTTTGTGCGCATCCTCAACCTCAAACGAATTTGCTTTTGGCTTTCCTTCAGGTTTTGGTTTTAGGCTCTCTTGGTAATTTTTTACTAATGCCTCGGTATCGCGCACCGATAAATTTTGGCTAACAATTTTTTGATAAATATCAGCTTGAATATCTTGGTTTTCAATATTGATGATGGCTCTACCATGACCCATACTTATGAATCCATCTCTAATTCCTGTTTGAATAATAGGATCAAGTTTCAATAAGCGTAAATAATTAGCAATAGTAGATCTTTTCTTTCCTACACGATCACTCATTTGTTCTTGTGTAAGTTGGATTTCATCTATCAATCTTTGATAAGACAAGGCAATTTCTATAGGGTCTAAGTCATGACGTTGAATGTTCTCAACCAGTGCCATAACAAGTGATTCATTGTCATTTGCAATACGAATGTAAGCAGGAACGGTAGTAAGTCCTACAAGTGTAGAAGCTCTAAGACGACGCTCTCCAGATATAAGTTGGAACTTATTAAAATCTAGTTTACGTACGGTAATAGGCTGTATAACACCCAGTTCTTTTATAGAAGTAGCTAGTTCTCTTAATGATTCCTCATTAAAATTACTTCGGGGTTGAAACGGATTTATTTCGATTGCAGCAATTTCAAGCTCAATAATATTCCCAACAACCTTATCGGCATTTTTATCATCAACAGATTTGATATCGTTTTCTGGATCTTTCAATAACGCGGATAATCCTCTTCCTAAGGCTTGTTTTTTAATTGCTTGTGCCATAAAATTATTTACTGTTTTTCTTTATGATTTCTTGTGCAAGGTGAAGGTAGTTTACAGCACCTTTACTTGTTGCGTCATAATTAATTATGCTTTCGCCAAAACTAGGCGCTTCACTCAATTTTACATTTCTTTGAATGATGGTTTCAAAAACCATGTCATTAAAATGTTTTTGAACTTCTTCAACAACTTGGTTAGATAAACGCAAACGAGAATCAAACATGGTTAACAAAAGTCCTTCAATATCTAAATCCGGATTGTGTATTTTTTGAATACTTTTTATGGTATTTAGTAATTTACCCAGTCCTTCCAGAGCAAAATATTCGCATTGAATAGGAATAACTACAGAGTCTGATGCCGTTAAAGCATTAAGAGTTAATAATCCTAATGATGGCGCACAGTCAATGATAATGAAATCGTATTCATCTTTTACATTGGCCAATGCTTTTTTAAGCATGTATTCTCTGTTTTCTTTATCAACTAGTTCTATTTCTATAGCAACAAGGTCAATGTGAGATGGAATAACGTCAACATTGGGAGCAGAGCATTTAATAACTGCTTCTTGCGGAGTATGGCTGTGCTCTAATATTTGATACGTCCCTATTTCTACTGATTCAACATCAATTCCAAGTCCTGATGATGCATTAGCTTGAGGATCAGCATCAATAAGTAGAACCTTTTTTTCTAATACACCTAATGCAGCTGCAAGATTAACTGATGTTGTAGTTTTGCCAACTCCTCCTTTTTGATTAGCAATCGCGATGATTTTGCCCATTTGTTTTTCTAAATTTTGAACCGTAAAAATACGATTATTTATGGTTTTTGAAAATCTATTTTGTTAACAATCGTGAAACCACAATTTGAATGATTTTACTTGTGTTTAAAATTTTAGTTTAATTTTTTCATTTAAAAGCTATTCCAGCTGTTCGCTACAAGGTCTTGCTGTTGCCTCTGCTTTTTTACTGTCCTAAAAGGAGCTTCTTTTAGTCGCTCTTTTAGGATAAAAAAAGCAAGATGCACCTAGCGCAACGCTTTTCGCTACCATCTGGGCTTTGGTTTTCCCATCCAGAAAAAGTTTTTCTAGAATTCATCTTCTTTTTTTTAACAGAATAACATTTTTCATATTTTTCAAAAATACTTGTGTAAGATAAAAAGAGTTGTATATTTGCACCCGCTTTCGGGGTGTAGCGTAGCTCGGTTATCGCGCCTGCTTTGGGAGCAGGAGGCCGCAGGTTCGAATCCTGCCACCCCGACAAAAGCCGAACGAGATCGTTCGGCTTTTTTTTATATAAAAAAAATTATGTTTCACGTTTACATTCTTTTTTCTAGATCACAAGACAAGTATTATGTAGGGTATACTTCTATGGTTTTAGAAGAGAGACTGCGACGACATTTAAGTACACACAAAGGATTTACAGCAAGAGCCAAAGATTGGGCAATAGTTTATTCGGAGTTATTTGACCAAAAATCTTTAGCAATTTCACGAGAGCAGGAAATTAAAAAATGGAAAAGTAAAACAAAAATTGTCGAATTAATTACAAAATAAGTAGCAGTTATCGCGTCCCGATTGCAAATCGGGAAGGCCGCAGGTTCGAATTTCCGTTTTCGGAATAAACACTGCCACCCCGACAAAAGCCGAACGAGATCGTTCGGCTTTTTTTTATATAAAAAAAATTATGTTTCACGTTTACATTCTTTTTTCTAGATCACAAGACAAGTATTATGTAGGGTATACTTCTATGGTTTTAGAAGAGAGACTGCGACGACATTT
>NZ_VHLM01000027.1 GCF_009764685.1 Flavobacterium sp. I-STPP5a | reverse complement strand
AAAGATTTTTTCTCTTTTTCTATAAAACAAGACAAAGTAATCGCTTTTCTTTCAGATTTATTTTTGGAATACCAATACCCTGAAAGTGTTGTGATAAGAAGTGATAATGGAAGTCAATTTATTGCCAAAAGTGTTCGAGAATACCTTGGACTCATAGGAGTTCAGCAAGAATTTACACATGTAGCAACACCCGAAGAAAATGCGCATATTGAAGCCTATCATGGAATATTAAAAAAAGAAGTGTTCCAAAGAGTTGATTATAGAACTTTTGGAGAAATTGAGCTAATATTAAAAAGATATGTAATTTTCTATAATAATACTAGGCTACATGGCCTTTTAGGACGCATTACACCAATAGAGAAATGGAACCAGGACAAGCATCTAATTTTAATGAAAAAATTAACCGCATAAATAATAATCGAAATTTAGAATAATACTCTTGTTTTATAGGGGTCAAAACAGGTAGCAGTAAAGAGTTTAGAAATAAAAATATTGAGCCATTTTATAATGAAAAATTTAAAGAAGATGTTTTAGATTACTCTAATGTATTTATAAATGAACACTTTGAATTGCCGAAAACGGATGAAATAAGAAATCATAGTATCGAAAAAGATGAATTTGAGTTAGCATTTGAAGATGAGTTTGAAATTGATTACAATAATTTTAACGATGTCTTTTTTGCAAGTGTAGTAATAGCATTTGAAGAGGGTAACTCGATTGTTGAAAAAGACAAAAAAGATTTTATTTCTAAATTAAGTGAAAATCTTAATCTAGAATTCGATGAGGTTGAAAAAATCATTGATACTTTTTCAATAGTTGTAAATGTTAGTAGCCAAATTAATTATTTTGATTTAGAGAATAATGAAAATTATCCTTGGAGATTTAACAGAAAAAAGTCGTTATTACAAAAGCCTTTTATAATTAGAAAAACTGAAAAAGAAGAAAAAGTTTATTATGGTTCAAGAGCATTGTATGATTCATTTGCACATTTGTATAGTATAATTTTGTCAGGTCGATTTAATTCTAAAAAGGCAAAAATGAATTCATTTTTGTCAACAATAAATAGAAAGAAAGGTGAAGAATTTAATAATGACTTATTTGAATTAATTAGATCAAGTTTAAATTGCTTAATCATAGAAAAGGAAGTTACTATTGGACCAAAGAAGTCGGACATTTTGCCGAATGATGTGGATTTAGGAGATTTTGATATATTAATGGTATACAAAGATTTAAATAAAATTATTTGTATCGAAAGTAAGAATACAAATTTTGCAAGGACACCTTATGAAATGAATCGTGAAATAAATAATTTCATTACAAAGAGTAATAGAGGTTGGATTCAAAAAGTTGAAAAGAGAGAAAAATGGCTTAATGAAAATAGAAATTCAATACAAACAATTAATGATAACATTGACTTTTCTTCTTTTGAAATTGAATATATATTTGTAACTAAAGAAGCAATACCTTTAAGTTATATAAAAGATATAAACTATAGATTTTTAACAATTTATGATTTTAAAAATAATTCTTTAAAAAGTTTATTAAGTTAGTTTCGTTAAAAAAAAACTCAACCAGTGACCATCCAAAACCTCCGCACCTTAAACGGCATCCTCTTCGCAGTAATTTCATGAAGTAAATCTTTTTGGCTAAACACGCCAAGCTCAGATAAGTATATCAAAGGCATGTATTTTTGCCGCTAAATGAGTTTTACAAAAAATTATAGGAAGTAGGTGGTGAAACAAAAGACAATTTATAAATTAAAAAGTTACATAGAATTTAAAACAATGATGCAAAAAGAACAAAGAGTCGAAATTATTGATATGCTTAGAGGTTGGGCACTTTTAATAGTGGTTATTTCAAATTATTTATATTATGCTTACAGCCCAGAATGGACAATACATGGTGAGGGAATTATAGCAACAGTAATAAATGGAGTAGAATCCATACTTTTTTCAGCTAAAGGATGGACTTTGCTTTTTACTCTTTTTGGTTTTGGTTTTGGAGTCATATATGCTAAAAAGCAGCAACAAACTTATTTTTTTCTGGTACGCCGCATGCTGGTTTTATTTGTATTCGCCTTTATAAACAGTCTGTTTTATGATGGTGATATTTACGGGATTATGCTTTTTTAGGCTTGCTGATTTTGTTTTTTATTCATTTCTCTGCTAAAACATTATTGTATATGGCTGGTGTGCTATTTTTATTTGCGCCTTTACTAGCGGCATACATAAATACGGTTGATACGGCATATGTTACAACGTTGACTACTGGTATTGCGCCTTTACGATTTAGCACCCAATTGCTAGAGGTTTTTAAATACAATATTTTGAACTCAATTTATACTGAAGTTCTTAATATGGTCTATTCTGTAACAGCGCATTATATCATGTTTACGTGTATGATACTGGGATTGGCGATACAAAAGAGTAAGTTCTTGGAAACTTTATTTGAAAGGAAAAATCAAATAAAAAAATCCTTATTTTTAGTAGTAAGTCTCACTATCGTTTTATGGGGAGTTTTTATACTTTCTAATATGTATAAATTACCTTATTTACAGTATTTCTCATTTCATTATTGGATTGTTTTAACAACGATGCTTTCAACGAGTTTGTTAATTATATTGCTTTATATAAATCAAAAATTTAAAAAAATATTTAAAGCATTTTCATGGGTTGGCAGAATGACTTTTACGAATTACCTAACTCAAAATTTAATTGCTTTTTTCGTATTTCAAGGAGTGGGTTTAGGATTGTTTCATCATATGCCTTTCTATTTTTACTTTTTGTTTGCCATCACTATTTATGTACTTCAAATCGGATTTAGCTATTGGTGGTTAAAAAATCATGTTTACGGACCTTTAGAATGGCTTTGGAGACAATTAAGTGATACAAAAAAATAATGTTCCTAAATATATTTCAAACTATTCAATGACCATTAAAGACTTAAAATCTCAAGATCTAATTCTTTTCGAAGTTATTTTAGATACAAAAATTAATGTATCGTAAATCAAAAATGGGAATGACTATTAGCTAGAATTTGGGGGCGTAATTAAACGATCCGAATGAAATTTAGGTTGTGTTACATATTACAGATCGATTAGTACGATAAAATGGTCAGATAATAGCGTTTTCACCAGGCGCTATGGTAAAACACTACAACTCACTTTGCCATTGCGTAATTATAGCATTTGCTGCGGGTGTGTTTAGTTTTTTAAGTTCTTCTATAACTTGTAGTTTTTGAGCTTGGCTCATCACGGGTTCCGGTTTTATAAATTCTTCTGCTGTGGCATGAGCAAAAAACAAAGCATCGGTCCAATTGTTTCGAATGCCATCAATTACTAAATGAATTCTGTCTTGAGTACCTTTATTCGCTACGGAGTGAGTAAAATTAGCATCAATATACCAGCATTCTCCTGCATTCATGTGCAGGCGTTCGTTGTCTAAAATAAACTCAACTAACGGATTTGTAACAATAGGAATGTGCATTCTAAAACAGCCGTCTTCATAGCCCAAACAATGATCTTGATGCGGTTTTATAACTGCACCCGCACTTAGGTTTAATAATCTGACTGTAGTTTTTTTAAATAAAAGCGAATCTATAACGTGAGTAAAATAGGGACATAGTGCTAAAATAGGAGTAGGGAGTAGTTCGCTTTCAGTTTGGTCAAAGGCATAAATAGCATCTGATTTTCCATTGGCAGACAGTAAGGCAATTGATGTCCAGGAACCGTCATAATCATTCTTGTTATAATGCTGCACCCAACTGTTGTCTAGTATTTTTTGTATATCGTTTTGTAATTTACTGACATCAAAGGAAAGTTCGAATTTTATATGTCGTATTAATGCTTTCATATTTTAATCTCTTACCCATTTTACCATCGTGGGAAACGGTTTTTTATTTTCTCTCTCCGCTTGCTCTTTGGTCAAACAAAGGCCAGTCCATTCTAAAAGAGGTAATCCTATATGATTTTGATTGCTATAATTCTCAATTAGCCAAGACGCTTGGTTTTTATACCCTTTAGGGTGAAAAACAAACTCTGCCGGTAAATTTAAATGAATAAGTGCCGCATAAGACCATAACATAGCAATGATTTCTTCTCCATCAGTAGGCCAGTTGCTAGCCATTTTGGGAGTACCTATGTTGTTTCGGTCTTCGCTGCTAGTTACTGCCAGATGGCCTGCTTCGTGTAATATATCGCCAGGATACAATAACTTGTTGAAATCTATTTGAACACAATTGGCACCCAAAGCCAAACCGGGTAAAAAAGTGGTATCGTCTAATTCTTTCTCCACCACAGGAATGCCAATTGTATCTAAAAAATGGAGTACTTTAATTACTTCGGGTGTGTTTTTTAAATTTGCCATTTGTAGTATTACTGTTCAAGTACTAAATGTAGTAAAAAAAATCAAAAAATGCTTGATTCGTTTTTAGGAAGCAGTATTATAGTTGTATAAAAATGGATTAAAACAAAAAAAGGCGAACCTTAACGGATCGCCTTTTTAGTTCAAAAAGTTACTTACAACGGGTGTATATCTAAAAATGGGATATATGCTTGTAAATAGGCTTTAATTGTGACCACGGTGGGATTTGAACCCACACGCCCTTACGAGCACCACCCCCTCAAGATGGCAAGTCTACCGTTTCTCCACGTGGCCTAAAAAAATAAAAGGCCAAGTAATAAATTACTCGACCTTTTGTGACCCGACTGGGGCTCGAACCCAGGACCCCATCATTAAAAGTGATGTGCTCTACCAACTGAGCTATCGAGTCAATGCTTTCAAGAAAATTATGTGTTGATCACTAAAATTGTGACCCGACTGGGGCTCGAACCCAGGACCCCATCATTAAAAGTGATGTGCTCTACCAACTGAGCTATCGAGTCATATTCTTTACTTGAATGCGGGTGCAAATATAAGAACTAATTTCGGATAATTGCAAACTTTTTTATTATAAATTTGTCTTTTTTAAACAAAAAAACTCAACTCCTTAATTTGTAAGGTTTTATTAAGATGAAAAAAATCATATTATTAGGTTATATGGGCTGTGGAAAGTCCACTATTGCAAATACATTGTCAAAAAGTATTCAAGTCCCTTTCGTAGATTTGGATGAAATGATCGAAAAAAAGCTCAATTTATCTATAAATGCTATTTTTGAAAAGCATGGAGAAATCTATTTTCGCAAAATAGAACACGAAGTTTTTGCCGATTTGATGCAATCAACAGAAGAAATGATCATCGGTTTGGGCGGAGGAACGCCTTGTTATGCCAATAATCATGAATTTTTTAAAGGAGAAAACGTTTTTTCGATCTATTTAAAAGCTTCGATCGAGACTTTATTTCAACGATTGCATCAAAATAAAAGCAAAAGACCGCTTGTTGCGAGTAAAAACGAAGAGGAGATGAGAGAATTTATAGCAAAACATTTGTTCGATAGAAGCTTTTATTATAATCAAGCACAATATAAAGTAGTGGTTGATGAAAAATCTATCGAACAAACGGTTGCCGAAATTATTGCTTTGTTAACTTAAGTAGGCATAATTGTCTCCGTTCTCGTCAAACACAACTTGTACATGCTCAAAAAGTGAGGTAGAGAGTGAAATTCCTTTGAAATCGGCTTTTACAGGGTACTTCTTGTGATTTCTATCCACTAAGACTGCTGTTTTAAATTTTTTCAGTGGTACGTCTATAAAGTGTTTCACAGCATATATTAAAGTGGTGCCTGAATTTAATACATCATCAACAAGGATTAAACCTTTATTGGTGTACTGTTCTTGGGTTATCGAGGTACGAATAGGAGACTGTGGATCTTGTTTGTTGATATGTACCTCGCACAGCGTAACCGTGAGTGGCGAAATAGTTTCTAGAACTACTGCTATTTTTTTGGCAAAAGTAAAACCGTTGCTTGCAATTCCAGCAATGACAATTTCTTGTTCATCTACAAAGGTTTCGTAGATTTGATAGGCAATTCGTTTTATTTTGTGTTCAATTTCCTGATTGGTCAAGATAATATTTTTGCTCATTATTTTAAAATTTGGTTTTCCTTCCCCAGCCCTCCCAAAAAGGGAGGGAGCCTAGGCTGGTAAATGTTATTTTATATTTTACTTAATTTTACTTGTTACTTATTTTGCATTTAAATTTTACGGTCAGGTATTAGTTTTACAAAAGTTAGCTAATGTTTTATGGTATTACTTAATGCTAATCTCCCTCATCTTCATCGGTGATGATTTCGTTACCAAATTCATCAATATCACGACGGTCTTTTTTAGTAGGTCTTCCGGTTCCGTTTTTTCGGTAATGCTCTTTCGATAATTTCAAAAGTTCAAGGTGTTGGTAAGCTTCGGCAGGAGTATCGTTTCGGCGGTACATGTCTACCAATTTTGCACCTACGCGGTTTTCGGGCACGTCAAGTACCGTAATAATTTGCGTGATTTGATCTTTTCTAAAGGTTATTTTATCAGTAGGGAAAACTTCCTTTGAAGGTTTGGCTACTTGCCCGTTAACGGTTACGTGATTCTTTTTGCAGGCTTCGGTAACCATGTTTCTGGTTTTGTAATACCGGACACACCATAAATATTTATCTATTCTCATAAAATTTCTAAAATCGGAGTTAAATAGTTTACAAAAATCAATCAATATTGTATCTTGCGCACTTAAAAATTAGCAATAATGAACAAATTTAAGTATTATTTTTTTCTATTAATTACAACTGTGTCTTTATTTTCTTGTTCCAAAGATGAAGTTGTCACTCTTAGCCCACCAAGAGAATTTGCAGCTCAGCATGATACTGATGTTGCGGATATTGAAGAGTATTTAAAAACATATTATATAGAGGATACAAACCCTGATGTGGTTACCAAAATATCAAAAATTCCTACTGGTGGTAATCAGCCATCTATTTGGTCTTATTATAACAGTTCTACTTTTCCTAAATTACTAAGAAGAAATGTACTTAGAAATGGTGTTACATATAAATTGTATTATGTTGTTTTAAGAGCGGGAACAGGAGTTTCACCTACTAATACTGATGCTGTTTTAACTGCCTATAAAGGAGAGTATTTATCTCGAACTAAAGTAGCCGAAGTAAATACACTTGGGGCGACTTTATTTGATGAATCAAGTAATCCGCAAACGTTTTTTAATTTATCAGTAGGAATAATTACAGGTTGGGGTCAGCTATTTCCTGAGTTTAGAACAGGGAGCTACGCATCAAATGCTGATGGTACTGTTTCGTACAGTGATTTTGGAGCTGGGGTCTTATTTATTCCTTCAGGACTAGGATACTATGCTACAGGGAAAGATGTTATTCCGCCATACGCTCCGTTAGTTTTTAGTATCAAATTGTTTGCAATTAATAGAATGGATTCTGATAACGATGGGATTGCAGATTATCTTGAGGATTTAGATGGTGATGGATATATGACTAATTATAGTAATACTACAACATATCCAATACCTCCTGCAGATGCTATACGTTATGCAGATGATACGGATAAGGATGGTATACCAAATTTTCAAGATACAGATGACGATGGGGATGGAGTAAGCACACGAACAGAAATTACAGTTAACGGCAAGCTAATTCCATTTGCTGACATACCAAGCTGTGATGGTAATACAACCAATCCGGCAAGAATAAAAAGACATTTAGTTAAATGTAACTAGAAAATAAAAGACATAAAAAAAACCAGATTGCCACAGCAGAGGGCACTGAAAAAGTCTTTTTTCGAATAAATTGATAAATAAAAGGAGTAGAAAGCTTAGTATTTCTACTCCTTTTTTGGTATATTTAGCTGTAATTATAAGAGCTTTTAGATGTTAGTACAACAGCAATCAATACAGTTCAGTGAACATTCTTCTTTATATGATTTAATTATTCCAAAGAATAACATTCTGAGGAAAATCAATGATTTAATAGATTTTTCCTTCATTTATGATGAATTATTAAATAAGTACTGCACCAATAATGGACGTATGGCAGAAAGCCCCGTTCGTATGTTCAAGTATTTGCTTCT
>NZ_VHLM01000055.1 GCF_009764685.1 Flavobacterium sp. I-STPP5a | reverse complement strand
TTTTGATGGTAATTTGCCTGCATATATCAATATCACCAACGGTAAAACAGCTGATAATAAGGGAGCTTACGAAATTCCCCTTTTAAAGGGCAGTGTGATTGTTGCAGACCGATTTTATAATGACTTTTCCCTTTTGAATATTTGGGACAGCAACGAGGTGTTTTTTGTAATTAGACATAAAGAGAATTTACAATTTACTACAGTGAAAGAAAATGAATTACCTGAAAATCGTCACGAGCACATCATGAAAGACGAATTGATTGAATTGAAAAATGAGCCTTCAAAAAATAAATATCCAAAGAAATTAAGACGGGTAGCGGTGTGGGATGAAGAAAATGGACAAGTTATTGAACTTATTACAAACCAGTTTTATTGGTCTCCCAACACTATTGGGGAATTATATAAAAGCAGATGGCAGGTAGAAATCTTTTTCAGAGATATAAAGCAGCTACTTCATATAAAATCGTTTATAGGAACATCCGAAAATGCTGTTATGATTCAAATTTGGACGGCTTTAATTACCATTCTCATTCTAAAAGCATTAAAAGCACAATCAAAATTTGATTGGTATTTATCCAATTTAGTAGCTTTCATACGATTGAATCTTTTCGTTAAAATTGACTTGCAAAAATGGTTAGATAAGCCATTTGAAGAACACATAGAGCCTCCTCCAGAAAACATACAGGGGGTTCTGTTTTAAAAAATGACCATTTCTAAGGTGTAAACTCAATGAAATGGGCGGATTTTATATGATGTAATTTTATTTAGGACAGGATTGAATAATTATATAAAAAACTATTTATGCTATATTTAGAATAACATATTAAAAATAGAAGACTTTATAATTCAATTGAGAGCTTCAAAATAGTACACTAGAATCATTTTTTAGTAGGCAGTGTAAGTTTGTTGATTTAGAACTACTTAAGATTCGTCTTTAGTAGTACGAACTAAGTTTATTCCTGAAATAAAAAATACAGCACCTAGAATACCGTATATTAGTATGGGTTTTATTGTTTCAAAATCAGAGTTTGCTGATGAGAATAATACTGCTGCATAAATTAATCCGCCTATTCCTAGGACAGTTAATATTGTTCCAAAAAATCTTTTTATGTTCATTGTTTAATAATTTATTAGAAACAAAAGTACTAGTAATGTATCCTAGAATTATTGTACAATTATTTTAATAATTTATATCATTCACACAAAAAGGTTCGGATATGCATAATAACCTACAGTGTAACTTAAGCTACATTTTTGTCATTAACTTGATTATTATATGTTTCAATAGTTATATAATTCAAGGCAGGATTTTTCGTTTTTCTATTGCATCAAATTTCAATGTATTGCAACGCGAGTCCGCTTTCCTTGGGTCAAAAATTTGGGTTTAGCTTTGAACTTCTTGCTTAATGTATTGGGTCAGTCAAGCTCTTTCATGCATTTTTCAACTGTCATTGCTTTGCCAGTTCACTATCGCTCGTATTGTGAAACTTGATAAGCTAAGTACTTGAATACTTAAAAAAAACAAATCGATTTATCTATTCAAACATCTTCCCCTTGGTTCATCACCCTCATGAAGCACAATTACGGAATGCAAAAACTGCGCAGCAGCAGCAGAGTCATTTACTTTTGTAGCACTACGTTCTAACATTTCTAATTCAAACTCCGTTAATATACTTTCCCTTATTCCAACTTTTCTCCATTGCGATAATGGCCTGCAGCCTTTTGTTACTACGCGAGCCAAATAAAGTGCATCAAGTAAAGCTTGATTCGCACCTTGACCTTTAAATGGACTCATAGGATGAGCTGCATCTCCAATTAAGGTTACTGGTCCGGCTTTCGCCAAAAATTCCGACTTAAGTAATTCTCTGTCATAAACAGGATAGCCAGAAATCTGAGCTTCTGGTGTTGCGAGTAAAATTTGAGGAATAGGATTATGCCACAGCGTTCTACGACACGCTTCTTCCTTTAATGCTTGAGCTCCTTGAGCACTCAAAGCCTTAGCGTCTTCTTCGGGCATTGGGAAACTCAATTGCCACATTACTGAGTCTAAATCATAAGGCATAACATAGATTCGTTCTTTGCCATTGGCAGTTTGAAATACAGTAGCCGAATCCAGTAGCGGACTATCGAGACCTTCAAGGGTTTTTAAAGGGCAAATACCTAATATTACAATACAACCGAGATATCGTAAAGTCCTACTATCATCACCAATAAGTAATCTCCGAACTGAACTACGAATGCCATCGGCTCCAACCACAAGATCTGCTTTGTAGCTTTTTATTTTTCCATCCACTTGAAAGTTTAAATCAACACTTTCATCTTTACATATTTTAAAATCTGTTAATTGGTGACCCCAATGTATTACATCATGTCCGCCTAACTGCTCCAGAAGTGCTAAGCGCAAAGATTGTCGTGCAATATGAATGTTGGTGCGTTTTTGAAAAGTTTTAGCATCCGATTGTATCCATTTTCTAATTCCCCATTCGCCAATAACTGTTCCATCAATCGTGTGAACTACATGTCTTGTTGAAACTACTCCTTCATTCAATGAAATGATTCCCAGGCCTTCAATAGCTTTGCTAGCTTGTTGCAAAGTAAGCCCGTAGCCTTGAGATCTGGCTTCAAAGTTGTTATCGCGTTCAAATATTGTAAAAGGAATTCCACGATGTAAACAAGCAACAGCAAGAGCAACTCCACCAATACCACCGCCAATAATGGCAACATGTGGGTAATTTTCTTTGTCTGCTTTTGGTGGATGTAACGTTTTAACTAAGCCAGATCCGCTGCAGTGTGAGCACGCATACAAGTGTCCTTTGGGTGGGGTTGGAGCTGGCTTATCTTGATCGTTTTTGTTAAAAACCTCTAGTTCAAGTAAATATTTATTTCGGACTTTCTTGCTTAGCCCTTTACTTTTTTTACCACGTCCTTTACATTCGAGACAATGAGTCCAATATGTTTTTGTATTTTCCACTATTGTTGTTGCTTTTTTTACTGAAAGAAATTACACTTTTGATTTGACTAATTTTAAAGAATTACCAAAAAGATGTTCGTTTAATCTAATGTCAAGGCACCCAAAATTTCTTCTGACAAAAAGGGTCCACCCGGATATTGTGCGGTGTAGTCTAAGTTCATCCAAATTTGCCCGCGTTCGTCAACGTGATAATGTAATTTTTGACTGATACTTTCCTTAGGGAAAAGGATATTCTTGATTAAAAAATTCACTTGCTCTAAGTCAGCTTCAGTTCCAATTAAAATCTCAGGATAAATATGCCCAGTAGTATGAATCAATCTTGGAGTACCACCTATAGATTTGATACTGGCCGCCATTAAAATAGAGTGATCATCGCAATCCCCAGACAAATATAGCAAAGACTCTGAGGCTGAAGCAATATAATCTCGTGCTTTGGGATCACTTACGTAATTCCAACGGCTGTTGATTTCTTTAAAAACGGCAAAGCATTGAATGATTGTTCTATAATCCGAATAACCTTTTAATCCTTTAAAATGCTTATTCGTGGCCATTAAGGCAAAATTTCTAATTTTTGGATTTTGATATTCTATTGCGTTGACAATTTTTGATTTGTTTGGAAAAGGTAACAACTTAGCAATGATTATATCTTGAGGATACGGATTATCAGACATGGTGTACAGCATGGAATTGTAATCTTCATAAACGCTATTAAAACCATAATTACCAATAGTAGAACCGTAAATTAAAGCAAGTAGATAAACAAAAATACAAAGTATGATAATGGTACGTAATAGCCTTAAAATCAGCTGAATTATCACGACCATAACGATAAAAATCACTACGCGATCAATGTTTAAAAACCAATTTGGGTTAATTAAGTTTTGATGTAAAATGATAAAAAGAGGAACAGCAATTAATACATTCAGTACAAAAATAATAACATCGTCCCAAGGTTTTTTGACCTGAAAACGATGTTTAATTCCCTGAAAATTAATTTCTTTTTTTTGTATCATAGTTACAATAAAAACAGTTTCCTATACTGTTTTTACAATGTCCTCAAAAGTACCTTTTTTATCAATAATTCCGAGTTCAAAAAGTTGATTTTGAACTTTGTTTAACATTTGAGGTTCTAATCCTTTTTGAGACCAACGCGTTAATCGTAACCACTCTTGAATATCTTCTATTTTTTGATGGTAGGCTTGTGCCAATGTTTTATCAATGCTTGGTATTTCTTTGAATTCTTGCGTGGTTTGATTGATGATTTCTAATACTTTCGCAACTATTTCTGGTTGTCCTAGCAATACTTCATCGCGAACTGCAATTACAAAGCACGGCCAAGGAGTAGGGCAATCAGCAATTCGTCTGAAAACACCTTTGTCTACGAGTGGTTTTGTCATAAAACGTTCCCACATAAAATAATCTGCGGTTCCGTTTGTTAAGGTTTCAACAGCTCCGTCGATGGTATTTACGATTTCAAATTGTAAATTAGTTGTATCCCAATTTTGATTACTAGCGTTTACGTAAGCCATCAATTGCGAACCAGAGCCTAATCGAGAAATTGCAATTTTAGCGTTTTCTAAATCTGCTAAGGTTTTAAAACTTGAATTAGCAGCAACATGAATACCCCAAATTAAAGAACTTTCAACATATACTTGCACTATTTTACTCGAATTTCCAGCTGTGATGTCTTTTACAATTCCTTCGGTAAGGATAACAGCAATATCAGTTTCGCCAGCCCGAAGCATTTGACACATTTTACCAGTTCCCTCAGGAACATCAGTCCATTGTAAGTCTATATTTTCGTTTTCAAAATCGCCGTTTTCAATGGCTAAATGCCAAGGCAAATTAAAGTGTTCTGGAACTCCTGCTATTTTTATAGTTTTCATTATAGATTGGGATTTTTTAATTCGTACCAATTCCAAGAAACACCGTCTTCTAAATAAGTTTCGGTCATTTGTAGTCCAATTTTTTGCAAAATTCGGTTAGAAGCTATGTTATCCGAATGCGCTGCCGCTTCCATAACCGGAATTTTCATAGTTTTAAAACCATAGTCCAACCACGCAAAACTAGCTTCACTCGCGTAGCCTTTGCCCCAAAATTTTTCATCTAAGCGATACCCAATGTCGTAAAAATTGATTTTGTTATTGACTATTTCGGTGTTGAATTTTAATCCTGCCCAACCAATAAGTTCTTGAGTCTCTTTTAAAATAATCACAAAACGACCAATATTATTATTTTTATATTGCAATTGGACAGATTCAATAGTTGTATGTACTTCGCTAATATCTTTTACGGGTTTGTTCCAAAGGTATTGATGCACATTAGGATTTCGGTCCATTTCAAACAACGCTTCGGCATCTGAAAGTTTCATTTCTCGTAAAAGTAATCGGTCAGTTTCTAGAATTAAGTCCATGGTAAATTAATTTGAAGTCTTGAGCAAAAAGCGTTTTAGCCCTGATAGAAGCGGCATCCTCTTGTGGTAGCGCTAGCGAACACAAGAGATATAGCGGATAGCAGGAAATAGCTCCTAAAATTACACATTTATATCTTTAAAATGCTGATTTTTTGCATGGCGAATCATGTTGGTAAAAGCATTGTCATCTAAACTCGGAATTTCTAAAATTTGGTTCAGAATTTCGGTGTCGTACTCGTTTGCCGCTGTTGTAAAATACGGACTCAAATGCTTGCCAATACTCTCGTAATATAGTTTTTCAATGTTATTTTGATAGGTGAAGTCTTTGATGTTTTCTATTAAAGTAAAATTAGAGTAACCAACCTCTTTCATTATCAATTTCAAACCTTTAGTCATATTAAAACTTTTGTTGTGAACGATGTTTAACTGTTCAATATCTTCTCGTTGAAAAACTGAAACAATAACTTTTGCAACATAATCTACAGGAATAATATTTAAAACCGTATCAGGATTTACAATAAACCTCACGTTTTCTTGATCGCCTTTGCGCTGCGAGGTAAAATGGAAAAATTTGGCCAACAAATAAAACACCATGTATTTTGAGATAAAATAGGGGTTTTCAGGAGTTAGCATATTACCACCAATTACGCTAGGACGTAATATTTGAAAAGGCAAATCTATTTTTTTACAAGCTGTTGCAATGAAATTTTCAGAAGCAAATTTGGCGTTTTCGTAAGCATTGCGGTGCTCTGGCTCAAAATTTAAGGAATGAAAATCGTTATCAATCATTCCTGTTCGGTTACCTGAAGAAAATGCTGTTCCGATGTAAATAAATTTGGTAATAAACGGATGAAAAAGTTCAAAAATAGACTTGGTTATCGTAGTATTTTCGTTAAAAATTCTTTCACGCTGGGATTCATCTGTAGACAAATTGACCAAACCAGCCGAGTGAATAAAGTACGCTCCCTTGATTTTTTCGGTCACCGTATTTTGAATATCAGCTAAATCCGTATCAATGATTTCGATAAATTTTTGAAGTTTTTCATAACCTTGCTGAAGCAATACAGAAGGTGTGTAGCTGCTTGTCAGTAATTCTTTGATACGTTCATGAGCTGATTTTTTTCCTTTGTTTCGAGCTATCAAAAAGAGTTTTCCATCAGGATTAGAAGTACTAAAAAGTTCTAGAATTTCATACATGACGTGCGACCCTAAAACGCCCGTGGCACCGGTAAGTATTATTTTCATTCGTTGTTTGTTCAAAAAACAAATGTAGTTTTAAAAAAGAATAAATTGTTTTTTAAAACTACAAATGTGTATATCGAGAATTGTGGATTTAGATTCCTGCGGCCAGTTTATCCAGCGTATACGCAATTAAGGCATCTACCGCTTTATAAGGATCTTCGCTAAAAGTTCCAGATGCACGATTGGCAATGATGGCGTTTAATGACAAGGCTTGGTGTCCTAAAAGTGCCGAAAGCCCATAAATTGCAGCGGTTTCCATTTCTAAATTTGTAATTTGGTTGTCACCAAATTTAAAATTATCCATTTTTGAATTCAATGCTTCATCCTGAATGCTTAAGCGGAGAACTCGCCCTTGTGGTCCGTAGAAACCTCCGGCAGTTGCTGTAATTCCTTTGTGCATTTGGTCACTTTCAATTACTTTTTCTAATTTTTCAGAACAAGCAATTACGTACGGTTTTCCTTTTCTGAGATCCCAATTAGTATGTTGAACGAAAGCGTCTTCTATTTCTAGATTCGAAACTTCGTCAATTAAATAGGAGCGAAGCATATTGTCTAATCCCAATCCAAATTTAGATAGTACAAAACTATCCACGGGAATATCAGCTTGCAAAGAACCTGAGGTTCCGATGCGAATGATGTTCAAGGAAGTTAAATTTTCTTTTGGCTGACGCGTTTCTAAATCGATGTTAACCAAAGCATCAAGCTCGTTGATTACGATGTCAATATTATCTGGACCAATTCCAGTAGACATAACGGTAATGCGCTTGCCTTTAAAAATTCCGGTTTGGGTTTTGAACTCTCTTTTTTGAGTCGAAAATTCAATACTATCGAAAAATTGGGTGATTTTCTCCACACGATTTTGATCTCCTACAAAGATGATATCGTGCGCAATATTTTCTGGTTTTAAATTCAAATGGTAAACGCTACCGTCTGGATTTAATATTAATTCTGATGATTGTATCATTTATTTTTTTGTTTAAAGTTTAAGGTTTTAAGTTGCTCAACTGAATATTAAAACTGAGACTGTATACTGAGACTGCAAACAGCTCACTATCATCCTCCAACACGTTTTACTTTGAATCCTTTTAGTTTTAATATTTCCATTATTTTATCTCGGTAATCCCCTTGAATGATTATAGAATCGTCTTTGAAAGTACCGCCCACGCTCAGTTTGGTTTTAATTTCTTTGGCTAGAATTTTAAAATCTTCATCCGTACCTTCATAACCTTCAATGATGGTGGTTGCTTTTCCTTTACGTTTTTCAAATTTACAAATCATTGGCTCTTTTTGAACGTATAATTCGTAGGGTTCCTGTGCTTCAACCTCTTCTGGCAAGGGTTCGTGATCAGGGAAAAGGTTTTTTAATTGGTCTTGTAAGTCCATAACTTTATAATTTTGAACGCGGATAATACGGGTTTTACGGATTTACGCGGATGCTATTTTCTATTATTTTGATATACTTTTCTAATAAATTCTGGTTTTTTACCAAAGGTTAGCACCACTACACATAAATTCAAATATCAGCGTTATCTGCGATCCAATTCTATGAAAAAACAAAAAGACATCAAGCGAACTCGATGTCTTTCTTGAACTATTGAATTAAAATTTATTTTTTGATCAATCCTAAATCAACCAAACGCTCATAAAGGTAATCACCTGCAGTGATGTCTTCAAATTGTTTTGGATTTTCAGCATTAATACAGTTTTCTAAGCAATTCAATGGCATATCGCTCACTGGGTGCATAAAAAACGGAATAGAGTAACGAGAAGTTCCCCATAATTCACGTGGCGGATTCACTACTTGATGAATAGTCGACTTTAATTTGTTATTAGTATGACGTGATAACATGTCACCCACATTAATTACCAACTCGTCTGGCTCCGCAATAGCGTCAATCCATTCTCCGTTGTGGTTTTGAACCTGTAAGCCTTTTCCTTGAGCACCCATTAACAACGTAATCAAGTTGATGTCACCATGAGCAGCAGCTCTAATAGCGTTTTCAGGCTCTGATGTAATTGGTGGGTAATGAATAGGTCTTAGGATAGAATTTCCATCTTTTGCATAATTGTCAAAATAAAATTCATCTAATCCTAATCTTAAAGCCAAAGCTCTTAAAACATACACACCTGTTTTTTCTAACATTTGGTAGGCTTCTTTTCCGACTACATTAAAACGAGGTAGTTCGTTTACTTCAACATTTTCAGGATATTCTGCAGCGTATTTAGAATCTTGAGACACATACTGTCCAAAATGCCAAAATTCTTTCAAATCTCCTTCTTTTCTGCCTTTGGCATGTTCTGTTCCAAAAGAAACATAACCTCTTTGTCCGCCAATTCCAGGAATTTCATAACTGCGTTTGGTTTCTAATGGTAGGTCGAAAAAATTTCTAATTTCACCATACAATTCATCAACCAACTGGTCGTTTAAAAAATGCCCTTTGAGTGCTACGAAGCCAATGTCTTCAAATGCACTTCCGATTTCATTTACAAATTTTTGTTTACGTGCCGGGTCATCCGACAGGAAATCACGCAAGTCAACACTAGGAATGTTTTGCATACTTAAATAATTTTATAAATTGCAAGGAATAAATCTTGCAGTTACAAATGTAAAGAATAATTTTATATCTGAATTTTAAATTTTACAAACAACATGAAAAAATATAACAAAATAACACAAAACTGTTATATTTTTTTATCTTTGAACCATACATTAAAACCGCAACCATGATCTTCGAGAGAAAAAATCTTACTGACAATCAATTATTAGATTTATATAAACGAATACTAAAACCCCGACTGATAGAGGAAAAAATGTTAATCCTTATTCGTCAAGGTAAAGTTTCAAAATGGTTCTCAGGAATTGGTCAAGAGGCAATTTCTGTTGGGGTTACCGCAGTTTTAGATTCAGATGAATACATTTTGCCTATGCATAGAAATTTGGGAGTATTTACAGGAAGAGATATTCCGTTATACCGCCTTTTTTCGCAATGGCAAGGCAAAGCCAATGGTTTTACAAAAGGTCGCGATCGTAGTTTTCATTTTGGAACTCAACAGTACAAAATTATTGGTATGATTTCGCATCTCGGACCACAATTGGGTGTGGCTGATGGAATTGCTTTGGCTAATAAACTCAAGAAAAACGGTAAAGTTACCGCTGTTTTTACCGGTGAAGGAGCAACAAGTGAAGGAGACTTTCACGAAGCTTTGAATATTGCTTCGGTATGGGAATTACCTGTTTTATTTATAATTGAAAATAATGGATACGGACTTTCTACACCAACAAATGAGCAATATAGATGTGAAAATTTAGCAGATAAAGGCATTGGTTACGGAATGGAAAATCATATTGTTGACGGAAATAATATATTGGAAGTATTTAATTTATTATCTGAATTAAAGGCTTCAATGAAAGATAATCCAAGACCTGTTCTATTGGAATTTAAAACCTTCCGAATGCGCGGGCACGAGGAGGCGAGTGGAACAAAATACGTTCCGCAGGAATTAATGGATATGTGGGCTGAAAAAGATCCTGTAGAAAACTTCAGAAACTTTTTGACAGAGAACAAGATTCTTACAAGTGAATTTGATGAAGCGCTACGATTAGAAATTAAGAAAGATATAGACGAAAGTTTGGCTCTAGCCAATGCAGAACCTGAAATAGAAGCTTCATTAACTGAAGAGCTAAATGATGTGTACAAACCATTTATATATGAGGAAGTTAAACCTTCAACGGAAAAAGAAAACATCCGCTTTATAGATGCAATTTCCAGTGCTTTGAAACAATCTATGGAGCGCTTTGAAAATTCGGTAATCATGGGGCAAGATATTGCTGAATATGGTGGTGCATTTAAAATTACTGATGGATTTGTAGCGCAATTTGGCAAAGAGCGCGTGATTAATACACCCATTTGCGAAAGTGCTGTAGTTTCAGCGGGAATGGGATTATCTATTAATGGTTACAAAGCGATTGTGGAAATGCAGTTTGCTGATTTTGTTTCTACAGGATTCAATCCAATAGTAAATTTATTGGCCAAATCGCACTATAGATGGCTAGAAAAAGCCGATGTGGTGGTAAGAATGCCTTGCGGCGGTGGAACTCAAGCAGGACCATTTCATTCACAAACCAATGAAGCTTGGTTCACCAAAACTCCAGGTTTAAAAGTAGTTTATCCAGCCTTTCCTTATGATGCAAAAGGCTTGTTGAATGAGGCTATAAATGATCCAAATCCTGTATTGTTCTTTGAGCACAAGCAATTGTACAGAAGCGTTTACCAAGACGTTCCAACAGCTTATTACACCTTACCATTAGGAAAAGCGGCTCTATTGAAAGAAGGTGATTCGGTAACTATTATTGCTTTTGGAGCGGCAGTTCATTGGGCAATTGATACATTGGATAAAAATCCTGAAATTTCAGCAGATTTACTAGATTTAAGAACCTTACAACCTTTAGATACCGACGCTATTTTTGCTTCTGTAAAGAAAACGGGTAGAGCTATTATTTATCAGGAAGATTCCATGTTTGGCGGAATTGCCAGTGATTTATCAGCCATGATTATGGAAAATTGTTTCCAATTTCTTGATGCACCAGTTCAGCGTGTTGCAAGTCTAGACACACCAATTCCGTTTACAAAAGCATTAGAGGATCAATATTTACCCAAAGGCAGGTTTGAAAATGCTCTTAATGCTTTATTAGCGTATTAGTATGGAAGTTATTTTAGGTTGTTTTTAGAAATTTAATTCTAAAAATAACCTAAAATCCAATAGATAATTATAAAAATTAGAATGGTGCCAAAGCATCCTCCACCTAGTTTTTTAGCTCCGTAGCCCGCTAGTATTGTTTTAAAGAATCCGTTCATAATTTTTTTAATAAAAGTAACCATTAGTTTTTACATTACAATCTTTTCATAGTTGTGTATTTTTTTCGAAAATAATTCATTTGTATTTGTAGCAACAAAATGATGTTTCTATTTTTGAAAAAAAATTAAAACGTACTCATGAAGCCGCTTAACGAAAAATTATTAGTCAAAGATGCCACTATAAATAAAGTACAATTTGACAAAGAATGGTTTTATAAATTAGATGATATGGCTTTTTATTTGAAGGAAGACCTTTCAGAAGTTGAATTTGTATACTTGCCCATGCAAATTGATGGTGAACAAGAGTTTGTGAAATGTTCCAGTTTTGAAGATATAATGCGCGGTCGCAAAGAAATTGAATAGAAAAGGAGACGTTTTAGCCTCCTTTTTAGTTTTTTAACGATTGTTTAGTTTTGCTTTTTCCTTTCTAATTACGCTAATCTTGCGGTTTTCTATTTTACTTTCTAACCATGAAATAATATCAAGATATAAAAAGGCGCGTTTTTCATAGGTATTTTGCTCTAACTCAATAAAACGAGTTCGCATTTTGATAAACTCTTTCTTGATATCTGTCGGGTAAATAGAGTTTAAGTTTTTCAAGAATTTGATAATTTCTTTTTGCACTTCATGCAAGTCGTTCATTTTGAGTAAAAACTTGTACGTATTTTTGAGTTGATTTTCTAAATAATAATCCTTCCCTAGTTCGTAGTGTGCTATCAAACACAGCAGGCGAGCAAAACACATCAAATCTTCACGCATGCTAAGATTTTTGTTGTTGATAATTTTCTCTAAGTAAACAATGCATTCTGCATATTTTTCGTTACCAAAATAAATAGAAGCAAACTTATAGTAAAATAACATTTCGTGATGCTCGTCTAGGTGATCCGTATGTATTTTTAATTTATTGACTACTTCTGGAATTAAATATTCACTTTCTGCAAAAGTACCTTCTAGAATATGCAAATTAAGTTTGTTGTTGTACACATATAAAAAGGACAAACTCGCAATATTGTCATTCACCGGAAAGCGGGAATCTTTGATGGTTTCTTCTAATAAATCTAAGTATTTTTTGAACTTGGTTTTATACTTCAACATGTACAATGATTCCAGTAAGTAATGATTCCCTTTCAAGAAAAAAACAGGATTCAAATAAATCATATTGGGATTATCATAAAAAAGGGTAACCCATTTTAAAGCATATTTATAACATGATAAAAAATCTTGCACTAAAAAACTACGCCACAAATTGGCATTATAAAACCAGTATTTTTCTCGAAAACCAAACTTTTTTTCGTCGAATTTGGAGATGTGCTTTTTAAAATAATCATCAATATAAGTATACTCTGCATCGGTTTTTACATAACCCGTTTTGAGCATAATTCCGTACAACTGTAAGGATAAGTTTGATAATTTACTGGAAATGGTATTGCGATAATTTAGCTCTTTTGCTTGTACCACTAATTCATCTGCACGTCCTTGAATACTTCGGGTGATGTATTGCGATTCAATGAGTTTCTCAAATTCTACAATTTCATAAGCCATTAGTTTTTCATCATTCTCTAAGGCCAAAATTTTGGTTTTATCTAAGATTTTTAGACTTTGTTTATATAAGCCTTTATTGTAGAGAATTGCGGCAAAATCAATTTGTTCTCTCAGTTGGTATCGTATATTTTGACTCGGAATATTCAATCGGATACTGACCAAAATTTGCTTGTAGAGGTACGATTTAAGGTTTGACAATTGTACTTTTTTGATACTGCCACTTTTTAAGATCAGTTTTTCATCATAGACTTCTGATTTATCTAAAATAGTAAAGAGTTCGATAAATTTTGTATTGGAACTGGTCTCTAATCTACTTGCAAAAATTTTAAATTGTCTTTTCTCAGATTTAGAAAGGGACTTTATTAATACAAATAAGAAATCTTTTTGATGGTTGGCCATTGTAGAATATTGTGACTTAATGTTTTATTAATCAGTACTTTATAAAGTTTAAATACCCCTTATAAGCAGTATATTTCAGGAAATTGTGTTTTCTATCCCACTAATGAAAGATATTTTTGTTACAAGTTGTGCAAATTACATTAAATAAATGAAAATGAATAGAGAGAAAGTTCAAATTTTTGATACCACCTTACGTGATGGAGAGCAAGTGCCAGGATGTAAATTAGATACCAACCAAAAATTAGTGATTGCAAATAGATTAGATGAAATGGGTGTAGACATCATTGAAGCTGGTTTCCCTGTTTCTAGTCCAGGTGATTTTTTATCCGTTTCAGAAATAAGTAAGATCGTTAAAAATGCAGTAGTTTGCGGATTAACTCGCGCTGTAAAAAACGATATTGATGTGGCAGCTCAAGCTTTAAAATTGGCTAAAAAACCAAGAATTCATACCGGTATTGGTACCTCTGATTCGCATATTTTCCATAAATTAAATACTACTAAAGAAGATATTATTCAACGTGCCAAAGCGGCTGTAGCCCACGCAAAATCCTATGTAGAAGATGTAGAGTTTTATGCTGAAGATGCTGGAAGAACCGATAATGAATTCTTAGCGCGAGTCTGCGAGGAGGTCATTAAATCAGGAGCTACAGTTCTTAATATACCAGACACAACTGGGTATTGTTTGCCAGAGGAATACGGTGCGAAAATAAAATATTTAAAGGAAAATGTTAAAGGGATTGATAACGTTATTTTGTCTTGTCATTGTCATAATGATTTAGGAATGGCAACGGCAAACTCAATTGCTGGGGCAATAAACGGTGCGAGACAAATAGAATGTACAATCAACGGAATAGGTGAGCGAGCAGGAAATACGGCACTTGAAGAAGTGGTAATGGTATTTAAGCAGCATCCGTACCTGAATTTAGACACTAATATTAATACCCGTCAGCTTAATGAAATGAGTCGATTAGTATCTGAAAGTATGGGAATGATCGTGCAACCCAATAAAGCAATAGTGGGTGCCAATGCTTTTGCCCATAGCTCCGGAATTCATCAAGATGGAGTTATAAAAAATCGAGCCACTTATGAAATCATGGATCCGCTCGAGGTGGGTGTAAATGAATCATCAATTGTTTTAACAGCACGCAGCGGCAGAGCAGCATTGGCTTACAGAGCAAAAAAAGTAGGTTATGAATTGACTAAAGTGCAACTCGATGTGGTTTACATTGAGTTCTTGAAATTTGCTGATATAAAAAAAGAAGTAGTAGATCAAGACATTCATCAAATAATTGAAGCTTGTAAAATGAGTAAGGAGTTGGTTTTAAATTAAATAAAACCCCTAAACTAAAATCAAATATTATGAACTTAAAAATAGCAGCGCTTGCAGGAGATGGAATAGGACCAGAAGTAATTTTACAAGCCAAGAAAGCTTTGTATGCCATTGGTGTCATTTTTGATCATGAATTTGTTTTCGAAGATGCTCTAATTGGGTCTATTGCAATAGAAAAGACGGGAAATCCTTTACCGGAACAAACTTTAAATCTTTGTTTAAATACAGATGCCGTGCTATTTGGAGCCGTAGACGATACTGTTTCAAGTGCTAAATTACGTCCTATTCAAGGTTTATTGAATCTGCGTCAAGCCCTCGGATTGTATGCAAACATTAGACCAATAAAGCCTTATGCTGACTTACTTGATTTATCTCCATTGAAAAGAAAAATAATTGAAAATACTGATTTTATTATTTTTAGGGAATTGTCTGGCGGATCTTATTTTAGTGAGAAAAAAAGCAACGAAACGGGCACGTTTGCCTCTGATCTTTGTGAATATTCTGAAGAAGAAATTATTCGCATCAGTCATTTAGCTTTTCGAACTGCTCAAAAAAGAAATAAAAAATTAACCTTAGTTGACAAGGCAAATATTTTAGAAACCTCGCGTTTGTGGCGCAAGGTAGTAACTGAAATTTCAGAAAATTATCCTGATGTAGTGCTAGAATTTTTACTAGCGGATGCTGCAGCAATGCAAATTATAATCAATCCAAAACAATTTGATGTCATTCTAACAGAAAATTTATTTGGAGATATTTTATCAGACGAAGCTAGTGTTATTACGGGTACAATTGGATTGTTGCCATCGGCGTCATTAGGAAGGTCATCGGCGCTTTTTGAACCTATTCATGGTTCTTTTCCAGAAGGAAAAAATAAAAACATCGCCAATCCTATAGCTTCTATACTCTCTATAGCTATGCTCTTGGAACATTTTGGTCTCCATGCTGAATCTTTAAAAGTATACGAAGCTGTGCAAAAAGCAATTGAATTGAATGTAGTCACCTCTGATTTGAATCCGTACTCGAAATTTGGGACCAATGAAGTTGGAGATTTTATTGCCAACTATATTTTAAGCAAAGACGACTTGTATTTTAAAAGCGACAATGTCTACATAGGACAATCGACTATTGTATAGGATGTTTTGTTAAAGTAATAAGATTAATTACAAGAATTATTTAAAATATTGAGATTTTGTTTTTTTAGTAGCATTAGTTTTTATAGTTTTGCTGCTTATAAAAAGAAAACATGAGAATTTCAATTATTATAACTTCTGTAATTAATGTCAATGTGATTATCACATGTGCAGAGGGAATGTTATAAATATAATTGAAAAAATATTTAAAACCTCCCAATTATTTTGGGAGGTTTTTTTTTGGAATAAATTTAAAATACAGAAACAATCATATAATGGAATTAAATAAATACAGCAAAACGATTACTCAAGACGAAACACAACCTGCAGCGCAAGCCATGTTGTATGGTATTGGTTTAACCGAAGCTGATTTGAATAAAGCTCAAGTAGGCATAGTAAGCATGGGATATGAGGGAAATCCCTGTAACATGCATCTAAATGATTTAGCCAAAGACATCAAAACAGGAGTTTGGCAAGAAGATTTAGTAGGATTAATTTTTAATACGATCGGTGTAAGTGACGGAATGTCAAACGGTACAGACGGAATGCGATTTTCACTGGTATCACGAGATGTTATTGCTGATTCTATCGAAACAGTTGTTGGCGCACAATGGTACGATGCAGTAATTGCAATTCCAGGCTGTGATAAAAACATGCCAGGTTCTGTTATGGCAATGGGTCGACTCAATCGTCCTTCGATCATGGTTTACGGTGGCAGCATTCATTCTGGAAAATGGAAAGGAGAATCGCTAAACATTGTATCGGCTTTTGAAGCCCTTGGAAAAAAGTTTAACAATACGATTTCACCCGAAGATTTCAAAGGTGTAATTCAAAACTCTTGTCCTGGTGCGGGTGCTTGTGGCGGAATGTACACAGCAAATACCATGTCCTCAGCCATCGAAGCTTTGGGAATGAGTTTACCCTACAGCTCGTCGAATCCAGCGTTAAGCCCCGAAAAAAAACAAGAATGCCTTGATGCGGGAAAAGCCATTAAAATTCTGTTAGAAAAAGATATCAAACCTAAAGATATCATGACGCGCGCGGCCTTTGAGAATGCCATTACGATGGTAGCAGTTTTAGGAGGATCAACCAATGCTGTCATGCACTTAATCGCAATGGCGCACTCGGTTGATATTGAAATAACTTTGGATGATTTTCAAAGAATTAGTGATAAAACTCCTTTGTTAGCCGACCTAAAACCTAGCGGAAAATACCTGATGGAGGATCTTCATGCCGTGGGCGGAGTTCCTGCTGTTATGAAATATTTATTGAAAGAAGGTCTTTTACACGGACATTGTTTGACGGTTACGGGTAAAACTTTAGCCGAAAACTTAGCCTCTGTACCTGACTTAAATGATGGTCAAGATGTAATTCATGAAATTCAAAAAGCATTAAAGAGTACTGGAAATATTCAAATTTTATACGGCAATTTGGCATCTGAAGGCTGTGTGGCCAAAATAAGCGGTAACGAAGGCGAGTATTTTGAAGGAGATGCCATTGTGTACGAAAATGAACATGATGTTATAAAAGGAGTCCGAAACGGCGAGGTTAAACCTGGAAATGTAGTCGTCATTAGGTATTGTGGACCTAAAGGTGGGCCAGGAATGCCTGAAATGCTAAAACCAACCTCTGCTATTATGGGTGCTGGTTTAGGAAAAAGTGTCGCTTTGATTACTGATGGTAGATTTTCTGGTGGTTCACATGGATTTGTAGTTGGGCATGTTACTCCAGAGGCTTATGATGGTGGTGGTATCGCATTAGTTCAAAATGGCGATATCATAACGATTGATGCCATAAAAAACACCATCGATCTTAAAATTTCGGATGATGAATTTGCAAGTCGAAAGTCTAAATGGGTACAACCAGAAACGCAAATAAAAAAAGGAGTGTTACTTAAATACATACGATCAGTTTCGAGCGCTTCTACAGGCTGCGTAACAGATAAATAAAAACCAATAGGGATTTCAAATGGCAATATCACTATCAAAAAAAAAAATTGATTGTTATCACCACAAATTTTGAAATTGATATTGTAATTGCTGTTGCGAGGGAAATTTATAAGAGGCAGCGGCTAAATAAAAATAAAAATGGAAAATAATAAAATATCCGGTGCAGAAGCCGTTATCAAATGTTTGTTAGAAGAAGGAGTGGATATCATTTACGGCTATCCGGGTGGAGCCATTATGCCAGTCTATGATGAACTTTACAAATTTAAAGACGAATTACATCACGTATTAGTACGTCATGAGCAAGGAGCTACACACGCCGCACAAGGATATGCTCGTGCAACCGGTAAAGTAGGAGTAGCAATAGCAACTTCTGGGCCTGGAGCTACCAATCTAGTGACAGGAATTGCTGATGCTCAAATTGATTCCACACCAATGGTTTGCATCACAGGTCAAGTTGGTAAACATTTATTGGGTTCTGATGCTTTTCAAGAAACCGATATCATCGGAATTTCGACTCCGGTTACCAAATGGAATTACCAAATTACAGAGGCTTCTGAAATCCCAGAAATTATTGCAAAAGCATTTTATATCGCCAGATCAGGTCGTCCAGGGCCAGTTTTAATTGATATTACAAAAAATGCGCAGTTTGATGAAATGGAATTCAGTTACAAAAAATGTACCAGTATTCGAAGTTATCATCCTAAACCGATCCTTAATGCTAATAAGGTTCAAGAGGCTGCAACTTTAATTAATAATGCTAAAAAACCTTTTATTATTTGGGGTCAAGGTGTTATTTTGAGTCAAGCCGAAGCCGAATTAAAAGAACTTATAGAAAAATCAGGTATTCCCGCAGCATGGACTATTTTAGGACTTTCAGCTTTACCTACTTCCCATCCACTTAATGTAGGGATGGTGGGAATGCACGGCAACTACGGACCAAATGTACTCACAAATGAATGCGATGTATTGATTGCACTCGGAATGCGTTTTGATGACCGCGTAACTGGAAACCTTGCCACATATGCCAAACAAGCTAAAATAATTCATTTTGAAATTGATCCAGCCGAAATTGATAAAAACGTAAAAACAGATGTAGCCGTTTTAGCAGATTTGAAAGAATCTTTAACAGCCTTACAACCGCTTATTGAAAACAGCACACATGAATCTTGGCACAATGAATTTAAAGCCAAATATGAAGTTGAATTAGAAGCTGTTATAAATGAGGAGTTAGAACCCAAAAAAGAGGGAATTTCAATGGGTGAAACTATCGAAATGATTAACAAACACTCTAAAGGAGATGCTATCTTAGTATCGGATGTGGGGCAACACCAGATGTTTGCTTGCCGCTACGGGAAATTCAATTTAACGAAAAGCAATGTCACGTCAGGTGGTTTAGGAACTATGGGATTTGCATTGCCCGCAGCAATTGGAGCCAAAATGGGTATGCCAAATCGTGAAGTAGTAGCAATTATTGGAGATGGTGGTTTTCAAATGACCATTCAAGAATTAGGAACCATTTTCCAAACTAAAGTTCCAGTTAAAATTGTAGTCTTAAATAATGAGTTTTTAGGAATGGTACGTCAGTGGCAACAATTATTTTTTGACAAAAGATACGCTTCTACCGAAATGATCAATCCTAATTTTATAGCTATTGCGGAAGGCTATTACATCAAAGCTAAAAAAGTAATAAAAAGGGAAGATTTAGATAGCGCAGTTGCAGAAATGTTAGCATCACCTGATTCCTATTTCTTAGAAGTGATGGTCGAAAAAGAAAATAATGTATTCCCAATGATCCCAACAGGAGCATCGGTATCGGACATTCGTTTGTCCTAAAAATAGTTTAAAGTTTAAGCTGTAAAGTTTTGGAATTTCAAAAGAATTTTATTCAACTTTTATACCTTAAACATAAAACTTTAAACATAAAAAAATGGAAAATAAAACATTTACCATCTCAGTATATTCAGAGAACAACGTGGGTTTATTGAATAGAATATCAGGCATATTCTTAAAACGCCACATCAATATTTTAAGTTTGAACGTGTCCGAATCAGAAATTGAAAACGTTTCTCGATTTATAATTGTGGTGAATACCACAGAAAAATGGGTGCAAAATATCGTAGGACAAATCGAAAAGCAGATCGAAGTGATTAAGGCTTTCTATCACGTTGACGAAGAAACTATTTTTCTAGAAAATGCACTTTTTAAAATAGAATCAAGCTTGTTGTTTGACGAAAAACAAATTCAAAACATCATCAAAGAAAGCCACTCTGAAATTGTTACTGTAGCAAGAGATTTCTTTGTGATTTCAAAATCGGGACAGCGTGCTGAAATTCAAGATTTATACGAAAAGTTGCAACCTTTTGGAATTATGCAATTTGTTCGTTCAGGCCGAATTTCAGTCTCTAAAGAAAAAATGCAAATTTCTTCTTTGCTCGAGCAACTGTAGCAATAAATTAAAAATAAACTAAAAAACTAAATTATACTTTCCTTAAAAATTACAAAATGGCAAATTATTTCAACTCATTACCACTTCGATTACAATTAGAGCAATTAGGCGTTTGCGAATTTATGAACCAAGCTGAATTTTCAGAAGGCATTAGTGCATTGGCTGGTAAAAAGGTTGTAATTGTGGGATGTGGAGCCCAAGGGTTAAACCAAGGATTGAACATGAGAGACTCAGGTTTAGACATATCGTATGCTCTAAGAGCGGAAGCAATTGTAGAAAAAAGAGCTTCTTTTACCAATGCGTTCGATCACGGATTTACTGTTGGAACCTACGAAGAATTAATTCCAACTGCTGATTTAGTTTGCAATCTTACCCCAGATAAACAACATACTGCTGTAGTAACAGCCATTATGCCTTTAATGAAAAAAGGAGCTACTTTGGCATATTCACATGGCTTTAATATTGTAGAAGAAGGAATGCAAATTCGCCCTGACTTGACAGTAATTATGTGTGCTCCAAAATGCCCAGGATCAGAGGTGCGTGAAGAGTATAAACGTGGTTTTGGAGTTCCAACTCTAATTGCAGTTCATCCTGAAAACGACCCTAATGGCATTGGTTTTGCCCAAGCAAAAGCCTATGCAGTAGCCACTGGTGGACATAAAGCAGGTGTGCTAAACTCGTCTTTTGTTGCCGAAGTAAAATCAGATTTAATGGGAGAACAAACCATCTTGTGTGGCATGTTGCAAACTGGATCAATTTTGTGTTTTGATAAAATGGTCGAAGAAGGAATTGAGCCAGCATATGCATCAAAATTGATTCAATACGGTTGGGAAACCATTACCGAAGCTTTAAAACACGGTGGAATTACGAACATGATGGATCGCCTTTCGAATCCTGCTAAAATTGAAGCTTTTCGTTTGGCGGATGAATTAAAAGAAATTATGCGTCCGTTGTTTCAAAAACATATGGATGATATTATTTCGGGCGAGTTTTCAAAAAACATGATGATTGATTGGGCTAACGATGATATCAATTTACTAACTTGGAGAGGAGCAACAGCTCAAACTAATTTTGAGAAAACTGCTCCAACTGCAGCTCATATTACAGAGCAAGAATATTTTGACCATGGAGTTTTATTAATAGCAATGGTAAAAGCGGGAGTTGAACTAGCTTTTGAAACCATGACTCAATCTGGAATTATAGAAGAATCGGCATATTATGAATCATTACATGAATTGCCTTTGATTGCCAATACTGTCGCTCGAAAAAAATTATACGAAATGAATCGCATTATTTCGGATACTGCTGAATACGGTTGTTACTTATTTGATCATGCTTGCAAACCCTTGTTGGTTGATTTTATGAAAACGGTAAAAACAAATGTAATTGGAAAACCATTTTCAACCTCAAACGGTGTGGACAATAGTGTTTTGATTGCGGTAAACAAAACCATAAGACAACATCCTATTGAAGAAGTGGGTGAGTGGTTGCGTGCTTCAATGACAGCGATGAAAAAAATAGGATAAACTATTCACAATTTACCACATATGAGGATGTGGCGAGATTGGCACTATATCATTTGATTTCATAATATTTTGAGTTAGTTAAAAAGTGTTAAATAACCGAAGATATAGATGCATTTAGATTCGCTTAACTCTAAAATTCTTTGGAGTTAGGTGAATCAATCTCTATAAATACTTTGTTATTTTGTAATACTTAAATAGTAAAACACTCATTCAAAAGAAAATTTAGATAGTTGGTTTTGATTAATAACGATAGTTGTGGTTAATTTTCGTTTGATATTACCTTATTTACTAAATAATTTTATTTGTTTTTCAAATTTTGTTGACACAAAGGTGAGATAGATGTAGTTCTAGCTCGCCTTTGCGTGTTTTAAGTATTTACGAAAAAAAAGCAATAATTAAACAAATTGTCATTTAAATGGCTAATTTGTTTTTTAAAATGTATTTTTTTGCAGGTATTTATACTGTAAATTGTTTTAAGAATAGCAATAGATTTAATACTTTTATAAAAAATTACACTATGAGTTACTACAAAATTGATAATCTAGAACAATATTTTAAACATTATAATAAATCAGTTCGTGAACCTAGAAAATTTTGGGGAAAAATAGCAGAGGAAAATTTCACTTGGTACCAGCAGTGGGACAAGGTTGTTGAATTTAATATGGCCGAAGCCGACATCAAATGGTTTACGGAAGCCAAAGTGAATATTGTCAAAAATTGCATTGATAGACATTTGGCAAAAAGAGGCGAAAAAACCGCTATTATATTTGAACCAAATAATCCAAACGAAGAGGCAGTACATATCAATTATAATGAGTTACACCAACGTGTTTGTAAAATGGCAAATGTGTTACGTGAACAGGGAATTAAAAAAGGAGATAGAGTTTGCATTTATTTACCTATGATTCCTGAGTTAGCTGTTTCAGTTCTTGCTTGTGCCCGTATTGGTGCTATTCACTCCGTAGTTTTTGCTGGTTTTTCGGCATCAGCAGTAGCTAGTCGCATTAATGATAGCTCTTGCAAAATGGTGATTACTGCCGATGGTGGTTTTAGAGGAAACAAAACAATAGATCTGAAAAGTATTATTGATGAAGCATTAGAAAAATGTTCATCTGTCGAAAAAGTTTTAGTTGCCAAAAGAATACATACTGAAATTAAAATGCAAGAGGGTCGTGACCAATGGTTACAACCTCTTTTAGATGAAGCTTCGGATAATAATGTTGCCGAAATAATGGATGCTGAAGATCCTTTATTCATTTTATACACTTCTGGTTCTACTGGAAAACCAAAAGGAATGGTGCATACCACAGCGGGTTACATGGTGTATACAGCCTATACATTTAAAAATGTTTTTAACTATGAAGAAAGTGATGTGTTCTGGTGTACAGCTGATATCGGATGGATCACCGGTCACTCGTACATTCTTTATGGACCACTTTTAAATGGTGCAACTACAGTGATATTTGAAGGTGTTCCGTCTTATCCTGACTTTAGTCGTTTTTGGGAGGTAATCGAAAAACATAAAATCACTCAATTTTATACCGCGCCAACTGCCATTCGTTCTTTGGCGAAAGAAAACATAGAATTTGTACAAAAATATCCATTAAAATCTTTAAAAGTAATCGGATCTGTAGGAGAACCTATTAATGAAGAAGCTTGGCACTGGTACAATGACCATGTTGGGGACAAAAGATGCCCAGTTGTAGATACTTGGTGGCAAACAGAAACGGGAGGAATTATGATTGCTCCAATAGCTTTTGTTACTCCTACAAAACCTACTTATGCAACCTTGCCACTTCCGGGAGTGCAAGCTGTTTTGATGGATGATAAGCGCAATGAAATTGAAGGAAATCAAGTAGTAGGTAGTTTGTGTATCAAATTTCCTTGGCCAGGAATTGCCAGAACTATTTGGGGTGACCATCAACGTTATAAGGATACTTATTTTTCAGCTTTTCCAGGTAAATTTTTTACAGGTGATGGTGCTTTACGAGATGAAGTAGGTTACTACCGAATTACAGGTCGAGTAGATGATGTAGTTATTGTTTCGGGTCATAATTTAGGAACAGCTCCTATTGAAGATGCTATCAATGAACACCCAGCTGTTGCTGAATCAGCTATTGTGGGTTTTCCTCATGATATTAAAGGGAATGCTTTATATGGTTTTGTTATCCTAAAGGAAACAGGTGAAACCCGTAATAAGGAAAACTTAACTAAAGAAATCAACCAACATATTTCGGATCATATTGGACCTATTGCTAAGTTGGATAAAATTCAATTTGTTTCTGGTTTGCCAAAAACGCGTTCCGGAAAAATTATGAGGCGAATTTTAAGAAAAATTGCCGAAGGAGATTATTCTAACTTTGGTGACATTACAACCTTATTAAATCCTGAAATTGTTGAGGAAATTAAAGAAGGAAAAGTTTAATTACATGAAGAGCCGTTTTATTTTAAAGCGGCTTTTTTTTTGTTTCTATATTTTTTTAGACCATAATTATGTAACTTTTTTTAAGTTTTATATAGCAAATGGTAATAAACTTATTCATAAATTTACTTCCACATGAAAGAAAAAGAAGTACTTATTGTTGGTGGTGGTTTAGCAGGTTTGACTGCTGCAATTCACTTGTCTAAAATTGGACTTCAAGTAACGGTTATTGAAAAAAATAGTTTTCCGAAACATAAAGTTTGTGGAGAATATATTTCTAATGAAGTTTTACCTTATTTCAACTGGCTTGGTCTTGACCTATCTCATTTAAATCCTACACATATTACTATTCTTGAATTTTCAACATCAAGTGGAAAAACTATTAAAAGTAATCTCCCGCTTGGAGGTTTTGGTATTAGTCGTTTTGCTTTGGATCATTATTTGTATCAAATAGCAATCAAAAATGGCTGTATCTTTTTACAAGATACTGTAGAGGAAATTATCTATTCAAACAATGAATTTAATGTTAGAACAGCAAAAAATAGTATTTTAAAATCTGAAATTGTTATTGGTGCTTTTGGCAAACGTTCGAATATTGACCAAAAAATGAACCGGGATTTCATCACTAAAAAGTCTCATTGGCTTGCAGTTAAGGCTCATTACATGGGAGATTTTCCTAATGATTTAGTAGGACTTTATAATTTCAAAGGTGGATATTGTGGCGTCTCTAAAGTGGAAAACGATAGTATTAATATTTGTTATCTTGCAGATTATGATACATTTAAAAAATATAAAAATATTGAAGAGTTTCAAAGTCATGTTCTAAAGCAAAACCCTCATTTGAACGAAATTTTCAAAAAAACAAAAATGCTTTTTGAAAAACCTTTAACAATAAGCCAAGTATCATTCGAAAAAAAACAAGCTGTTGAGAATCATATTTTAATGATTGGAGATACTGCAGGACTTATTCATCCTTTATGTGGCAACGGAATGGCAATGGCAATTCATAGTGGTAAAATTGTTTCGGAGTTAATTCATGAATACTACAGCAATGAAATCAAATCTCGAGAAGAATTAGAAGAAAAATACATACAGGAATGGAATTTTAACTTTAAAGAACGACTTAAAATGGGTCGGTTTTTATCAAATATTTTGCAAAAGCAAAAACTTTCAGGGGTATTAATGCGTTTATTAAGTATATTTCCTTTTTTATTACCTAAAATTATTAAAAAAACACACGGAAAACCAATCCTTTTACAATCTTAAATGGCAATAAATACTAAGTACAGAACTGATAAACCAGAAATAATGGACGATTTTGCCTTAGAGGGCGAAATTTTACGAGATGCTTTAGACAAAATAGCAAAAATCAATCAGTTATTAGGTGGAAATCAGTTGACCTTAAGAGGAGTACAAGAACTTATTCAACTATCTAAAAAAGAAGAAATAGTAATTGTTGACGTAGGCTGTGGCAATGGAGATATGCTTCGAACTTTAGCTGATTTTGGACTTAATAATAAACTAAATTTTAAGTTGATAGGCATTGATGCTAACAATTTTACAATTTCTCATGCAATACAATTATCCGAAAAATATACGAATATCAGTTATAGCTGTGAAGATATTTTTAAGGATTCTTTTAAGGAATTAAAATACGATATTGTCTTGTGTACATTAACATTACATCATTTCAAAAACCATGAAATTGAAGATTTATTAAAAGTTTTCCATACGAATTCCTCGATAGGAATTGTAATTAATGATTTACATCGAAGTCCAATTGCTTACCGCTTATTCCAAGGGTTGTGTTTTGTATTTCAATTGAATGATATGTCCAGAGAGGATGGATTTACTTCGATTTTAAGAGGTTTTAAAAAAGAAGAACTGATTCATTTTTCTAAAAAATTAAATTTTAAAAACTATAAAATTCATTGGAAATGGGCTTTTCGCTACCAATGGATAATTTCGAAAATATGAGTGTAAAAATCAAAACAGTTATTAAACAGGTACCCAAATATTCTAAAAATACAGATGAAATTATCCCTTTTTTGGATGCTTGGCTTGTAGGGCAAGACGATCGTTTTGTAAGAAAAGTTAAGAAAATTTTTGAAGGAGCTGCAGTTGATAAACGATATTCTATTATGGATCCAATTGAAGTCTTTACCAAAACTTCATTTGAGGAAAGAAACGATATTTATGTTCGTGAAGTAATAGATTTAGGCGAAAAAGTTTTAGAAAAAGCCTTAAAAAAAGCCCAATGGAACCCTGAAGATTTAGATTATATCATCACAGTAAGTTGCACTGGAATTATGATTCCGTCACTAGATGCCTATTTAATCAATAAGTTAAAACTACGCCAAGATATCGTCCGACTTCCAGTGACTGAAATGGGTTGTGCTGCAGGAATTTCAGGAATTATCTATGCAAAAAACTTTTTGCAGGCCAATCCCGGAAAACGTGCTGCTGTAATTGCAGTAGAAAGCCCCACGGCAACCTTTCAATTGGATGATTTTTCTATGGCCAATATAGTAAGTGCAGCCATTTTTGGTGACGGAGCGGCTTGTGTGCTTTTATCATCACATGAAGATGATGACGGACCTGAAATTCTAGCCGAAGAGATGTATCATTTCTATGATAATATCCACATGATGGGCTTTAAATTAACGAATTCTGGATTGCAAATGGTCTTGGATATTGAAGTCCCCGAAACGATTGCTTCGCATTTTCCTGATATTATTCATCCCTTTTTAGAAAAAAATAATTTAAAAATGGAAGATATCGATCATTTGATTTTTCATCCAGGAGGAAAGAAAATAGTACAAACGGTAGAAAGTTTGTTTTCCAGTTTGGGTAAAAATATAGACGATACAAAAGAGGTTTTACGATTGTACGGAAACATGTCTAGTGCAACTGTTTTATATGTTTTAGAACGAATAATGGACAATCAGCCTAAAAAAGGGGAGAGGGGTTTAATGTTGAGTTTTGGCCCAGGATTCTCTGCCCAAAGAGTTTTGATACAATTTTAATTCACTTTTAAAAACAATGACAAACCAAGATATCCTAAGTAAATTACCGTATTCTAAACCGTTTCTCTTTGTAGATGAAATCATTTCAATTGATGAAAATGGAGTAGAAGGAACCTATACTTTTGATGAAAATCTTGACTTTTATAACGGACATTTTAAAGACAATCCAGTCACACCAGGAGTAATCTTGACAGAGGTGATGGCTCAAATTGGTCTAGTATGTTTAGGTATATTTTTATTAAATGAAAACTTAAATAGAAATATTGCAATTGCTTTAACATCAACAGATATTGAATTTTTAAAACCTGTTTTCCCTAAAGAAAAAGTAACCGTAATTTCAGAAAAAATGTACTTTAGATTCGGAAAATTAAAATGCAAAGTCATCATGAAAAATGAAAAAGAAGAAGAGGTTTGCACAGGAACAATTGCAGGAATGATAATTTCTAAATAAATGAAAAAAAGAGTTGTTATTACGGGTCTAGGCGTTGTTGCTCCAAATGGAGTTGGACTTGATGCGTTTACACATGCCATTAAAAACGGAATTTCAGGAATTAAACATGATCAAGAATTGGAACGATTGCAGTTTTCATGTCAAATAGCTGGGAAACCTGAAGTTTCAACAGAATTAGCATTGCGCTATTTATCAGAACTAGAGTTAAGAAATTTCAATTCAACTGGAATTTTGTATGGTGTAATAGCGGGTATTGATGCATGGAAAGATGCGGGATTATCTTTAGCTATCAATGAAAATCCAGATTGGGATAGCGGAACTATTTTTGGGACAGGAACCTCTGGAATTGATAAATTTCGTGAAAGCATTTATAAAATTGATGATTTTCAAACCAGAAGATTGGGTAGTACTGCCGTAGCGCAAACTATGAATAGTGGTGTTAGCGCATATTTAGGAGGTAAGTTAGGTTTAGGTAATCAAGTCACTACAAATTCCTCGGCCTGCACAACGGGTACAGAAAGCATTTTAATGGCCTATGACCGCATAAAATCAGGTCAAGCCAAACGTATACTAGCAGGAAGCACTAGTGATTCTGGCCCTTACATTTGGGGTGGTTTTGACGCCATGAAAGTGTGTACTTTTAAGTACAATCAAGACCCAGAACACAGCTCAAGGCCAATGTCAGAAAGTGCTTCAGGATTTGTCCCTGGTAGTGGAGCAGGAGCTTTAGTTTTGGAGGATTTAGAAACAGCACTTGAAAGAGGTGCAACTATTTATGCCGAAGTTTTAGGTGGCCATGTTAATTCAGGTGGTCAGCGAGGACTTGGTACAATGACCGCACCAAATCCTGTTGCTGTACAAAAATGTATAATGAGTGCCATTACTAATGCCGAAATCACAGCAAAGGATATAGATGCGATCAACGGACATTTAACAGCCACTTCAAAAGACAGCCTCGAAATTCAAAATTGGTGTGAAGCTTTAGCCAGAAAAGGAAAAGATTTCCCGTACATAAACTCCTTGAAATCAATGGTAGGCCACTGTTTGTCAGGTGCCGGCAGTATCGAAAGTGTAGCCTCAATATTACAATTATATCACGGATTTATTTTTCCGAATACTAATTGTAATGATTTACACCCTGAAATCACAGCTTTAATTGACCAATCACGAATACCACAACAAGCTATAGAAATGGAATTAAATATAATTGCAAAAGCTAGTTTTGGTTTTGGTGACGTAAATAGTTGTGTTATATTTAAAAAATACAAACAGTACTAAGATCATCAAAACAAAAAATCATTATATTTATCAAAATACTACTTATGAATAGAGAACAGACCATTGCAGAATTAAAGAATATAGTTAAACCATATATAGCAAATCAAGAAGCGTTTGACACACTTACCGAAGATACCGATTTTATAAATGATTTAAAGATCAACTCCGCTAATTTAGTAGATGTTATTTTAGATATAGAAGAAAAATACGATATAATTATTGATAATGAAGCTATGGAGCGTATGGTTAATGTAAAAGCGACTTTAGAAATTATTGCGACTAAATTATCAGAGAAAAACTAACGAATGAGATGTAAAAGTTAGCTAGATGATTGGAAATGATATTGTAGATTTGGCTACAGCCAAAAAAGAAAGTAACTGGAAACGTAAAGGTTTTTTAGAAAAAATTTTCACAGTTAAAGAACAAAATTTAATTTCACAAAGTAAAATTCCAGACGTAATGGTCTGGAATTTATGGTCTAGAAAAGAAGCAGCCTATAAAATTTTCAATAGAGAAACAGGTATAAGAGGCTTTTTTCCATTGCTTTTAGAATGTAGCTTCGAAGATGAAAAAACAGGAAAAGTAGTCATTCAAAATAAATCGTATCTTACCAACACTACTTTTGAAAATAATGCTGTTTACACAATTGCCGTAACCCATAAAGAACATTTTAAAAAAATAAAAAACATAAACCCAAATACGACTATTTTAAAAAAGAATGGTATTCCGTTTATAATTGATCCTGTCTCCATGGTTGAAACCCCCATTTCTATAACGCATCACGGCCTATTATGGAAAGGAATTACTCTATTACTTTAAATTTTTATTTTATGCCTAATCTTGATTTTAGTTTTAAAAATAATAAGGCTGTTTTGTAGGCATCATCAGCTGCAGAATTTCGGTCACTTACTGGAATTTTGTAAAATTCACAAAGTTCATCAAGTGTACTTTCTTTATCTGTAATATCATGAAGTTTTCTGTGCATTACATCAATGTCAAGCGCTTCGTTCTTCAGTCGTCCACAATCCATTCTTTCCAGTGCTTCATTAATTATATCTACATCAAAATCAACATGATGCCCCACTAAAACTGCATTGCCAATAAATTCCAAAAAAGACTTTAAAGCTTCTGGCTCGCTTATCTTTTTAAATTTACTTTCAACTAAGAATTCATTAGTTAAGCCGTTGTCATGAAAGTACTTATATTGAGTAAATACAGCTTCAAAATTGTCACCTATGGCAATTGCATTTTTGACTATAGAAAAAGAACCAATCGACAAAATCACATCATTTTTGGGATTTAATCCCGTTGTTTCAGTAGAAAAAACAACAAATCTTGATGATTTCTTGTCAAATTTGGCTGTATATGCTTTCCAAAAATCAGGATATTCTTTATTGATATTTTTTAACCAATCTAACATACTATGAAAATTGTGTAAGTTGAAATTTACTTTTAATTAGTTCTTCTAAATCGCGCATCGGGGCTAGGGCATTTTTCAATTTTTCTTTATCATTTTTTGATAATTCCTCTAAATTAATATACTGACCATTATTGTCATTTTTTAAACCCTCTAAGGTTCTGAACTTAGACAAAGTTAAGAAAGCTTCGGCGCAATTAAGATAGATTTCAGCATGTTTAGGATCTGTAATCGATAATTGCTTGAATCTTTGAAAAGTATTATTAATTCCCTTAACTTCAAAGGATAAACAAAACAACCTGGCTCCATCAATTAATGGCATAAGACCACGTGTTTTGATATCGAATTTGTCTTTATGCTCACCATCTTCCTCAAGGTGAAACTTTTTGAAAAATGTTAAAGGAGAATTGTTTTTCAAGCCCTCATTACCCAAAAAATCAAAGAAAAGCGTACTGTTTTTAACATTTTTAAAAATGACCGTACTAATGGCATCTTCCATTTTTTGTTCTCCGAAAATGATTTCATAATCAAAGAAAATACTACTTAAATCTGTACTATTTTCACTTGGATTTAGCATCCAATTGTCATATTTTTTAGTCCAGTCTGTTAATGATTTGCACCACAACATATTACTTCCCATGTGCCCATTAGGACAGAATTCATATCCTGTTTTTTCAAGTATTGCAGTTGTCTTTTTTCCTAATTTTAAGAAATAATCTTTTACATCACGATATTTTTCTGCGGCAACATCTTCAAAAATTAAAATACTATCCTGATCTGTAAGCAATAATTGTTCTTTTCTTCCTTGACTGCCTATACTTAACCAAGCAAAACGAGCAGGAGGAGAGCCCAAATCTAAAATTGACAATTCAACAGCACGTTTTAACAAGGCTAAATTAATTTCGCTTGTAATATTAAAAATATGCGATAAAGGCACATTTTTAGAGATGGATGTTTGTATCAAATCCGTGACTCTATCTCTTATTTGTGTAAGTTCCTTAGGAGTTTGACTGCGTTTGATTTCTTTAATAAGTACACCGGGACTATTTGATTGTGCAACTATTAAATCGTATTCACTAATAACTCCCTTAACAGGAGATCTATCTGTACCATCTATAGTTACACACAAGTGAGTAACATTGTTTTTAAGCATTAACAATTGCGCTTCGGCAAGTGATACATTTTCAAGAACTGTAACAACTGGTGAGGACATTATTTTATCAATAGAAACAGTAATAGGAAATCTACCGGTTGCAATCTTGGTTCTCATATCAGTATCGGTAACAATACCAATAGGGAAATCATTATCACAAATGAAGATGTTGTTTGTTAAGGAGGCAGTCATTTGTTGCGCTACATCCTGGATATTAGCATGTACTGTGGTTTTTAATGGGTTAATATTGTATGTTAACGACTGGAAATATTGCATTTCTGATTGTTGATCAGAATAAAAAACATTATCAGAAATTAACTTTCCTATTAAGTGTTCTTTATCTTTTGGATTTCTTGTATTTACAGCAAAACTTTCTAGTAAAAAATTCAAAACATCTGGATTATTGGCTACAAAAGGTCTAAAAGAGACAATAGGTATGGCATACACAATAGCTTCCTCTCTAGATTTAGCCGACATCATGTAATTGTTTTTTGCAAAAAATGGTCGAATACCAAAAATATCACCTGCCACACATTTATTTACTAAAGTCTCCTCAGAATCTGAGATTACATATAAATTGATAACCCCAGAGGCTACCACATAAAAACTATCATGAAGTAAATCATTTATTTGAAATAAGGTTTGATTTTTTTCTAAAACAATAACTTTCATATCTCTAGCTATTTGTGAAAGTTCTTCAAATCCTAAAAAATTAAAAGGCGCATATTCACTTAAAAAGTCTGCAATTTGCTCTGCAATAGAATTCATAGTGTTTGTTTTTATAATGTAAAAATAACAAATAATAAGAAGATAAAACAGCTTTGTAAATGCTTTACCATTAAATTATACATTCCTTAATTTTTTCATAAAATAAGACTAATTTTTAATGTTTGTAATGCAGTTTCTTTAACTTTATACAGTAACTAAAAACTAAAAAATATGAAATCAATAATGAAGACAGGCTTTGCACTAGTGGCTTTATTTATAGTTAATGTAATCGGGGCTCAAAGTAAACCTACAAGCACTAAAGAAACTTTTACAGGTAAAGTTAATGAAGCAATAATAACCGTAAATTATGGAAGTCCATCAATAAACGGTAGAAAAATTTGGGGAGAGTTAGTACCATTTGATAAGATTTGGCGCGCAGGAGCAAATGATGCAACCACTTTTGAAACCGATAAAGATCTAACCGTGGAAGGTGCGAAATTACCAGCAGGAAAATATTCTTTTTTTATAATTCCAAATAGTAAAGAATGTACAATTATTTTTAATAAAGTAGCCAAACAATGGGGCGCTTATAAATACAGTCAAGAAGATGATCAATTACGAGTTGTTGTAAAACCATTAGTAGTAAGGTCCGTATCTGAAAAACTGACTTATGAAATTAATTCAAATACATTCAATTTAAAATGGGATAATTGGTCAATTCCAGTTCAAATCTATTAGTCATAAAGCAGACTTAACAGATTTAAACTTCACAAAGCTAATTAAAAAGGCATTGATAAAAGCAATGTTTTTTAATCCCATGTTTTCTATTTTACATAATATAAATTATAGTTCAAATATATACAGTTGAATATTGTGAAAATTGGGCAATTAAAAATCCTCTTTTAGATTGGATAAAATTAAATGTGTAGTTGGCTCACCGTAAACCAATAATCGATCAATATATTTTTGTAAATGCAGCTGATTATTTAAAATCACTTTCATAAAAATATTATGCGTTCCTGTAATTCTGTGAATTTCAAAAATCTCAGGAAATTGATCTAAATTTTCACAAAAAACACTCAATTTTCCGCTGTACAATTTAAACATAATGAAAACCTCAAGTCCGAATCCTAGTTTTGTATTGTCTAATCTTACTCGATATCCTTTGATAACTTCTAAGTCTTCTAGTTTTTGAATGCGCTCTCTAACTGCAGATGGCGAAAGTTCTACGTGCTTGCCAATTTCTACAAATGAATATCGAGCATTTTGTTTTAGACATTCAATAATTTTTAAATCTAATGCATCTACCATAAAAAAGTTTTTAAAAAACAAATTTACCATTTAAAAATGTGTTTTTTAACTTTTTTACCATTGAAACAATTTCCCAAGAAGTTGATCTTCGTTTACTTTTGCAAAATGGATACGATGATGATTTTACTTTCACTTGGGATTTTTACAGGCTTTTTTGTTCAAACAATTACTGGATTTGCAGGAGCTCTCATTGCATTGCCTTTTTTATTATTTGTCATGCCATTGCCAGATGCTGTTGGATATTTGTCTATTTTTTACATGATTTCTAGTCCTATTCATGTTTATAAAGAGTGGAAAAACATCGATTTAGATTTATTAAAAAAATTAGCTGTTTCTTCTTTTTTTGGTTTGCTTGTAGGTATAGTTGTTTTGGCCTACGGACAGCCCGTTATTTTAAAAAAAGCTTTAGGGATTTTCATTATTTTGTTTGTTTTAAATAGTTTGCGTAATGCTAAAGAAATCGAATTATTTACCAAAATGAAGTTTGTTTTTGGATTTTTAGGAGGTTTTTTTTCAGGACTTTTCTCAACCGGAGGACCACTATATTTGATCATCGTTAAAAATGAAATTTCGGATGTAAAAATTATGAGAGCTACAATGTTTGGGGTTTTGGGCTTAATTACCTTATTTAGAATTCCTGTTCTTGCTTTTGAAGGTATATTAACATGGCAACAACTGTACAACTCTCTTTATGTATTGCCTTTTTTTATTTTAGCCTTAGTATTAGGTAAAAAAGTATATCTTTTTTTGAATGATACTATATTAAAAAAAATCATGCTTTTGCTCCTTTTTGTTTCGGGATTTGTTTTGCTTTTAAAAAAATAAACAACCGTAGCATCCCATTTATATTGGTTACTTTTGCAAAAAATAAAATATGAAGGTACAAAATGTAATGTCTCGTTCACGATACATCAAATTAATACTAATTTTGGGATCTCTGACGGCTCTTGGTCCTTTTTCAATTGACATGTACCTGCCCGGATTTGCGGGAATTGCAAAGGATTTAAATACTACTGTTGCCAATGTATCCTTGACATTATCCAGTTATTTTATAGGCATATCAGCAGGTCAACTATTGTATGGGCCATTATTAGACCGTTTTGGTCGAAAAAAACCTTTATTCATAGGAATGTTGGTTTATATTTTAGCTTCGTTAGGCTGCGTATTTGTTACTGATATAGACACTTTTATTGGTCTACGATTTATTCAAGCCATAGGTAGTTGTGGCGCAACAGTAGCATCTGTATCAATGGTAAGGGATTTGTTTCCAGTTAAAGATATTCCTAAAGTATTTTCAATGTTAATGCTGGTAGTTGGGCTTTCGCCAATGCTAGCGCCTACTATAGGCGGTTATATCACTGAAGATTTTGGATGGCATACCGTTTTTTTTATTTTGATGTGTATGGGGATTTTAATTTTAATTGCTGCATTGCTCGGCTTACCCAATACCTTTGTGCCTGACACTACTATTTCCTTAAAACCCAATCCTATTGTTACTGGATTTATTTCAATACTTAAAGTACCTCAATTTTATACCTATGCATTTGCAGGTGCAATAGCTTTCTCTGGGTTGTTTACTTATGTGGCAGCCTCTCCTATTATTTTTATGGACATTTATAAGGTAGATGCAAAAACGTATGGATGGATATTTGCTTTTATGTCTTTGAGCTTTATTAGCGCAAGTCAGTTAAATTCTTTATTGTTAAGGAAATTTAGAAGTGATCAAATGATAATAGGTGCTTTAGTAGTGCAATCAATAATCTCTATTGTATTTTTATTTCTTGCTCTCAAGGGTTTATTAGGGTTGTATGAAACCATAGCTATGCTTTTTATTTTTTTGGCTTGTTTAGGAATCTCCAATCCAAATACTGCGGGACTGACTCTTGCTCCTTTTGAAAAAAATGCTGGCAGTGCCTCTGCATTAATGGGCGCTATTCAGTTAGGTTTGGGTGCGATGGCATCGTTTGCGGTAGGTTTATTTGTAAAGAATTCAATTTTACCTATGGTTTTTATCTTAACCACTTCTACGATAATTGCACTAATAATCTTGATTTTAGGTAAAAAAAGAATAAAAAAAACTAGTACACCCTCTATTTAAATTGAGGGAGTACTAGTTGTATGTCTTTTTACAGAAAAACTATTTTTTTTGTTTTTTGATAGGTTTTTCTAATTGTTGCTGTGCTTCATTCTTAGTTTGTAGCACTTGATTTGCTATTAGTTTTTCAATTAACTCGTCCTTAGTTAAATGATGGAAAACCGTTTTTATTTTCTCTTTTAATTCAGCTGCAACCTCATGATTGGGTTTGGTCTTAAAAATTTGCTTGGCCCACAAAAACGTATTGTTTTCTTCAATACTTGCTTGGTTAGGTTTAGCAAAAGGTAAAAATTTAATACCCAATTCTTTTTCAAAGTCAGCAATTTCAACTACTTCTTCTTGTTGTAACACAGTTAAGGCAAGCCCCTTTGCTCCTGCTCTAGCTGTTCTACCGCTTCGGTGTACATAAGCTTCGTATACATCTGGTAAGTGATAATTTACAACATATGAAATTTCTTTTACATCTATTCCTCTAGCTGCAAGATCTGTTGCTACTAGGATATTAATGTGGCCTTCACGAAACTGCTCCATTATTCGATCTCGAATACCTTGAGATAAACTGCCGTGTAAGGCGCCAGATGAAAATCTATTTATGGCTAAATTTTTGGCCAATTTGTTTACGGCTGCTTTTGTTTTACAAAAAATGATTCCGCGTTGACCCTCTTTTGTAGTAAGAAAATGCATTAAAACATCTAGTTTTTCTATAGGGTCCACTACAATGTATTGGTGATCTATCCCTTGATTACCTATTGTTTCCATGTTAGCGCTTACTTGCACTACATTTTTATTTAAATAGTTTTGAATCAATTGCTTAATTGTACCCGGCATAGTTGCCGAAAACAAAAATGTTTTGTGTGAACTTGGCAATTGAGCCACAATTTCATCTAAACTTTCTTTTAGAATTGTTACCATTTCATCAGCTTCATCGAGTACTAAGAATCTCGTTTCTTTGAGGTTTATGGCATTGCGTTGTATCAAATCAATTAGTCGTCCTGGAGTTGCTACAACAATATGTGTAGGCAAAGTAAGTCTTTCTATTTGAGGTTTTATAGGTATTCCTCCGCAAGTTGCTGTTATAGAAGCTTGCGGGATATATTTTGCAAAATCTTCTAAATTTTTAAAGATTTGGTGTCCCAATTCTCTAGTTGGCACTAAAATTACGGCTTGAATTGCTGGAACATTAATATCTATCAATTGCAAAATAGGAAGTCCAAACGCAGCTGTTTTTCCAGTACCGGTTTTTGCAATAGCGACCAAGTCCTGTTTGTTTGCGAGTAACAATGGAATGGTTTGTACTTGAATTTCAGTAGGAATAACAATTTTCAATTCGGTTATTGCTTTAAGTATGGGTGTTGCTAATCCTAAATCTGAGAATTGTTTTTGCATTTGTATTTGGATTTTGTATTTTAAAAATAATAGTTCTTTTGTAACGTAATTTTAGCCCTGATGGGAACGGCATCCTTTTGTGGTCTCTTTTTTGAGACCACAAAAGATACAGTGTACAGCAGGATTAGCTCCTAAAAAGAAATTAATCTTCATCAGGTTCATTCATGATTTTTTCTCGGTATTTTTTACCTGTTAATAGAACCAATTTTAGTTTGTAATCATCTACAAGCCATTCTCTATAGTTTTTACTGCACTGACTCAAACATTTTGCATAACGCTTGATACGGCAATCAATATCATCGTCTAATAATTTACCTAAAGCTTTTGCTTCTTGCAAGGTTTCGGAATTGTCAACACACATAGCGGCATGTTGATCTAAAGATTTATCCAAAACTTCCTTTGAACGTAAGTTTAGTTTTATAATAAGTTTATGTTCTTCCTCTACATCAAAAGTTACCACTTCGGTTTTACTGAATTTGGCACGCACATCTGGAGGCATTGTGTATTTAAAGTACAGCTCAATTTCAGTGTCGTCTCTTAAATTTTCTAGGTAAAACTCTGGTGATTTAAATATGTGTTGCCAATTTACAGGTTCACTCCACAGTCCAAAACGGGCGGCATTATTACCTAAATCTATTACATTAAAACTGTCTTTACCTGGTAATTTTCTTGATCCACGACCTATCATTTGATAGTATAAAGTAAGGGATTTTGTAGCTCTATTTAAAATAATAGTTTCAACAGTAGGCTCATCAAAACCGGTAGTAAGAATACCTACTGAGGTTAAAATGGCGTCTGGAGTATATTTGAACCAATGCAAAATGTCTTTTCGTTCGTCATTACTGCTGGTATTATCTAAATGGCGTATGGCATAACCGGCTTCTCTAAAGGTCTCATAGACATAGAGTGATGTGTTGATTCCATTATTAAAAATCAAGGTTTTTTTGCCCAATGATTTTTCGGTGTAAGCATGTAATAATTTTTCTTGCATAGCCATATTGGTATACAAATCATCAGAAGATTTTACGGTGTAATCTCCATTGATACCTACTTTAAGCGAAGTCAAACCTACATCATAACTATAGGTAACTGCTTTTGCAAGAAAACCATTTTCTATTAATGAGCTTATAGTATCACCTACTATTAATTCATTATAGCTCTCGTGCATGGGTAATTTTATGTTAGAACTCAATGGCGTTGCTGTTACTCCTAGTATAAAAGCATTCTTGAAAGAGCTTAATAATTTTCTGAAAGAGTTGTAATGCGCCTCGTCAATAATAACTAAACCTACATTGTCTAGGTGCAATTTATCATCATTGATACGGTTTTTTAAAGTCTCTACCATGGCAACAAAACACGAATAGTCATTTTGATCCGGTAGCTCTTTTACTTTACTATTGATGATTTTATTTTTTACATCAAAACCTTTCAACATTTTTGAAGTTTGCTTACACAACTCAATTCGGTGTGTTAGTACTACTACTTTTTTATCGTGTTGAGATAAATAACGGCGAACAATCTCTGAAAAAACAACTGTTTTTCCACCACCAGTAGGCAACTGATATAATAAATGGTGTTGTGGAGGTGCATTATCTATTCGCTCAAAAATGGCATCAATATCGCCTTGTTGGTATGCGTAAAGTTGTTTTTTGCCTTCTCTTTCTAATTCTAAGGTATTTTGGGACATTGCTAATTATTGGATTTTTGCAAAAATACACCTAAAAAACAGTTTAATTGACAATTTTATTTAAAAAAACTGTAGCTGATTAATTAATTTTAAATTATGGTAGTCTATTAATATTCTAATCGATCCATAATAGCATCAAATTCAGAGATGTTACACCATTTTTGATCTATAACAGCATGATGTATTTGGCTGAGTCTCGTTTTAAAATCGGTTAAGATGGCATTTGCTATTAAATAAACTACGACTTGCTCAAAGGAATTGAACATACTTTTAAAAAAAAGATCTTGTTTGATTGCATTTTCTGAAGCAAATGTTTGAGCAATTTCAATGTTATATAGCATCAAATCGGTGATAATAAAAGGATCAACACCTAGAGATATAAAGTGTTTGATGTATTTTTGAGCTACAGAACGTCTCATTTTAGGTCGGCTACGTCTACCTGATTTTTTTACAGGAAAATATTCATAGGCAATTTTTACTTTAGCTTCTTTTAAAAGATTGTCTTCTTTTGGATTAAAAACGAAATCATAATAGACTTTTACGGGACTAAATTTCTCGTACAACTCTATAATTTGCTCTTCGAGTTGCTCTTTAGTCAATTGTGCCACATATTTTTTTAAATCTCGCTTGCTCATTATCAAAGTTTATGCATACAAAAGTAATTTAGTTTTGTGATTTTAGTATCTAAAATCAATGTTTATACTTAATTTTGTCTTCAAAATAAAAAAATACAAATGCTTAAAATTTTTAAAATCACAGCTATCGTTGAAGGAATTTCTGCCTTATTGCTGTTTTTCTTTGCCATGCCAATGAAGTATTTATTTAATGATCCTATTTATGTAAAACATATTGGAATGGCACACGGTGTTTTATTTACCGCGTACATTGTGCTTGCTACTGTTTTGAAATTTACTGAGAAGTGGGATTTTAAAAAGTATTTTGTCATTTGTATAGCCTCTATCCCTCCTTTTGGCACTTTTTATATAGAAAGAAAATACCTAAAAAATGTTTAAATACATCGAGAAAATTTTCACTTTTATATATCCTATTTTTCGAAAAATAGGTTTGGGGAGTAGCACGGCTTCTTATATCAGTTTGCTCCTTAATATTGTTGTGCTATGTGTACTTTCGTATATTATATATCTTGTTTTCAGACTTGTATTAGTAACTATTCTAGCTATTATTGCTCAAAAAACTAAGACAAAATTTGACGATTTATTGGTTTCAAATAAAACGGCAAAATACATTGCGCATTTGATACCGCTTTTGTTTGTTTACAAATCTGTACCCGTAATTTTAGAACGATTTGAATATTGGGAAGGGATTTTTGCAAAAATAGTTGGTATTTATATTATTGTACTCGTATTGTGGATTATCAGAACTATTTTTAATGCTTTGCGAGATTATTTAAAACTACAACCTCGTTATAGTGACAAACCGATAGATAGTTTTATTCAGGTAATCATGATTCTATTGTGGGTCATCGGTACTACATTAATAATATCTAAGCTGTTTGACATTGACAAAAAAGAACTTTTAACTATTTTGGGAGCCGTATCTGCGGTGATTATTTTGATTTTTAGAGATACGATCTTAGGTTTTGTATCGAGTGTGCAAGTTTCTATAAATGATATGGTTCGAATTGGGGATTGGATTACGATGGATAAATTTGGCGCAGACGGAGATGTAATTGAAATCAATTTAGCAACGGTTAAGGTTCGGAATTTTGACAACACTACTACTACAATTCCTACCTACAGTTTGAGTTCAGATTCTTTTCAAAACTGGCGCGGTATGCTCAACTCAGATGGACGAAGAATTAAACGCCACATCTTAATTAAAACAAGCAGTATCCGTTTTCTTGAAGAAACAGAGTTAGTGGGATTAAAAAAAATACACTTGATAAGCCATTACCTTGACGAAAGAAAAAATGAGATTGAAAAATACAATCTTGAAAATAGAATAGATAAATCACTGGCTATAAATGGTCGAAATTTGACAAACTTAGGCTTGTTTAGAAAGTACATCACCGAATATTTATTCAATTATCCTGGCTTGAACAAAGACATGCTCATGTTATGCAGGCAATTACAATCAACAGAGCATGGTGTTCCTCTTGAAGTGTATGCCTTTTCTTATGACAAACGATTTGAAAACTATGAGTACATTATGTCTGATATTTTTGATCACATCATAGCTGCTGTCGGTTATTTTGATTTAGAAATATTCGAATCTAAAATTGAGTTAAACAATTAAAAGACAGCTTTTACAATCTGTCTTTTACAAACTCAATTGAAGTTTTTCCGTGTGGTTTGGGTTTTCCATGCTCATCAACATTAACCATTGTAGTTTGATCAATAGAGATAATGGTTTCTCGTGTCATCATATTACGAGCTTCACATTTTAAGGTAATTGATGTGGTGCCGAACTTGATGACATCTATCCCTATCTCTATAATATCACCTTGTTTTGCGGAACTCCTGAAATTAATTTCGGACATATATTTAGTCACAATTCTGGAATTTTCTAGTTGCACAATGGTATATAAAGCTAGTTCCTCGTCAATCCAAGCAAGGAGTTTCCCTCCAAATAAGGTGCCATTGGGATTTAAATCTTCGGGTTTTACCCACTTTCTAGTATGAAATCTCATCGTTTTAAATTTACTTGTAAAAATAAACCTTTTTTACTTTTATATTTTTTAATTTTAAACAAAAAAAAATGGAAGCAAGAGATCATTTTATAGCTGAATTTAGAGGAGAAACATTAGGCGTTATAACTAGTCAATCAACAACCGAAGAATCCTTTCAGAATGAAGTACTTCGTCCTATTTTGAAATTACAGAACGAAATAATATGTGCTTCTTTTTCAAATTATTTAAAAAAAAATAAAATAGATTTTGATAATTTTTCGGTAGATAAGAAAATGAAAACTATCGATAATGCTGTTCAAAAGGACATTAAATTTAGAAATGCACTCAAAGGAATGATTTCGGGATTATTTACCATTTCTGAGTATGAAATCTACACAAATAATAGCTCTAATTTAAACAAACGAATGATGAGCATGCTTGTTGAAAGGTTAAAAAGTCAAGTTCAAGTGTTTGATAAGAAAGTAGTTGAATAAATATATTTGTGTTATAATCAAGATTTTAAGTAGTAATTATAGAACAAATGACTCAAACATAAATTAAGTTTGAGTCATTTTTGTTAATATAAAGGTTTATTTTTTAATGATTTTTTGTTTGTATTCTTCTCCGGTTTCAAATACAATTTGGATAAAATAGAGACCTTTATTTAAATTACTAAGATCAATACTGTTGTTATTTGCTTTTCCAGATTGAACAACTTTTCCGCTTGCAGACAAGATCTGAAAATCCAATGCTTTTGAACTTGAATTGATTTGTAATGTACTACTTACTGGATTTGGGAATACAAAAACTGAAGTGCTTTCCAGTTTAATTTCGGTTTTTGAAGCTAATCTGGCAGTATTAACTCCCCAATTGTAAGAATATCCATTTGTTTTATTTAATAAATCTGGGGTTTGATTATCAGTCCCACTTGAGCCATTATTAAAAATTAAATTTGTTGATGTAGGTCCTGTAATAGTATATTTATAAAACCCATTTACATCTGCTACCATAGCAACTCCTGGCCATGTTGTATTGGCTGCACTTCCAGTAGGGGTAGCATTCCAATAATGAATTTTTGGTATTGTTGTCCAATTTGTTGGAGGTTTAAAATAAACTGTCATAGTTGTTTGAGCAGGACAACGATTTGCTGGTTCACTAGCTAACCAAGCACTATCATAATACTTAATTCCGGCAGTAGTAGCAAGATCAGCAGTTTTTAATGTTCCATCGTTAAATATTAAGTTTGTTGCGCTTACAGTAGATGGGAAAGTAAATTTGTACCAATCACCACAATCTTTTGTCATTGCAACTCCCGGCCAAGCTACCGTTGGTGCTGTACCTGTTGGAGACCAGTAGTATACTTTTACAGTTGAATTCCAGTTTGCTGGTTTTTTAAAGTATACGGTAAATGTTGGTAATGTACCAAAAGTGTATGTTTCTGTTCTGATTGTAGAGTTTGCACCTACAGAATTTCTCACAAAAGCATTAAGAGTTTTAGTGGTATTAATGGAAAGTGTTACTGAACCAACTGCGGACGGCGATGCAATGGTTGGTGTTGTACCATCTAGAGTATAATATATAGTAGATGTAGAAGTATTAGCTGTTAAAGTAGTGTTAACCGTTGTTCCGGTTGTAAAAAAACCTCCTACCTGACTTACTGTTAGGCTTGGTACATCAACAGCACTTGCCTTGTCCCAAATTGCAAAACCTGTGCCAGATAATTTTAATGTCCAACCTGTTCCAGAAGGAGACCAATTATCTGATCCTAATTTCATTGCCACTTTATTGTCAATAATAGCTGCATATAGATTATTTGAAGCTGTTACTATATTTAAGGTAGAGGTGTTAGATAGTAAATTATCTTTTCTAATTTTAATCATAGCATCAATTTGAGATTTGATTCCCCAATTAAAATAATGAGGCCACCAAACCATCGGAGTTCCAGGATGAGTTAAAATATAGGCATAACCATTTAATACTTTTGATCCAGGAAAAATCCATAAATCTTGACCATAAGGCACAGGTCCCGTATCGTGATTATCAAGCATAGTTACTGCTTTATCTGGCCAAACTCCAATTAAACCAGAAGCTTTGCCAGAACCATCTTTTAAATAACTTAAATTATTATCATTAAATGCATTTTGGAGTGCGCTTTTGGTTGCAAAATCAAAAGCAGTTGAAGAAGCTGTATTAGTTCCACCCTTTGTGTAATCTAACCATTTTACAATTCTATTGCGGTCACCTTCTAGCAATTCCCCTACAGCAAAATATGGCGAGGTAGCATCGTTATATTCTTTAATATATTTTCCATCAAAGCCATGAACAAAATCATAACGCCATCCATCAAAACCTATTTGATTTTTCAACCAAAGCATCCAAGTTTTGATACCATTTCTAACTTCAACATTAGAATGGTCTAAATCTCTAGCTGCAGAAAACAATCCTGAAGTACCGGGAGATTTTAAACCTGCTTGAACAGGATCATAATCTGGATTTCCAGTTCCTTTTTGTCCAGAAGGACTAATATTAGAATTATTGCAAATGGACCAAGTTTGTGTTGGAGTATTCCATGATGGTGTCGAAAAATCATACCACCCAGTTGTTCCGCCACGATGATTGACCACAATGTCTGCAATAACCTTTATGTTTTTTGAATGAAGATCAGTTATTAATGATGTTAATTGTGCTTGGGTGCCATGAGCGTTATTCAAGTCATACCAAACTGTTGGTATATACCCCATTCCTCCTGTTGATTTACTTGGCGGAGGTAACCAAATAGCATCGAATCCACCAGTTTGCAATGCTGTTGAATTACTTTTTATCACATCGTACCATTTGGTTGTTGAAACATCAGTGGTCCAATGAAAACCTTGCATCATAACTTCTCTCCCAGTGGCAGTTGTTTGTGAAAAAACAATGGGGTGTAACAATAGTAAAAAGAGCAACAATAAATAATTTTTTGCTTTCATAAGTTGATTTTTTTAGTTAATATTTTATGAAATTAATATTTTATTTGTATAATTTTTATTATTATTCTTATATATATTTTGCTTTTTTAAAGTTATTAGCACTCTATCGTTGTAGTAGAGTTGAATGTTAATAAATTTTTACGAAATCGATTGAGCATTTGAATGGTAATAATTTAAAAACAGATTAAGTTGAATTATTTTGAATAGTATATCCCACATAATTTTATATGAATTAAATAATTATACATAGCTAAAAAAAAATAAAAATCAGAAATTTGAAATGAATACAATTACAACTTAAAAAATAAAAAAATAGTTTCTTACTACAAACTGCAATCCTTATATTTGCACGCGTCTTTGAAAACAGGACTTGTAAAGCAATATCATTAAAAAATACAAATGAAAATATCATACAACTGGTTAAAACAATTTATAAAAATAGACTGGAAATCCGAAGAAACAGCTGCATTGCTTACAGATTTAGGGCTTGAGGTAGAAGTGGTTGAAAAGTACCAATCTATTAAAGGAGGATTAGAAGGAGTAGTTATAGGTCATGTATTAACATGTGTACAACATCCAGATGCTGACAGACTGAAAATAACAACGGTTGATATAGGAACTGGAACACCCATACAAGTAGTTTGTGGTGCTAGTAACGTAGGTGCAGGACAAAAAGTGCCTGTTGCTACTATTGGTACTGAATTGTATGATAAAGAGGGTAACGCTTTTACAATCAAGAAAGGAAAAATTAGAGGTCAAGAAAGCCACGGAATGATTTGTGCTGAAGATGAGTTAGGCCTTGGCGAAAGCCACGACGGAATCATGATCCTTGATGATTCATTGGTTCCTGGAACAGCCGCTGCAACTGTTTTTAAAATAGAAAATGATGAAGTTTTTGAAATAGGATTAACACCAAATCGTGCTGATGCCATGAGTCATCTAGGCACAGCAAGAGATTTGAGAGCAGGACTTTTACAAAATGGAGTTAGCGTAGAGCTTATTACACCTTCAGTTAGTAATTTTAGAGTAGATAAAAGAACTTTAAAGATTGATATTGATGTTAAAGAACCAAAATTAGCACCTAGATATTGTGGAGTTACAATCTCAGGTATTGAAGTGAAACCTTCTCCTGCTTGGTTACAAAACAGATTAAAATCTATTGGGTTAAACCCAAAAAATAACATTGTTGATGTCACTAACTATGTTTTACACGAATTGGGTCAGCCCCTTCATGCCTTTGATGCTGCTAAAATAAACGGAAAAGTAGTCGTGCAAACTCTTGCAGCAGGGACTAAATTCACCACTCTTGATGATGTTGAAAGAGAATTGCATGAGGAAGACTTAATGATTTGTGATGAAAAAGGTCCACTTTGTATTGCAGGTGTTTTTGGAGGAAAAAAATCTGGAGTTACAGAAAGTACTAGTTCTATTTTCTTGGAAAGTGCCTATTTCAATCCTGTAAGTATTAGAAAAACAGCTAAAAGACATCAACTTAATACCGATGCCTCTTTTAGATTTGAAAGAGGAATTGACCCTAGCATTACTGAATATGCATTAAAGCGTGCTGCTTTACTAATTCAAGAAGTTGCCGGTGGCGAAATCACATCAGATGTAGTGAATGTGTATCCAAAGAAAATTGAAGATTTTAATGTTTTTCTGAACTTCAAAAATGTTAATAAAATAATTGGACAGGAAATTCCAAAAGATACTATTAAAAAAATTCTAGTTTCACTAGACATTAAGGTAAATAGTGTATCGGATGCTGGACTAGGATTGACTATTCCTGCTTACCGTGTAGATGTTCAAAGAGAAATTGATGTTATTGAAGAACTATTAAGAGTTTACGGTTATAACAATATTGCTTTTTCAAATAAATTGAATGCAACGGTTTTTAACGCGCCACGAAACGAAGATTATAAAATTCAAAATGTTATTGCCTCTCAATTGAACTCTCAAGGATTTCATGAAATGATGGCTAACTCATTGACAACGGCAAACTACGTTACACTTTCTGATCAACTAAATCCTACGAATAATGTAACCATGTTAAATCCTTTGAGTGCTGATTTATCAACCATGAGACAATCATTATTATTCTCTGGTCTTGAGGCAGTATCTTACAATATCAATCGTAAAAACGCTGATTTAAAACTGTTTGAATTTGGCAAAACATACCACAACTACCTTGCTGGTTATGAAGAGAAAAAACATTTAAGTTTATTACTTACTGGTAATAGAAACCAAGAAAACTGGACTGGAACACAAAAAACTTCAGATTTCTTTTTGTTTAAAGGATATGTTTTGGGTATTTTATCTCGATTGGGTATTGATAAATTACAAACTAAACCCGTTGAACTTGATGTTTTTGCTGAAGGAATTTCACTTGTTGTTGGGAATGACACAATCGTTTCATTAGGAGTAGTTAAAAAAGTAATATTAAAACATTTTGGAATAAAACAAGAAGTGTTTTATGCAGATTTTAATTGGGATTTAATCCTTAAAAAAATTAGCACTAAAATTAAATATACAGAGATTCCAAAATATCCTGAGGTACGGAGAGACTTAGCTTTATTGCTAGATCAAACAGTTAGTTATGAAAGTTTATACAACTTGGCTAGACAAACTGAAAAAGGACTTTTGAAAAACATTGATCTATTTGATGTTTACGAAGGTCAAAACCTACCCGAAGGAAAAAAATCATATGCAGTGAGTTTTACCATTCAAGACAATGCAAAAACACTTACTGATGCTCAAATTGATAAAATTATGAGTAAGTTGCAAAAGAACTTTGAAACGGAACTTGGTGCTGTTTTAAGGTAAACTTTTTGTGGAAATTAAAAAAGCGGTTGCTTTAAATTGTAGTCGACCGCTTTTTTAAATATTTTGAAAGACTAGAAATAGTATATAGGTTTCTTTTTAGCAATAATCTTCTAAGTTTATTTCTTCGGCAATAAGCATTTGAATATCAGACATAATCAACATTGTTTTCAATTTGATTGCTCCAGCTTGTAATTGTTCATTTGATGTTGTGAATTTCCAAATAGCATCTACAAAATTTTCAAACGGTAAATCAGGATCATACTTTACAACTTTTGCCTGACTAATGATCAATAAGATTTGCTTTACCAGTTCTCTACACTCTTCAACTTTTAATTCAAAGGGTTTTAAAACTGTCAATATCAAGCTTTGTAAATCATATAATATCTCCGAGGCAGCTTTTAATTGCGCTTTCTTTAAAGAGATACTTTTATTATCAGCAAACCTTGGAATCAATAATTTACTTTGTAAACCAGACAATTCCGCTACTTCACTGATAGTATATGTACTTAAAATCTCTTCATTTTTAGCAATCCAAGCTGTTAATTTTTCGATAAACAAAGGATCTTTTGTTTGAAGACTTCTCGTTATTTTTGGAAATTCTAACAAGTTATTTTTTAAAACGCTAACCAGGTTTAATGTTGATTTTCTCATCTTTATTCAGGTAATAATTTTGATTCTATTTCTCCTTTAGCATTTTCAGATCTACTCCACTCCATTCCGTTTTCAGAAATTTTTAATTTAATGAAGATTAAATTTTCAGACTTAAGTTCTCTTAATTTATTAGCTTCAACAACTATATTAAGATTGGTTAAAGCCTCTACCTCTTTAGTAATTGTAATTTCTCGCGTTAAAACTGTAATTAAATCTTTAATAATCAAATCAATGTTTATTTTGGCAAATGCTTCTTTATTTATCAAAGCATATTTTTCAATTGTCTTTAAATAATACACTACAATTTCTTTTGAAAAACCCGAAATAGAATCATGACTGTTGGTTAGTTTAATTTGTTTTTCCAAAACACCTACTTGTCTAGCTGTCTCCGTTTGTAGCAATTTAGTAGGTTCTTTTGTGATTTTTAAGACTCCAAATTTTTCTAATAGAAAACTATAAACCAAAGTATTAATCTTGATACTATCAAAACCAATTACTGGCGGTTTTGAGATGTTTTCAATTTCATCTAAAGCAATGGGAATTGTCATTTCAACATCGTCAATACGCATTCTTGGAATTGAAAAATGTTTCAAATAATCATGTTTTGCATATTCTTCGGCCAATTTTACAGTTTGAAGGTCAGACATTATTTTAGCATTGGTAAAACTAGCTACAATACTTCCTAGGTAATCATTTAATTTTATCATAGTTTTTTATTTTTTAAATAGATTGGCCACCCCAACAAGACAGCCAATCTATTTTAATATTATTACTCGTTTACACTAGCTATACTATCTTCTAGCATTGTTAATATACGATCTAATCCAGCTGGTAATTCATCATTAACAGCACGAACGCGAACACCTAAATTATAAGTTTTCTCCACATTAGAACCTGTAACCGAAGTTCTCTTGTACGAAGCAGATGCTTTGAAATTGACAATTTTATAATTAATTCCAAGCTCAGCACTTACGTTAAACTCACTAGAAACACTTTTGGTTTCAGTAGAAGTAAGCTTCGCATTGAAATCAATAGTCATTTCTTCTATTCTGATACTTGGAATAGATAACATGGTTAAGAATGGAACTTTGATTTCGACTTCTTTTTCAAGAAATTTATCATTACTACCATTATAATCAGGATTAGGGACCGATTTTTTGTAGTTGAAATCTACATAACGCAACTGCTTTGGTGCTGTTGAAGAACTTCCCTCCTCAAAACCAACCGATTGTATAAAATTAACTTGTGCCATAGAGGCTGCATTTTGAGCTTGAACAGCTGCTTGTAATGGTCCACCGATGTAAACACTAAAATCTAAACTATTTAATTCTGCTACTAAATTTGACATATTTATTTTTCTTAAAATTTAATTCTTACTCTCTTATTAAGGTTTTTCAGATTCCACCTTTCCATTTTGTGCACCAAATGGTTCGGTACAAAGTTGAATCATAACAAGTTTGTACAAAAGAGTAAACACACCCTATTTTATTTTTCGATTTACCCTAAAAAAAAGGGGGTTTTTCCCCTTGTGGTATCTACTGAATTGAAATAGTTTTGTCCTGTTACCTTTTAATAATCTAACCTTAACTAAAAAACATTATGGAACAAAAAACAATTAAGCCAAAACAACTAATTACCAAGGAATTTGCTAAATTGCTAAATGAAAATTATAATAAAACCAGATATCCTTTAATCAAGGAAGCTATAAAAAAAGAAGATGCCAATGCGATTTGGTTTTCAATTGTAGAACTAGAAAACTATATTGCTTACATAAAAGCTGAAGCAAAGAAGCAAAAAGGTGAAATTGATGGTATTCGTTTTCATTTTGGAGCATATCCCGAAGATAAAGCATATGCCGAAAAAGCAGGTTTGACAACTATTTTTTTAGCCCCAACAGGGTCAAAGAAAATTAAAAGAACTACAGAAGCTACCATAATCGAAAAATCTATAGAAAATGATGACTCCTTGAATATTGCACCATTAAACTATGGTTCTATTGGTAATCCACCTCCAATCCCTTATATTTATTAAATGTTTGAAGATTTAAGATTTTATATAATTTATTTAGCTTTATTATCAAGTATAATAGGATTTCGATTCTATTATAAATTGCCTAATAATAAAGCTAAATTTATATTGTTTATAATTGTATTTTCGTTTTTAACGGAATTTATAGGCAAATACTTTACATTATGGACTGGATTAATTAATTTTTCAGTCTATAATTTTTATATGTTAGCTAGTTTCACTGCTTATATCGTATTATTATACGCGCTCTTACTTAAATTAGAATTTAAAAGAATTGCAATTTGCTTCTTAATTATCTTCTATTTATTTTACTTTTTTAACCTTTACTATTTTCAATATCATAACGATACCGTATTCACAAATAGTTTTGCACTTGGAGTAGTTTTTGTATTACTCTTATCATGTTGCTATTTTATAGAAATTTTTAATTCTAAAAAAATACTTAATTTCAAGAAATCAATTTACTTTTGGTTTATTCTTGGAATTTTGCTTTTTCACGTACCTTTTTTACCTTTTATGTTGGCTATAAAATGGTTTTTAATAAAAAATGATGAATCAATATTTAGCTTAGTGCTTTTTATATTGAATCTATTAATGAACGGCTGTTTTATCATTGGATTTTTATGGAGCGAAAAGAGATACAACTATTAATTATTTCACTTAGTATAATTTTCTTTACATTAATTGTAATACTACTGACTTTGTTCTTTTATTTTTCAAAGAAAAAGAATTCTTTTTTGATTGAACAAATGAAATCTAAGCACTACTTTCAATCTGAACTAGTAAAAACAAGGATAGAAATCAAAGATCAAACCTTGTCTGAAATTAGTAAAGAACTTCATGATAATATTGGCCAAATACTATCGGTAGCTATAATGCAATTGAACTTATTCCTGCAGGATGAAAATAAAATTGTTAAACCCAAAGAACTTAATAATCTAAAAGAAATCATTGCAAACGCGCTGGATGAAATTAGAATTTTATCGCGAATAATTAATAAAGAAAACACCTTGCAATGCAATTTCATTGAAGCAATACAATTAGATTTAGATAAGATTAAAAAATTAAAAAAAATCAAATGTATTTTAAATTGGGATGGCATTTCACCACAAATACATTTTGAACATGAATTATTTATTTACCGAATTTTTCAAGAAGCCATTCACAATAGTTTAAAACATTCACACAGTGAAACCTTTGAAATAACAATTCAAACTTCAAAAGATCATTTCCTATTAACCTTAACAGATTTCGGAATTGGATACAATACCAATGAATTATCTACCGGTTCTGGATTGAACAACATGAAACTAAGAGCTCAACTGATTGGGGCATCAGTAGATATACATTCCAATAATAATGGCACCTCAATTAAGTTAATTTATCCTTTAACCTCAAATCATGAAGACTACCAATAAAATAATTATTGTAGATGATCATCTACTCTTTTCTCAATCTTTAAAACTCTTAATAAATAGTTTTGATGATTTTGAAGTAGTTAATAGCTTTGAAAATGGCAAAGAATTTATTAATCATCTTCAAGAAAACCCTGACACCAATGTTGATCTAGTGCTTTTGGATGTAAATATGCCCATTTTAGATGGATTAAGCACCATTAAATGGATAAAGGAAAACCAACCCAACTTGAACGTTATAGCCCTCTCAGTAAACAATGACGATGAAACCATCATAAAAATGATTACCAATGGTGCAAAAGGATATTTACTAAAAGATACTAGCCCAAAAATTTTTCAAGAAGCAATCATTGCGGTAATTGAAAAAGGCTTTTATTTTACTGAGTTAGTTTCATCTATTTTGATTAATCGAATTGATAATGACAGTAAAAAAATTATTTTAAAAGAAAAGGAACTCATTTTTCTAAAACTAGCCTGCACCGAAAAAACATATAAGGAAATTGCAGAGGAAATGTTTCTAAGCCCAAAAACAATCGATGGTTATAGAGAGGTCTTATTTGAAAAACTTGAAATTAAAACTAGAATTGGCCTTGTACTTTATGCCATAAAAAATAAAATCGTTATTATTTAAAATTCTATTTTAACCGAATATATTTAATGAAAAATGCCCCAAATAGCATATCACTTTTTGGGGCATTTTCATATATAAAACCTTTTTTACAAACTCTTTATTACAAATTCACTTCTTCTGTTGAGCTCATGTTCTTCTTCAGTACAGCTTTCTTCGGGAATACATTTTATAATTTGAACTGATTCACCATATCCTTTTGCAAAAATTTGTTTTGGTAAAATTCCTTGATCTAAAAAGTAATCTCTTGTAGCCTGTGCTCTTTTTTGAGATAAGTCTTTATTAAATTTTTCATTTCCTCTATTATCCGTGTGGGAACCTATTTCTACAATCATTTCTGGATATTTTTTCATCAAAGCAACAACTTTATTCAAGATAGTTTTTGAGTCTTTTCGGATATACCATAAATTATAATCAAAATAAATAGGATCTGTTTTGATGATTAAGCGGTCTTTGTCTTTTACAACATCTTTTTCATTTGCTAAAATAGTAGCAACTTTTTCAATTTTTTTGGCTTCAGCTAATTCTTGATTTCTTTTTGCATTTATCGCTATGCTTTTAATTTTCTCAGCCTGAGCTACTTTTTCTTTTTCTTGTTGCAAAGCTAGAGCAGTGAGCTTATTTCTCTCTTCTTCCTCTAAAACAAGTTGCTGCTCTCGTTTAATTACCTCATTTGATTTAATTTGCATGGAAGCATCATTATTCTTTTTCCGCTCAGCATTAACTACTATTTTTTTGAATGCTGAAGTATAATTTTCTTTTTCTGCAGTAATTTTATAGGTGGATTTACATAACACTTCAAAACTTAATTTACCTTCGCTAGTTGTTGTGCTATTTTGTACTATTTCACCATCAGCGTTTAGTAATTGTACCAAGACATTATCTAATGGTAATTTAGTATCAATATCTGTAATAATTCCAGTTATATATTGCTTACAATCTTCAATAATCAATGGTTTCTCTTCTGTGAACGAATAAATATCATCACTGCCTTTACCTCCTAAGCGGTTTGAAGAGAAAAAACCTTCCTTTATATCTGAATTAATAAAAAAAGCAAAATCATCATATCCTGAGTTTATGGGTAACCCAACATTTTCAGCTTGCGTAGGAACTCCATTTTGTAAATTCGAAACAAATACGTCTAATGCACCATACCCTTCATGTCCATTTGATGAAAAATACAATCTATTGTCTTTTGAAACAAATGGAAATTGCTCTTTTCGAGCAGTATTAATTGTATTGCCAAGATTAACCGGTACTCCAAAAGTATCTCCGTAAATTTCTACTGAAAAAATATCAAATGAACCCAATGTTCCTGGCATATCCGAAGCAAAATACAATGTTTTTTCATCCATGCTTAATGCTGGATGTTCTGTTGAATAATTATCATTGTTAAAAGGCAACGAAATTATATTTGTCCATTTTCCGTTATGCCATGAAGCTCTAAACAACTGTAAATTGGAAACTTTATCTTTATTTTTTCCGCGTCTGCCTTTTTTATAATTATTTCTGGTGAAAAACATGGTTTTTCCATCTTTTGTAAATACAGCATTTGATTCATGCATAGCTGTGTTTATTTTATTGTCAAAACTAGTGGCTACTGAGTCAACTGCGTTTACATTGCGTAACGGAATTGCCATCAAATCAAGATATGATTCTCCATTCCATTTAAAACGTTTATCAAACATACCCATTTTAGATTTGACACCTGCAAATACAAAAGAATTACCTGTAATAAAGCCTCCAAACTCCGTATGGGGTGTATTTATTTTCAAATTTTTAATCTGGTATCTATCCCCAATAGCATTAACGTTTTCAAGAACTTGAAGGCCTTTTTGATACTTTATCAAAACATCTTTATCTGATAAGGAAGCATAATATTTTTGTAAAACTGTATAAGCTTCATCATATTTTCCAGATGCTTTTAAAGTTTGTGAGTATTTAAAATAATACTCTTCTCCAACTTCATTTCCAAAATTTGTAATTAAAAGTTTGTAGTAATACTGAGAAGTATTAAAATCATTGGTATAATAGTAGCAGTCAGCAAGGTTTTGAATTACAATTTGCGAATTATTATCTTGTATTATTGATTTATACAATGGAATTGCTTTATTGTAAAAAGTGCGTTCAAAAAGTTGGTTAGCTCTTTTTAGATTGTCGTCTTGTGCATGAAGTAATTGGATAGAAAATACCAATAGTAGCAAGTATATTTTTTTCATAATTTATGTCTTAGAAAAATCGTGGTGATTTATCATATCCTCTGCTGGATAAATCTAAATTAAACAATACAAAAATTTCATGTGTTCCAGAGTTAAACTGACCTAAATTAGAAGTATTGTAATCATAGGCGTACCCAACACGAATGCTCGGTGTTACTTTCACATTTGTCATTGCACTTATAGCATCTCCAAAACGATATGCCGCTCCAAACTCAAACTTTTCATTGTACAAAACATTGGCAGTTACATCTAGAGATATTGGCGCACCCGAAACGTATTTTGACATAACAGCTGGCTTAAATTTGAATTGTTCAGATACTTGAAATACATATCCAGCTGTTAGGAAAACATGGGTGTTTTCTCTACTAAATGAATTGGTTCCTGACCTATTTTCAAATTGTTTTGTGGCTAATAAATTTGGGGCAGATAAACCCACATAATAGTTGTCTGTAAAATAAAAGGCTCCAACACCTACATTTGGCATGATGTCATTTCTGTTTTCTGAAAAAGCATCATCTGTTCCAGGATTACCACTTTCAAATACAAAACCATCAAAATTTGTTTGCAAATTGGTAAATCCAGCTTTTACTCCAAAGGATACTTTATGATTGTTATTAAACTCTAGTAAATAAGCAAAATCTGCAAAAAAATTATTTTCTTTTTTTGCTCCGCCGCCTATATCATCTGATATTAATGAAAACCCTACTTCTACTTTTTCATTTACAGGCATGTGTGCAAATAATGTCAATGTTTTTGGTGCACCCACAGCACCCACCCACTGGGATCTATACAAGGCACCCAAATTTAAATTAGACTCTATGCCTGTAGCATATGCAGGATTTAAAACACTCATATTATACATGTATTGTGTATATTGAGGGTCTTGTTGTGCCGTTAATTTTGTTATTATCAAGAAAAGACTTGATAGTAGTATGAATTTTTTCATGTATTATTTTTTAAAAAATAAAGATTGTTATCTATTTAAATAAAGGCGTCCTTGTTTTGGTGAAATTCCGTCTTTATTAAAATGAATAACATAAAAATAAACTCCTTCAGGCGCTTTTCCGTTGCTACTTGTTTTCGCGTCTGATGAAGATCCATCCCATTTTGGCTTGTTTTTATTAGCTGTATACACGAGACTTCCGTATCTGTTGAATATTTCTAATGCATAATTGGGATAGATAAAATCAATATTCGGAATAGAAAAAGTTTCATTTACACCATCACCATTGGGTGAAAACCCATCTGGAATAAAAAATTGAGGCGTTACATTACAATTAGTTAAGGAAACCGTTACTTTTAAAGGAGTTGTTGACAAACAATTGTTTACACTTGTGGAGTCAAAACCATAATATATTCCATTATCTCGAAGTAATGTTGTGGTTGCTAATAAATTTCCACCTGTGGCAGCATCGTACCACACTACAGTTCCATTTGAGGTAACATTATTGGATAAACTTTGAATAGTAGGCAAATCTAACCCACAAAATTTTTCCCCATTTTGAAGTAGAACAGGAGTTTGCAATTCATTAATAACAACTTGAGCAAGAGCCAAACCAGATTCGCACCCTGTAGTTACGTTTACCTCTTTTACGTAATAATTTGTAGATTGTAAAACAGTTGCCGCAGGTAATACAGTAGTGCTTGTAAGCGAATTAAACCATCTATACTGAGGGCCATTAGGTACTAGACTAGCTACGGTTGCATTTTGCACTTTACAAAATTCTTGATTGCTAGTCAACGGGACATTTGGCAAGGGGTTAATCACAAAATCTTTGCTAATTGTATTCATCAAAGCAGAACATCCAGTACTAGAATCTGTAAAGGATTGTAAATTAAATACTGTAGTTCCAGTATTGGATAATAATGAATTAGGAATGGTATAAGTGGCTCTACCAGCATTAACAAGCAAAGGAACCATTTGAACTCCAGTAGTATTGGCACCAGACAAAGAGTAACTAATTGATATAGCAGTTAAATTCCCTAATCCCGAAATTTCTACAACTACTGCCTGATCTTTACAAACCGCTCTAATAGCAACTGCTAAATTACTTGTATCTGGTAGCGCTTTTATTAAAAATGAGCTAACTATTAAGGCGGTATTGGTACAGTTAGTAGCCAAGTTTGTAATTTTGTTAATAATAAAGTTAGTATTTCCCACATTAGGAAGTTGCGAAGCAGGAATCTGGAATGATGCAACTCCTGTTCGAACTGTAATGGTCATGCTTTGATTAGCAAGACTATTACTTCCAGAAAGTGTATATCCAATACTATAATCACCATCAATGAGATTCCAAGGTCCTGATATTGTAACATTAGCATTTGCTAATTGGCATATAGGATCAATTTGTATAGTAGCGTTATTAATTTGTGGAATAGCATCAATCCTTACAACCGCTGAAATAGCGGGAATAATATTAGTGCAAATTCCTAATGTAGAAGCGCTTACTATATTTAAAACAGTAATAGTATAGCTGCCTGGTCTACTAAAATTACTTGATGCAATAGGAAAAGTGAAAACATTATTGGTAAAGTTTTGCGTAGTTGAAAATACATTTGTGTTACCAGAAATTGTATATGTTACGGTATAAGTATCATTCGGGATAGCAACAACATCTCTTATTGATGCTGTAAATGATGTAGAAGCTAATTCGTTTTCACAAATTGGAGCATTAACACTTAAAGTTCCACCTGTATAATCGATTTGCTTTTCTAAAGTAATAAATAGAACAGACGTTTGATCATCACAAACATTATTGTCCGAAAAAACTGTATATGTAAATCGATACAGACCTGGACCCCGAGTATTGTATATGTTTTGAATATCAATAACAGAATCTGTATCATTTATATTATCAATTTCATCTGTACCAGTTTCTGTCCAAATACCGCCTGGATCCTCACCTGTTAGTCCATCAAAAAGATTATAATTAGTATAAGAATTTAATTCGTTTGAACATAATTTCAATTCATCAGGGATTCCAGCAATAGGAGACCGGTAAATAGTTACAAATATTTTTACCTCAGGTGGAGCAGGACAAGATCCTATTGCGGGAATTGAATAGGTGTATTCATATGTATTACCCGGGTTTAAATTTGTGGTATTAAGTGTATTATTGGTTAAACCAAGAGTAGTGGTATTCCCTACCCAAGTACCTCCTACTTGTGGTGGGAGAAAATCACCATTAAACGCTTCATATAGATTATAAGCAAATTCAGTATTACAAACTGATGAATTTGCACCAGGAACCCCTGTATATCCACCTATGCGAACCGTAACAATAGCAGTATCGCTGCAACCTGAAGTTGTTGTAACGGTATAGGAATACCTATATGTGCCACTGCGACGAATTAATTGAGCATTTAAAATTCCAGTAGTTCTATTGATCCCGCCAGATCTATCTATATCTTTCCAAATACCACCTGTTGTGTGCAAACCAAGTTGCGCATTAAGATTTATACTTTTGCTAGATATATTTGTAACATCGCATATATCCAATGCTACGTTGTCATTACCTGCAATTCCATCACACTGACTATAGGAAATATGAGCACCAGCAAAAAAAAAGATGTAAACAAGGAAGCTGATGGAAAATTTATAAGAAAAAAAATGTACTTTTCTGTTCATATTAAAAATATATTTAACCAAAACTACACTTTTTTTTCAACATTTTTTTTATAAAATATATTTTTTATAGGAAATTAAAGCAGTTTTTTATTTATACAAGGTTTTGTGAAAAATAAAATAGCCCTACACATAAGTGCGGGGCTATAAAAACTAAGCAAAAATCAACTTGAATTTAAAATTATTTTTTTGGTAACACAACAGTATCTACAACATGAATCACACCATTTGATTGGTTCACATCCGCAATCGTTACTTTTGATTGGCCACCATTTTCATCTGTAATGTAAAGATCTTTACCTTTCATCCAAGCTGTTAATGTTCCGCCACTTACTGTTTTTAATGTAGCTTTTCCATTTCCTGCTTTAATTGCTTTTGCAATATCTGCAGCATTCATTTTCCCTGCAACTACATGGTAAGTTAAGATAGTTTGCAATGTTTGTAAATTTTCTGGTTTTAATAAAGTATCAACTGTACCTGCTGGCAACTTATCAAACGCTGCATTTGTTGGGGCAAAAACGGTGAATGGTCCTTTACTTTGTAATGTTTCTACTAGTCTGGCTGCTTGTACTGCTGCAACTAGCGTGGTATGCTCTTTTGAGTTTACAGCATTTTCAACTATGTTTTTTGAAGGATACATGGCAGCTCCACCTACCATTACTGTTTTTTGAGCGAAAGAAGTTGCTCCAAATACTAATGCCATAAAAGCAACTGATAAAAATTTTCTAGTTTTCATAATATTTATTTTTTTAAAGTTATATAAATTCATTTACGCACCTTTTGTAAATATGGTTTTAAGTAAACAGCAAAGAAAAGTAAATAAAAACCATAAATATTTGATTACCAATATATTAATAAATATACATATAAATAAATTAGCACTTTTTTAACAACTGTAAACTATTTTTACTATCTTAGGATATAAACTTTATGCTATGAAAAACCTACCTGAAAAAATTAGAAGCAAAAAATTAGAAGCAAGAGTAGATCTAACCGCCATGGTTAGCGTGTCTTTCCTTTTGATAGTGTTTTTTATGGTCACTATTAATTTGGCAAAGCCTAATGAAATACGACTAGATTTACCATATCATGATGAGTCAACTTGTGGAAAAATCTCATGTATTAGTGAATACAGAATAATTACAATGCTATTAGATGACAACGACAAGTTAATAAGCTATCATGGGCTTTTATCTTACCCTACTGAAAAACCCAAAACGTTATCTTACGGCGAAAATGGAATTCGTCAAGAGCTCCACAATAAAAAGAAATCAATTCAAGAGTTTTATGGTGATACTTCAAGAGGACCAGTTGTAATCATAAAACCCAGCTCAAAATGCAATTATAAAAATCTAATTGATATATTAGATGAAATGGCAATAGCTAACATTGATACTTACAGTATCATTAACGAGTTCACTCCAGAAGAATCTCAATTATTGGCAGCTAACTAGAATATAGCTTATTAGAGATTTACTCATAAAAAATAAAACACGAATTTCACAAATTCACACGAATAAGATTCAATAAAATCCGCGGTGAGAAAAAGTTGAACGATGCATAATTAAAAAACTAAAATGATTAGTAAAGAATATCCACTAAAAACTAATTCCCTAGCCCTGATAGCAGCGTAAATCCTTTTTTATAGTGTGCAGCCTTTTGAGGGCTGTACGCTATAAAAAAGATTGCAGCGAATAGCAGGACAAAGCTCCTAGAAAATACAACCACAAAAAAAAGTCCCACATTGCTGTGGGACTTTCTATATTCAAAAAATCAAGAAATTACTTTTTCTCTGATTTTTCCATTTTAGCTTTCAATGCAGCTAACATATCATTATTATCTCCTAAAGTTGCAGCAGGTGCATTTGTAGAAGAGTTAGATGATGTGTTTTCTGAAGCTGATTTCACATTTTTCTCTTCTTCTTCACGGAAGATAGCAGTGTGAGATGCAACTACTCTTTTGAATTCTTTGTTGAATTCGATTACTTTGAAATCAGCAGTATCGCCTTTTTTCAATTTCTTTCCGTCTTCTTTTTCAAGGTGACGAGTTGGAATGAAAGCAACGATATCATCTCCGAATTCTACAGTAGCTCCTTTGTCAACAATTTCAGAAATTTCACCATTGTGGATAGTTCCTACAGCGAAAGAATCTTCATACTGATCCCAAGGATTAGCAGTAGTTTGTTTGTGACCTAAAGATAATTTACGTCCATCAACATCCAACTCTAATACTACAACGTCAAGTTTTTCACCAACGTTTACGAATTCAGATGGGTGTTTGATTTTCTTAGTCCAAGATAAGTCAGAGATGTAGATTAATCCATCAATTCCTTCTTCTAATTCTACGAAAATTCCAAAGTTTGTAAAGTTTCTAACGATACCTGTGTGCTTAGAACCTACTGGGTATTTAGCAGTGATATCAGTCCAAGGATCTTGAGACAATTGTTTGATACCTAATGACATTTTACGGTCATCTCTATCTAAAGTTAAGATAACAGCTTCAACAACATCACCAACTTTTACGAAATCTTGAGCTGAACGCAAGTGCGTAGACCAAGACATTTCAGAAACGTGGATTAAACCTTCAACACCTTCAGCAACTTCGATAAATGCACCGTAATCAGCGATTACAACTACTTTACCGTTTACTTTATCACCAATTTTCAAATCAGCATTTAAAGCATCCCATGGGTGAGCGTTTAATTGTTTCAATCCTAATTGAATTCTTGTTTTCTCATCATCGAAATCAAGGATTACAACGTTCAATTTTTGATCTAATTCAAGAACTTCAGATGGGTGGTTGATTCTAGACCAAGAAAGGTCAGTAATGTGAATCAATCCATCAACTCCACCTAAGTCAATAAACACACCATAAGAAGTAATGTTTTTAACAACACCTTCTAATACTTGTCCTTTTTGTAATTGACCAATGATTTCTTTTTTCTGGATTTCAATATCCGCTTCAATAAGCGCTTTGTGAGATACAACTACGTTTTTAAATTCGTGGTTAATTTTCACAACTTTGAACTCCATCATTTTGTTTACGTATACATCGTAATCTCTAATTGGCTTAACATCAATTTGAGATCCTGGTAAGAACGCTTCAATTCCGAAAACGTCAACGATCATACCACCTTTAGTTCTGCATTTAACAAAACCATTAACGATTTCACCTGTTTCGTTAGCCGAAATAACTCTATCCCAAGATTTGATAGTACGTGCTTTACGGTGAGATAATACTAATTGACCTGTTTTATCCTCACGGATATCAATTAATACCTCAACAGTATCACCTACTTTTAATGCTGGGTTGTAACGGAATTCATTCAATGAAATTACACCTTCAGATTTAGCGTTGATATCAACGATAACGTCTCTATCTGTAATTCTTACAACTGTACCTTCTACAACTTCCTCTTGATCAGTTGCAATAAAAGTTTTAGAAACTAATTCTTCAAACTCTAATAAGTTTTTTTCATCAACAGCATCAATACCTTCTTCGAAATTGTGCCAGTTAAAATTTGCTAAAAACTCTTCTTGTGATTTTACTTGTTCAGACATGCTGATTAAAAATTTGTATTCTGTATTTTCTCGAGTTTCATAATGTGATAGAAAACAGCAGAAGTTGTTTGTATATTTTATATAACCCTAAAGGAAACTCTTATTCACCTTAAGGACTGCAAAAGTAATACATTAATTTTGAATACCAAAATTTTAAACACGAGATAATTGTTTGAAAATCAGGAGCGAAATACTGAGCTGTACCGGTTGGTATTGTTCAAGATAGGAATGTAATACGATGTAATCCTCTTTATCAGTTCAATTTCTTACTAATTACATATATTTGTAAGAAAAAAACGTTTATGTACAATTCATTTCAAATTTTTATACCTGATAAAAACAAACTGACAATCAACACTAATATAGCTTTTTATATCCCTTTGGCATTTTTTGTAACCTTGTTTTTGAATATACGAGTACAACCCTACCATGGTATTTTTTCCTTCATATTAATAATTTTCGCTATAATTTACTTCTATTTAGGTATAACAAGAACAGACAGAATCAAGCCAATCAAAGGCAAATTAGAGGGATTCATTCTTTTTGAAAAAGAATACCTTGTGGCAAACAATACTAAAATTGATTTGTCAGAAATTCAATCAGTTCAAATATCTGTTGGGGATTTTATTGGTGAAATATATTACAAGAGTAATCTTGATCGTTTAGATTTACAACCACTAGCTTCAAACGGTACAAATAATTGGATTGAATATTGTTTACAAAATGGTGTCAAAAATAAAATCTTTTTCAGACAAGAATATGAGGCGCAACATGAATCAATATACCCTTTTTTACGAACTTTAATTCAAAGAAAGATAATAACACTACCTGAAGTTTTGAAAATTCTGGATTTCGAAAGTGAATATAATCTGCAATCCTTTAAAGACTCCTTAAAGGAATAATTGATTTGAAATTATAAAAAAAACCCGAGAACAATTCTTTGATCTCGGGTTTTTTATATTGATATACTATTTAATGACTTACGTTTTCTACATCCAAAGGATTGTGCTTGTGCTTAAACAAAACCGCAAAAGCTATTGCAATTGCTAGCGCGTACAAAGCAAAAGATAGCCAAATTGTGTGCCAATCTTTCATAAGTATAACCGAATCAAAAAGGCCGTCTGTACCGATAGTTTTACCTTGACTTGTAACAAACTCTGCCATTTTTGCATTAGTAGGTTCCGTTTGCAAGAAAGCTGCTAAATCGCCAGTTCCCGCAAATGATTTCGTAAAAAATTTATCAATTGCCCAACCAGAGGTAAAACTACCTAAAACCGCTCCTACTCCATTGGTCATCATCATAAACAATCCTTGAGCTGACGATCTGTTTTTGGTATCTGTATTTGTTTCAACAAATAAGGATCCTGATATATTAAAAAAGTCAAACGCCATTCCATACACTATACATGACATAATAATCATCCATAAACCACTTGTAGGGTTTCCGAAAGCAAACAACCCAAAACGCAATACCCAAGCGAGCATACTGATTAACATGACTTGCTTAATTCCAAAACGTTTCAAGAAAAACGGAATTGCTAAAATAAACAAAGTCTCTGAAATTTGAGAAATCGACATGATAATTGTAGAGTATTCTACTACAAATGAATCGGCGTATTTAGGAAAATGCTTGAACTCATCCAAGAAAACATCTCCGTAAGCATTTGTTAATTGTAATGCTCCTCCTAAAAACATGGAGAAAACGAAGAACAACGCCATTTTATAATCAGCAAACAATTTAAAGGACTCCAATCCTAAAGTCTCCATCAAAGAAGCATTTTCTTTTGACAATCGTTGTGGTTTACATGGTGGCAAAGTAAATGCATACAAACCAAGTGCTACAGCTGCCAATCCCGCAATATAGAATTGATATTCAGTTGCTTTATTGCCTGTTAAATTAGTAATCCACATAGCTGCTATAAAACCAACTGTTCCCCAAACTCTTATAGGTGGAAAATTCTTAATGACATCCTTATTGTTTAATTTAAGCGCGTTGTAAGAGATTGAATTACTCAATGCAATAGTTGGCATATAAAAGCACATAGCCAAAAGCATGATGTAAATAAAATTTTCAGGTGTTGTAACTTGAGGAATGTAAAACAATACTGCTGCATAAAATATATGTAACACTCCGTACAACTTTTCAGCATTGATCCATCGGTCTGCCAATATACCAGTTAGAGTTGGCATAAATAATGACGCTATTCCCATGGTGCTAAAAACCAATCCAAACTGGGTTCCTTCCCAACTTTTTGTACCAAACCAATAATTTGCAATTGTAATCAACCAAGCTCCCCAAACAAAAAACTGGAGAAAACTCATTATGATCAATCTATTTTTAATTCCCATGAGATGAATTGTTTTTTTTTTACTTTAAAAAATTTACAAGGCGTAAATCTACCATTAAAAATGATATCTGCAAATAATTATATCGTTTTAGTGATATCGTTGACCATTTCTAAAACTTGAGCAAATTGTTCCTCACGACTCAAATGTGAATTATCATTTTCAATTGCATCTTCAGCCATCACTAAGGGTGAATCTTCGCGATGGGTATCTATGTAATCTCTTTCTTCTACATTTTTTAGGACTTCATCATATGTTACTGCATCACCTTTAGCTATTAACTCATCATATCGCCTTTGTGCTCTCGTGCTGGCGCTTGCTGTCATGAATATTTTAAGCTCGGCATCAGGAAATACCACAGTACCAATGTCTCGTCCATCCATAACAATAGCCTTGTTCTTGCCCATTTCTTTTTGTTGTTCAACTAATTTAGCTCGAACTTGCGAAACCTCTGCAACCTTGCTCACAAAACGCGATACTTCAATGGTTCGAATTTCGGTTTCAACATTGAAATCGTTCAAAAAAACCTCTGCAAATCCTAACTCCGCATTAAATTCAAAATGCAGTCTTATTGCAGGCAAACTAGCAATTAAAGAGGTACTATCAAAAGCATCTGTATTGATGTACCCTTGCTTCATAGCAAAAAAAGTTACTGCACGATACATTGCTCCTGTGTCTACATAAATATATCCTAAATGTTTCGCTAATTGTTTTGCTAGCGTACTTTTTCCCGTTGATGAAAATCCATCTATTGCAATGGTAATTTTTTTTGTCAAAATATAAAATTTAAGGTAATTGAAATGAATAAACTATTCTTGAAAATTTATGGTTAGCCCAAAAAGACTTGTGTTTCCAGCAGGCGTATATCTGGAATAGGAATAATTGAACTTGAGTTTATTTAATTTGAGTCCAAAGCCAAAAGAAAGTCCAGAAAAATTACGTTGTTCCAGAATGCGTAATTCCTCGGCTCGCCTAAAATTGTAACCCAAACGCAAGTTAAATCCTCTTTTTGGGAACAACTCTACTCCAGCAATTACATGCCTCAAAGCATTATTTAAGAAAGATACTTTTTCAGGAGTTGTTGTTCCATCAAATGATTGTTCTGATCGCGCTGGATTAGCAAAAGCAATATTCCATTGTTGTAAATTCTCTAATGTTAAATGCCATCGAATAGGAACATTTTCTAACTCTTGCGACACTCCTACTAAAACCTCCAAAGGTAACTTTTCTCGAACACCATTGTAAGTTGAAAATTGAGTACCTAGATTCCGTATGACCAACGCCCAATTGACATCGTTCCGTTCATCAATATATAAAGCACCAATGTCTAATGCTCCTCCAAAAGAATGATAGGTTTCTAGACTAGACGAAATCAACTTGGCACTAGCTCCAATGTGCAAATCGGTATAAGGAACATTGTATGCATACCCCATAGATAAGGATACTTCGCTACCTGAAAAGGCAGATGTGGCTTGACCATTTTCGTCATAGCCCTCAAAACTACCATAATTAATATAATTCACACCGGCTTGAAACGTTTGCAGGTGTCTGTCATAGGTGTACGCATACGAAGCAGTTCCGTACGTAAGCGCACCATAGTAATTTCCGTAATTCAGTGCTAAATGATTATCCATCTCGGCATTGATTGTGGCTGGATTAAAATGAGCCTGATTCACATCATTATCATATATAGTCAAAACCTTACCTCCTAATGCCGCTTGCCTTGGAGAAGCAACGAGATTTAAAAACTGATATATTGTTTTACCGCCTATCTGACCGATTGATGCGGTACCGTAGAGTAATAAAGTGAATATCAATATTTTTTTAAACATGTTGCAAAAGCGCCAAAAGTATACAATGATAACGCCAGTGCGAAGATATTATTTTTTAGAAAAAGAAAAGTTTAAAAAGGGACAATTCGGTCTTTAAAATCAATAGTTCAGTTTAAAACCTTTTTGAATCATTTGGTTTACATCCAGTTTTGACAAAGAATTCAACCCTATAAATAAAAAAGAACTTAAGCTATATGAAGGCGACCAATTGAAATAACTATAATTATTCCCAACTATTTTCATACGAAAAGTAAACGCACTATTGCAATAACGATATCCCATTTATAAAAAAATCCAAATTCTTGAGCTGAAAAACAGTTTAGGAATTTGGATTTCTATTGATTTCGAAAACGACTTATTTACAAAGTTTTTGCGTTTTTTACTTTTTGTTCTGTAAGTGCAAATTCCAATACTTCGCTCATTTCCTTTACATAATGAAAAGTTAGTCCTTCAAGATATTCTGGTTTGATCTCGTCAATATCATTTTTATTTTCATGACATAAGATGATTTCTTTAATATTTGCTCTTTTAGCAGCAAGAATTTTTTCTTTGATTCCGCCTACAGGCAATACTTTACCACGCAAAGTAATTTCGCCAGTCATGGCTAAGTTCTTCTTGATACGTTTTTGAGTAAACAAAGAAACTAATGACGTCAACATAGCAATACCTGCACTTGGTCCATCCTTTGGCGTAGCTCCTTCAGGAACGTGCAAATGAATGTTGTATTTAGAAAGCATATCCGATTCTAATCCTAAAAGTTTGGTATTGGCCTTAATGTATTCCAAAGCAATTGTAGCCGATTCTTTCATGACAGTACCTAGATTACCAGTAATAGTCATGGTACCTTTCCCTGGAGAAAGTAAAGATTCGATAAACAAAATATCACCACCAACTGAAGTCCACGCTAATCCAGTAACTACACCCGCTACATCATTATTCTCATATTTATCGCGTTCTAAACGCGCAACACCAAGTGTTTTTACAAGATCTTCATCGGTTACTTTTTTATTATATTCTTCCTCCATTGCAACTGACTTGGCTGCATTTCGAATCACTTGCGCAATTTTACCCTCAAGTCCACGCACGCCCGATTCTCTGGTATAGCCTTCCACAATTTTTTCCAATTGTTTTTTACCAATAGTCAAATCTTTAGTAGTTAAACCATGTTCTTTTAATTGTCTAGGAAATAAATGCTGACGCGCAATTTCTACCTTTTCTTCAATGGTATAGCCAGACATTTTGATGATTTCCATTCTGTCTCGCAAAGCAGGCTGAATGGCTGCCATATTATTTGACGTTGCAATAAACATTACTTTTGAAAGATCATAGCCCATTTCTAGGAAATTATCATAAAAAGAATTGTTTTGCTCCGGATCTAAAACTTCAAGCAATGCTGATGATGGATCACCTTGATGACTGTTTGACAATTTATCAATTTCATCTAAAACAAAAACTGGATTTGATGTACCCGCTTTTTTCAAACTTTGAATGATTCGGCCTGGCATAGCGCCAATATACGTTTTTCGGTGACCACGAATTTCAGATTCATCACGCAAACCACCCAATGAAATTCGCACATACTCTCTACCCAACGCTTCTGCAATAGAACGCCCAATAGAAGTTTTACCAACACCCGGAGGTCCTGTCAAACAAATGATTGGCGATTTCATATCATTACGCAATTTCAACACAGCAAGATGTTCTATCATTCGTTTTTTCACATCTTCGAGTCCAAAATGGTCTCTATCTAAGATTTTTTGAGCGCGTTTTAAATCAAAAATATCTTTGGAGTATTCGTTCCAAGGCAAATCTAGAAACAACTCTAAGTAATTTCTTTGAATACCAAAATCAGGTGCCTGAGGATTCATTCGGCGCATTTTAGAAAGTTCTTTTTCAAAATGCTTTTTGGTTTTATCGTCCCATTTTTTGGTTAAGGATTTTTGCAGCATCTCGTCCATTTCTTCCTCTTGCGAAACGCCACCCAATTCTTCTTGAATGGTTTTCATCTGCTGATGCAAGAAATATTCTCGTTGTTGCTGATCTAAATCAAAACGAACTTTAGACTGAATATCATTTTTTAATTCGAGTTTTTGCAACTCTATATTCATGTAACGCAAAGTTTCTAATGCTCTTCCTTTCAGTTCATTGATAGCCAGTAAATCTTGCTTTTCTTTAACTAATAAATTCATGTTTGAAGTCACGAAATTGATTAAAAAAGATTGACTCTCTATGTTTTTTATTGCAAAAGTTGCTTCGCTAGGAATATTAGGACTTTCTTTGATAATTTGAATCGCTAGTTCTTTTATGGAATCAAGAATGGCTAAGAATTCCGTATCATTTTTCTTCGGACGTTTTTCTGGAACTTCTTTGATTTTGGCGGTTAAATACGGTTCCTCTGAAACTACCGAATCAATTTCGAAACGTTTTTTACCTTGTAAAATAACAGTCACATTGCCATCCGGCATTTTTAAAACGCGTAAAATTCGAGCAACAGTACCTATTTTATGAATATCATCCTTGGTTGGATCTTCATCTTCCTCGTTAATTTGAGCCACTACTCCTATGGTTTTACCCGCAGCATTAGCATCATTTATCAATTTTATAGATTTATCTCTACCGGCTGTAATAGGAATTACAACTCCTGGAAATAAAACCATGTTTCGTAAAGGTAAAATGGATAGTAATTCAGGCAAAGCTTCATTATTCATTTCTTCTTCGTCCTCTGGAGTCAATAATGGAATTAAATCTGCTTCTGAATCAAATTCTTGAAGTGACAAATTGTCAATGGTAAGTATTTTATGATTTGACATATATTTAATTAAGTCTTTTTGTCATTAAAAAAAGTTTTTGGATCACAAATATAGGATTTCAGAATCGTCTTTATTGAAAAAAACAAGGATTAATCTTTATTAAATGACCATAAAGTAAAAGTCTCAATCTTTATGCCAAAAGAAATGAATCAAATGCTAATTATCTTATAAATAAGATTCATAAAAACAAATGGTTTGCGGTAAATCAATATCTTTAAAATTTATTTTTATACAAAGTGTAACATTTGCACCATCGCCAAGTCTTTATTAAAACGAAAACATTATTTGAACATTAACCAATGTAATATCGAGGAGCTGATTGTATTGTGCAAGCAAAACAATCAAAAAGCACAATACGAAGTATACAATCGTTATGCTTCTGCTATGTATAATGTAGCTATAAGAATTGTAAAAGACAGTCATTATGCTGAGGATGTTATGCAAGAAAGTATTTTGAAAGCATTTTCAAAACTAGAACATTACAAACAAGAAGTTTCATTTGGCGCTTGGTTAAAAAGAATTGTGGTCAACCAAAGCATTGATTTTTATAAAAAAAATAATCAGTTTAAGGCGGAAGATTTTGAGGTGACTTTACATAAAATTGAAGATGTAGATTCGGATTTCTCAATTGATAGTGACTTTACTAATTTAAAAGTCAAACAAATTTTAGAAACCATAGCAACTTTAAAATACAACTATCAGATGGTTTTGACATTATTTTATATTGAAGGATATGACCAAGAAGAGATTAGTGAAATACTTAATATTAGCTACGTAAATTGCAGAACAACCTTGAGCCGAGCAAAAGACAGTTTGAGAAAAAAATTAGAGGAAATATGAAAAGGAAAGAAGACCCCATAGACGAACTCTTTAGTAAACACCAATTTCAATGGGACATTGAGAATTTAGATGCAAATCATGAAGTGCGTTTTAAAGAAAAATTAAGTCAAAAGAAATTTAATTGGAGATTCATAGTAAGTATTGGCATTGCAGCGTCAATAGCAATATTTCTATTTACAACTATTGGTGATACAGCTTATAAGAAACCCTCGGAATTACAATATGCATCAAAAGAAACCATTCAAACCGATTCTATTTTTACAGTTCTAATTGAAAGAGAATTAGAAAAAATTAACGAAAAAAAATCTCCTGAGAACAAAAAAATCATAGTGGATGCTTTAAGTCAAATGAAAATTCTAGATGCTGATTATGATAAAATTATTCAGGAATTAGAAGCCAATGGCGAGAGTAAGCAGATTATCTATGCCATGATTAGCAACTTACAAACTAGGATTTCTTTTTTACAAAAAGTATTAGAACATCTTGAAATTAATGAACAAAAAAAAGTACTTCCTGATGAAAAAACGATGTAACCTATTATTCATATTGCTCTTTATACCATTTTTGTCGCAGGCCACGAATATAGATTTTGTGCATTCGAAACAAAAAAACATCAAAAAGGCCTATTATGTCAATCCTGATGCCATACTTGCGGTAGACAATTCTTATGGCGCACTTGTAGTAACAACTTGGGACGAAGATAAAATAGAACTGGACATCCAAATAAAAGTTAGTGGCAACAATGAAGATTGGGTAAACCAAAGAATCGATGCTATAACAATTGAAATCCAAGCATTAAAGGGATTAGTTGCTGCAAAAACAATTTTGGGAAATTCAAATTTTAAAAGTCCCGGAAAAAAAAATAGTTTTGAAATAAATTACATACTTAAAATTCCTAGAAACGGCAGTATAAAATTGAATAACAAGTATGGAAATATCACTACAACAGATATTGATGCAAATGCGGAAATAAAATGCAAATATGGGAAAATTACGACTGGAAAATTACAAGGAAATAGTGAGGTAAGTATAGAATATTGCTCTAATTCTAGCGTAGAATTCATAAAAAACGGACAAATAAACGCCCGATATTCAAGTATTAAAATTAATGAGGTTGCCAAACTACAATTGTCTTCTGACTATACTGATATTGAAATTCAAACTGCTGATGTGATTGCTTATAAAAGTGATTATGGCAAAATTAAACTTGCAAAAATAAGAAACCTAGAAGCAAGCGGAGATTATCTCACAATTCAAATAGGAGACGTCATGGGAACTATGTCTATGAACACAAAATACAGTTCCCTGAACATTACTTCCATTAATTCGAAAGCGAAATCCGTTTTTATTACATCCTCTTATACTGGGATTTCTATTGGATATCATCCTAGTTATTATTTTGACTTGAACGCTGTTTTAAAATACGCTAATTTAAAATACGATAGTTCTCTTGAAATGGATAGTAAAGAGGACGCCATGCAAACAAAAAAATACACTGGTTTTCATAAAAGAAAAGGCATGAACAATCTGAATATTAATTCTAATTATGGAAACGTTATACTAACACAAAACCAATAAACTTAACTAAATTAATTATGAAAAAATCACTTTTATTACTTGCAGGTTGCGCTTTATTATCAACAAATTTAGCCTTTGCTCAGTGGTCTAGCAAAAGTAAAATTCAAGGAAATGGAAACATAGTTTCTGAAAAAAGAACCACAACAAATTATGATGCCATTGCTGTATCTGGTTTCTTTGATGTAGAACTGGTTTCAGGAAAAGAAGGAGACATTACTGTTAAAGGAGAGGAAAATTTAATTCCTTTCTTAAAAATTGAAGTTGTAAACAATGTGCTTAAAATTAGTTCCGAAAAAAATAAATACTTCAGCACGAGTCAAGGCAAACAAATTTTGATTTCGGTTCCCTTTGAGGAAATCAACAAAATAAGTTTGACTGGATCTGGTGATGTTAATACAAAAAAAACGATCAATAGTAATTCGTTATCAGTGCAGTTAACTGGTTCTGGAGATATTAACTTAGAAGTAGCATCAAATTCAGTTGCAATAGATGTAACAGGATCCGGAGATGTCACTATTTCAGGAACTACAGCGGAACTAAATACAGCTCTAAACGGTTCTGGAGATATAGATACTTCAAAACTGAAGGCTAAAAACGTTCATACTGCCGTATCAGGTTCAGGAGATACTACTGTTTTTTGTTCTGATAACTTACACGCTAGAGTTTCGGGTTCGGGTGACATTCAATACAAAGGTGATCCAAAGAAAAAAGACACCAAAGTAAGTGGATCAGGAAGTATATCGAAATCCTAAAAAACCTATTTTAAAAGATATTGAAAAGGTGTTTTACGATTGTAAAACACCTTTTTTTGGAACTTTGCTCAAAAGAATTACAGCAATTATAAAGAAAAGCGCCAATATAGCAATAGCAAGTCTAGGACTTCCAGTCTTTTGATCTACAATTCCATAAACTACCATTCCTATAACAATACCTATTTTTTCGGCTACGTCATAAAAACTAAAAAAAGATGCCGTATCTGTAGTTTGAGGCAACAACTTTGAATAAGTAGACCTAGATAATGACTGAATGCCACCCATAACAAGTCCTACGCAACTGGCCATAATATAAAATTCCTTTGGTTGTGTGATCAAGTAAGCTGCAAGGCATAATAATACCCAAAAGCAATTGATAAAGATTAAAGTTGGAATATTACCAAATTTATTAGAGGCTTTTGACGTTAAAAATGCGCCTAAAACTGCGACCAATTGAATAAGCAAAATACAAATTATCAAACCTGTTGTACCTTGTTCTTTAGTTGGCCATTCAATTTCTTGAGCACCAAAATAAGTTGCTACCAGCATCACGGTTTGAACTGCCATACTTGACACGAAAAAACTTCTTAAATATGCTTTTAAAGCTTTATTTTCTTGCAATAAAAGCCATACTTTTTTGAGTTCATTAAAACCATTAAACACTACTTGACGGGTAACTTTGTGACCATTATTTTTGTTTCCATTTGGTAGATAATAATATGAATATTGGCTAAAAAGAATCCACCAAACACCTACCATAACAAAAGAGTAGCGCATTGCCTTCATTGCAGCTTCTCCATCAGTGCCTGAAATTCCAAAAAGCTTAGGTTTCATAATCATTAATAAATTAATAACTAATAGAATAACACTCCCGCAATATCCCATGGAATAGCCTTTGGCACTTATTTGATCTTGTTGGTCTTCATGGGCAATATCTGGTAAATAAGAGTTATAAAAAACCAAACTCCCCCAATATCCTATTAGTCCTAATAAATAAAATAATAAACCAACATATATATTATCAAGGTCAAACCAATACAAACCCATACAGGATAAGGCCCCCAAATAACAAAAGAATTTCATAAACGCCTTTTTATTTCCAACATAATCAGCAATCCCAGATAATAACGGAGATAAAAATGAAACTAGCAAAAAAGCAAAAGCTGTGATAAAGCTTATCAACGCTGAATTCTTAAGGTGCATCCCAAAAACATCAATATAATGACTGCGGTCGGCAAACAATGCATCATAAAAAATAGGAAAAACAGCTGATGCAATTGTTAAGGTATAGACGGAGTTTGCCCAATCATAAAAAGCCCAGGCATTTAATAATTTTTTACTTCCTTTTTCTAATTTAGCCATGTGCTTTTTTTTGGTTACGAATGTATTTATTTTTTTTCAAGAACAATGCAAAACCTTTATTTTTTACACATTAAGAAATCATTATTCATGAAATCATCTTTTATAAACAAGAAAAGCTATCCATTACGGATAGCTTTTCTTGAAAACAAATTTATATACTATTTCAGTACTCCTATTTTAGCAGCTATTGCTTTAGCTTCGGGTATGTATGCTTGTAAATTAGTAATTCTGGTCGCATCAGATGGGTGCGTACTCATAAATTCTGGTGGTGCTTGACCATTAGATTGAGCCGACATACGCTGCCAAAAAGAAATAGACATCTCAGGATTATATCCTGCAATAGTCATTAAAACCAGTCCTATTTTGTCAGCCTCTGTTTCATGACTTCTACTAAAAGGAAGCATACCGCCAAACTGAGACCCTAAACCATACGCCTGACTCCATATTTGTTGTGTTTTTTCACTTTTGCCTCCAGTGGCAACTGCTACTCCAACGGCGCCTAATTGTTGCAACTGAGATGCACTCATACGTTGCGCGCCATGATCTGCAAGAGCGTGTGAAACTTCATGCCCCATAACCGTCGCCAGACCTGCATCATCTTTAGTAACAGGTAAAATCCCGGAATACACTACAATTTTTCCTCCAGGCATACACCAAGCATTTATCTCTTTATTCTCAATTAATTTGTATTCCCATCGGTAGTCTGCTAAATACTGTCCTTGACCTAAATACTTTAAATATTTTTCTGCAGCCGCTTTAATTCGGAAACCAATAGTTTCTACTTTCTTTGCATCAGCAGTTCCTGTAATTACTTTATTCTCTTTCAGGAATGTATCATATTGTTGAAAGGCTGTTGGGAACAACTGATTATTTGGTACAAAATTGAGTGTTTTTTTACCTGTAATGGGATTGGTAGCGCAAGAATATATCAAACCTAAAGTGATCATACCAACTAATACGTATTTTTTCATAACTGTAATTTTATAAGAATCAAAAATACAATAAATGCACCTTCTGTACTTACATAATTATTAAAAATAGTTTCAATATTAATCCAAGTTACCCATAATATGAAAAGATGTAAATCCTTTTTCAACAAGAATATATCCTTCTTTTTCTAAGGTATTACTATCAAATGCGACTGCTACATTATCAATTTCTAAAGTTTTAACCTTAAAAGGCAATCCTATTAAATTCATTTTATACTTTGAATAATTGGTAACGTACTTCCCTTCTTGATGCGATTGAATGATCAATTCATTTTCTTTACCAGTAGCTTGGAAAGACATAAAACTGTAGCGCCCCTTTTTATAATCATAACCGTCTTGCGCATCCTCATACACCACGGATAATTCTTTACCCTCTTTGTAAAAAATATCTAGTATCAATTCATCAAACTCAAGTTCTCCCACGTACTGTTGAACCGGATATTTTGGAATAATAGATCCTGCTTTTATAAAAATTGGAATTTGATCAAACTTAGTATCCACCCAAATTTCTTTTCCTCCTTTACACAACTCGTTAGTCCAATAATTATACCATTCGCCACGTGGTAAATACATTCTTCTACCTAAAGCATTGGGTTCTAAAATGGGACAGACTAATATTTGATTGCCAAAAACAAACTCATCATTTCGATAGTGGGTTTGAGGATCTTCTTGATCAAAGTACACTAATGGCTTCAACATTGGTACACCTTCTTCGATGTACTGCCAAAACATGGTATACAAGTAAGGCAACAATTGGTATCGTAAATTTACAAACTTTCGAGTAATATCAATCACTTCATCATCAAAAGCCCAAGGTTCTTGATCGCCATGATCTCCAGAAGAATGCGTTCTACAAAAGGGGTGAAATACTCCTAATTGTATCCATCTAGCATACAATTCCCCCGAGGGTTGCTCTGCAAAACCACCAATATCTGAACCTGTAAAACCCATTCCTGAAATGGACATACGCTGTACTTGTATGTTTGCAATCCATAAATGCTCCCACGTAGCTACATTGTCACCTGTCCATGAAGAAGTGTAACGTTGTGCACCAGCATAAGCTGATCGTGTAATAACAAATGGCCTCTTAGGGTAGGCAAAACGTTTTACACCATGATAAGTGGCTCTAGCCATTTGAGTACCATAAATATTGTGTGCTTTCCTATGGCTACATGGATTTCCATCGTAATGATGACGCACGTCCATAGGAAATGTTTTATTAGGAACTTCCATAACGGCAGGCTCGTTCATATCATTCCAAACTCCTTTTACACCAATATCCGATATTAATTCTTTAAATAAACCCGCCCACCATTCTCTTACAGTGGGATTTGTGAAATCAGGAAAATTACATTCACCTGGCCAAACTTTCCCTTTCATATAAGGACCATCGGCACGTTTACAAAAATAATCATTTGCCAATGCTTCTTTATAAATGGAATATTCCTTGTCTATTTTTATCCCTGGATCAATAATTACTACTGTTTTAAAACCATCTTCGGCAAGTTCAGCTACCATTTTTTTAGGATCCGGGAAATAGTTTTTGTTCCATGTAAAACATCTAAAACCGTCCATATAATCAATGTCAAGATACAAAGCATCGCAAGGAATCTTTAGCTCTCTAAACTTAGCAGCAACATCTTTTAAATTACTCTCGGGATAGTAACTCCATTTGCATTGGTGGTAACCTAATGCCCATAAAGGTGGTAATTCTGGCTTACCTGTTAAATCCGTGTAAGTTGTTACCACATCTTGCATTTGTGGACCGTAAATAAAATAATAATTCATCTCTCCACCTTCGGCCCAATAACTAGTTACGTTACGACGTTCATGACAAAAATCAAAAAATGTTCTAAAAGTATTGTCAAAGAAAATTCCGTATGATTTTTTGTTGTGTAAACCTATGTAAAACGGAACTACTTTATAAAGTGGTTCTTGATCTTTTTGAAATGCATATTGATCTGTTGCAAAATTTTCAATACGTTTTCCTTTAAGATTCATTTGAGTGGCTTTATCACCTAAACCGTAAAAACATTCGCCGTCTTTTGAGGACTTACTCATTTTTACAATGTTCCCACCATATTCATAACTTTCTTCCCAGTGAAATCCTAGTTCGTCCACGAGAATAATTGTATCTTCTAAGTCATAAATAGAAAGTCTCATGTCTGATTTTTCAATCCTACATTTAACTTTGCTTGTTTTTATTTGGTAAAACTCTTCATGTTCACTTACCTCAAGAAAATTATACCCATGCGAATGGCTTTTATCAATAGCATACGAAAAATCATTGCTAAAATAGCCTTTGGTGGTAAACCTAAAACGTATTAAACTATCCCTTAATACTGTTACTTTTAGAATAACACTGTTGGATGTGTGAAAAAAAACAGAATCAACATCATGTTCAAACGATACTATTCTTTTAGGATACATGTCTCCTTTATACTCTAGTTCTGTATTTGTAATCATGTGGTATGGTATTTATTTAGACTTGTTTTTAAAAATCAAACATACAAAAAACGAACGTAATCTATTTAAAACCTGATATTTATTAACGAAAACGTTATATATGATTCTTGATATGCGCTATCCGTTTTTTAAATAAAAATGAAAATTTGTACATCAATATTTATTCAATCTGGAAAGTAATAACACTCAATGGAGGAAGAGTCAAAGCAACTGAATAATCTTTACCATCATAAGGAATATTTTGAATTAACATCCTGTTTGAGTTTTGCACACCACTACCTCCATAAATCAAGTCGTCACTATTAAAAATTGAATTTAAAGATCCTGGCTTTGGAATACCAATACTATAGTTTTCTCTAACCACTGGCGTAAAATTACACACAACAACTAAATCATCTTCTTGATTATTTCCTTTTCTTATAAATGAAAAAACTGCATTTTGATGATCTGAATAATTAATCCATTCAAAACCATCAGGACTAAATTGTTTTTCATATAATGCAGGTTGTGATTTATACAATGCATTCAAATCTGTAATAATCTTTTTAATTCCTTTGTGAAAAGAAAATTCAAGTAAATGCCAATCTAAGCTTTTTTCAAAATTCCATTCGCTACTTTGACCAAATTCACCGCCCATAAACAGGAGCTTGGTACCTGGATGCATGAACATATAGGCATATAAAAGTCTAAGATTTGCAAATTTTTGCCACTCATCACCGGGCATTCTTCCTAAAATAGATTTTTTGCCATAAACCACTTCATCATGTGATAGTGGTAACATAAAATTTTCTGTAAAGGCATATGTCATGGAGAATGACAATTCATTTTGATGGTATTTTCTATAGATAGTATCTTTTTTAAAATAGTCCAAGGTATCATGCATCCAACCCATCATCCATTTCATACCAAAACCTAAACCACCTATTGAGGTAGGTCTTGAAACCATTGGAAACGATGTACTTTCCTCTGCAATGGTTTGAACACCTTCATAATTAAGATAAACTGCTTCATTAAACTCTTTAAGAAAACTAATTGTATCCAGATTTTCCCGACCTCCGTAAATGTTGGGCTCCCACTCTCCTTCTTTTCGAGAATAATCTAAATACAACATCGACGCCACTGCATCTACACGCAATCCATCTGCATGGTAATGCTGTAACCAAAACAATGCGTTACTGATCAAAAAGGAACGAACTTCATTGCGTCCGTAATTAAATACCAAACTTTTCCAATCTGGATGATAGCCTTTTCTTCGATCTGGATGTTCAAAAAGATTAGAACCATCAAAATATCCTAAACCATGCGCATCATCTGGAAAATGAGATGGCACCCAATCCAGAATCACTCCTATTCCCTCTTGATGTAATTTATCTATCAAATACATGAGATCTTGAGGGTTTCCAAATCTTGATGTTGGAGCAAAATATCCTACTAACTGATATCCCCAAGATGGATCGTAAGGATATTCCATTATAGGCATAAATTCTACATGAGTAAACCCCGTTTCTTTGAGATATTGAACTAAATCAAGTGCTAATTCTTGATACGAAAGAAAACTATTATCCTCAACGTGACGTTTCCAAGACCCTAAATGCATCTCGTAAACAGAAATAGGTTTGTTTAAACTATTACTTTCTTTTCTGTTTTGCATCCATTTTGCATCGTTCCAATCGTAATCAAGATCCCATACAACAGAGGCTGTTTTTGGCGGTTGCTCACAAAAAAAAGCAAAAGGATCTGCTTTCTCAGTGATAATACCATCAATATTAGATTGAATTTTGTACTTGTAAATGGCACCTTTTTCAATATTAGGAATAAATCCTTCCCAAATTCCTGATGAATCCCATCTTACGTTCAACAAATGTTCATTTTGTTGCCAAAAATTAAAATCGCCCACTACAGAAACAGAACTTGCCGATGGTGCCCAAACTGCAAAGTAAACCCCTTGCACTCCGTTCACAGACAAAATGTGTGCACCTAGTTTTTCATAAAGTCTAAAATGCTTGCCCGCTTTGAACAAGTCAATATCAAAATCAGTAAAAAGAGAGTGTGTGATAACAGTATTCATATAGGATTTGTGCACATTTAAATGATGTACTATTTAAATTATTTAATACTAAAATTATCTGGTAATACGGCTCCTTTTTTTATTACGACAATACCATCTTTAATGGCATATAAATCTGCAGAGAAATCAGCTAGATGACTTCCTCCGTTTATGTGAACATCATTCCCTATCCTACAATTTTTATCTACTATTGCATTATTGATGTAGCAACGCTCACCAATTCCTACTAATAGTTTTCCATTGGTAATGTCATGATCCATCTCATCAATGTTTTGATAAAAATCATTTCCCATAATATAACAATTCTGAATAATTGTTCCAGTACCTATTCTTGAACGAATTCCTATAACAGAATTGTTTATTTCTTTGGCGTTCAAAATACAACCTTCAGATATCAAAGAACGTTCAACCATGGTCTTTTGAAATTTAGAAGGAGGCAAAAGTCTCGGTCTTGTAAAAATCTTATTGGTATCATCAAATAAATTAAACTTTGGTAAATCCTCGGTTAAGCCAATATTTGCTTCAAAGAAAGAATCAATATTTCCAATATCAGTCCAATATCCTTCATATTGATAACTTAGTATTTTTTTACTGCCCACTGCTTGGGGAATAATTTCTTTACCAAAATCCTTTGTTTCTTTATTAGACATGATGTCTACTAACAAATCTTTGTTAAAGATATAAATACCCATTGAGGCTAGGTAATGCTTACCCTCCTGTTTCATTTGGTCACTTACATCTGATTCCCAATCTGGCAATAATTCTTTAGCCGGTTTTTCAATAAAAGATTCAATACAACTTTCAGAATTAGTTTTAAGGATACCAAATTCGGGTGCATCTTTTGCATTAACTGGTAAAGTTGCAATGGTAATATCGGCTTGTCGTTTGATATGTTCTTCAACCATCTCATTAAAGTCCATTTGATACAATTGATCTCCAGAAAGAATCAATGCATAATCAAACTCATGATTTAAAAAATGGGGCATACATTGTCTTACAGCATCTGCAGTGCCTTGAAACCAAGTTGGGTTATCTGGAGTTTGCTCCGCAGCCAATATGTCAACAAAAGAATGACTAAAAATGCTAAAGTTATAGGTGTTTTTTATGTGAGCATTTAAGGACGCCGAATTGAATTGAGTCAATACAAATATTCTATAAATATCTGAATTCATACAATTTGAAATAGGAATATCTACCAATCTATACTTCCCTCCAATGGGCACAGCAGGTTTAGATCTCGACTCTGTTAAAGGATATAATCTGGAACCTTGTCCACCACCTAAAATAATTGCAATAACATTTTTCTTTTTAGCGTTCATTTTTTGTCAATTATAGCATTGTACATTTCTAAATATTCTTGACAGACACGTTCCCACGAATTGTCTGTTTTCATTCCTCTCTCAATAACTTCGTTAATTGCTTCTTTGTCTTGAAAAAGCTGTTTTGCACGCCGTATTGAATAACAAATATCCACAACAGATGCCTGATCATGACAAATACCGTTTCCATCATCACCAAAATCAATTACCGTATCTCTTAATCCTCCTGTTCTTCTCACAATTGGAATTGTCCCGTAACGCATAGCATACATTTGATTCAGTCCACAAGGCTCCACTCTTGATGGCATTAACATAAAATCAGAACCTGCATAAACTAAATGGGCTAGGGCTTCATTGTAACCAATACTGGCATTAAAATTACCTTTAAATTCCGGAATAAGATTTTTTAATTTGTCCTCTATAACTTCGTTTCCTGACCCTAAAACAAAAATATTGATTTCTTTAGCGTGTTCATTTAAAGCATAGTAGGCTGCATCTGGTAATAAATCACCTCCTTTTTCATCAAATAATCGTCCAATAAAACTAAAAAGCGGTTTTGTGGAGTCAAGATTAAAGAGCAAACAAAGCTTTTCTTTATTGGTCATTTTCCCCATTTCAAAGTCAGCCATTGCATAATTCCTTTCTATCATTTCATCCGTCAGAGGATTCCAAATCTCTACATCTATTCCGTTCAAAATTCCTTTGGACTTGTACCGTACATTTTGAAACAGCGATTCTAATCCATTGGCAAAACCATTTATTTCGTCTAAATAACTAGGAGAAACGGTTGTAACTCCACCTGCACATTTTACGGCTACAGCCAATGAATTAATACAATTATCCCATTCTAAAATGTTTTTATGAATCAAATCAAACTCTGGAATGTAATTCATTTTTTCGAATCCAAATTGCCCTTGATACAAGCCATTATGAATTGTAATCACGGTGGGAACTGCTCGGAGTTTTTCATATTTAAAGCTATACAACATCATAAACGGAATTAAACCTGTATGATGGTCATGGCAATTGATAATATCTGGAATTGTATCTCTATTTGAAATAAAATCTAAAGCAGCTATCTGAAATGCCAAAAAGCGTTCAATATCATCTTGAAAACCATATACTTGCTTCCTATCAAATAATTCAGGTATGGCAATCAAATACAATTCAAATCCTAATTTATTAGTTGCTTCTTTGTGAACACTAAAAGGAAAATTTAAATTACCTAAAGATACATTTCCATTAAAAACCGTTTCAAATGCATTTTCATTTATAAAAACCACATCATATTCAGGGATTATAACCCGAACCTCATGACCTGCTTTAGCTTGATACTTAGGTAATGCCCCAACAACATCGGCAAGACCACCAACTTTTGCAACGGGAAAACATTCTGCACTAATATGAAATAACTCCATGAATTTAAACTGTGTTTCAAAAAAATACTTTTTGTTAAAAAAACATTTAAATATCTTTTAAAGGTGTAAAAAAAAGTACTTTTATATTTTTCTAAATTTAGTAAAAAAATTACAAAAAAATAATCCTAACGCAAATTTAGTATAATGACAAAAAAGAGTACCGTTCATACACAATCCTTAAAAATTCCCAAGATAATTTTACATACAAGCAAATTAATCGCTTTTTTCTCTTCAAAATTAGTGACCCTATTTACTGCAAAACTATTCACTACACCCACAAAATATAAGGTTCCCAAAAGAGAACTCACAATGGAAAGTAAAAGTTTAAAAAGTAAATTATACGTTCCTGCAATTAACAAAGAAATTTTCCTCTATAAATATGGCAATAGCGAAAGAAAAATACTACTTGTGCACGGTTGGGCTGGTCGTGGAACACAACTATTTAAAATAGCAGATGCTCTTTTGCAAAAAAATTATCAAACAATTAGTTTTGACGCACCTGCACATGGAAAATCCCAAGGCTCATCAGCAGTGATGACGGACTTTATAGCATCAATAGTTGAAATTGATAAAATACATGGTCCGTTTGACGGTATTGTTGGTCATTCATTAGGAGGAATGGCAGTACTAAACGCTATTAAAAATGGAATCAAAGTCAATAAAGCAATTATTATTGGTAGCGGTGATGTTGTGTCAGATATTATAAATGACTTTATTGCTAAACTAAAACTAGACCCAAAAATAGCTATTTCATTACGCGCTCATTTTGAAGAAAAATACAAGGATGATATGAATAATTATTCGGCATCTCATGCAGCAAAGGAAGTACATATACCTGTTCTAGTAATTCATGATGAAGATGATCCAGAAGTTCCAGTAACTGCTGCAAAGAACATTCACAATCATTTAAAAAAAGGAGAATTAATGGTAACAAACGGTCTTGGACACCGAAAAATATTAGGAAACTCAAAAGTAATTGAAGCAACAATAGATTTTTTAGAAAAATAAATTTACAAACTACTTATAACATGAAATATCCAATAGAAAAAACAGAAGAAGAATGGAAAGCGCTTTTGGGAGAAGATAGATATCGAATTTTACGTCTCAAAGGCACCGAATATCCACATACAGGAACGTTCAATTTGCACTTTGAAAAAGGAACCTATACCTGTGGAGCTTGCAATGAAAGTTTATTTGAAAGCAATACAAAATTTGATGCACATTGCGGATGGCCTTCTTTTGATGAATCAATACCCGGCAAAGTACAGTATATTGATGATGTATCTCACGGAATGAAACGTACTGAAATTTTATGCGCCACTTGCGGCAGTCATTTAGGACATGTATTTAATGATGGCCCTACAAAAACAGGTCAAAGATATTGTGTGAATTCGCTCTCTATCAACTTTAAGTAAACGATAAAAAGGGATTAAGTCATTCGTACTTAATCCCTTTTTCTATTTAACTCAAGAAAGAAGCTTTATATATGGTCTTGCTGTTCATTGTGTAGAGGCTTACTTAAAATAAGGCATCGCATTTTCTTGGTTTGAGTTATTAAGATCAAAGACGTTCTTTACTGTATTTACAGTAGTGTTAGCAAAAGCTAAATACTGATTGAGTCCGTCCTTGAATTCCTATTACAATACTTGAAACATAGCTTATCCTAGTTTAGAACAGAAGGGATTTAGATTTCTTCAGATTTAGATTATCTAATCTTTTTGCATAATCCCCAACTTTTGAACTTGATCCCACATTACCTTATTAATTAAAAAAAGGACAAAAAAAAACTTCTCAATTTCTTGAGAAGTCTTGTGGGCGATGAGGGGTTCGAACCCCCGACCCCCTCGGTGTAAACGAGGTGCTCTGAACCAGCTGAGCTAATCGCCCTATTTTACTAGGTTGCTATCATTACCTGATTGCGAGTGCAAATATAGGCTTAGAATTTGATTCTGCAAGCCCTTTTTGCAAAAAATTTAAAAAAAAAATCGAATTAAAACATAATAATTTGATATACAGTTATTTGAATACAAAGCAAAACTACATATATTTTTTGTATTGATATATGATAGTTCTACATTTGCAGTATAAACAAATATCAATGGCTAGGTTCAAAGAAAACGATTTACCAAAATCAAAAATTACGGCATCATCCTTACAAAAAGCAACTGTAATTTTTCGCTTTGCGGGGAAACATCAATGGAAGTTTTATGTAGGTTTACTTTTTTTAGTTTTTACAGGAGGTACAGCTTTGGCATTTCCTAAGTTAATGGGGATGCTGATTGATTGTGTGAAGAATAAAGACAACGACCAAGCAAATCTAATTGCAGGAGGATTACTTGTGATCTTATTTCTTCAATCTATTTTTTCATTTTTCAGATTGTCCTTATTTGTGAATTTTACCGAGAACACACTTGCAAATCTAAGACTGGCATTATATTCTAATTTGGTTAAATTACCCATGTCTTTCTTTTCGCAAAAACGTGTAGGTGAACTTAACAGCCGAATTAGCTCTGATATTACACAAATACAAGATACACTTACATCAACCATTGCTGAATTTTTACGCCAGTTTATCTTAATTGTTGGAGGAGTTCTTCTATTGGCCAATGAAAGTATAAAACTTACCCTTTTGATGTTATCAGTTGTACCGCTGGTTGCAATTGCAGCTGTTGTATTTGGTAGATTTATCAGAAAATATTCTAAAAACGTTCAGGATAAAGTAGCAGAAAGTCAAGTTATTGTAGAGGAAACAATGCAGGGAATTAGTATTGTAAAAGCTTTTGCAAATGAATGGTATGAAATTGCTCGTTACAATTTAAAAATTAAAGAAGTTGTTTCAATTGCTATTAAGGGCGGTAAATACCGTGGATATTTTGCTTCCTTTATTATCTTCTGCCTTTTTGGGGCTATTGTGGCAGTAGTATGGTATGGTGTTCAATTGAGTATTAGTGGCGAAATGAGCGTGGGGCAATTGATTTCATTTGTTTTATACTCCACCTTTGTAGGCGCTTCTTTTGGTGGTATAGCAGAGCTTTATGCACAAATTCAAAAAGCAATTGGAGCAACGGAGCGCGTGTTTGAACTACTTGATGAAACTCCAGAAAAAATAAATTCAGCTGAAGCAATTGCTGCGATTCAAAAAATTGAGGGTACAGTAGAGTTCAGAAACGTAGCCTTTAGTTATCCGTCAAGGAAAGAAATAAAAGTATTAAAAAACGTGAATTTTTCGGCAAGTTTTGGTCAAAAAATAGCAATTGTAGGACCTAGTGGAACAGGTAAATCTACAATAGCTTCGCTCCTGCTTCGTTTTTACAATATTGACGGCGGTGAAGTTTTAATTGATGGAAAAAACATTTATGATTATGATCTTGAAAACTTGAGAGGAAATATGAGTATTGTTCCTCAAGATGTTATTCTTTTCGGAGGAACTATTAAAGAGAATATTGCTTACGGAAAACCAAATGCAACGGACCAAGAAATTTTAGTGGCAGCAAAACAAGCTAATGCATATCAATTTATAGAAAGTTTTCCAGAAAAATTTGAAACAATAGTAGGTGAAAGAGGAATAAAACTTTCAGGCGGACAACGTCAACGCATTGCAATTGCTAGAGCTTTATTAAAAAATCCTAGTATTTTAATCCTAGATGAAGCAACATCAGCTCTTGATAGTGAAAGTGAAAAATTAGTTCAAGAAGCTCTTGAAATTTTAATGGAGGGTAGAACCAGTATTATTATAGCACATAGGCTTTCTACCATTCGTTCTGCAGATCAAATATTAGTTTTAGATAATGGTATAATTGCTGAAAAAGGAACACATCAAGATTTAATTGTTCTTGAAAATGGAATTTATAAAAATTTAAGCAATCTTCAGTTTAGTAATTCTTAAATTATTTTTAGAACCAAAAAAAAACTCCAATTTGATAACAAATTGGAGTTTTTTGGTTTTATTATTTTCCTTTTCTTCTATTTCTTTCCGCTTTAATCATCATTAACTCTCGGCTTGTTTGACCGGCTACTGATGTGTTTTCTTCTGCGCGACGTATTAAATAAGGCATAACATCTCTTACAGGACCAAAAGGTAAATATTTAGAAACATTATAGCCTGAATTAGCCAGATTATAACTGATATTATCACTCATACCGTACAATTGCCCGAACCATATTCTATTATCATTTGATTTAATCCCTTTTTCAAGCATTAAATTCATAAGTGTATACGTACTTGACTCATTGTGAGTGCCAGCAAATATTGACATCATATCTAAGTTTTCAGTCATGTAACTAATGGCCGCATCATAATTAATATCCGTAGCTTCTTTAGAGACACAAATAGGTGTAGGATACCCTTTTTCTTGAGCACGTACATTTTCTTTCTCCATATACGCACCACGAACTATTTTCATACCTATATGAAATCCTTCATTTTTAGCTTGCTCATGTAATTTTTTCAGATAATCCAATCTGTCCCAACGGTACATTTGCAAAGTATTAAAAACAATTGCTTTTTCTTTATTGTATTTGCGCATCATTTGAGTCACAAGATCATCGGCAGCATCTTGCATCCAACTTTCTTCACCATCTATTAATAGTGACACATTTTTTTCATGAGCTTCTTTACAAACCAAATCAAATCGAGCTACCACTCTATTCCATTCAATTTGTTCTTCTTCATTTAATTTTTCATTATTACCTAGCTTTTCATACAATTCAAATCGTCCAAAACCTGTTGGTTTAAAAACGGCAAAAGGAATTGCATCTCTTTTCTTAGCAAAATCAATTGTTTTTAATGTCATCTTCAAAGCAGCATCAAACTGATCTTCTTCTTCTTTTCCTTCTACTGAATAATCCAATACAGAAGTCACGCCTTTAGTAAACATTTTATCTACAACGGTAAGACAGTCCATTTCATTGATACCACCGCAAAAATGATCAAAAACCGTAGCTCTTATTAATCCTTCTACTGGTAAATTTGCTTTGATTGCAAAATTGGTAACTGCAGTTCCTATTCTAACAAGAGGTTGATTAGCTATCATTTTGAATAAAAAGTAAGCACGATCAAGTTCTGTATCGCTTTTTAATGCAAAGGCAACTTGTGTATTATCAAATATCTTTTCCATTATCTGTTTTAATTTTATACAAATATAGGCAGACTTTGAATATTTTTATAAAATTTGATGCCAAAAAAAAGAAAAATGCAATATGAACTTTTTTAAAATATTAAATAATTTAAGAATTGATAAATTTATACATTTGACACTTCAAAATAAGATGTAAAAAAGATGCGAAAATATCAAACAACAATCTAATTAAGACAGTGAAATTGGGATGTTTTTTTTTTTGAAATGAGGTCAAGGCATAGTAAAGCTTAAACATGGCTTTCGACATTAAGCTAATTCTCACTATAATTAGCCGGAATGACCCCACTAAATAATGATACTAGGGCAATTTTTAAAATCAAAAAACTTTTTAGTAAATACTCACGCATGCCAAAAAAACATAAAAAAATCAGCTGCTCCGTTAGAACAAGCAGAATACAATGGAGTACAGATAGCGGTTTTTATTTTCGATGGATTAAATAAGAAGTAAACTGCTACAGGTTATTTGTTTAAAATTATAAACGAACCAACACGTAATGATTTTAAAACCGAATATTTGCTGTCAGGATTTTTTTAGGAAATACACGATAAAATAAATTATTGCAAGTGCATGAATATAACAGCTAATAAAAATGACCCGCAACAAACCTATTTAATAAACTTTATAAATAAAAATAAAAATGCAAACCATACAAGCCAATAATTATCCCATATACTTTAATGAAAATGCATACGTTGCACTAAATGAATATATCGCTAGTAATAAGTTTTCTAATATTTTTATTATTGTAGATAGTAATACAAATGAACATTGCTTGCCTATTTTTTTACCAAATCTTGAAACCGATTTAACGATCGAAATCATTGAATTTGAATGCGGAGAGGAAAATAAAAATATCGAAACATGTGTTCAAATATGGAATGTCCTTACGGAATTAAAAGCCGATAGAAAATCACTAGTTCTTAATTTAGGTGGTGGTGTTGTAACTGATTTAGGCGGATTTATTGCGTCTACTTTTAAGAGAGGTATTGAATTTATTCACATTCCTACTACACTACTGTCTATGGTTGATGCCTCTGTGGGAGGTAAAAACGGCGTTGATCTTGGTAATTTAAAAAACCAAATTGGGGTTATTAATGTTCCTAAAATGGTATTGATAGACACGCAATACTTAGAAACAGTGCCACAAAACGAAATGCGCTCTGGTCTTGCTGAAATGCTCAAACATGGCTTAATTTATGATGCAACGTATTGGAAAACATTCACCAATCTTGATGCCTTTGATTTTGCTGACTTTGACAAACTCATATATCGATCTGTTGAAATCAAAAATGAAATTGTAATGCAAGACCCAACAGAAAATAATATTCGAAAGTCTCTTAATTTTGGACACACATTAGGTCATGCAATTGAAAGCTATTTTCTAGAGAATGAATTAAAAAAAACACTACTACACGGTGAGGCAATAGCAGCTGGAATGATTTTAGAAAGCTATCTATCATGGCAAAAAGGGCTGTTGAAAACAGATGAATATTCTCAAATAAAGACAAGTATCAAACACATTTACGAAGATATTGTATTTGATCAAAAAGACATCGATCCCATCCTTGAATTACTTGTACATGACAAAAAAAATGAATACGGCGAGATACAATTTGCCTTAATTGAAGGCATTGGTAAAATTAAAATAAATCAATTGGTTGAAAATGAAATGATTCTTCAAGCCTTTCAGGATTATAAATCCTAAATATTTTTTTATAAAAAAGGATTGCATTACGTATATATTATTTTTTACATTTGCAGCAATGAAAAAAAGCCGAAACAAATTCAAGTATTGCTCTAATAAAAACAGTAACAAAATGTCCTTTTTAAGGATGTTAAAGCGTTTTTATTCTATTAAGGGAAATTTTAGTTTTGATGTTTTTCAATACATGAAATCAGAAACTGAGAAACTTCAAATTGTGTATGCTAATATTAGGGTTTGAATGATAGATTACACTATTTTTTTTAAATATTTAATCTACAAAACCCACATCCATGAATACTAAATATTCTGATTTAATAAATCAAACATACTATTTTCCTCAAGAAGAATTTACACTAAATAAAGACCACCTACTTTTTCATAATATTGATTTAATGAAATTAGTAGAGCAATACGGTACGCCTTTAAAATTTACCTATTTGCCTCAAATTTCTAATAACATTAGCAAAGCAAAAAGCTGGTTTAGAAAATCAATGGAAAAAAACAAGTATGAGGCAAAATATTACTATTGCTATTGTACTAAAAGTTCTCATTTTGAATACATTATGAATGAGGCTTTCAAGAATAACATTCACATAGAAACCTCTTCAGCTTTTGACATTAACATTGTTGAAAATTTAATGGAGAAAGGCAAAATAAACAAAAGTACCTATGTAATTTGTAATGGTTTTAAAAGAGATCAATACATAGAAAATATTGCTCGTTTAATTAATAACGGACATAAAAATACAATACCAATAATTGACAATTTTGAGGAGTTAGACTTGTTACAAGGTCAAATTAAAAATAAGTTCAAAATAGGTATTCGTATTGCTGCTGAAGAAGAACCTAAATTTGAGTTTTATACCTCAAGACTTGGCATTGGGTACAAAAATATCGTTCCCTTTTACAAAAAGGAAATTAAAGAAAATAAAAAATTGGAACTGAAAATGTTGCACTTTTTTATTAATACAGGAATCAATGATAATGCATATTACTGGAATGAATTAGTAAAATGTATTAAGGTTTATGTAGCGCTCAAAAAAGAATGTCCTACACTTGATGGATTAAATATCGGTGGAGGTTTTCCAATAAAAAACTCATTAGCTTTTGAATATGATTACCAATATATGATTGATGAAATCATTAATCAAATAAAAATTGCTTGTGATGAAGCTGAAGTTGATGTGCCAAATATTTTTACTGAATTTGGATCGTTTACAGTAGGAGAAAGCGGTGGTGCAATCTATCAAGTTTTATATCAAAAACAACAGAATGATAGAGAAAAGTGGAATATGATTGATTCATCATTTATCACCACTTTGCCAGATACTTGGGCCATAAACAAAAGGTTTATTATGCTTGCAGTGAACCGTTGGAATGACACTTATGAACGGGTACTGTTAGGTGGAATGACTTGTGATAGTGATGATTATTACAACTCTGAACAAAATATGAATGCCATTTATTTACCTAAATACAACAAAGAAAAACCATTGTATATCGGGTTTTTTAATACCGGAGCTTATCAAGAAACTATTGGAGGTTATGGTGGTTTACATCACTGTTTGATTCCGCAACCTAAACATATCTTAATTGATAGAGATGAAAATGGTATTCTAGCAACAGAAGTTTTCTCAGAACAACAAACATCTCAAGATGTTTTAAAAATTTTAGGTTACGATCGAAAATAATTCTTTCTAAATAAGTGAATAATCCAAAAAAATGTTAAATTTGAGATGATTTTAACATAAAATAAAAAAAAAGATTTTAAAATTTATATAAAAATGAGTAAAGGACCAATCAGTCAGTTTATCGAAAAGCATTATTTGCATTTCAACTCTGCATCTTTAGTTGACGCCGCAAAGGCATATGAAGACCAATTAGCAAATGGTGCAAAAATGATGGTAAGTATGGCTGGAGCTATGAGTACTGCTGAGATTGGAAAGATATTCTCTGAAATTATTCGCCAAGATAAAGTACATATTATATCGTGTACTGGAGCAAATCTAGAGGAAGATATCATGAATCTTGTTGCTCACTCTCATTACGAAAGAGTTCCAAATTACCGTGATTTAACACCTCAAGATGAATGGGATCTTTTAGAGCGTGGTTTAAATCGTGTGACAGATACATGCATTCCTGAACATGAGGCTTTTAGACGCTTACAAAAGCATATTTACAAAATTTGGAAAGATGCTGATGATAAAGGAGAGCGCTATTTTCCGCATGAATTCATGTATAAAATGTTACTTTCTGGAGTCTTAGAAGAGTACTATGAAATTGACCTTAAAGACAGTTGGATGTATGCCGCTGCCGAAAAAAACTTACCAATTATAGTTCCAGGATGGGAAGATAGTACCATGGGTAACATTTTTGCTTCATATGTCATAAAAGGAGATTTAAAAGCATCTACCATGAAATCTGGAATTGAATATATGGTTTACCTTTCAGATTGGTACCCAAAAAACAGTTCAAATGGAATTGGATTTTTTCAAATTGGTGGAGGTATTGCGGGAGATTTCCCTATATGCGTTGTACCAATGTTGTATCAGGATATGGAAATGCATGATGTTCCATTTTGGAGCTATTTCTGTCAAATTTCTGATTCAACTACAAGTTATGGTTCTTATTCAGGAGCAGTACCAAATGAAAAAATTACTTGGGGTAAGCTAGATATTAAAACACCAAAATTTATTATTGAGTCTGATGCAACTATTGTTGCCCCATTAATATTCGCTTATTTATTAGATCTATAATATACATTTATGAAAAGAGTAATTGTTGATTACGCAAAACTTACGAATGAAATTTTAAACCTTCTTGTTGATAAATTTCCAGATGGTTATGATGATTCAAACGTTATTAGTTTTAGAAACGCCAAAAATGAATTAGTGGAAGCAGTGGAAGTTCGAACTGAAGATACCATTTATTTAGTAAAAGTAAGTACTAAACTAGCTGATAGAATTGAAAACTACGATGAAGATGATGAAATAATGATTGATGACGTGGTAGAACCAATTAAAGGTTTAGACCTAGATGACGACATTGATGACGATGATGATGACGAAGTAATTGACAAGCCAGATACTGATTTAGGTGATGATGAAGATGAAGACGACGTTGATTCAAAAGATTACGCAGACGATGATGAAGAAGAGGAAGATTAATTAACTCAAATTTTCTACCTATTGATACAAAAGGAACTCATAATAGAGTTCCTTTTTTTATTACTTATAAGAATGTAACTATTTTAACAAATGACCCAAGCTGTATTACACGCTAAACTAAAAGAAAGTTTTGGATTTGAAAAATTTAGACCAAATCAAGAAGACATAATTAACAGCATTCTTTCAGGACAAGATACGCTAGCAATTATGCCCACAGGTGGCGGAAAATCAATTTGTTTTCAATTACCTGCTTTACTTTTTCCAGGGATTACAATTGTCATCTCACCTCTGATAGCTTTGATGAAAGATCAAGTGGATAGTTTAAAAGCGAATGGAATTGAAGCTTGCTTTATCAATAGTAGTCAAACAGAAAGTGAAAGAAATTTTTATACGGAACGTTTACAATCAAATACTATCAAACTAGTTTATGTTGCGCCTGAAAGCTTGTCTTTTTTAGATAATCTCTTTAACACGTTAACTATTAGTTTAATTGCAATTGATGAAGCGCATTGTATTTCATCATGGGGACATGACTTTAGACCTGCATATACCAATTTGGGTTATTTAAAAAACAGGTTTCCCTCTACTCCTATCTTGGCGTTGACCGCCACAGCCGACAAAGCAACTCGCAAAGATATAAGCAATCAATTAAATTTAAAAAATCCGAAATTGTTTGTTGCTTCTTTTGATAGGAAAAATTTAAGCTTAGAGGTGCGTCCCGCACTAGATCGAGTGCAGCAAATAATAGAATTTATTCAAAATAAACCAAATGAAGCGGGAATAATATACTGCTTGAGCAGGAAAACAACCGAGGAACTTGCCGAAAAACTTCAAAAAAATAGCATCAATGCAAAAGCATATCATGCTGGTTTAGATAGTAGCGTTCGTTCAAAAACCCAAGATGAATTTATAAATGATGATTGTAATATCATTTGTGCTACTGTTGCTTTTGGAATGGGGATTGATAAATCAAATGTTCGCTGGGTTATTCACTACAATTTACCTAAAAACATTGAAGGCTATTATCAAGAAATTGGTCGTGCAGGTAGAGATGGTTTGCCATCAGAAACAATTATGTTTGAGAGTTACGGAGATGTTATTCAGCTTCAAAAATTTGCATCACAAGGATTAAACGCTGAAGTACAATTGGCAAAACTGGAACGTATGAAGCAATATGCCGATGCACTAAGCTGCCGAAGAAAAATACTCTTATCCTATTTTGGTGAATTAGTATCCGAAAATTGTGGAAATTGCGATATTTGTAAAAATCCACCATTATTTTTTGACGGAACAGTTCTGGCTCAAAAAGCTCTTTCAGCTATCGTTCGATTGCAAGAACTAGAGCCTTTACCTGTAATTATTGATTTTTTAAGAGGATCTAAAAATGCTTATATTTTTGAAAAAGAATATCAAAATTTGAAAACCTATGGCGTAGGTGCTGATCAATCTTGGTACGATTGGAACCAATACCTAATTCAGCTAATCAATTTGGGCTATTGTGAAATTGCATTTCATAGACAGAACAAGATTAGACTTACCACTTTGGCAAAAAAAGTTTTATTCGATAATGAAAAGGTCCAATTAACGGCTGTTCAAAAATTAAATGTAGAAAAACAAGAAACTAAAGTAAGTAAAAGTAAAACAGTAGCAAATTCTCTTTTTGAAAATTTAAGGAAATTGCGTTACGAAATTTCTAAAGAAGAATCAGTTCCTGCGTATGTCATTTTTAGTGATGCGGCTTTACGCCAAATGGAAACCGAAAGACCTACCAGTGAAAATGAATTACTAGCCATAGATGGTGTGGGTAAAGCTAAATTAGAAAAATACGGGTCTGCTTTTATACAAGCAATACTTGATTTTCAAAAATCCAAAGGTGTTAAAAAGAAAAAAGAGGCTACAACATATAAAGAAACTTTTGATCTGTATCAACAAGGATTATCAGTTGAAGAAATTGCTCAAAAAAGAAAACTAGGTTTAAGCACGATTATGTCGCATCTAGCAAAACTTTTTGTTGACGGTAAAAACATTGATTTAACTCCATTTATATCTGATGATGAAGTTATAGAAATTTCGGTGGCCAAAACCAAACTTGAAGCACCAAGTACATTAAAACCTTATTTTGATTACTTTGAAGAAAAAATAGATTATGGTAAAATCAGATTAGGATTGGCAATTTTAGAAAAAGAAAATTCAGTTCTATAAAATTTTATATGATTCATTCATTCCCTCCTTTTGTAAATGCACAAACTAAAATTTTAATTCTAGGAACTATGCCAGGAATAGCTTCATTAGAAAAGCAAGAATATTATGGAAATAAAAGAAATCATTTTTGGAAAATAATGTTTACGCTATTAGATAGTTTTCCTGCAGCTGAAGAATTTGAACAAAAAATTCAAGTGCTTCAAGCAAATAATATTGGGCTTTGGGATGTTTTAAAAAGTTGTGATAGAAACGGAAGTTTGGATATTCATATTAAAAATCACAAAGTGAATGATTTTGAGACTTTATTTATCCAATTTCCATCAATAAAAACAATTGTGTTCAACGGAAAAGAGAGCCATAAGTATTTTTTGAAGAAATTTGGACAAATAAAAGGCATCACGTATTGTGTGATGCCTTCTACGAGTCCTGCAAATACAATGTCGTTCGATAACAAACTTAAAATTTGGTCAACTGCTTTTTAATACATTATAAATATCTTTCTTCAAAAACTTTTTGATGATGTTTTTGATGACCAATCATAATGAATCCAATTGCTCTAACTGATATTGCTGAGTTAGATGCAGTTCCAATTCTTGTAAATTGATCTGAACTTAAGCTTTTAAAAAACAATAAATTAGAATGACGAACAGCAGATAATTCTGTAAGCAATTCTTGAATGCTTCTTTTAGAAGCCTCAGTATTGATTACATACGTATTTTCATCAAAACCAGGTAAAGGCGTTTGATCGTTTCTAGAGATTCGTAAGGCTCTATATGCAAAAATACGCTCCGTATCAATTACATGCTGAATAATTTCTTTAATATCCCATTTTCCATCAGCATACCTGTAGTCAAACTTATCCATAGGAATGTTTTGAACAAATTTAATGAACTCATGTAATGAAATTTCTAATTCGTCAATAAGATCTACCTCTCCTAAAGCTTGAATATATGGAGCATAGAAGGGAGCATATTCATTAATTGGTAACTGTGTTGATTTCATATTTGTATTGTTTAAGCAGAGTTTCTACTGGCGTTTGTATTTCCAAATAAAGAACGGGTTACTATTTTCTCGTATACCTTAATTAAAGCTTCGTCTGGTTTCGATTCTTTATTCAATTCATTTATTCTTAACAGTGCATATTGTTGTATTGTTAACAATGGCAATACAATACGCTCTCTTATTTGAATTGATGCTTTTCCATCAGGATAATTCTCCATTAATTCCTTATGACCAGCAATTTTTAATAATAATCGTTTTGTTTCTAAAAATTCGTCGTAAATAATTTGCCAAAAAGGTCCAAATTTGGGGTCCTTTTTCATATAAGCTGTTAAAGGAAAAAACGATTTTGCCAGTGCCATCATGCTGTTTTCTAGTAATGTTTTAAAGAACAAAGAATTGTCATATAAATCTTGTACTTTATCCCATTGATTAGAATCTTCAAAGTGTTTTAATGCAGAACCTACTCCGAAAAAACCAGGTACATTTTGCTTCAATTGACTCCAAGAACCTACAAAAGGGATTGCTCGTAAATCCGCAAAATCTAATTGAGCTGATTTACTTCTCTTAGCTGGTCGACTCCCTATATTAGTCTTAGCATAGTATTTTAGCGTACTCATTTCCTCTAAATAAGGAATAAAATGAGGGTGATTTTTAAAACTTAAATATTTTTCGTACCCCAAATTTGCCAGTTGATCTAGAATATCCTTATCGCTAATAGATAATTCGTTTTGATTATGATCAAAAACTTGGTTACTCACTCCGGCACTCAACAAGTTTTCTAAATTGTATCGGCAGGAATCCAACGTTCCAAAATTAGAGCTTATTGTCTGACCTTGAACAGTAACTTGAATTTCATTATTCTCAATATTAGGTCCTAACGAAGCATAGAATTTATGTGTTTTTCCTCCACCACGAGCTGGAGGTCCACCTCTACCGTCAAAGAAAATAACTTTAATATTGTATTTTCTAGAAATCTCCGTAAGCATTTCCTTCGCTTTATAAATACTCCAATTTGCCATTAAATACCCACCATCTTTTGTTCCGTCAGAAAAACCTAACATAATAGTTTGCTTATTGTTTCTGTTTTTCAAATGCTCAGCATAAATGGTATTGGTATATAATTTTTCCATTATAACATCAGCATTTTGTAAATCCTCTACTGATTCAAAAAGAGGTACAATATCAACAGTAGGATTTTCCCAATTACTCAAACGAAACATAGCCATGGTTTCCAAAACATTCAGCGCACTTTCATTGTTACTAATGATATAACGGTTTGCACCAAATTCACCATTATTTGATTGTATAACACGAATAGCATTAATTGATTCTAATGTAGATTGTGTAATTTCATTTTGAAATACTTTTGGATCTAAATTTCCTCTAACGGTTTCTAGGACTGCAATCTTTTCGTTCTCAGTAAGGTTTTTGTAGTTTTTTGGAAAAGTAGTTGATTCAATTTGGTGACAGTGATCCACGATGTCACTAAAAACAGCATCATGAATTTTACTATTTTGTCTAATGTCTAGCGTAGCAAAATGAAAACCAAATAAATTCAATTTTATCAATAAAGCATCTAATTCATCCAAATATAGTGATTGGTGCTGCTCAATAATAATTTGTTTAATTTTTAATAATTGAGTGTTGAAATCTTCAAGAGTTATATAAATATCACCTTTTGAATAAAAAACAGAACGATATAGTTTTTGTTCAAGTTCCGTAATCAAAGTATCTACACCAGAGAACGTTAACTTTCTTTTTAAATTTCTTATCTCGATATAATAACACTTTAAAATAGATGTCCTTAAACGTTCAGCTACTTTCAAAGTAATCTCTGTAGTTACAAATGGATTGCCATCACGGTCGCCCCCAGGCCAAAACCCTAATTTTATTAAAGGATTTTTTATAGAATTAGAATTAAAGATATTTTTTTGCAAGTACTGGACAATCTCACCAGAGGTTTGATAAAAAACATTTTCTAGAAACCAAATCAAACTTACTGCTTCATCAAATGGGCTAGGTTTTTCTTTTTGAATAAAAGGAGTTTTTCCTAATTGGGCTAATAATTGTTTAATATCAAGAAGATCATTTTTACGAATGGCTTCGGTTAAATCATTAATTATTCCAAGCACTGCTCCAGGATAAAATTGAGTAGGATGAGCCGTTAAAACTGTTCTAACATTAAAATTCTCCAAGAATTCTACTAATTCCTCTTCATTATCCTTTGAATCTGATTTTTCTTTTATATCCCTTAATGAACCAAGTCCTTCCATATTATTTACAACTGGGAACGCAGCGTCTTCAATAGCATCAAAAAGTACAATTTGACGTTCAATGTATTGGATAAACCGAAACATGATATCTATTTTACCTTGTTCCGTTGCATTATGTAAATATCTCTCTGAAAAAAAATCTACTATCTCTTTAGGTGTCTCTTGTTTTTTAAAACCAGTATCACAAATATCAGTAAAAAGCGGCAATAACGCTCCTGTATTATCTATCGAGTGAAAAGGCAAGGTAATAAAAACACTGTTATAAATATGGTATTTAGATAAGACGTCCTGGTTGAAACGTTCAATTTTGGGTAAAGTATACATAGTTTTATGAAGTTGGTTTAGTTAATTTTTTATAAAAAAACCCCAAGAATAAACTTGAGGTTGTATTTAATTACAGCGCATTCAAGAATTACATGTTTTTGAATATGGTATGCATTAAGCGCTTCTTATCATTAATGCTTTCTTCAAGAGAAATCATAGTTTCTGTACGGTAAACGCCATCAATATCATCAATCATAAAAATAACATCCTTAGCGTGTTTAGTGTCTTTGGCTCTTATTTTGCAAAAAATATTAAACTTACCAGTAGTTACAGAGGCTACAGTTACAAATGGAATTTCATTAATACGTTCTAATACAAATTTTGTTTGAGAAGTATTGTTTAGAAAAACACCCACATAAGCAATAAATGAATACCCTAATTTATCATAATCAAGAACAAGTGAAGAACCCATTATAATCCCTGCATCTTCCATTTTTTTTACCCTAACGTGCACCGTTCCTGCTGATATCAATAGTTTTTTTGCGATATCTGTAAAAGGAACCCTTGTATTGTCTATCAACATATCTAAAATCTGGTGATCTACTTCATCTAAACGAAATTTACTCATAACTCTCTAATTAACATTATTAACTGCTTTAACAAAGCATAAAATTATACATAAAAACAATAAAAAGAGAAAAATATTAAATATTTATCATTCCATTAACAAATTTTATGTTATTATCTAAACAAAAATCGGCTTTTTGATTCAAAATAGGCAAAAACCCGGTGCTGTCAGAATATTTAGCACCATTTGCATCATACTCATAATGACCATGATAGTTTTCCAAGTCGTCTATTTTAGAAAAATAAGCATTAAAAAACAGCTGATTACCAACAATTTCTTCTTTATATTGCGCGGCAAAATTCGTTATTTTTTCGATACCATCATAATTTATCATGACATTTTTATAAATAAAATCATAAAAAACGACCTTATTTTGAGGAATATTCAAATATTTATCGATTCCGTTGCTAACTATATCGTTTTCGCTTAGCGCTTTAAAACCCAAAACAAAAGCTATGAAGACAAATTTTCGTGCTATTTCTCGATCATAATCATTAGGGAAATGACCAGCTTCAAATAAAAGCGTAGGAACTCCTAAAAACTGAAAAGTATCACCAATACAATTAATATTGAAGGAATCGTCAAACCTGCCTATTTGACTTGGCAAATAGTGCATCATACCTTCATTTATAGTTGCTATTAAATCAATTGCTTTTAACCTACAATCATTAATTTCACGAGCATCATTATAAGAAGGAGCCAAGAACGATAATGTAGCAGGCTGACCACTATCGTCTACTCCAAAAATAGTTCTTTGATCGTGCAGATTAAAACAATAATCGGGCTTAAAAGTTTCAAAAACTTGTCTTAAAATCTTGCTTTCTGGCTGAGATAAAAGTTGAGAATCCCTATTTAAATCAATACCATTTGCATTTTCTCTAGTGTACGCCTGCGCTCCATCGGGATTTAACATCGGTAAACATAAAAAAGTGATATTGTCTAACATTTTCGTCGCTAAAGAGTCACTACTCTTTAAAAAAAACAAAAAATCAAGCAATGCTTTTGTAGTTGTACTTTCGTTCCCATGCATTTGAGACCAAAGGAAAACTTTAATTTTTCCTTTACCAGTTTTATAGGAATAAATAGGTTTGTCTAAAACAGACTTACCTATAATTGCTAATTCTCCCGAGGTATTTAAATCAGCTAAAATGTGTTCAATATGATCAAGTGTTATGTATTTCCCATTAATCTCTTGAACTACGTTGTGAATATGTAAAGCTTCTAAATTCATAATTACTATTTAATTTACAAAAGTAAACATCTTTGAAATTACAATTGTAAACAGGTAAAAAACTTCTATTTTTAATATTGTAAACACCTTGAAGGCCTTTAAAAGCCTTTTGACAGTACTGTTTGTAAACAAATGTATTTACTTTAATTGGATATATAGAAATATATGTATATTAAGTAGTTAGTGTATTTTAAATATACTTTTACTTTAGATAAAATAGTGTATTATAATGCTTTTTTGACTTAATATATTGTTTATTGGCTTATATTTGTTACATTTGTAAATAGATACGTTTTAAACATAATTTACAATGGTAAACATCGAAGACTTTATTAAAAGATTAGAAACTATATTGGATTATTATGGACTTAATGCTTCATCTTTTGCAGATAAAATAGGTGTGCAACGGTCAAGTTTGTCTCACCTCCTCTCTGGAAGAAACAAACCCAGTTTGGATTTTGTCTTAAAAATTTTAGATGTTTTTCCCGAAGTTGATTTGTATTGGATTCTAAACGGGAAAGGAAGTTTTCCTAAACTACCAGAAGTTGACGCAAATAATTTAAATGTCACAAAAAATAGAAACAGTTCAAATTTTGGTATCGAAGATAAAAACAATATTCCCGCTGCCGATTTGTTTACTGACTTTACACCTCCTATTCCAAACATAATTTCAGAAATTCCATTTCCTACGAAAAGTAAAACTGATTCAGATCAGGAAGAAATTGAAACAATCATGATTTTTTATAAAAACGGCACCTTTAAACAATATACTCCAAAATAAAAATGCTTCTCTAGAAACTCTAGAAAAGCATTTATTTTTGTGATAATTCAATCTTGTATCAATTTCTAAATTTTAATTTTAGAATTGAATTCCATTTTCGGGAATTTTACCCAAAACTCCTTTGTAGTGTTGTTTCAGTATTGTTAAGTCTTCCTCAATATTGCCAGACGGCTTGACCGGTTGTCCTAAATGAACTTGTTTTCTCCCAAAATCAAAAGAAACAGGAACAATAGGGACTTTAGCTTTTAAAGCGATATAATAAAATCCCGTTTTTAATTCACTTACTTTTTTACGAGTGCCTTCTGGTGCAACAGCCAATCTAAAAGTATCTTTTTTATCAAATATGGCAGCTATTGAATCCACTTTGTTCAACCCTCCACTTCTATCCAGTGGTTCCCCGCCCATATATCTAAAATAAATTCCGAGTGGAAAACGAAACAACTCTTTTTTACCTACCCAATTCATTTCAAGTCCCGTAATTCCTCTTGTAAAAATGCCCAAGTAAAAATCATGCGCGCTGGTGTGTGGCATAACCATCATGACGCACTTTTTTAAATTAGGATCTATTCCGCCTACTATTTTCCACCCCATTAGTTTAAAAAATAGGAATTGGTATATTATTTTTTTCATTATTTAGATTTTGTGACAAAATAAATGATAAAAAACTTATTTTTGGTTAAAACCATTCGTAATGATTAAAAAAATATTGAGTTATTTACTTCCAATTAAAATTTTTGAAACAAAATCAAGCATTAGCCAGTCAATTGAAGTTACTTGGGCAAATGGAGAATTGGTTTTAGATTCAAAAAATGCGAACTACTCTTATGGTAGTTTACAACGTATTTTAAGACTCGGATTGAAAAGTATTGGTTTTGAAAAAATAGTAAAAATGGAACGCATCTTACTACTAGGTGTTGCCGGAGGAAGCGTTATTAAAACACTAGTTGACGATGTAAAATTTAAAGGCAAACTAACTGGAGTTGAGATAGATCCCGAAATTATTCATATTGCAAATACCTATTTCAAATTGAATGAAGTTGAAAATCTGGAAATTATAATCGACGACGCTTTTGAATTTGTGTTAAAAACTAAAGAAAAATACGATTTAATCATCATTGATATATTCCAAGACACGACCATGCCTAATTTTTTATTTGAAACTTTTTTTACCAATAGGCTATGTTATCTGATTAAATCAAAAGGTTTTATTCTATTCAACACCATGATTTTGACCGATGATCAGAACAGTAGAAATAAAAAATATATTACTGATTTTGTCCATCCGCAATTTAAAATTAGAACTATTCCTCGAATAGAAATTCACAACGAACTCATTGTAATTGAAAAATTAGCGTAGTAACTCCTTATATTAAAGCATTTTTCTGGCTTTTTCTAAATCTTCAAGAGTATCAATCCCGATGCCTACGTGTGTGGTCTCGACCATTTTGATTCGTTTACCAAATTCAAGATAGCGTAATTGCTCTAGTTTTTCGGATGCTTCCAAAGATTGCATTGGTAAACTATAAAAATCCAACAAAGCTTCTTTTCTAAAAGCATAAATACCAATGTGTTGCATGTATCGAACACCTACATTTTGCTCTCTCGGAAACGGAATCACAGATCGGGAGAAATACAAAGCAAATCCGTTTTGATCAATTACAACCTTAACATTATTTGGATTATTGATATCTTCTTGATTAGTGATTTCACGCATTAACGAAGCTAAATCTACTTTTTTATCCAAATCATTTCTAAAAACTTCAATAACTTTTGCAAGCGGTTCGGCATCAATAAAGGGTTCATCACCTTGTACATTAATCACAATATCAACATCTAGATTTTCGACTGCTTCGGCAATTCGATCACTTCCAGATTCATGTTCCTTGACACTCTTAATAGCTTTTCCACCATTAGAAATAATTTCGTCATAAATTAAATCGGAATCTGTCACTACAAATACATCATCAAACAATTGCGTGTTTATGGCTGCTTGATAGGTTCTTAGGATTACGGTTTTTCCTCCAAGATCTTGCATTAATTTTGCTGGAAATCGTGTAGAGGCATAACGTGCTGGAATGACTGCTATTATTTTCATATTGGTATAAAAGTTTGTCGCCAAAAATACATTTTTGCAACTAAGGATGAAATTATTTTCGTGCTATTTTAATATTCCTTTTGTGTGGTATAGTTTGCCGATGCTACATTATTTTCACCGAAGTCATACTCAACGATCCTCCCAGTAACTTATCATTGAACAAACTGAGTTCTTCTTGTTTTCCTTTTAAACCCAAAGTATAAATCAAAGGCAAATAATGTTCTGGAGTTGGAATCGCTAATTGGAAAGCTCGGCTTTGTTTTTCAAAATCAATAAGTGGCTTGAAATTTCCGTCTATCAAATAGGTATTGATAGTTTCACGAGCTTCAATTGCCCAATCATAGCCGTAATTATCTTTATCTAAATTCGGAAAATCGACTAATCTCAAATTGTGGATAATGTTTCCGCTACCAACAATTAAAATTCCTTTGGTACGTAAAGCACTTAATTTTTGTGCCAAATCAAAATGATATTGCGGAGGTTTTGTATAATCAATACTTAGCTGAATTACAGGAACATTGGCCTTCGGATATAAATGTTTAATAACACTCCAAGCACCGTGGTCTAATCCCCAATGTTCGTCGAGTTCAACCGCGATCGGCGTCAATAATTGTTTAGTTTCTACTGCTAATTCAGGACTACCCTTAACAGGATATTGCACGTCAAATAACGCTTGCGGAAAACCTCCAAAATCGTGAATCGTTCGCGGCATTTCCATTGCTGTAACTTTGGTTCCGTTGGTATACCAATGAGCCGAAATACACAAAATAGCGTTGGGTTGTGGTAGCGTTTTAGCCAAATTCCGAAATCCAGATACAAATTGATTTTCTTCAATGGCATTCATTGGACTTCCATGACCTAGAAACAAAACTGGCATTTTTTCGGTATTTGAAAAAGAGCCCGAAATTTTATATAAATCGTTTAATGAATTCATAACTAAACTATTTTAAACTTATTGAACCATATAAATCTTATAAATTCATTTAAGTTTTTCTTTGATTTTGGCTAAAATGACTTATATGTTAATATGATTTACTCAACAAAACTATCATCTTTAAAATCAATTAAATACAATTTATTTTTGGCACGTGTCATGGCTGTATACAACCATCTTATATAATCACGGTTAATTCCATCTGGCAAATAAGGTTGCTCTATAAAAACCGTATTCCACTGCCCTCCTTGTGATTTATGACAAGTAATGGCATAAGAGAATTTTACCTGCAAGCCATTAAAATATTCATTCGCTTTTACTTTTTGAAATTGTTTAAATTTAGTTTCACCCTCGTAATCCTTCAAAACTTCTTGATAAAGTCGGTTTGATTCTTCGTACGTGAGTGAAGGAGATTCGCTTTTAATGGTGTCTAAAAGCAAAACAGTTTCAATTGGTTTTTGATCTGGATAATCCACCATTCTTATTTTTACTTTGGCAAATTTGAAGCTGTACAACTCTTTGATGCTAAAAATTTCGAGTACTTCGATAATATCACCATTGGCGATAAAACCTGCCTGGTCAGAATCCTTTAGCCAAAAATAATTGTTCTTCACCACCATTAAAAAATCTCCTGTAGAAAGTTCGCTTTCTTTGTCCAGAATTTTGGTGCGAATTTGTTCGTTGTATTGATTGGCTCTTTTATTAGAGCGCACAATAAATGCGGTATCTTCAATGCTGTAATTACTGTAGGCAGAGTTGATGGCGTCTTGAATATCATAACCGTCTGTCAAACGTACAATGTCTTTGAATTTTTTGAGATCGAATTTAAAATCAGTTATAAAAGATTCCTTGAGTACTTCTCGCAATTCTGTGGCGTTGAATAAAATACCTGAGTTTTCCTCTTGACGCATTACTTCGTCTAGTTCAATATGTTCAACTTCTTTATCGTAATTCATTCCAAGCGTACGAATATCAAGCGCTGGGCTGATATCCAAATTCACCGGAGGCAACTGAGCCGTATCTCCTAATAAAATCATTTTGCAATTCGTACCTGAGTAAACGTATGAAATCAAGTCATCTAATAAAGAGCCGTTTTCATACAACTTAGAATCTGAATTCGTATCCGAAATCATCGAGGCTTCATCGACGATGAAAATGGTGTTTTTATGTTTGTTGGGCTGTAAAGTAAAAGATACGCCACCACCAGAAGATTTTTTAGGAAAATAAATTTTTTTGTGAATGGTAAAAGCAGGTTTGTCAGAATAATTAGCAATCACTTTAGCTGCACGACCAGTTGGGGCCAGTAGAACATATTTTTTATTAATGTCTATTAAGCTGTTAACAATGGTAGAGATTACAGTTGTTTTTCCTGTTCCTGCATATCCTTTGAGTACAAAAATGGTCTTATTCTCTGTTTCAGTCAAAAAAATGGCTATTTTTTGAAAAAAAACATCTTGTTTGTAAGTGGGCTGAAATGGAAATTTTTTTTGTAAAAGACTGTAAAACAAGGAGGAATTCATAAGAATTTTGTTGGCATAAATGAGTATCAAAGATACGTATTAACTATCATTTACGCTACAACAACTTTTTACAAATTGATTGAAACGCGAAACAAAATTGATAGCATCTTTTTTTAGATTTTAAAAATTTTGTTTCGCATAGCTTCTTGGTTTTAAAATAATTTATGAATTCTGTGAATTGGGATCATAACACCTTGTTTCAAAATAATATTTTTATCCGTTACAGCCCAAACAGTGGTATCAACTACTTTTTTTGACTCAAAATCTTCAAAAAATATTTTGATCTTGGAATGTTCCAGGTTTCCTAATGATAACGCTCTGTTGACTTCGCTAATTCTCATTTTTATTTGGTCATTATCTTCTAAAACATCGGTATTAGGGAATTTAAGTGCAGCAATGGCTTCTTTGTCGATAGTTATAAAATCTTCGGTCATGATAGTACTGTTTTAATTAACAATTAGTTAGGGTGATATTTAATGTTTTTGAAAATAATATTATTTGTTCTTACAATTTACTAAACAAAGTGTATTATTAACGTGCTTGTAGTCCTAATTTTTTATTAAATTTTAGGCTAAAAATCTTTATTTTTACAATATAATTAACTAAAAAAGGTGTCTACATATTGTATTTAAACAATTTTAATTAAAATATGTCATATTGTAGTTTAATAAGCGTGAAGGATGGAAGCGGCATCCTTTGCTTTTTTTCTTTAAAAAAGCAAAGATACAGCGCACAGCCTGACCCAAGTGGAGTTTACGGAACTTGGGGGCACGCCCAATGAGAAAATGAAAAAAAAATGAATGGATTAGTTTACCAGTAGATGTCTTAAAATTTTATCAAAATATTAGTAGATTGGAGTGGCAAAATGATGTAATTTGGCACTTTGATTACCTATTATTCAACAAAATTTGACACAGTTATGGACGCGATAAAAATACTTTGGGTTGATGATGAAATTGACCTTTTGAAACCACATATATTATTTCTAGAAAAGAAAAACTACGAGGTTACCACCTGTAACAATGGCTTAGATGCGATTGCTATATTTGAAGAAAACAATTTTGACATCGTTTTTTTGGATGAAAATATGCCTGGAATGAGCGGATTGGAAACACTTTCAGAAATGAAAGAAAAGAAATCAGCAATTCCTATGATCATGATTACAAAAAGTGAGGAAGAGTATATCATGGAGGAGGCGATTGGGTCTAAAATTGCAGATTATTTGATCAAACCCGTAAATCCGAACCAAATTTTACTGAGTTTGAAGAAAAACTTAGATCATTCGCGATTGATTTCTCAAAAAACAACACTCGATTATCAAAAAGAGTTTCGCAAAATAGCGATGGAAATGGGGATGGTGAATTCATTTGAAGATTGGATAGAATTGTATAAAAAATTGATTTTTTGGGAGCTTGAGTTAGAAAACATTGATGATCAAGGGATGATTCAAATTTTAGAATCTCAAAAAGTAGAAGCCAACTCGCAATTTGGTAAGTATATCGAACGAAATTATGAAGATTGGTTTGCACCGATGCCTAAAAAAGTCGCCAGCGTTACCGATGCCGATCGACCAATACAATCGCATACCTTATTTAAAGAGCTAGTGTTGCCGGAACTTAAGAAAAAAGACAAGCCTATTTTATTTATTGTGATTGACAACTTGCGCTACGACCAATGGAAAACCTTTGAAACGGTGGTAGGCAATTATTATAAATTAGAAAAAGAGGTTCCCTACTACTCTATTTTACCAACTGCCACGCAGTATGCAAGGAACGCAATCTTCTCGGGTTTAACGCCCTTAGATATGGAAAAACAGTTTCCACAATATTGGAAAAATGATCCTGAAGAAGGCGGTAAAAACTTGTTTGAAGCTGAATTTTTGACCGCACAAATCAAGCGATTAGGACTTAATATTAAAGAAGATTATTTTAAAATTACGAGTCTTGCTGGTGGTAAAAAATTATCTGAAAGTTTCAAGGCTTTAAAAGATAATGATTTAGTCACCATTGTTTATAATTTTGTCGATATGCTATCGCATGCCAAAACAGAAATGGACGTGGTGAAAGAATTAGCATCTGATGATAAAGCCTATCGCTCTTTGACATTAAGTTGGTTTAAAAATTCGCCTTTGCTAGAAATTATTCAGCAGGCACAAAAAATGGGCTTCAAATTAATTATCACTACAGACCATGGTACTATAAATGTAAAAAACCCATCAAAAGTTGTGGGAGATAAAAATACGAGTTTGAATCTGAGATACAAAACAGGTAGAAGTCTTACGTACGAATACAAAGATGTATATGCAGTAAAAGATCCAAAAAATATTGGCTTACCTGCAATTAATATGAGTAGTTCGTTTATTTTTGCAAAAAGTGATTTGTTTTTGGCCTATGTCAACAATTACAACCACTATGTAAGTTATTACAAAAACACGTATCAACACGGAGGAATTTCTCTGGAAGAAATGATTATTCCGTTTTTAGTTTTTAATCCGAAGTAAAAAAGCAATCAGTCTCAGTTTTCAGTCTAAGACCAAAAACTTAAATTGTCAACTTTAAATAATTTTATCAGAATGGATATCATTTTTTCTATAGATCAGCTAGAAGAAGTAGCACAACAAATTATTGCCCAGAACCCGAATAAAGTCATACTTTTTCACGGTGAAATGGGTGTTGGAAAAACTACTTTAATCAAGCAACTTTGTACATCATTAGGCGTACAAGGCGCAACAAGCAGTCCAACTTTTTCTTTAGTTAATGAATACGAAGCATCTCAAAATCAATTGGTTTATCATTTTGATTTTTATAGAGTAAACAAAGAAGAGGAAGCTCTTGATATGGGTGTTGATGAATACTTGTACTCTGGGCATTGGTGTTTTATAGAATGGGCTGAAAAGATTGAAAACTTAATTCCTGAAACACACTCTGTGATCCATATCGTTGCATTAGCAGATGGAACTAGAAAATTAACTTTGACATAAAAAAGTATGCTACAAGAAAACTTGGTTTCCATAATTCCTTTTTCTGATGACTTGGCAGCGCCAATAAAGACTTTAAATTTAGAGTGGTTGCAGAAATATTTCAAGGTAGAGCCTAAAGATGAAATTGTACTTTCGGACCCTAAAAAAGAGATTATTGACAAAGGCGGAATGATTTTTTATGCCAAATACAACGATGCAATAATTGGAACCGTTTCTTTAATCAAAATAGACCACAGCTGTTTTGAGTTGAGTAAAATGGCGGTAACAGATGGATTTCAAGGGCTGGGAGTAGGAAAAAAAATGATTCTACACTGTTTTGCTATTGCAAAAGAAAAAGGAATAGAAAGAATCATTTTATACTCCAACAGAAAATTGAAATCAGCAATTCACTTGTATGAAAAGTTTGGCTTTAATGAAATTCCACTCGAATCAGGAATTTACGAAAGAGCCGATATCAAAATGGAAAAAATAATAGCTTAAATTTGAGTTTTAATTTACTAAAATGTAGTGCTTTAATTAGCAAAATTTACGTAAATTGGACGCTTAATTCATCATAAAAAAATGTCAATTACTACTACGCCATTCACCAAACAGCAGCTTTTACCTCAAGAAGAAAAGCTAGAGATTGCTAGACATAAAAGTGAACTTTTTATTGGTATTCCAAAAGAAACTAGTTTTCAAGAACGACGTATTTGCCTTACACCCGATGCCGTAAACTCATTGACTTTTCAAGGACATCGTGTGATGATTGAAGCTGGAGCTGGACTTAGTTCAAGTTACACGGACAAAGAATACAGCAATGCTGGTGCCGAAATAACAAGTGATACCAAAAAAGTTTTTGGATGTCCCATGATTTTAAAAGTGGAACCTGCCACACTTAGTGAAATTGAAATGATGAATCCTCAAACGATCATAATTTCGGCCATTCAATTAAAAACGAGAACAAAAGCTTACTTTGAAGCTTTATCCAAAAAGAAAATCATTGCATTAGCTTTTGAATATATTAAAGATGAGGATGGAACCTATCCTGCAGTAAAATCATTAAGTGAAATAGCCGGTACGGCCTCTATTCTTATTGCTGCTGAATTAATGATTACCAATGACCTTGGAAAAGGCTTGTTATTTGGTAATATTACAGGAGTTCCTCCTACTGATGTTGTAATTTTAGGAGCTGGAACTGTGGGCGAATTTGCTGCAAAAACAGCTATAGGTCTTGGAGCTAGTGTCAAAGTTTTTGACAATTCTATTACTAAATTGCGAAGATTACAAAACAATTTAAACCAACGCATTTTTACATCAACCATTCAACCAAAAGCACTTTTAAAAGCGTTAAGACGTTGTGATGTAGCCATTGGTGCCATGAAAGGAAAAGACAGATGTCCCGTGGTAGTTTCAGAAACAATGGTAGAGCACATGAAAAATGGTGCCGTAATTGTTGATGTTAGTATTGATACAGGAGGTTGTTTTGAAACTTCAGAAGTAACCTCACATGAAAAACCTACTTTTATAAAGAGTAATGTGTTGCATTACTGCGTACCTAACATTCCTTCTCGTTACTCAAAAACGGCTTCCTTATCCATTAGTAACATTATTTCACCCTATTTAATGAAAATTGCCGAAGATGGTGGTATTGAACGCGCCATTCGTTGTGATAAAGGCTTAAAGAATGGAGTTTATATGTACCACGGTATTCACACCAATAGTGCCATTGCAGACTGGTTTGACCTGCCTCATAGTGATATAAATTTAATAGTTTTTTAAGAAATTTTTCAAGTACCTTTGCACAAAAATATTTTATGAAATTTTTTCAGCGTTTTGCTTATTATTTAGTTGGTTTAGTGATCGGACTTTTTTTTGTAGCCCTTGTTTTCAGTGGGAAAGACACCCGTTGTAACTATTTTCCAAATGCCAGAGTCTTAAATGACTTGAGAAACAAACCTTTCTATTACTCTGATAAAGCATCTACAATATTGGCGCAAAAATGGATCGATACCGCTGATATAAAAAACTCTTTGCAATATGGTGATGTTGATTTTGACAACAGTAACCTAATTGTAAAAAAAGGAAAAATGTACACCATTGAAGGCAAAACCATCAAAAATCAAGAAGTTGTTTTAAAAATCATCAATTACAGCGACAAGGCTGTTCTAGAAGATATTATCAAAAAATAGTCTCAGCATATTCAATTTTTGGGCGTGCCCCTACGCAAAAGCTTCGGGTCCTGCTGTACGTTCCCGCTTTTCTAGTTGGGCAAAAAAGCCCGCCTAAAAAGAGCTCCACTGCCATCAGTCACGCAAAACAACCTAAAAAAATTAAACATCTTGACTCAGACTAATTATCGGTATTCCAAACAATAGCTTTTTTATTATTCGCTACTAGATAATCATTCACTTGACTAAAATGTTTATAGCCAAACCATTTCCCTTGATTTGCACTCAATGGTGATGGATGACCTGATGTTAAAACTAAGTGTTTGTTCCGATCTATTTTCACTCCTTTTTTTTGTGCAAAACTGCCCCAAAGTACAAATACAATACCTTCTTTTTTAGAATTGATGAACTCAATTACTGCATCAGTAAACTGACTCCATTTTAAATGCTTATGACTATTAGGACTATCCTGTCTCACTGTTAAAGTAGCATTGAGCAACAAAACACCTTGCTGAGCCCACGACTGCAAGTTACCTGATGTAGGCAAAAAAACCGTTCCCAAATCGTCACTCATTTCTCTAAAAATATTTCTTAATGATGGCGGTATGCGCACCCCATCAGCTACCGAAAAACATAGACCATTAGCCTCTCCCACTCCATGATAAGGATCTTGGCCAATAATTACCACTTTTACAGCATCAAAAGAACATTGGTTAAAAGCCTCAAAAATCAATTCTTTAGGAGGGAAACAGATTTGATTTTGATATTCTACCGCCACTTCCTTCATTAAGTCTTGAAAATAAGTTTTTTCTATTTCATTTGCAATAATGGTTTGCCAAGCAATATTTAAATTTGGTAGCATAATGATTTCTTTTAGGAACTTTTTAAAAAATGTATGTATTAAACTTGACTATTGTCGAATAAAAAACACTTTAATGATGATATTGTCTTTAATTGTATAAATTGCTATAACATTTATGTCAATACCATTTGCTCTCCCAATCACAAGTTCTTTGTCTATTACTGTATTGTCAAGAAACATCCTTTCGTTTACAATAGCTTTTTGATTTGGATTAAGTTTCCAAGCATTTTCATAATAGTCTCTCATATTTTGGATTCCTGTGTAAAGTAACTCATTTGGAAAAGTATATATTTCAATATTGTCTGAAAAAAAACTTAAAAACAACTCTAAATCTTGCTTGTTGTATGCGTCTAGTTGTCCTTGAATGATGGTAATTGGATCCATTAAAAATAGTGCTTTTTTATAAAATTTATTGGTACAAATATACAAGAAGATAGAAATAACTTTCCTAAAATTAGTAAAACAAAGCGTTATATATATGTGAGTTTCTTTCTGTTTTTATTTCTTTGAATCTATGTAGAATAACTACTCGTTTCTTTCTTAAAATAAGCTTATTTTTGTAGTTCAAAAGACTGTAGCATAAATGATCTCCATTACCGAAAAAACATTACAAGATTTACAATTTCCAACTGTACTAGAAACAATATCTTCTATTTGCAATACTGATATTGGAAAAGAAAAAGCACTTGAAATAACTCCTTTTAAAGACAAAGAAACTTTGATGCAAGCTTTATTGCAAACCTCAGAGTATGTTTCGTCTTTTCAAAATAACAATGCCATCCCAAATCATGGTTTTGAAGCCATCTCACACGAGATCAAATTTCTTGCTATTGAAGATAGTTTTCTTGAAGTAGGTAGTTTTAGAAAAATTGCAAACCTTTCGAGTACCGTGAATTTTTTATTGCAGTTTTTAAAAAAATTCGAAGACTACTATCCAAACTTAAATCTCAGAGCAAATCAAGTAGAATTGACCAAAGACATTATCACTATGATTGACGATGTGGTTGATAAATACGGTGAAATAAAAGACAATGCCTCTCCAGATTTATTGAATATCCGTAGGAGTATGAATGCGGTGCGCGGAAAAGTAAATCAGAGTTTTGGAACAGCACTAACGCACTATAATTCGTTGGGTTACCTAGATGACATTAGAGAGAGTTTTGTGCAAAATAGAAGAGTGTTAGCTGTTTTGGCCATGTACCGCCGTAAAGTAAAAGGCTCTATCATGGGCAGTTCAAAAACGGGTAGTATTGCGTATATTGAACCCGAAGCAACTTTGCAATATTCCAGAGAATTGAGCAATCTAGAGTACGAAGAAAAAGAGGAAATAACCCAAATTTTAAAGCTTTTATCCAATCAAATCAGACCTTTTTTGCCTTTATTGGTTGAATATCAAGATTTCTTAAGTGACATCGATGTTATTGCTGCAAAAGCCAAATATGCCAATAAAATAAACGGAATTCTACCAACGATTACTGAAGAACGCAGATTGTATTTTAGAGATGCTTTTCATCCTATTTTGTATCTAAACAACAAGCAAAAAAACGAAATAACGCATCCACAAACCATTGAGTTAGGACAAGAAAATAGAATTATTGTAATTTCAGGACCTAATGCTGGTGGAAAAACCATCTCGTTAAAAACAGTTGGTTTATTGCAATTGATGTTGCAATCTGGCATATTGATTCCCGTACACGAGCGCAGTGAAACCTTTTTATTTGACAGAATCCTTACTGATATTGGAGATAATCAATCTATTGAAAATCATTTAAGTACGTATAGTTATCGATTAAAAAACATGAATTACTTTCTGAAAAAATGCAACAGAAAAACTATGTTTTTAATTGATGAATTTGGTACCGGATCTGATCCTGAATTAGGAGGCGCTTTGGCTGAAATTTTCTTGGAGGAGTTCTACCACAGAGAAGCTTTTGGTATCATCACAACCCATTATTCGAACTTGAAGATTCTTGCGAATGAATTACCTTTTGCAACGAATGCCAACATGCTTTTTGACGAAAAAACACTCGAACCATTATATAAATTAGTGCTCGGTCAGGCGGGAAGTTCATTTACTTTTGAGGTTGCACTCAAAAACGGAATTCCTTTTAGCTTGATTAATCGCGCCAAAAAGAAAATTGAAGTTGGTAAAGTACGATTTGATAAAACCATTGCCACCTTACAAAAGGAACGCTCTAAGCTTGAAAAAACGTCGCAAACGCTAAAAGAAGAAGAAAGCAAAGCACGTGAAGAGGGCAAAAAAATGGAAAATATCAATGTAAAAATCAAGCAAAAACTGGAAAGTTACCAAGAGTTGTACGACAGCAATCAAAAAACCATTTATATTGGACAAAAGATTGAAGACATTTCTGAAAAGTATTTCAACAACAAAAATAAGAAAGAACTACTTGGTGAGTTTTTGAAAATTATTGAAATTGAAAATTCTAAGCGTAAAAAAGCTACTGCTAAAGAGACAAAAGCGCAAATTGAAAAAAAGAAAGAAGTCATCCAAGAAGTAACCGTTCAGGTGGAAGAAATTCGAAAGGAAAAGAAAGAGAAAAAACAAAAAGTAGTGGTTGAAAAGCCAAAACCAGTTCTAAAAGTAGGCGATCGAGTGCGTATGTTTGACGGAAAAGCCATTGGAACAATTGACAGTATCGAAAAAAATAAAGCCACAGTCAATTATGGTGTTTTTACTTCAAAAGCAAGCTTAGATGTTTTAGAATTTGTCGAGGCAGGAAAAAAGTAAATGCGGAACAATACAATAATTGTTCTATAATTTTTTATTAATCTAATTTAAACCGATTTTTCAACATGCAGGACCTTCCAAAAAATAAGAAAATAATACTCTTTGATGGTGTTTGCAATTTGTGTGATAATTCGGTACAACTCATTATTAAGCACGATACAAAAGACGTTTTTAGGTTTGTAGCTTTGCAATCTACTTTAGGTCAAGAGATCACTAATTATTTAGGAATTGATTCGCAAAAAATGGATAGCATCATCTTGTATCATCCAGGAGTTGCTTACTATTACAAAGCAGAAGCAGCATTAGAAATTGCCAAGGAATTAGGAGGAGTATTTACTTTTGCCCGTATTTTAGGATTTTTCCCTGTTTCATTTAGTAATATTGCTTATGATTATGTTGCAAAAAACAGATACAAATGGTACGGTAAAAAAGAAAGTTGTATGATGCCTACAGAGGCTCTTAAATCAAAATTTTTAAGTTAGAACACGCCGATTAATTGTTTTATTTTAAACAAGTTAATCAACTTCATCTAATTAATTACATAAAGATTTATTACAATAAAAAAGGCTGTCCAAATAGACAGCCTTTTTCAATAAAATAGGAGGAAATTAGTTGCGGATTAATTTTCTATATTTTAAACGTTTTGGAGTTAAATCACCACCTAAACGTTTCTTTTTATTTTCTTCATATTCAGTAAAACCTCCTTCGAAATAATACACTTCAGAGTCGCCTTCAAAAGCTAAAATGTGCGTACAAATTCTATCTAAGAACCATCTATCGTGCGAAATTACCACAGCACAACCAGCAAAATTCTCTAGACCTTCTTCTAATGCTCTTAACGTATTTACGTCCAAATCATTGGTTGGCTCATCCAGTAAAAGTACATTTCCTTCTTCCTTCAAAGTCATTGCCAAGTGTAAACGGTTGCGTTCTCCACCTGAAAGCATCGAAACTTTTTTGTTTTGTTCTCCACCACCAAAGTTGAAACGAGACAAATATGCTCTAGAATTGACTTGTTTACCACCCATCATGATTAATTCCTGACCATCAGCGAAATTTTCCCAGATAGATTTATTAGGATCAATATTAGAATGCGATTGATCTACGTAAGCAATTTTTACAGTTTCACCAACAGAAAAAGAACCACTATCTGTAGCTTGCTCACCCATTATCATTTTAAAAATAGTAGACTTACCAGCTCCGTTTGGTCCAATAATCCCAACGATTCCGGCTTGTGGCAACGTAAAATTTAGATTGTCATATAATAATTTGTCTCCAAAAGCTTTAGCTACATTTTTAGCTTCAATAACATTGGTTCCTAAACGTGGACCATTTGGAATGTATATCTCCAAGTTTTCGTCTAATTGTTTTTGGTCTTCGTTTAACAATTTATCGTAGTTCTGTAAACGTGCTTTTTGCTTAGTTTGACGTCCTTTGGCACCTTGACGAACCCAATCCAACTCACGCTCTAAGTTTTTTCTGCGTTTTGAAGCTACTTTTTCTTCAAGAGCCATTCTGCTAGATTTTTGATCTAACCAAGAAGAATAATTCCCTTTCCACGGAATACCTTCTCCTCTATCCAACTCTAGAATCCAACCAGCTACATTATCAAGGAAATATCTATCGTGCGTTACAGCAATTACTGTTCCTGAATATTGTGCTAAATGCTGCTCTAACCAAAGAACGCTCTCAGCATCCAAGTGGTTGGTAGGCTCATCTAAAAGCAAAACGTCAGGTTGTTGCAACAACAAACGACACAAAGCTACACGACGACGCTCACCACCAGAAAGGTTTTTAATTGGCGTATCACCATCTGGAGTACGTAAGGCATCCATAGCAATTTCCAGTTTGGTATCGATTTCCCAAGCTCCCAGCGCATCAATTTTGTCTTGCAAAGCCGCTTGACGATCCATCAATTTGTCCATTTTATCTGGATCAGAATAGTTTTCTTCAAGTCCAAACAAATCATTAATTTGATTGTATTCTGCTAAAACAGCCATAGTTTCTGCTGCGCCTTCTTGAACAATTTCTAAAACGGTTTTAGAATCGTCCAAAATTGGTTCTTGCTCTAAGTATCCTACCGTATAACCCGGTTGAAAAACAACATCTCCTTGATAATTTTTATCAACACCTGCAATAATTTTTAAAAGTGATGATTTTCCAGAACCATTAAGTCCTAATATACCTATTTTGGCACCATAAAAGAAACTCAAATAAATATTTTTAAGTACTGGTTTATCTGCACCTTGATAGGTTTTACTCAATTTTTGCATTGAGAATATTACTTTTTTATCGTCTGACATAATCTATGTTTTACAGTTATCTTTTTATTTATTTTTCTCTTTGTGTTTGTATTTTACAACCTGCCTTTGAGTGAGCTAAATACCCAAGCATTTGCTAAAAATCCAATTCCTACTGCTGCAAATCCCCATCCAGCAACATCATCATATCGAAACGCGCCCAGAGCAATAAGCAATAATCCCATTAAAATCATAATGAGTGTTGCCCAACCTAAGATTGTATTTTTATTCATGTTCCTTACTTTATTTATAAATGTTTTGTTACGATTTGAGTTGCAAATATCGTAATTTTTATAATTTTAATTGAATATTTTAAAAAGCATCTCTCGTAATAAATCCGATTGTGAAATTGCATTTGCACCTACTCCTTTACTTTTCACGTCAATATCTCGAAGTGCTCCAACTATTTGGCTCACTTTTTTCATTGGATAATTTTTCAAAGCAACATCGTATTCTTTCATAAAAAATGGGTTCACACCTATTACGGCTGCCACATTTTTTGGGTTTCTATCCTTTAAACCATGATATTTTAAAAGTTGTATAAAAAATCCAAATATTAAACTAGTGGTCACCACCATAGGGTTTTCCTTTGGGTTTTGAGCGAAGTTTTCAGCTATTTTATATGCTTTCAACTGATTGCGCTCTCCAAGTGCTTTTCTAAGTTCAAACACATTATAATCTTTACTAAAACCAATATTATCCTCAATATGTTGGGGTGTTATTGTACTACCCACAGGTAAAATAATTTGTAATTTTTCTAATTCATTGTTTATTTTACTCAAATCAGTACCTAAAAACTCTACAAGCATTGCTGCAGCTTTAGGCTCTATCATGTATTTTTTACCAGAGAGTACACGCTTAATCCAATCGCCTACTTGGTTTTCATATAATTTTTTACTCTCGAAAACCAATCCGTTTTTTGCAATAAGTTTGGTTACTTTTTTTCGTTTATCAACTGTTTTGTATTTATAACACAGCACTAAAACGGTTGAAGGCATTGGGTTATCTGCATAAGCTTCAAATTTATCAAATGTTCGATTTAAATCTTGAGCTTCTTTTACAATTACAACTTGGCGGTCCGCCATCATAGGATATCGCTTTGCAGTAGCAATCACATCTTCAACAGTTACATCTCGTCCGTATAAAACGGTTTGATTGAATCCTTTTTCTTCTTCAGATAATACTTTTTCTTCAATAAAATCTGAGAGTTTGTCAATATAATAAGACTCCTCACCCATTAAAAGGTAAATGGGTTTTATGGAACCGCTTTTTATATCATTTACAATTTTTATGACTTCGTCCATTTCAATTTAATTCAAGTTCTCAAGGGCAAAGAATGTTTATTAAGAATGCATCTTTAAACTTTACTTTTTAAACTTATTTAATACTTTTGCACCATGCAAATTCTAAATTTTCCACACTACACTTTTCGGTTCAAAAATAGCGAAAATAAAGCAGCTATATTTGATGTTGTTCGTAAAAAATTCATAATACTTACTCCCGAAGAATGGGTTAGACAGCATGTAGTTCGGTTTTTATTGGAACAAAAAAAATACCCACTTTCTTTAATAAATGTTGAAAAAGTTTTAAAAGTCAATGGCTTACGCAAAAGGTACGATGTTGTTGTTTACAATACTGACGGTACAATTAATATCCTTATAGAATGTAAAGCTCCTCAAATTCAAATAGCACAAGTTACATTTGACCAAATAGCACGTTATAATATGACACTACAAGCCAACTTTTTGATGGTAACAAATGGATTGAATCACTACTTTTGCCAAATGGATTTTGAAAATGAAAAATATCAATTTCTGAAAGATTTACCCAACTACGGGCCACTTTAGCACATTATTACACCATGAAAATAGCCGTTGTTATCCTTAATTGGAATGGAACCAAATTATTAGAACAATTTTTACCCTCAGTAGTACAATTTTCAAAAGAAGCTACTATCTATGTTGCAGATAATGCTTCTACAGATACCTCAATTGCTTTTTTAAAACAAAATTATCCTGAGGTTGTGATTATTCAAAATTCTGGTAATTTTGGGTTTGCGAAAGGCTATAACGAAGCACTTCAACATGTGAATGCTGATGTGTATGCGCTAATCAATTCTGATATTGAAGTAACCGAAAATTGGTTGCAACCTATTTCAAAAACCTTTGAAATCGAACCAAATACGGCCATTATCCAACCCAAAATACTAGATTTCAAAAATAAAGAATATTTTGAATATGCCGGAGCAGCTGGAGGTTTTATAGACAAGTACGGATACCCTTTTTGCCGCGGAAGAATATTTGAAACTTTAGAAAAAGATTTAGGACAATACGATGATGAAACAAAGTTGTTTTGGGCTTCTGGAGCTTGTTTTTTTATACGAAGTGCTATTTATCAAGAACTCGGAGGCTTTGATGGAGATTTTTTTGCTCATCAAGAAGAAATAGATTTATGTTGGCGAGCCATAAATAAAGGATATTCAATTAAATATTGCTATAAATCAGTAGTCTATCATGTAGGCGGTGCTACTTTACAACAAGGAAACCCCTTAAAAACGTTTTTGAATTTTAGGAACTCCTTATTGATGCTAACAAAGAATTTACCTAAAAATCAATTGTTTCCAATTCTATTTACAAGAATGATACTTGACGGAATTGCTGGACTTAAATTTTTATCTCAAGGAAAAGGAAAACATTTTTTAGCCATACTTAAAGCTCATGCGGCGTTTTATGCACTATTTAGAACAAATTTTGCAAAACGCGATACAGTACAATTAAAAAGCTATTATAATAAAAAAAGTATTGTTTATCATTATTTCATTGAAAAACGGCACGTTTTTTGGTAAAATTTATGAGAATTATAAACAAAACTTAACACCTTTAAACTAAATTTGTTTGAGTAACAAAAAAAAATTATCTATGAAAAAAATAGCATTAACCTTAACTATTTTAGCCCTTATGACGTCATGTGTTTCTAAAAAGAAATATGCTGATTTAGCGGCAAAAAATAAAGAGACACAAGACCTTCTAAATACTGCCACTGTAAAGCTCAATTCTTGTTTAGAGGAAAAAGCAGGACTTGCCGCAACTGCCGCAACTTTAAAAGAACAAAATCAAGGCCTGATTAGTGTTTCTAAAGACATGACCGTTTTATCTACAAAAGGAGCCGAAAATATTGAAAAAGCACTAGAATCAATCAAAGAGAAAGATTTAAAAATAAGCAGAATGCAAGATGCTTTAACTAAAAAAGATAGTGTAACTCTTGCACTTGTTACTAGTTTAAAAAGTTCAGTAGGAATATCTGATCCAGATATTGAAATAAATGTTGAAAAAGGGGTGGTATTTATTTCTATTGCAGATAAATTATTATTTAAAAGCGGAAGCTATGATGTAACAGATCAAGCCAAAGGAGTACTTGCCAAAGTAGCTAAGGTTGTAAATGACAAACCAGATTTTGAGTGTATGGTTGAAGGTCATACAGATAATGTACCTTATAATGGGACTGGAGTCTTACTTGACAACTGGGATTTAAGTGTAAAACGTTCCACCTCAATTATACGCGTACTTACAAATCAACTTGGTGTAAAACCAGAACAATTGATAGCCGCTGGTAGAAGTTCGTACATACCACTTGTTGCTAATGATACTCCAGAAAATAAATCAAGAAACCGTAGAACGAGAATTGTTGTTCTTCCAAAAATTGATCAATTTTATGAAATGATTGAAAAAGAAATGAAAAAGCAAAAACAATAGTTTTTTATTAAATTTATATTCTAAACGCCTCAATCAGAGGCGTTTTTTTTGTTACTAAAATCAAGCCCTCATGTGGTTTATAAAGTTAAAATATATTATTTGAAATCAACACCATTTCCTTTACATTTGGATACTTATTACTGATTAAATTTGTAAGTTTGCGATGTTAAAAAATATGAGTTTTCATGGATGTAATCGAAAAAAATTATAAAAAATTATCTGTTCAAGTTTCCTTGACTGGACTTTCTTTTTGTTGTTTTGATACCTTAAATGATACGGTTTCTTCTTTTAATGAAGTTTATTTTGATGCTTTTCCTAAAACAACAAAGATTGAAGATTTATTTGAAAATGCTTTCAAAAAACATTTAGAATTATCTGAAAAATACGACGAAATTCTTGTCATTCATAACAATAATTTAGCAACTTTTGTTCCTACTTTATTTTTTAATGAAGAAGCATTGGGGAGTTACTTACAATACAATACTAAAGTTTTTGAAACTGATTATTTCACATTTGATACATTAGAAAACTTCCAAATGAATACGGTTTATATTCCGTATGTAAATATCAATAACTTTTTTATAGATCATTTTGGATCCTTTACATACAAGCATGCACACAGTATTTTGGTCTCTAAATTATTAGAGTTAACAAAAGATAAGTACCATAAAAAAATGTTTGTTCACCTTAATACAGGTCATTTTGAAATAGTAGTTATAGAAAATCAAAAACTGATATTTTTCAATTCATTTGATTATAAAACATCCGAGGATTTAATTTATTATATACTTTTTACAGCAGAACAGTTAGGGATGAATCCTGAATATTTTGCATTAGAATTCATTGGAAAGATAGATATAGAAAGTGATTTTTACACTATTGTTTACAAATACATTCGAAACGTATCACTCATAGATGTGGAAGATTTACGTTGGAACAATTATTTTTCTGTTGCCGAAAACAGAGCCCATTACATACTTTTTAACTCATGAGAATCATATCCGGAAAATATAAAGGAAGGAGAATTTCACCTCCAAAAGGCCTACCTGTTCGACCTACAACAGACATGTCCAAAGAAGCTTTATTCAATGTTTTAAACAATCATTTCAGCTTTGAAGACCTCAAAATATTAGATTTATTTGCAGGGACTGGAAACATAAGTTATGAGTTTGCTTCTCGTGGTAGTACTCCAATAACTTCTGTTGATGGTGACTTTGGTTGCGTAAAATTTATCAAACAAGTTGCAGCCGAATACGATTTCAATATAGCTGCTACAAAAAGTGATGTGTTTTCTTATTTAGAAAAATGCAAGACATCATATGATATTATTTTTGCAGATCCCCCTTATGGTTTAGACCAAAAAACATTCGAACGATTAGTCATGTTAGTTTTTGAGAAAGAATTACTCAACGAAGATGGCATGATGATTATTGAACATTCTAAATATACAAAGCTCGATCATATGATGCATTTTTCGTTTCAGAAAAGTTATGGCGGTTCTATTTTTAGTTTTTTTGAAATAGAAAACGAAAACGAAGATGAAATAAAAGTGATTTCACTGAATCAAGAAGATTAAACCTTTTTCTTTATTTCACAAAAAAAGCTCTATTTAAGAGCTTTTTTTGTGATTTATATTATTTACCAATTACCCATCCAAGCGTGAAATTAATAATTGGTATCACATTCGAATCAGCTTTTTTAAAATTATACGCAATACCTGCGTTCAAATCGAGGTTAAAATTTTTATTATATGTTCTCTGAAATCCCCATACTGGTCCTGCAATTAATGAAGCATCTGATTGAAGAAAATTTTTATTCGTATTTATTGATTTGAAGTGATAACTAGCTTCAAAAGCAACAAAGCTACCTGTATTTTTTTTGATTGTTTTATTTTTGGATACCCTTTTATCTAAATTATAATAATGCCTAATCTGAGTATTTATAAAAGGATAAAATCTCGAAGTATTTCCAAACGTATTTGAGGTATATCCGTATCCTGAACTGATTTCTGAATACAACGTGTTTTTTGAACTCAGTCCGTGCTCGTACACAAAACCTGGAAGCAACACATTTATCTTAAATTGACTTTTAGCTACAGTTGGTTTTTCTTGTGCAGAGGAATGTGAAACAGTGATGGCTGAAAATACTGCTAAAATGACTATTTTACTGTTTTTAAATACCGATAGGTGCATAAGTAAATATTTATATTTTAAAAAAAAATTGATTTTATAAAGCACAAACTTACTAAATATAAATGTTAAAAAATAAGATTTTTACACTATAATAATTCACAAACGTGAAAATTTAGCCAAAATTAATTGATACGTAGGAGTAACAAGACCGTATTATAATCCTTCAATAACTATATAACTCTGTTAATGAATTCACTTCAGTATTATTGCCTGCTAAATCATCTTTGCGGTTTGATGATGTATTGTCTTGAGGTGATTTCTCTACTTTTAGACTAGTTTACGTACTAATAACCCAATAGACTTGTATTCTTCTATTGGGGGTACAAGTTTCAAAATTTATTAAATTATTTTTGGCGACTTTTTAGTACTTCAATAACATCATTCAATTTGAATCCTTTGGCTTGAAGTAAAATCAAATAATGAAACAATAAATCAGCACTTTCACTCAAGAACAAATCATCATTATCATCTTTGGCTTCAATAACTACTTCTATTGCTTCTTCACCAACTTTTTGTGCAATTTTATTGATTCCTAATTGAAATAAAGAAGCAACATAACTTTTTTCAGAGTCAGCTTTTTCTCTACGGGTTTCAATAGTTTGCTCTAGGTGTGAAATAAAACCATAATCGGCTTTGTTCACTGTTTGCCAGCAAGTATCAGCACCTGTATGACATGTTGGGCCAACTGGCTTTGCTTGAATCAATAAAGTATCGCCATCGCAGTCATTTTTTATATCAACTAAGTTTAAAAAGTTGCCACTCTCCTCACCTTTTGTCCAAAGCCTTTGTTTAGAACGGCTAAAAAAGGTTACTTTTTGTGTTTCGATAGTTTTACGATATGCTTCTTCATTCATGTACCCTAACATCAAAACGGCTTTCGTATCGCTATCTTGTATAATGGCTGGAATTAATCCGTCTGTATTTTTTGAGAAATCTATGTTCATTTTTTTTAAGTATTAAGGTGTAAGTATTAAGTAGTAAGTAATAAGTTGTAAGTTTTAAGGTTTAGATTATGATTATTAAGTTGTAAGTCTTAAGTGCTTTGTATTAAATTCAAAGTTATAAGTATAGTATTTAAAGCTAAATAAGCAACTCTATACTTAATACCTAATACTTCATAATTCATACTTAATACTCAATACTGCATAATTAATACTTAAAACTTATGCCTTAATTTAAATTCGTACTTCAATATTATTGTTTTTGAGAGCTTCTTTCAATGTTTTGATTTCAATTTCTTTAAAATGAAATACACTTGCTGCTAAGGCTGCATCGGCTTTCCCTTCTAGGAATGAATCTACAAAATGCTGAATATTTCCTGCACCACCGGATGCAATAATTGGAATATTAACTAGTTCCGAAAGTTTGGCCAAAGCCTCATTCGCAAAACCATTTTTAGTTCCGTCATTATCCATCGAGGTGAATAGTATTTCACCTGCGCCACGTTGCTCCACTTCCTTTGCCCAATCAAATAAATTCAGTTCAGTAGGCACTTTTCCGCCCACTAAATGTACAATCCATTGACCGTCAATTTGCTTAGCATCAATTGCAACCACAACACATTGGCTTCCAAATTTTTGTGCCAAATCATTAATCAACTCCGGATTTTTAACAGCTGATGAATTTATCGAAACCTTATCTGCACCATTTTGCAATAAAACATCAACATCCTTAACAGAGGAAATTCCGCCACCAACTGTAAATGGAATATTAATAGTTGCAGCTACTTTTCGAACCAAATCAATTAAGGTTTTTCTTCTTTCTTCGGTTGCCGAAATGTCTAGAAAAACCAATTCATCAGCTCCTTCATCCGAATATATTTTGGCTAATTCAACCGGATCGCCGGCATCACGTAAGTCTACAAAATTGACACCTTTTACGGTTCTTCCGTTTTTTATGTCAAGACAAGGGATTATTCTTTTTGTAAGCATATTTTTTGTTGTTACACAGAGATTCACGAAGGTAGCACAGAGACACACAAAATTTTTAGTGAATCTTTCTATTTTCTTTCTGTGCCTTCGCGAAATAATCTATTTGTTTAATATGTATTGTTCCAATTGTTTCAATGAGATTCGTCCTTCGTAAATAGCTTTACCTATGATCGTTCCTTCGCAACCTAATTCCGCTAATCTAGGTAATTCATCAAAAGTAGAAATTCCTCCTGAAGCGATCAATTTTAAACTTTTATTTTCATTCAAAATCTTCGCATACAAATCAAATGATGGTCCTTCTAGCATACCATCTTTGGCAATATCAGTACAAATTACGTACTGAATTCCTTTGTTTTGATAGTCTTGAATAAAGGGAATCAAATCTTCATTTGAATCTTCTAACCAGCCTGAAACAGCTACTTTTTCATTATTAGCATCTGCTCCCAAAATAATTTTATCCGCACCGTACTCTGCAATCCATTTTCCGAATAATTCTCTATTTTTCACAGCAATACTGCCGCCAGTAATTTGATTTGCACCACTTTCAAATGCAATTTTCAAATCGGAATCTGCTTTTAAACCACCGCCAAAATCAATTTTTAGACTTGTTTGTGTTGCAATTTGTTCTAATATTTTATAATTCACAATTTGGCTTGATTTTGCACCATCTAAATCCACCAAATGTAAATATTCAATTCCGTGCGCTTCAAATTCTTTAGCAACTTCAAGCGGGTTTTCGTTGTAAATAATTTTGGTATTGTAATCTCCTTTGGACAAACGGACACATTTCCCGTCGATGATGTCTATTGCTGGTATTATTCTCATTTTTGTTAATTTAAAGATTTAATAATTGAATTATTTAAAGATTAACGCTATTGGTCAAAGAAATATTTGACTCACTAATTTTTCAATCTTATAATTTTAAGAAATTCCCTAAAATTTGTTCACCAATATCACCGCTTTTCTCTGGGTGAAATTGTGTTCCGTAAAAATTATTTTTCTTCAATGCTGAGGCATATTCTACTTCATAATTTGTAGTAGCAATCGCATCGGGGCAATTTGGCGCATAAAAACTATGTACCAAATACATGTACTCCTTTTCAGAAATTCCTATGAACAAATCTGATTTCAAATTATAAATTTGATTCCAGCCCATTTGCGGCACTTTTACTTTTGAAGTGAATTTAACCACATCTACATCAAAAATTTCCAAACCAGCAGTGTTTCCTTCTTCTGATTTGTTACACATCAATTGCATCCCCAAACAAATCCCTAGAACAGGTTGTTTCAGGGTTGGAATCAATACATCAAGACCACTATCGATCAGCATTTTCATTGCAGAACTTGCTTCGCCAACACCAGGAAAAATAACCTTATCTGCTGCTTTTATTTCCTTCCAATCGTTACTAAGCACTGCTGTAAAACCCAGGCGTTCTATGGCAAACATAATGCTTTGAATATTCCCGGCTCCGTAGTTTATAATTACTATTTTCATTTGACTTTTGTTTCAAGTTTCAAGTTTAACGTTTAAAGTTGCTCAAGTCAACCTGAAACTTTAAACTTGAAACAATTTTAAAGCATACCCTTCGTACTTGGTAAAATCATTTTTTCTGTATCCCGTTTCACAGCTACTTTTATCGCTTTTGCAAAAGCTTTAAAAATCGCTTCAATCTTGTGGTGCTCATTAGTACCTTCAGCCTTGATGTTAATATTGGCTTTGGCACCATCTGAGAACGATTTAAAAAAGTGAAAGAACATTTCGGTTGGCATTTTACCCACCATTTCTCGGTTGAATTCGGTTTCCCAAACCAGCCAATTTCTACCTCCAAAATCGATAGCCACTTGAGCTAAACAATCGTCCATTGGCAAACAAAAACCATAACGTTCTATACCCAATTTATTACCCAATGCCTTTCCAAAAACTTCTCCAAGCGCAATAGCAGTATCTTCAATAGTGTGGTGTTCATCTACTTCTAGATCACCTTGTACTAGGATTTCCAAGTCCATTTGACCGTGACGCGCAATTTGGTCTAGCATGTGATCAAAAAACGCTATTCCGGTTTCAATTTTACTCTTTCCAGTTCCATCAAGGTTCAAATTGATGTAAATATCAGTTTCATTCGTCTTTCTTGAAATGGTTGCTGAACGTTCTTCTAATTTTAAAAACTCATAAATCGTTTTCCAATCCGTGGTTTGAAGCGCTATAACCGAGTCTAATTCTTCTCTTTTTGAAGCTATTTCGTCACTTCCTAAAGCTTCATCTGTATTAATGAAAATCCCTTTTGCACCCAAGTTTTTCGCTAATTCCACATCAGTAATGCGGTCTCCAATTACAAATGAGTTTGCTAAATCATAGTCAGAACTATTGATATATTTAGTCAATAAACCTGTTGCTGGCTTGCGTGTAGGGGCATTTTCATGTGGAAACGTTTTATCAATTAAAACGTCACTAAAAACAACCCCTTCATTTTCAAAAGCTTTCATCACCAAGTTATGCACGGGCCAAAAATTCTCTTCGGGATGAGAAGCCGTTCCTAAACCATCTTGATTGGTTACCATTACTAGTTCAAAATCTAATTCTTTGGCAATTTTACCTAAATATTGAAAAGCATTTGGGTAAAATTCTAATTTTTCAAAACTGTCTAATTGGTAGTCATGAGGTTCCAAAACCATCGTTCCATCACGATCTATAAAAAGTATTTTTTTCATTAAAAAAAGTTTAAAGTTTAAGGTTTAAAGTTGTTTTAACACCTCAATTAATTTTTTATTTTCTTCTTCAGTTCCTACTGTCAAACGCAATGTGTTTTCACAAAGTGCTTGTGTAGTTCTGTTTCGAATTACAATTCCTTTTACAATTAACTCAGCATATCTTTTATTGGCATCATCCACTTTAACCAAAACAAAATTGGCTTCCGTAGGATGAATTTTTTCCACATAACTCACTTCTGATAAAGCTTCAATTAAAAGTTCTCTTTGTGATATAATTAACTCAATTTCACCTGTAATAGCTTGCTGATCTTCAAGTCTTGCTACCGCTCTATTTTGCGATAATTCGTTTACATTATAAGGAGGTTTAATTCGGTTTAAGATCGTAGTAACCGCGCTAGAAGCATAACAAATTCCTAAACGGATTCCCGCCAATCCATAAGCTTTAGATAGCGTTTGTGTAATAATCAAATTAGGATATTCATCCAATTCATTGATCCAACTTTCTTTTTTAGAAAAGTCAATATACGCTTCGTCAATAACAACGAGTCCTTTAAAGTTTTGCAAAAGATACGCTACACTTTCATCCAAAAAGGAATTTCCCGTAGGGTTATTTGGCGAACATAAAAAGATCATTTTGGTATTGGCGTCAACCGCTTCCATGATTTTTTCAATCTCTGGCTGAAAATCTTCCGAAAGTAAAACTTCTCTATTCTCAATGGCATTCAAATTAGATAAAACGCCGTACATGCCATACGTTGGAGGCAAAGTAATCACGTTATCAGTATTTGGTTCACAAAATGCTCTGAAAAGTAAATCTAAAATTTCATCACTACCATTTCCTAATACAATCTGATTCGTTTGCACACGACGTTGTTTCGCTAAAAGGCGTTTTACACGCATTTGTTGAGGATCTGGATATCTATTTACGCCATTTTCAAACGGATTTTCATTGGCATCCAAAAAAATCATTTCGGCTGTATCAAAGTCTTCAAACTCATCACGAGCAGATGAATACGGTTTCATGTTTTTTACATTCTCCCGAACTAAATTAGTAATATCGAACTTATTTTCCATTTTCAAGTGCTTTTAATCGTAATGTAACTGCGTTTTTGTGTGCTTGTAATCCTTCGGCATCAGCCATAATTTCAATTGCCTTTCCGATGGCTTGAATTCCTTGTTCGTTAATTTTTTGAAAAGTCATCGTTTTCATAAAACTATCTAAGTTTACACCACTGTAATTCTTGGCATAACCATTCGTTGGTAAGGTGTGATTGGTTCCCGAGGCATAATCGCCTGCACTCTCAGGAGTATAGTTTCCTATAAAAACCGAACCCGCATTTTCTATTTTGTCAATATAAAAATCATCGTTGGCGGTGCATACAATAAAGTGTTCAGGACCGTATTCGTTGATTAAATCTAAAGCAATTTGATCATTTTCGACAAAAATTAATTTGGAGTTAGCAATGGCTTTCTCAGCAATGGCTTTTCTTGGCAAAGCCTCAATTTGAGTAGCAACTTCATCAGCAACAGCCTCGATTAATTTTTTTGATGTCGAAACTAAAATCACCTGACTATCTGCTCCATGCTCTGCTTGCGACAATAAATCCGACGCTACAAAAGCAGGAACGGCAGTATCATCAGCAACAATCAATAATTCTGAGGGGCCTGCTGGCATATCAATAGCAACTCCAAATTGTGTTGCCAATTGTTTGGCTACCGTTACAAATTGATTTCCTGGTCCAAAAATTTTGTACACTTTAGGAATACTTTCTGTACCAAAAGTTAAACCTGCAATAGCTTGAATTCCGCCCACTTTCATGATTTTAGTTACTCCACATAAATTGGCCGAAAATAAAATAGCAGGATTAATTTTACCTCCTTTATCGGGTGGTGAACACAAAACAATCTCATTACAACCCGCAATTTCAGCAGGAACGGCAAGCATCAAAACAGTCGAAAACAAAGGCGCTGTTCCACCCGGAATATATAAACCTACTTTTTGAATAGGTCTTTTTTCTTGCCAGCATGCAACTCCTGTTACGGTCTCAACAGCCACACGCTCTGTTTTTTGAGCACGGTGAAAGGCCGTAATATTAGACTTTGCCAAAGCAATTGCTTCTTTTAACTCTTGCGGTACTGCAGCGATGGCCTCTTGAATTTCAGCTTCAGAAACAATCATTGTATCTACTGCAACGCCATCAAAAAGCCATGTATATTTGGCCACAGCCTCATCCCCTTTTTTCTGTACCTCTTTGAAAATTTCTTTTACAGTAGCTTCAATATCATCTACCGTTTTTGTAGGTCGTTCTAAAATACTAGACCACGTTTCTGGTTTTGGATTGTATATTTTGTTCATTGTATTGTTTTTTACCGCAAAGTTCACAAAGGTTTTCGCAAAGTTCGCAATGAATTTTTACTTAAATACGTTTTACTTTAAAGTGGCTATAGTACCATTTTCTCAATTGGACAAACCAAAATTCCTTCGGCTCCAGCCTCTTTCAACTGATCGATAACATCCCAAAAAGTATCTTTATCAATTACAGAGTGTACACTGCTCCAACCTTCTTGCGCCAATGGTAAAACGGTTAAGCTGCGTAAAACTGGAAGAATTTTACCAACTGCCTCAATTTTATCATTAGGAACGTTCATCAATATGTATTTTGATTTTCTAGCTCTTAAAACCGACTCGATTCTGAATTTCAACGTGTCGATAATTTTTTGAGATTCTGGACTTACTTTTGGCGAAACAGCCAACACCGCTTCACTCTTGAAAATTACTTCAACCTCTTTTAAATTATTTTTAAATAAGGTACTTCCGCTTGATACAATATCTACAATAGCATCAGCAAGACCAATGTTTGGTGCAATTTCAACCGAACCCGAAATTTGGTGAATGTCAACCGTAACACCTTTTGAATTAAAGAAATCTAGTACCGTTTTAGGATACGATGTAGCAATGCGCATTCCATCAAGATCTTTGACAGATGTGTATTGAAAAGATTTAGGTACAGCAACAGATACTTTGCATTTTGAAAACCCTAATTTTTGAATGACTTCAATATTTCCGCCTTTTTCAACCAATAAATTATCTCCAACAATAGCAATATCTACTACGCCATCCATTAAATATTGTGGGATATCCGAATTTCTTAAATAGAGAACTTCAAGAGGAAAGTTAGAGGCTTCGGCTTTTAATTGGTCGATTCCGTTATCAATAGAGATACCAGCATCTTTTAGAATTTGAATGCTGTCTTCGTTTAAACGACCTGATTTTTGAATTGCAATTTTTAATGTACTCATTTTTTTGTTTTTTTTAGAATGATAATGTTTGAGTACAATGTGAGGTAATAAAAAACCCGTTTGATGTACTCAAACGGGTTTTTAAATATGATGATTTACATGCATACCATTAACACATCGCTTGAGAGCAATAATGAAAATGATGATGATGTAATTGTATTGTAAACATGTGCTTTTATTTTTCTTAGCAAAGATAGATTCTTTTTTTATTAAAAAGCAATTAATACTTTAACTAAATGTTTCTTTTTTGTTAAAATATTTTTTTTATTCCTTTTCGTCCTCATTTGTAGGAGCAATTTTCTCTGTGCTACTGTCCGCAGCAGCACTTTGAGTTCTTATTTCAGTATGTCGAACTTCGCCTCCTGTTGTGCCCGTTTGTTGTGCAAAAAACACAGCGATGATTGCAACAACTGTCGCGATATAAGAAACTAGATTTGCTTTTGGCTTGTTTTTCAAATTAGAATAAAGGCCAAACAATGATGTAATTGCTAGCGCATATAAAACAATTGCTAATTTTTCAGCCATTTCCTCATGTTCATGAATAATTGCTTTTCCTATTCCTGGGAAATCTTCCACCATTTCCTCTGCTCCTTCACCGGTAGACATGCTAAAAAAGCCAAAAACAGCTGCAATTACAAATAATACATAAGCGGTGTTTTGTACCGATTTATTCTTGAGTACTATTCCAGCGATTAAAATCCCAAGTCCAAGGATTGTTCCAATAATAGGAAAATGGTTTACAACTAGATGTAAGTGTGCATCATTCATAATTTTATAGTTTAAGTTAGTATTCGTTAGTGATATTTAATTTTTTTAGAATTTTATCCTGCTAAGGAAACGCCAATTAAGGAACCGATTCCGTAGGTAACTGCTGCTGCTAATAAACCGAAAGCCACTTGTCTGAATCCCGAGAATAAAATGCTTTTTCCTGTCAATAAAGTGATGGCTGCTCCTATTCCAAAAAGCCCTATAACACTGCTTCCGACACTCAGTAAAATTGCATTTTTTCCGTCTAAAAACATAAAAGGATATAACGGAATAATCGCTCCAATTGCAAAAAGCACAAACGATGCTGTTGCTGCTTCCCAGGCTGATCCTCCTAATTCTTCTTTATCAATTCCTAATTCCTCGGTAATGATGGCATCAATCGCTGTTTGTGGATTTTCAAAAGCTTTGTCAGCCAATTTTTGTGCTTCGACTGCACTCATTCCTTTGGCTTGATACAATAAAACCAATTCTTTTTTCTCTTCTTCGGGAGAAGCTTCTAATTCTTCGGTTTCTAAATCAATTTGACGCTGGTTTAATTCTCTGGAACTTTGTACCGAAAGCCATTCGCCTAGTGCCATTGATATCGCACCGGCCAAAAGTCCTGCAATTCCGGTTAGCAATATCGTATCATTAGAAACGGCTGCTCCTGCAACTCCCATGACCAAACTCATATTAGAAACCAATCCATCATTAGAACCTAAAACTGCCGCTCGCAAGGCATTTCCTCCAACGGATTTATGCCTGCTTTCAAATTTAGACAACAGCCCCCCAGAAACATTTAGAGCAGCATTATTATTTACAGCTTCAATGATATTTAGATGATTGTGCTCAAAACCAGTTGGTTTTTCACCCGTTTTAATTTTATTTCGAACCGAATTTTCGGCAAACTGTTTTTCAATTGAGGATAAGGAGCTAATTATGGAACTGTATCCAAAAATTTTACCCAACTTCAATTGAAATTTTGCTCTACCAGATGGCAAAGGCGTGTTAAAATTTGGTTCTATGGTACGAACTTTATCTAACATGTGTTTTGCATGTCCTTTCTCGATTTCGCCTAAACTAAGTAAAACTCTCGAAAGATTTTCGTCAGACTGAATGGCAGCAATACTATCATACAAAAAGGCCGTATCAACCTCTGTTTGCAATTGATCTTTAAGTTTATTCAAGTCCATTATTTCATTTTTTATTAATTAACCAAATCAAAAACTCCTTTTGTTAATAGTCTTGAAGAAGCAGATATTGCTGTGTTTGGCAGTATTTCGACAAACTTTTCAGACTTCGAACCAACAGTAACACTTACTTTCTGGAACGAATACCCGTTTTTTTCATTCTTGACTAAAAGTACAAAATTTTTATTGTTTTCTGTCACCAATGCTTCAGCAGGAATCGCTAATCCTTTTTTAGAATCGATAATTATTTCAGATTCTACAAACATGCCTGTCAACAGTTTTTGTTTTATAGCATTGTCTAAATGTCCGTGAATATTAATCGTTCTGTCATTTCCTTCAATTGATTTTCCTACTAAATGTACTTCGGCATTAAAAACATCTTTGGATGCTTCGGGAACTTTAAACTGTATTTTTTGTCCAATTTTCACATTCAAAATATCTTTTTCAAAAACGGCTAATTCTAAATGCAAGTGATCCGTATCAACAATTTCTAAAATCACATCCGAAGGTGCTACATACATACCTACATTGGCATTCATAATCACAATATCACCCGTTATTGGAGAAAAAATGGTGATAGTTGAAGTCAAAATTCCTCTCTCCACATTTTTAGGATTAATGTTTAAAAGCAGTAATTTGGCACGTAAACTTTGATGCATTGCTTTGGCTCTTTTATACTCGCTTTCGGCCTTTAAGTAGTTTTTTTGAGAAGTAATTTTCTCATCGTATAAGGTTTTTTGGCGGTCGTATTCTGATTTCAAGAAATTTAGTTGCTCCGCTACTTCCATATACTCTTTTTGAATATCCAGAAATTCGGTGTTTTGCAAAGTCAACAAAGCTTGTCCTTTTGTGACTCTATTTCCAACCAAAAGCGTTGTCGATTTTACGTAACCGCCCATAAAAGTATTCACTTTAGCTCGGTTTTGCGGCGGCACGTCAATTTTTCCTGATGCTTTTACTGTAACATCAAAATCCTGTTCTGTTGGACTCGAAATCTCCATTCCCGAGGTTTTGAATTGAGTTTCAGATACTGTAATTAAACCGTTATCTTTTGGTTCTGTTTCTTCTGTTTTAGCTTCTTTGCAAGAAAATAAAAAAAGAGATAAAGTAATTATATAGAGTACGTTTTTCATTGGTAAAATTTTAAAAATTGAGGTATTGTAAATCTAATTGGGTTTGGTTGAATTGCAAAATAGTGTCTAAATAATCTACTTGAATGGTTGTGGCATTTTCTAGACTTTGGATGTATTGAAAGAAATCAATTTCACCATGTTTGTAGCTGTTGTTTCCCACCTTTATAATCTCATCCGATAATTTTTTACCGTATTGATTGTAGTAGTTTATTGCCTCCTGATGTTTTGCTAATTCATTCTTTTTTTGAGTGATGTACTTCTCTATTTTTGTGGTTTCATTTTGTTTTTGTTGTTCCCAACTTTGCAATTCAAGTTGTACTACTTTACTTTTTGCAACTTGTCCTGAGAATAAAATAGGTACAGCAACTCCCACTTGAAAGCCATACAATGACTGCGATAATCCATTATTTCTACCTTGAAAATAATCCACGTTAATATCCGGTAGCCAATGTTGTTTTTGCAACATAATTTGGTTTTTGTAATTAGAAGTAATACTTTCTAAATAAGCAGTATATAGTATTTTACTTGTTTCATCCATAGAAGACGCTAACGGTGTGATTTTATTACTTTTTACCACAATAGTTTCATCGGTTTGAAGTAAGGACTGCAACAGTTCGTATTGTGCTTTTTTGTCATTCTCAATTTGCGAAAGCTTGGTTCTTATTTGCCTAAACTTGGCTTGAGCCGTAATTTTTTCTAGATAATTTGTTTCTCCTAATTCAAAACGTCTGTCACTAGCTTTCGAGAAATTTTGATACAAACTGTCCAAATACTGATAGAGTTTTTCTTGATGTTGCAAATAAACAATGTGCTGATAGGATTTGGCTACAGCCAAAGAAAGTTTGTTTTTCTGAATTTCAAAATTTGCTTTTTCCTTTTCATATTCAGATGAAAATACTTTTTTCTGCGCCCCATAAACCGTTGGGAAAGCAAATCGTTGTTGAACGCCAAAAACACGCAAGGGCAGTTCATTCAGTGCCAAATTATTTTGATCGTAACTGTAATAAATATTGGTTTTATCAAAGGTATTGGCCGATTTGATATTGGCTTTAGCCTTCTCGACTTGCAATTGAGCCGCTTTAATTCCTTTATTATTTTGGATTGCTTTCGACATCAAACTATCCAATTCTGGATTAGTATTTTGTGAAAAAGCCAATGAAGAACTCAACAGTAAAAAAATGATAAAAGTAGCGCTTTGATGCTTTTTAAACTTTACTTTTTTGAAAGACTGACCCTCAAAAACTTTGTATAAAATAGGCAATACAATCATGGTTAAAATAGTTGCCGTAAACAATCCGCCAATGACAACCGTTGCCAAAGGTCGTTGCACCTCCGCTCCTGCAGAGGATGATATTGCCATCGGTAAAAATCCTAGTGCGGCAGCAGCTGCAGTCAATAATACCGGACGTAATCTATCTGTAGTTCCTTTCAAAATTAAAGCATCAATATCTTTCATTCCTTGATGTTTGAGTTCTTTAAAATGTTCGATGAGCACTATACCGTTTAAAACTGCGATCCCGAAAAGTGCAATAAAACCAACACCCGCTGAAATACTGAACGGCAAATCACGTATCCATAAAAACAAGATTCCACCCACTGCTGACAAAGGAATAGCTGAATAGACCATTAACGCTTCTTTTACCGAGCCAAATGCAAAATACAAAAGGATAAAAATCAAAAATAAAGCGATAGGAACTGCAATCATCAATCTGGCTTTGGCACTTTGTAAATTTTCAAATTGTCCACCATATTTCACGTAATAACCTGCTGGTAATTTGATTTTGTTTTTAACAATTTGCTGAATATCAGTAACTACACTTTGCAAATCTCGGTTCCTTACGTTGATTCCCACTACAATTCTTCTATTGGTATTATCTCTAGAAATTTTCGCAGGACCTTCAGTATATTCGATCGAAGCCAACTCGCGCAAAGGAATTTGTTCACCGTTAAGAGTTGGAACGTATAAATTTCGCAAATCTTCAATATCTCGTCGGTTTGTTTGATCCAAACGCACAACCATATCAAAACGTTTTTCGCCTTCGAAAACAGTTCCAACGGTTTTTCCGGCAAAGCCAAGTGCAATCATTTCGTTCAAATCGGCAATACTCAACCCATAACGGGCAATTTTAGAACGATCATAAACTACGGACATTTGTGGCAAGCCTTCTGTCTTTTCGATGATAATATCCGAAGCACCGTCTACTTTTGCAATTGCATTTTTTATTTCGTGTGCTTTTTGTGCCAAAACATCCAAGTCTTCGCCAAAAACTTTAACTGCCACATCAGATCGCGTTCCCGAAATTAATTCGTTGAAACGCATTTCTATCGGCTGCGTAAATTCGATTTCCATATTTGGAATTTGCGCTTCCAAAGCTTCTTTTATTTTATCTGCCAATTCATCTTTGGTGGAAGCCGAAGTCCATTCTGATTTGGGTTTCAATTTCACAATGACATCGCTTTCTTCCATAGACATGGGGTCAGTAGGTACTTCGGCAGCACCAATTCTACTCACAACCTGAGTAACTTCTGGAAAATTTTTAAGGATTATTTTTTCAATTTTTGTAGTTATTGCAATCGTCTTAGTCAATGACGTTCCTGTTTTTAAAACGGGCTGAATCACAAAATCACCCTCATCTAATGTTGGAATAAATTCTCCTCCCATGGTTGCAAAAAGACCCGCTGCCAGCACTAATAAGCTTAACGAGCCATATAAAACTTTTTTGGTATTGGCTATAGCCCAAGTAATAATAGGTAAATACCATGAATTCAACTTACGGATTAACCTGCTGGATAAGGAGTTTGGATTTTCCTCTTTTGGTTTTAAAAACAAAGAAGAAACGACGGGAACGTAGGTAAAACAAAAAATCATGGCGCCTAACAAAGCAAAACTAAACGTCATTGCCATTGGTTTAAACATTTTACCTTCGATTCCGGATAAGGATAGAATTGGAATAAAAACTATCAGAATAATCAACTGGCCAAAAATAGCCGAATTCATCATTTTGGAAGCGCTTTTATAAGTGATTTGGTCAATCTCTAGCTGGCGTTCTTCCTTACTAAGATTCCCTAAATGAGCAGATTTACTAGCAATTTGAAACGCAATAAATTCGACAATAATTACAGCGCCATCGATGATAATTCCAAAATCTATCGCACCTAAACTCATCAAATTGGCATCGATAGCAAATATATTCATAAACGAAATGGCAAACAACAAACATAACGGAATGACAGAAGCAACAACCAAGCCCGAACGCCAGTTTCCTAGCAATAGCACCACAACAAAAATTACGATTAAGCATCCCAAAATCAAGTTTTCGGCAACGGTGAACGTTGTTTTTCCTACTAATTCACTTCGTTCTAAAAATCCGTTTATGTAAACCCCTTCAGGCAGTGATTTTTGGATTTCGGCAACTCTATTCTTCACATCATCAATAACTTGTTTAGAGTTTCCTCCTTTGAGCATCATGACTTGTCCCAAAACTTTTTCACCTTCGCCATTGCCCGTGATCGCACCAAAACGATTGGCATGACCAAAACGAATCTGCGCTACATTTTTAATATAAACAGGCAGACCATTATTGTTTTGAACTACAATATTTCCAATATCTTCTAGTGAATTAACTTTACCTTCACCTCTGATAAAATAACTTTGATTTACTTTCTCGATGTAGGCTCCACCAGCAATACTGTTGTTTTTTTCCAAAGCGTTGAAAACATCCGAGGTAGTGATGTGCATCGCTTTTAAACTCGATGGACTAATTGCAATTTCATATTGTTTTAAAAATCCACCCCAAGTATTAATTTCTACAACACCTTTAATTCCAGATAACTGACGTTTTACCACCCAATCCTGAATGGTGCGTAAATCTGTTACGGAATAATTGTTTTTAAATTCTGGTTTTACTTCTAATGTATATTGGTAAATTTCACCAAGTCCGGTGGTAATTGGACCCATTTCTGGTGTTCCAAAACCTTGCGGAATTTTCTCAGAAGCGGTTTTGATTTTCTCAGCAATAAGTTGTCTTGGAAGATAGGTTCCTAAATTTTCATCAAAAACAATGGTGACTACAGACAAACCAAATTTAGAAATCGATCGAATTTCCTTTACTCCAGGCAAATTAGCCATTTCAATTTCAACAGGATAAGTAATAAATTGTTCAATATCTTGCGTAGAAAGGTTACGAGAAGTTGTGATTACCTGAACTTGGTTATTGGTCACATCTGGAACTGCACCGATCGAAATTTGGAAAACAGAAAAGAGACCAAATCCAAAAATTCCAAGGGTAAATAGTAAAACAATGAGTTTGTTTTTTAAACTGAAAGCAATTATTTTTTCAAGCATTAGTGATCTTTTTTATACCCCAAAAGTAAGATTGAAAGATAACAATTTCCTTAAGAACTACTTAAGTTATGCTTCAAATAATCTTAAAATAATAGTGGTTCCTATGTTTTCTTGACTAACAATTTTAATATCGATGTTGAGTAAAGTACATAGTCTTTTTACAATTGAAAGTCCTAGACCTGTGCCTTTAATCTCAGGATGACTACTCGATTGAGATCTGTAAAATTGATTAAAAATTTTATCCACATCTTCAGCAGGAATTCCTATCCCGGTATCACTAATTTGGCATTCAATTGTAGAGTTAACTTCTTTTAAAACTATTGTTAAGCTTCCATCTTGATGAGAATATTTTAAAGCATTCGAAATTAAATTATTAATTACAATCGAAAATAAATACCCATCTGTTTCTGTGTAATGTTCTGCAGCAAAATTGTTACTAACATTGATTTTCTTGCTTTGAATAATTGCTGAAAATCGAGAAATAGTATCTAAAAATAAGGCATTTAAATATACTTTTTCTGTTTTTAAAGTCTGTTTTTGATTTTCAAAACGAGCTAACAATAACAATTGATCTACTAAGTTATTTAAGCGGTTTACTTCGTTGACACAAAAGTTAATTTTCTCTGTGTACTCTTCATGTTCTCTAGGTTTTCTGATCAAAACTTCGAGTGTTCCTTTGATTACCGTTAATGGAGTTCTGAGTTCATGCGATGCATCAGAAGTGAATTGTTTTTCACGTTCTACAGCGGTTTCAATGCGGTCTAACAAATTGTTTATTGTTTGCGATAAAACATACAATTCATCCTGTTGCGGAGGTAGCGATATACGCGATGATAGATTGTCTTTTGTTATATCATTGGAGGTTGTTATAATAGAACTGATGGGCTTTATAAAGCGACCGGCAATAAAACGAGCGAGAAAAAAAAGGACTAATAAAATTAGAGGATAAGTAATAATCAATACTTTGGAGATATTATCAAGAACCATCGTAGCATCTTCAAGTGACATAGCAACGATTAAATATCCAATAATTTTAGATTTATTGTAAATAGGAACCTGCATTTGCCTGATGGCGCTATTGGCTAGAACATCGTCAAAAAGTACATTTGAAACATGCTTAGGGTCAAAAGATAAAGTCTTATTTTTAAGATTTGGTGACTTTTCAATTAATTTTCCTTCTTGATCAATAAACTGAATAAAAACAGGATTCACATCAAGTGTATTGTGTTCGCGTTCCTTCCACTCCTCTTTGTGAATTAAATGAAATGAATTGCCAACGATTTCAATTTCGCTCAAATGCTTATCTGCCTCACTATCAATATCAGTATTGACATGATTGTACACACTAAATTTTACGATCGAATAGATGATGCAAAACACCACAAAAATCAATAAAGCTGTGGTGACAATATAATTGAGAGCAATTCTATTTTTAAATGAAAGTTGTTGCATTTTTATTTAATCATTTGCGATATACCCTACTCCTCGCACAGTTTTTATATTGTCTTGTTCTAATTTTAAATTCAATTTTTTACGAATAGCATTCATAAAAACATCAATAACACCCGTATCATATTCAAAATGAATGTCCCAAACATCTTCAATAATTTGTGTTCTGGTACAAACTTTACCTTTATTTTTAATTAAGTAAGTCAGAAGCTCAAATTCGCGTTGTGTAAAAGCTACCTCCGTATCGTTTACTACTACCTTATGTTGAGCAATATCAATTGTTATGCTTCCCAATGTGAGTTTTGTAATCTCACCTTGATTCCTAAAATGGATCTTAATTCGCTCTAACAATTCATCAAAACTAAATGGTTTTTTAATGTAATCGTTTGCTCCTGCTTTCAACCCTTCAATAGTTTCTTGAACCGTATCTTTAGCAGTTAAAAAAATAATAGGAGTAGTATTGTTTTTCAACCGAATGGCTTTGCACAGCTCTAAACCTGTCATTTTTGGCAACATCCAATCTAATAAAATGAGGTCAAAATTTTCCTTTTGGATTTTCTCAAATGCAAGACTCCCATCAGCTGCGCTACTGACTGTGTAACCTTCTTCTTCTAATCCTTGTTTCAAAAACTGAATAATCCCAGCCTCATCCTCTACAATTAATAAGTGCATGTTTCTTTTTTTGTAAAATTAAGCTTTATTGCATTATAAATTTAAATGCAATGGTTGCAATATCAGCTGTAAGATTATCACTTCGTTTATAATGATTGAATCTAAAATCAATATTTTTTAGTCCAAATTTCCAAACTTTAGCAGCTGTAAAAATATCGGTATAATTCACTCCAAAACCATATTGATTGGCATCAAAAGTAGCTAAATCAGCGTCTGAAGTATAAAATTTTTCAGTAGACAAATGGATTTCGTATGGCGCATAATACTTAGACTGCGTTTGAGTATAATACCTATACATTGGAAAAACCGTAAACTTATCCGTCAGTTTTACCGGAACTTCAATACTCGCGGTATGCGATTGTATGTCCCAATTATCTGAATAATAGCGGTAATAGGTTCGCAAAGCAACACGTTCATTTACATAATAATTCAATCGTGCTCCAATTGGAAGTTTAAAACGAGTATCAGGCAATCGCTCAATATCATCGGCTAATTGATACGCTCCTTTATTGTTTTCATTGGTATAATTAGCAACAAATTGCGGCTGCCCTACATAAAAGTTCGCTTTATCAGCAAAATACATTCTGTGATACGGTGAGGATAAAAGTCCTTGTTGTTGCAACACATCAAAGAAAAACGAAACTTGTAATTTCTTGGTTAAAACCTGTGAAAATCCAAATGAAGCGGAAAAAGAATTCCTATTAACTGCCGTAACTGGCTTAAAAGCACTCGGTAAATAAGCCGTCGATGCTTGTCCGTTTTGATCCCAAATAGTTCTTCCATTAAAAATACCTTGGTTTAAAAAACCATTTCCATTACCATCAAAATCTGATAACTCTTTTGGGTAAATAGGTCTCCATTGGTCCAAGTATGCATTCACTTTTACGCTAAGTTCTGTGTTTTTTTCATTGAATAAACGTGCTACTCCACCACCTACACCTACAGAAGTGTAATCATACTCATTAGAAAAAGATACATCTCCGTTCCAAATAAGATCTCGTGAGTCACTACTATGACTGTAATTAACTACGATAGATGTAAGTTGATCGCTTTGGGACGCACCTGAGGAAGCTTGCCAAGGCGTGCCGTTTGTAGTGTCGTACGGATTTATATTACTCGAGGAAGCTGACGAGTAAGCTGAAATACCCAAATCAATAGTCAAGACATCGTCATCATTTAATGGCATTGCCACTACAATATTTGAAGCGACATCTGAAAGTTTTTCAGAACCAAGTCCTCCTGAAACAGCGGATCTTGAGCCATCTTGCGTATAATAACTTGCCAAAAAATCAACTTCGGTAGTTTCTAATACGCGCTTTTTAAACACAGGTTCCTTGGATGTATCTTGTGCAAATGCAGTTGCTGTTCCAATAAGCAAGAGTGCTATAATTTTTATCTTCATTTTAAATTGAATTGCTATTAAAGTCAACTATTTGCAATGTTAATTGCAACCACAACCACCACCCGATTTACCGCCATTGGCACCAGCTGAAGCTTCACGGTACACTTGAAAAGAAGTTTCATAACGCTCTGCCGTTCTCGCTGATAGTTTCATATCAGGATCGTTAATTTTTTCTTTTTCATATTCCTTTACGGAGCTACAAGATTGCAAAACGAACAATCCTACCAGTATTAATCCTAATTTCTTTTTCATCTCAGTACTATTTAATTGATTGCATTTTTGGTATCTATTCCTTTTGAAGAATGCACTTTACCCGTATCGTCTACAATGATGCACTCTACTCCTTTTATTTGATTGACTAAATCCAAACCTACATCAACTCCCAAAACAAAAATTCCTGTAGCTAAGGCATCTGCAATTTCTGTTTGCTTTGCAAAGACAGAAACACTAACAATTCCAGTGGCAGGATAACCCGTTCTTGGATCAATGATGTGTGAGTACCTTTTGCCATTAAAAACAACAAATTTCTCATAACTTCCTGAAGTCTCCACCGCGCTATCAGTAAGTGGAAAAGTGGCAAAAATTTTATTTTTATTTACAGGGTTTACAATTCCTACTGTCCATGGTTTTCCATCAGGTTGTTTTCCCCACGCATTGATATCTCCCGAAACATTTATGATTCCTGCCAAACACCCTTTGGAAAATAATAAACTTTTTATCTTATCGGCTATATATCCTTGTCCTATTCCTCCTAAACCTAACTTCATTCCTTCGAATTTCAGAAAAATTGTCTTCTCTTTAGGATCTAATATGATGTTTTGATATCCAATTTTTGCTACTGATTTTTTAATAGCTTCTTCAGTAGGCATCACTTTCATAGACCCATCAAACTTCCAAATTTTATCCATAGAAGCATAAGAAATATCAAAAGCTCCATTAGTTAACTTCGAAATTTTTATAGCTCTTTCGACCAATTCAAAAACTTCAGCATCGACTTTAACAGGTTTTATGCCCGCATTTTTATTGACTTGAGAAATTTGAGTAGTGGGAATCCAATCTGAGATTAAATTCTCAATTCGTTTTGATTCAGCTATAGCCAAATCAATATATTCGTTGGCAGCAATAGTATCTTTTGCAACAGCAGTAACCTCAAATGGGCTCCCTAACATAAACAATTTTCGTTTATGAATAATTTGTGACTGTGCCGAAAGACTACAAATAACTACTATTAAGAAGACTATTTTTTTCATTTTTGTTCGAAAGAATGAATCAATTGAATATATTCTTGTGGACTTACGTTCTTGTAACCACTAATTCCAAGTACTTTACCTGTTGGATTCAAAAGCAATACCAGCGGAAAATTCCCTGCTTTGTTATATTGTTCAGCTAACTTTTTATTGCTTTCAGTTAACTCTGCTGGTAATAAATTGGCTTTTTTCTTTGGAAAATCAGCTTTATAGATCACCCATTTTTGAGCAGATTCACTTTTAAACTCTTCCGATTGCCAGATGGTTTTGTCTAATTTTATGCAAGGAGCACACCAATCCGATCCTGAGAAAACTAAAAGTATATTTTTGTTTTCGGCAGCAGCTTGGGATTTTGCTTCTGTAAAAGATGTTTTCCAGCTTTGAGAAAAACCTATTGTTCCTATCATAAGGAATAAAACAATACTGCATTTTTTCATTTGAACTTGAATTTGAATTCTTTGTAAAATTATTTATTTTATTAATTACTAGTTTGTCTAACGGCTATTCTTAAGTTAATATTAATCTTATTACTAACATTAAGCAAATCTTAAAATAATACTACATTAATAAAAGTTACTTTTACGACAAAAAATAAAATATGAAGCTTTTTAAGATAACGTCGCCTTTCAACTATTTAGTATTGTTTTTTGTCAGTATTAGCTTTATAGTTCGGTTGATTTTATTTTTTCATCCAATTACTCAAACCTCCTTTACTGTTATTGAAACTTTTTCAATATTCATTTTAGGATTTCTATCGGATGCATTAATTTTTGTGCTCTTAAGTCTATTTTTATGGCTTTACCTTATATTTATATCAAATGCGAAATACTATTCCCCATACGGGTATGTAATTTTGGGATTCTTTGTAGCACTACTTTGCTACGTAGCTTTTGGAAATACTATTTTGAACGAATATGGTAGCGCGTTACCAAAAATTGCAATTGGTTTTCTTTCTATAAAAACCATATTTTTTGCACTTTTACTTTTTCTACCGAAATATCGCAATGCTAATCGGTTTTGGTTGTTCTCTTTTGTTATTTTACTTTATGTTCTGTTGATTTTGCAAAATGGGATTAGTGAATATTTCTTTTGGAATGAATTTGGTGTTCGATACAATTTTATTGCAGTCAATTATTTAATTTATACTAATGAAGTAATTGGTAACATCATGGAGTCTTATCCTGTTATTCCATTGTTTTCAGCTTTGTTTGCATTAGCAGGTATCATTACGTATTTCATTGTCCAAAAAACAAAAAGTTATATAGAAAACATTCCTACTTTTACACAAAAAATTAAAACATCAGGAATCTATCTCTTCCTTTTTGGTGTTGCATTGCTTGCTTTGCCTTATTTATCGACGAAAGAAAATTCGCGAAATGTCTTTGCTAATGAGCTACAAGCTAATGGTATTTATAAATTTTATTTTGCTTTCGTACATAGCGAATTGGATTACTTCAAATTTTATAAAACGATACCAACTCAAGAAGCATTTTCTCAGCTAAAACAACAAATTCCAAATATTACAGACAATAGCTCTTTACGAGACATTCAAAATGTAGCTGCTGAACAACATAAAAATGTTGTTTTAATCACGATTGAAAGTTACAGTGCCGAATTCATGAAAATGTATGGTAACGAAAATGGTATTACTCCCTTTTTAGATAGTTTGGCTACCAAAAGTTTGGTTTTCACCAATCTTTATGCGGCTGGAAATAGAACCGTAAGAGGCCTTGAAGCCGTAACCCTATGCTTTCCTCCTACTGCAGGCGAAAGTGTTGTGAAGCGCGAAGACAATAAAAATAAATTTTCAACAGGGAGCATTTTCAAGCAAAAGGGATATGTAGTTAAATTCATGTATGGAGGTGATGCTTTTTTTGATAATATGGAGGATTTTTTCACAGGCAATGGCTATGACATTGTAGATAAAAAAACATTTGAACCCAGCGAAATTACGTTTGCCAATATTTGGGGTGTTTGTGACGAAGATATGTATCACAAAGCAATTAACGTAATGAATCAAGAAGCAAAAACAGGGCAACCGTTTTTCAATCATATCATGACTGTTAGCAATCACAGACCTTTTACGTATCCGAATGGTAAAATTGACATTCCTGGCGATGCTAAATCTCGTGATGGCGGGGTGAAGTATACGGATTATGCTATGCGCAAATTTTTTGCAATGGCACAAAAAAAGCCATGGTTTAGCAACACCGTTTTTGTGATTGTAGCTGATCATTGTGCATCAAGTGCAGGAAAAACAGAATTACCGGTTGATAAATACCGTATTCCAGCTATGATTTACAGTCCTGGTTTTATTGCACCAGCTCAATACACTAACCTAATGTCACAAATAGATGTTATGCCTACCCTTTTTGGTCTTCTTAATTTTGATTACCAAAGTAAATTTTATGGACAAGACGTACTAAAAGCAGACTACAAGCCGAGAGCTTTGATTGCTACGTATCAAGATTTAGGATTAATAAAGGATAACGTTTTAACCATTATTTCACCAAAACAGAAGGTCAAACAATTTGAATTGCATTTAAAACCAGATCAAAAAGTAGCTCCAATTTTTCAAATTTATTACGATCAATTTCCAATAAAGAAAGAGAGAACAGATCTAGTGAAAGAAACAATTTCCTTTTACCAATCGGCATCAGATATGCTTAAGAATAAAAGGTATCAAAAAATAAATTAATACAAAAAAAAGCGGGTGAAACATAAGTCTCACCCGCTTTTTTTTAAGTTATTATGGCTTTATTCTTTATCGCTTGTTAGTCCAAAAAGATCCCCTTTCAAGTACGTTTTCATGTCTTTTTTTAGCAATTTGCTATTTCTTTTAGTCAATTCTGGAGTATCTAAACCACTCAAATCAGGTTTTCCTGCATTTACCCAAGCTGTATACCAAAAACTTGCTGTGACGGTTATGGCCTTTCTCATTTGCTTTTCAACCATACCATTCATATCAGCATGCAATTGTTTTGCATATTCATCGGAATAGAGGGTTCCTCCGTATTTATTTTTTACTATTTCACCAGCAGCATCAGTGACAAAAATTTTGTTTTCAGCCGTAGCAGTTCTTAATTTTTTATCAATGGCTAATAACGGCTCTACTAAGCTGTGCGTATCAAAAATCAAATCCCAAGTTGCTTTCTCCACATTTTCTAAATAAACACCTTGAGGAACATTGAATTTATAATCCTTGGCAAACAACTCCGGTAAACGACTTTCCCACAAAGAGTGAATTCCTTTTTGGTTTGTATTTTGACCGTCATGATTGTCTGAAGTATGCAAAGGCATGTGACCATCTGCTATGTAATGCCCTAAATCACCTGCAATAAAAAGGATTTCGTTTTTTCTCTTTTCTTTGAAAGCCTTTGTTAATTTTACCATTAAATCTTGAATGTGCCAAGGTAAGATTCCATTTTTGGTTAAAAACTTTTCGTCATATTTTGCTTTAGCTTCTTCCATTGTTTTAGGAAAAGAAGCTGCATCACCAAAGTTTTCCATATCAAAATAATGACGTGGTGGTTCCATTTTATCATTCAAAACATTGCGTCTTAAATCTGGAACTGTTGATTCCTGAGTAATAAAATCAATATGATTGTAAAAGAAAGTCTGCAGTGGTTTAGGCAATGCCATAACAGCTGCTCTGTTGATACGCTCATGACCAATTACGCCCCATGAAATTAAAAAAAAAGCAACTCCAACTGACGATAATGCAATAAATGTAGATTTAAATTTAAATTTTTTCATTAAATGTTATTTTTTTAGAAAAGCAAATGTATTTCATTAATTTGTGATAATAAAGAAAAACATTTTGAGATTATGTTAAAACGTTTCTAAATAATTTTTTGATTGAACTATAATAATTATCTAAATGTTTATTTTTAAACTTAAAACAAAACAATCCATATAAAAGTAAAACTCGCAATACAAACCCAAAGTATTATTCCTTGTACAAGTGGTCTAAATCCAACTGATTTTAAAACCTTTCTATTTAAACCTGCTCCAATCAAAAATAAAGTAATCGTTAGTCCTATTTTAGAAACGGAAACCAATTGCGGTACAAAAATCTGTACTTGTGGTAAATAAGTATTGGCAACTAGCGCCAAAATAAAGAATCCTATAAAGTATGGAATTTTCACTTTACCCGATTTGTTTTTAAATACAAAAGCCGTGAATAAAGCAACTGGAATAATCCACAATGCCCGAGCTAATTTTACGGTTGTCGCAATTTGCAAAGCCTCAGGACCATATTTACTAGCTGCTCCAATAACAGAACTAGTATCATGTATTGCGATGGCACACCACATTCCAAAATCACTTTGAGATACTTTAAAATAATGACCGATAGCCGGAAACAGAAATAAAGCAACCGAATTTAATATGAATATGACTCCTAAAGATACTGAGGTTTGTTTTTCGTCAGATTTGATTACTGGTGAAATTGCTGCTATAGCACTACCACCACAAATTGCAGTTCCACAAGAAATCAAATGAGATGTTTTACTTTCAACTTTAAACCATTTACCCAACAAAGTTCCTAAAATCAACGTACTGACAATTGAAATAATGGTAAATAAAAAGCCTTCCTTTCCTGCGGCCATTGCGCTTTGAACATTCATACCAAAACCTAAACCAACAACAGAAAATTGCAATAAGTAATTGGTAGCTTTTTGATTCCATTCTAAAAAAGGATGCCCAAATACATTAGCTACAATCAATCCTAATCCTAAAGCAATTGGAGGAGAAACAAAAACGGTGGTACAAAGTAAAAGCAACATTACAAAAAAAAGTTGTTGTATAAGTTTACTTTCGCTAAAAAATAAATAGGATTGTTTATGAATATCTTTATAAGGAGTTTCCAATGTAAAGTTGTTGAATTAGTACTTTACAAAGGTGCGTACATTAATCTAAAAGCACCAATTGCAAATTATAATCTACTATAACTTTAAATTATAATGGTTCGAAATATTTTGAATAAACAATTCAGACAAAGAATCTGTTTTTCCTTGTAATGTAATGATATAAAAATAACGTTCTATTACTAAGTCTTTAATATCTAGAATAGCCAATTCATTGTTTTGAAGCTCTTTTTGCACCGCATGAATTGACATAAAAGCAACACAATTGGAATTCATTAAATATGACTTTATACTTTCAGTACTTCCCAATTGCATTTCTACTTGTAAATCAGAACCTTTAATTTCAAAAGGTTTTAAAGCATGCTCAATTACTTCAAGTGTTCCTGAACCTTGTTCACGTATTAAAAATTGCATTTTTTTAAGGTCAGTTAGCTCAATCTCATCTTGTTGCACCAGCGGATTGGAGCTATTACAAACTAACACCAATTCATCTTTTAAAAATGGTATGTATTTTATTAATTTATTTTTAGACTGCCCTTCTACAATGCCCATTTCAATTTCTTGCTGTGCCAATGCATGCTCAATTTGTTCCGTATTGCCGTTTAACAAACTCACTTTGACGTCCTGCAGTTTTAAATGAAATTTAGCTAATAATGGCGGAATAATATATTGTGAAATTGTTGTACTCGCACCTAATCGTAGTAATCCTGAACGCTGGTTAATCAGCGTACTCATGTCAAAATCGATCTCGCGATACATTTCAAAAATATTTTTGGCATGTTTTAACAATACAGTTCCGGCGTGTGTCAAAGCAATTTTAGAACCATTTCTGTCAAATAATTTAATTCCGTATTGTTCTTCTAACTCTTGTATGTGCTTTGAAATGGCAGGTTGAGTGATAAACAATTCAGTTGCGGCTTTGGTAAAACTCAATCGATTGGCAACTGTATAAAAAACTTTTAGTCTAAAATCCATAATAAATCTGAATTATAGTAAACCATTGTATTTACGTACAAACCATTCTGTAGCAAGTGAAATAGCAATAATTATGAGTAACCAAATCCAGTCTATTAATGGTGTTTTAACACTATTGCTTTTTTGAATCGCTTTGTATTCTTGACTATCTAGTAGGGTTTTTATTAATTGTTCTTCTTCATTTGCAAAAAATACTTTTCCGCTAGTATGAGTTGCTAATTGGCTTAGTTTTTCAACATCTGAATTTACAAATTGCTTTTCAATATCAAAATCTAAAATTTCAAAACTACCTGTATAAGATGTTTTGGAATTCAACTCTTGAACTGTAAAATCATAAGATCCCGCCTTTAAACCATCAAGATTGACTTTAAAAGTATTGTTTCCTTTAACTAAATCGTAATTTTTAGTTTGCTTATTGCTTTTGTTTTTTAACGAAATAGATAGTCGAGCTTTTTCATCAAATTCATAATTTTTATTAAAAAACTGAGCTGTTATCTCAATAGGTTCTCCTGAGTTGTAAAAACGTTCATGCTCAACCACCAGTGATTTTTTGGAATTGTTTGAAGCTAGAAACTGAATAATTTTATCAAGAAAACCATCGTACTTTTCAAAAGATTTATGAGTTACATGAGACTGTAGACGCCATTTCCAGCTATTCTCTCCCATTAAAAAAGCATTTCTACCAGATTGACTTTCTGCAAAAACAAGTAAAGGCATTTGCGTATCAATTGCTCTAATTCTTGACGACAACAGTGCGGTAACACCAGCATTTGTCGTTATAGTGCCAAATGGATTTTGAATAGGAGGGAAATTTTCAAAGCCAATGTTTTCAGCAGCAAACAAATTAAATTGATTGTTAAAAACAGGTAAATAATCCTCTTTTTGTCCGCTCATTTTAAAATTAAGAGAATTTTGCTGATTGTTCAAAAAATTAAAATCCGTACTATTACCAGTGATAATAAAGCTGTTGATTTTCAATTTTGTATTGGCATCAAAAACTGATTTAAACTCTGAATTAGGTTGATACAAAATCAAAACCGAATATGGTGTTAAATCTTTAATATCGTTAGGTTTAACAACAGTAACTTTACGCTGTACATTAGATTCTATTGCTCGTTTTAAAGCTCCTAAATCCGGATGATTTATTGCAGATACTATTGCAATATTTGTTTTTTGATCTATAACATCAACTGCGAAATTCTTTACATTATTAAAAGTATTTCTTTCTTTTACTTTTGAAGAAATTGTCGCTTTATAAAGTTGAAGTCCGATTTTATCTGCAGGTAAAAACAACGTTAGGGATTGTGTTCGTTTTGAAGGAGAAAAACGCATGCTTTGCTTATTCAAAATAGTTTTCCCTTGAGACAATGAAAAATCAGCTTCCATAGTTTTGGAACCTGAATACTGTAAAAATACTTCTACTGGAAATTTATTTTTATGAAAAGCATACTTATTAACATTCAACTGATTGATTTTAAAATCAAGATAAGTAACAGTATCACCTACTACAAGAGGAAATACTCTATTTGATGGATCAAAACTATAAACATAGTCGTTACCTGATGTTTGATTTCCATCAGTAATCAAAACCGTTGGAAAAACTGTATTTTTAAATATACTTTTTAGATTGTTCGCTACAAGATCAATATTGGTTTGACTTCCTTTAAAATCAATTGTTGACAAAGGACTAAAATCCTCAGAAAATTGAAAAACTTGAACATCAAATTTATCATTCAAAGCCGTATTGCTCTGAATATTTTGGAGAATTTCTTTGGTTTTCTTTTCATTTTTAAGAAAAGCTATAGAACTTGAATTATCAACCACAACAGCAAGAGGCGTCTTTGTGATGACTAAATTATCCCGAGTTATTATTGGATTTAGCAATAATAAAAAAAGACAAAAAATAGAGGTAAATCGAAAAAAAGCTAAAAACAAACTCAATTTTGACTTGTTTTTAGCTTTATATAAATATTGAAAATATGACAATACGCCCGCTATTAATAATGATAAAACTAATAGTAGCAAGGTAGATGTTGTCATATAGTGTTTATTAAAATATTTTAAATTTGAAAACTTAAATGTAATCTAGAATTCAATAAAAGTGTAGAATGAATTAAATACTCATTTCGCAAACCTAAGTAAGCATTCCTCCACAAACATTCAATACTTGCCCTGTAACATAAGCACTCATATCAGATGCAAAGAAAAGACAAGCGTTAGCCACATCTTCTGTAGATCCACCTCTTTTTAACGGAATTCCATCTCTCCAACCTTTTACCACATCTTCGTTTAATTTGGCAGTCATTTCAGTTTCAATAAATCCAGGAGCGATTACGTTACAACGAATATTACGAGATCCTAATTCCAGTGCTACAGACTTTGAAAAACCAATAACTCCAGCCTTAGATGCTGCATAATTAGTTTGTCCTGCATTACCTTTTACTCCTACCACTGAACTCATATTGATAATTGATCCCGAACGTTGCTTTAAAAAAGTACGTTGAATCGCTTTTGTCATATTAAAAACCGATTTCAAATTCACATCCATCACGTTGTCAAAATCTTCTTCGGACATACGCATCAATAAATTATCTTTTGTGATTCCAGCGTTATTAATTAAAATATCAACCGTTCCGAAGTCTGCCAAAACAGCATCCACAAATGTTTGCGCTTCGTTAAAATCTGCAGCGTTTGATTGGTATCCTTTAGCTTTAATACCTAAAGCGTTTAACTCATTTTCTAAAGCCATCGCAGATTCTACTGATGAACTATATGTAAAAGCAACATTGGCTCCATGTTTAGCAAAAACCTCTGCAATCCCTTTTCCAATTCCGCGACTTGCGCCTGTGATAATGGCAACTTTTCCTTCTAGTAATTTCATATTCAAAAATTAGTTTATTTTTTATTTGAAGCTATTCCTGCTATTCACTGCAATCTTTTAGGTCCGCTGTCGCGTACCCAAAAGGATTTCCGTTGCTATCAGGGCTAAAAACGACTTGCCAAATATATACTATTTCCTTTTTTAAAAAAAATTTAGCTTTGATTATGAACAATAATTTTTACAATTAAACCTTCAAAAAACGATATGCTAGTTTATCCCAAAAAGCAGCATAAATAGCAATCAATGTAAATACTAGCAAAAACAAATGATACCATGCATTACTTAAAATATCTATAAAATTTAATTTACCATTTGCATAGTTTAATATCAACAATATCTGAGCACCATATGGCAATATCCCTTGTATTACACATGAAAAAATATCTAAAATGGTAGCCGATTTTTTAGCACTTAATCCATATTCATCATTAATTTCCTTTGCTATGGGCCCCGTAATAACAATAGAAACCGTATTATTTGCAATAGCTAAATTTGCAAAACCTACTAAAACTCCAATTCCTGTTTGTGCTGATTTTTTACTTTTAATTCTTTTCTTTATCTGATTTAAAACCCATGTTATACCACCAGCCCTGTCCACCATAGCTGCTAATCCACCTGTAAGCATTGAAAGTAGAAAAATATCGGTCATGCTCGTAAATCCTTCATAAATTTTCTGAGTAAACTCCATTACTGTAAAAGAATCATTATAAAAACCAATAAAACCCGCAATTACAGTACCTAATAGTAAAGTGTAAAAAACGTTTACACCTACAACTGCTAAAATTATCACTAAAACATAAGGTAAGATAGCCCATAATGAATAATCACTTTTTGCAATATCCACAGAAACAACATCTGAATTAAATCCCAAATAAAAGAAAATTAAAATAGTTACAATTGCCGCCGGAAGCGCGATAAACAAATTAATCTTAAACTTATCTTTTAAATCACAACCTAGAGATTGAGTGGCAGCGATGGTAGTGTCTGATATCATTGATAAATTATCTCCTAACATAGAGCCACCAAGTAAAGCACCTGCTATCAATGGCATAGAAGCACCACTTTTATCAGCAAGTGATATAGCAATAGGTCCTATTGCAACTATAGCTCCAACAGAAGTACCTGTAGCAGTTGATAAAAACGAGGCTATTAAGAAAATTCCCAATGGAAAATACGCTACATCAATGGTATTAATACCTAGGTTCACAACTGCATCAACTCCACCCATGGCTTTACTCACCACAGCAAAAGCGCCTGCAAATAAATAAATCAAACACATGGTTATAATTTTACTATCACCACAACCAGCAATTAAAGTATCAACTTTATCTTCTGTACTGTTTTTAAATAAAATAAAAGCAGCAACAATGCCTACCAAAACAGCAACAGGAGAAGGAAAAGCATAAAAATCATTAAGCAAAATACCTGCTCCTAAAAAAGTAAAAATAAAAATAAATAGCGGAATCAATGCAAAAGGATTTCCAGATTCCTTAGTAAACTTTGTCATAAAAATAATTTTAAATTAAGTGTTATGACGAAAAACAAAGCTGGTATTGGGAATGTAAACAACATTTTTTCCAAAAGATTTGGCTTATCGTTTTAGCACCTTGCTTGTTGTTGCAGGTTGCTATCCTATTGAAGGATTCGTGATAACGGGTGCAAAAGTAATTAATATTTTATGATAAACTAAACAAACACTTTAAAATTTAAAATATTATGCAATATTTAACAAATAGAACTTTATTAACAAGTTAAAACATTATATACAAAAAAAAAGAGTTATTAAATTAAATACCATTGCTAATTAAACTATTTTTGATAAACATAGTCTAAATATTATCACAATTTAACATACAATATATATAATATTAACATTAACACAATCATTATGAAAAAATTCCTATCATTAATCGGCTGTATTTTAGTTCTAAGTTGTAGTAAAAATGATGATGCTAATGAATATGTAGCAATCGATCCGTATCCTAATATTACCACAACATTTACCGGCAAAATAAATGTTAACAAACTGGATAATTATGCTAACCAAACGATTCCTAGCTACATTGCAAAAGATAATACAGCTGGGAATACTATAACAGACAAAGGTGCTACTTTAGGTCGGGTCTTATTTTATGATAAGAATCTGTCATCAAAAAACACCATCTCCTGCTCCTCTTGTCACATTCAAGCAAATGCTTTTGGAGATGTTGCAGCAGCTAGTATAGGAGTAAACGGAACAACTAGTAAACACTCTATGAGATTAATAAATACCAGATTTTCAAATGAAAATAAATTCTTTTGGGACGAGAGAGCGGCAACTTTAGAGAATCAAGTAACCCAACCTATTCAAGACCATATTGAAATGGGTTTTAGTGGTACATTAGGCGATGGCAACTTTACTACATTAATTACTAAACTACAAAACATAGGGTATTATAAAGAATTGTTCAAGTTTGTATACGGATCTGAAGATATTACTGAAAATAAAATTCAGTTAGCTTTATCACAATTTGTAAGAAGCATTCAATCATTCGATGCAAAATATGATGCTGGTCGCGCCCTTGTTGCAAATGACAACCAACAGTTTCCTAATTTCACGGCTCAAGAAAACCAAGGTAAAAATTTATTTTTAACACCGCCTGTTTTTGACGCTACCGGAAATAGAACAGCAGGAGGTGTAGGTTGTGCAGCTTGCCATCAAGCTCCTGAATTTAGTATTGATCCAAATAGCAGAAACAACGGCATAATTGGTATTCTAAATGGAAATGGAATTGATATTAGAAACACTAAATCACCATCACTTAGAGACTTGGTAAAAGCAGATGGAAGTACAAATGGCGCCTTCATGCATACCGCAAATTTGAATACGCTTCAAAATGTAATTGGCCATTACGGCACAATAAACCTAGCTACTGGAAACACGAATCTAGACCCAAGGTTAAGGCCAAATGGTTTTGGTCAAAAATTAAATTTAAATGCCTCAGAAGTAGACGCTTTAATCGCCTTTCTAAAAACCTTAACTGGAACAAATGTCTATGTAGATACAAAATGGTCAACACCTTTTAAATAACAAAAAAGTCCCCAAATCTACATTTGGGGACTTATAATTTTTAATCAATATGAACTTAAAAAGCTACATTCCATCTTGGTAATTTTCCATTTTCATCAAAGAAATTTTGTAAAATTACACCTTCAACTGCAGTTGGAATTCCTTTTGTGTCTGTATTAAATGTTTCATACCAAACAACTTCAAGTGTGGTAATGTCTTCAATTTTCATTTGTGCTGGCCAAGAATATTTTCTTCCCGTTTTAGCAAATTGATGCCCCTCTACAATCTTGTCATAAAGCCCGCCATTTTTTGCTTTTAAAGCACCATTATTTTGAACAGTTCCTGTAGAACCTACCATAATCAACTCTTTTGAATCACCTATGGCATACACTAAAAACACACCTGATCCATCCGAAGCATTGCAAACTTCAGCAAGACTATCTTCAATTGTGAAAGAAAATTGATTGGTAACTTTGAATTTTTCTAATTCTTTGTACATATATAATATTTATTAGGAACTGGCCATGAACATTACTCTACATGTTGTAGAACAAACCATAACAAGTTCATTTGCGTTTTATTGATTTCACTGTAAAATCAGATTTTCAATAAAGTGCAAAGGTATTTTTTTTAATTCTATTTATCATAAAAAAGCCTCACAAATTGTGAGGCTTTAATACTATTTAGAAAAAGCTTAGATTATCCTAAAACTTCTTTTACTTTTTTACCAATTTCAGCTGGTGAATCCACAACGTGAATACCACATTCTCTCATGATTTGTTTTTTAGCCTCAGCTGTATCGTCAGATCCACCAACAATTGCACCTGCATGCCCCATTGTACGTCCTGCTGGAGCAGTAACTCCTGCAATGAAACCTACAACTGGCTTACGGTTTCCATCCGCTTTGATCCATTTTGCAGCATCAGCTTCAAGTTGACCACCAATTTCACCTATCATTACGATACATTCAGTCTCTGGATCATTCATTAACAATTCAACAGCTTCTTTTGTAGTTGTTCCAATGATTGGATCTCCACCAATACCGATAGCAGTTGTTATTCCTAAGCCTTGTTTTACAACTTGATCCGCAGCCTCATACGTTAAAGTTCCTGATTTAGAAACTATCCCTACAGTTCCTTTTTTGAAAACAAAACCTGGCATAATCCCTACTTTAGCTTCACCTGGAGTAATAATTCCAGGACAGTTAGGTCCTATTAATCTTGCATTTCTTTCTTTTACATAACTGTTAGCTTTTATCATATCAGCAACAGGAATTCCTTCGGTAATTGCAATGATTACTTTAATTCCAGCATCTGCAGCTTCCATTATAGCATCAGCAGCAAAAGCTGGTGGTACAAAAATGATAGTTGTATCAGCACCTGCTTGGTCTACAGCATCTTTTACAGTATTAAATACAGGTCTATCTAAGTGACTTGTTCCTCCTTTACCAGGAGTCACACCACCTACAACATTGGTACCATACTCAATCATTTGAGAAGCATGGAAAGTACCTTCACTTCCTGTAAAACCTTGAACAATTATTTTGGAATCTTTGTTAACTAAAACACTCATGATATATTATTTATGTAGTTTTTAAAATCGTTATGCAAAAGTATAAAATACTAATCAGTAATTGGTATTCAAAAATATTTTTTTTGACACTAAATATTACGATAATTGGCTCATTTGATAACCTCGATATAATTTTTCGTCTTTGATTTGCCAAAACACAATAAAATGTGCCAATAGCATTTCCTCTCTGGGATTTTCAATCGTTTTTACAAAATGTGAATAACGTACTGAAACCATATCATTTTCGGCTAGAATGTTACTAATTCTTACCTTTGAACGAACGTATGCCTTGCCCAAGTCATCAGAAATATCAATCAAAGCATTGTAATCTAATTCTAGAAAACCTTTACTGCTGTTCCATTCAACAATTACTTCAGGATGCAAAAAATGTTTAATAGAAGTGCTATCTATCAAAGCATCTGATTTATAAAAATTCTGAACTATTTCTTTGGCAGACATATTACTTTAGTTTATTTAAAATTTCTGGAATTTTCTTGATATTAGCCAATTGTTTCAACTTTTCTCTAGATTCTTCAATCGGTGTACCAAAATAGGATTTACCACCTTCAACAGATTTTGTAACTCCGGTTTGTCCCATAATAACAGCCTTTGTCCCAATAGTGATTCCACTAGTTGTGCCTACTTGTCCCCAAATAGTGACTTCATCCTCGATGATAACACAACCAGCAATGCCAGTTTGAGATGCAATCAGACATCTATTTCCAATAACAGTATCATGACCTACGTGAACTTGATTGTCAAGTTTGGTTCCTTCGCCAATGGTTGTATCCCCAGTAACTCCTTTATCAATAGAACAAAGCGCCCCTATTCCTACGTTATCTTTTATCACTACCCTACCGCCTGATAATAATTGATCATAACCATCTGGACGTTTTTTATAATAAAAAGCATCTGCCCCAATAACGGTTCCTGCATGAATTATAACATTGTCACCTATGACAGTATTATCATAGATTGCAACATTTGGATGTATTAAACAATTTTTACCAACAAGAACATTATTACCAATAAAACAATTAGGTTGTACCATTGTGCCCTCACCTATTATTGCTGTTGTAGCGATAGAAACATTTGAAAACTGAAATGGCCTAAAGTAAGAAGTTAATTTATTAAAATCTCTAAAAGGATCTTCAGAAACTAATAATGCTTTACCCTCAGGACAGGCGACATTTTTATTGATTAAAATAATAGTTGCCGCAGAATTCAAGGCTTTATCGTAATATTTAGGATGATCAACAAATACAATATCACCAGGTTCTACAACATGAATTTCATTCATGCCAGTTACTGTAAAATCAGGTTCACCAATGTATTCACACCCTATAATAGATGCAATTGCTTCTAAGGTAAAAACTTTTGAAAATTTCATAATTTTAAATAAGAAAAAAAGTACTAATAAATGCAATAATTACCATTAGCGCATCTACTAGTACTAGTTGGGGTTACTCTTTTACACGTTCCATGTAAGAACCTGTTGCAGTATCGATTTTTATTTTGTCCCCTTCATTAATAAACAAAGGTACATTTACACTAGCACCAGTTTCAACTGTAGCAGATTTTGTAGCATTAGTAGCTGTATTTCCTTTAATACCTGGTTCTGCATAGGTGATTTCAAGAATAACAGAAGCTGGCATATCTACAGAAAGTGGTAAATCAGTTTCAGTATTAATACTTACCATCACGTTTTCACCTTCTTTTAATAAACCTGGTGAATCTAGGATATCCTTATTAAGTGTAATTTGTTCAAAAGTCTCTGTATTCATGAAATGAAACTGATCTCCTTCTGGGTATAAAAATTGGAATTTGTGGTTTTCTACACGAACTTCATCAATTTTGTGACCTGCAGAAAAAGTATTATCCAACACTTTACCATTTGTTAAACTTCTTAATTTAGTTCTAACAAAAGCAGGTCCTTTTCCTGGTTTAACATGTAAGAATTCAATAATTTTGTAAATATCGTTGTTGTACTTGATACACAATCCGTTTTTAATATCTGATGTAGATGCCATTTGAATGTTTTTTTTCACCACCCCAACCCTCCCCGAAGTAAAGAGAGATGACGTGGAAATTAGTTACTAATTATTTTTTACTATTTATTTATTTTTCCTTTTATTTTTTTGTAATAAAAAAAATTACATTTAATCTTCTTCCCTTTCGGGGAGGACTGAGGAGGGGATCAATAATTCCCTGAATATCCTTTCATAACACCTCGTGAAGAATTCCTGATAAAGTCAATTATTTCATCTCTTTCTGGAGTTGCTTCCATTTCGGCTTCAATAATCCCTAAAGCTTGGGTGACATTATAATTTTTTTGATATAAAATTCTATAAATATCTTGAATTTCTCTGATTTTCTCAGATGAAAACCCTCGCCTTCTTAAACCTACAGAATTAATACCCACATAAGAAAGCGGTTCTTTTGCAGCTTTTGTATAAGGTGGTACATCTTTTCTTAATAAAGATCCGCCAGAAATCATAGCATGGTCACCTACGCTTATAAACTGATGTATTGCTGATAATCCTCCAATTATGGCATAATTCCCTATGGTAACATGTCCTCCTAGTAAAACACCATTAACAATTATGGCATTATTCCCCACATGACAATCATGTGCAATGTGTGCAGTTGCCATGATAAGACAATTGTCACCAATAACAGTTTGTCCGGACGCAATTGTCCCTCTATTTATAGTAACACCTTCTCTAATCGTACAATTATCACCTATAATTACTAGTGAATCTTCTCCTCCAAACTTTAAATCTTGGGGAACTGCAGATATTACTGCGCCTGGGAATATATTACAATTTTTTCCAATTCTTGCTCCTTCCATGATGGTAACATTAGACCCAATCCAAGTTCCATCACCAATAACAACGTTATTATGAATGGTCGTAAAAGGCTCTATTACAACATTTTTGGCTATTTTAGCACCAGGATGAACATAGGCTAGTGGTTGATTCATCAGCTCTTTTTTATTGATTTTAAATTATTGCACTCCACATCTATATCTAAGAAATAAATGTTAATCCAATTTTACTGTTTTTTTGCAATTTGAGCCATGAGTTCAGCCTCAGCAACAAGCTTCCCATTTGCATAGGCATTTGCTTGCATGTGACAAATCCCTCTTCGGATTGGCGTAATCAAATCACACTTAAATATTAATGTATCACCAGGTAATACTTTATGCTTGAACTTTACATTATCAATTTTCATGAAATAGGTCAAATAATTTTCGGGATCTGGCACCGTACTTAATACCAGTATCCCTCCTGTTTGAGCCATGGCTTCTACAATCAAAACACCTGGCATTACAGGAGCTTCTGGAAAATGCCCTACAAAGAAATTCTCGTTCATGGTCACATTTTTCATACCTACCACGTGACTTTCAGACATTTCAATGATTCTATCAATTAATAAAAATGGAGGTCTGTGAGGCAACACCGCCATGATTTTATGAATATCCATCAAAGGCTCTTGATTCAAATCATAAACAGGAACGTAGTTTCTTTGTTCAATTTTTATGATTTTTGCCATTTTTTTTGCAAATTGTGTATTCACAAAATGACCTGGTTTATTGGCAATTACTTTCCCTTGAATGCGTGTTCCTATCAAAGCTAAATCACCAACTACATCAAGTAATTTGTGTCTTGCAGCCTCATTAGGATAATGCAACGTTAGGTTATCTAGAATCCCATTTGGTTTAACCGAAATTTCATCTTTACCAAATGCCACTTTTAAATTTTCCATCGTAGATGTTGATATTTCTTTATCAACATATACAATTGCATTGTTTAAATCACCTCCTTTAATTAATCCATTTTCTAATAAAGACTCTAATTCGTGCAGAAAACTAAACGTTCTGGAATCAGCAATTTCATTTTTAAAATCGGTAATGCTTTTGAGATTTGCATTTTGAGTACCTAATATTTTAGTTCCAAAATCAACCATCGTTGTAACGCAATACTGGTCGCTTGGCATAACTAGAATTTCACTTCCAGATGCTTCATCAAGGTATGAAATCACCTCTTTAACAACATATACTTTACGTTTTGCATTTTGCTCTTCAAAACCTGCATTTTCTAGTGCTTCTACAAAATACTTAGACGAGCCATCCATTATAGGAAGTTCTGAAGCATTTAATTCAATGATAATATTATCAAGATCACAACCTATTAACGCCGCCAAAACGTGCTCTGGAGTTTGAATTTTAACTCCTAACTTTTCAAGGTTAGTTCCTCTTTGTGTGTTTACAACATAATTTGCATCAGCTTCAATAACTGGTTGTCCTTCTAAATCAACTCTTACAAAAGTAAAACCATTATTCACAGGAGCCGGTTTAAAAGTCATTTTAACTTCTTTTCCAGTATGTAAGCCTACTCCTGTAAGTGAAATTTCTGTTTTGATGGTTTTCTGTTTAACCATTGTTTCCATTTTTTTGGTTTAAAATTTTCTTCTTTAATTCTTCTATTTCAGCTACAATCTTAGGTAAGTTTTTAAAATGAACATATGATTTGCTAAAATCATTGTATCCAAAGGTAGGACTACCTTGTAAAACTTCATTGTCTTTTATGTTTCTCCCCACACCTGATTGGGCTTGAATACGAACATTGTTACCTATTGTTAAATGTCCTGATATACCTACTTGACCACCTATAAGGCCGTTTCTACCTATTTTTGTTGATCCAGCTACACCTGTTTGAGCTGCTATAACCGTGTTCTCCCCTATCTCAACATTATGAGCAATCTGAATTTGATTATCAAGTTTAACACCTTTTCTTATTATCGTAGATCCCATGGTTGCTCTGTCTACAGTTGTGCAAGAACCTATATCAACATTATCTTCAATAATTACATTGCCTATTTGTGGTATTTTTGTGTACGTTCCGTCTGGATTTGGAGCAAAACCAAAACCGTCAGAACCAATGATAGCACCCGAATGAATGGTGCAATTTTTCCCTATTATAGTTTCAGAATACACTTTTGCACCAGCAAAAAGAGTTGTATTATCTCCTAAAACCACGTTGTCTCCTACAAAACAATTTGGATAGATTTTTACATTATCCCCAATTGAAACATTTTCGCCAATGTAACTAAAGCTTCCTAAATACAAATTAGCTCCAAGAATTACATTTTTCGAAATAAAAGAAGGTTCTTCTACTCCCGCTTTATTGAGTTTTACTTGATTATAAAATTCTAATAATTTAGTAAACGATGCATAGGCATCTTCAACTTTTATCATTGTTGTACCTACCGTATTTTCAGGTGTAAAACTCTGATTTACAATAGTTACAGATGCTTTTGTAGTATATATATGATTGTTGTATTTAGGATTTGAAAGAAAGGTAAGGGAACCTTCAGACCCCTCTTCAATTTTTGATAATGTCGAAACTTCAGCCATAGGATCCCCTATAACTTCGCCCTCCAAAATCTCCGCTATTTGTGCTGCTGTAAATTTCATTGCGACAAAAATATAAAAAAATAGATTTTAAATGCTGTTTTTATAACAGTTGTTTTGGGAAACATAAATAATACTTGGTCACCAACTTTGATAATGATTTCAAATTTAACTGATCAGATGACTCAATTACATCCTCAATTGTACTATCTTTTTTAAGAATTCGGATCGGATCTGCTTCTTTGCTGTAGGCTTGATTCTTGATTTTTCCTTTAAAAATAAAATAATTGGTATCGGCAATAGAAATAGAATTTTGAGCTGCAAAACGTTCTTGCATAGGCTGTAAATCCTCGAGAGTTACTTTATCAGTTGTTAATTTTATTTTTAACAAATCTCTGTTAACAATCATCTTACTTAGAGAAGACAGAATGAAATCATCGTTTTTTTGCCAACTTTTTAAAGCTCCTATGATGTCAAAATCATCTAGCTGCGCAAATAAATCTAATGTAGTTTCGTCAAATGTATCAATGGTAACTTTATGTTGCATAAAATACAAAAGTGGATCACTGCAAGGAAGTTCAATCCCTTTAAGAGTAAGTTCTTTTGCACGTTTCAAAATTTTCATTAATATCAACTCGGCTACAAGACTTGTTTTGTGTAAATACGCTTGCCAATACATCAATCTTCTTGACATTAAGAATTTTTCAACTGAGTATATTCCTTTCTCTTCAATAACTAAATAATCATCAACCACATTCATCATTTGGATTAAACGCTCCGAATTTACATTGCCTTCAGCAACACCAGAGTAAAAACTATCTCGTTTTAAATAATCCATTCGATCCATATCTAGTTGACTAGAAATTAATTGCAACATGAATTTTCGGTTGTATTCTCCTTTAAAAACCTGGATTGCTAAACTGAGTTGCCCATTAAATTCATGGTTTAATTTATTCATAAAAAGCAATGAAATAGCTTCATGATGCACATCCTCTACAATACTTTTTTCCATAGCATGAGAAAAAGGACCGTGCCCAATATCATGTAATAAGATGGCAATATATAGCGCATTTTCCTCTTCTATCGATATTTCTACTCCTTTAAAACGAAGTACATCAACTGCTTTTTGCATCAAATGCATACACCCTAACGCATGATGAAAACGAGTATGATTGGCACCAGGATAGACTAAATATGACAATCCCATTTGAGAAATTCTTCGCAAACGCTGAAAATACGGATGCTGAATCAAGTCATATATTAAAGCATTTGGTATGGTAATGAAACCATAAATGGGATCATTAAATATTTTGAGTTTATTAATTTGAGTCACCTTGTACGTAAAGTTTAGTCAGCAAATATATGTAAAAATGATGTTGAAAAAATATATTATACAATCTGAATGAAATCACACTGCCATTTGATGTGCAATTGCGAACATAAAAAAAAACACTTTTTAGGTTCATACAGTAGTAACCAAATGTAATTTAAAACAACAAACCTTTATTTTCATAAAGGTTTGTTGTTTTATACGGATATCAATTATATGTTAAGTTTGCTGTTTTTTCGGCTAAAACTAAAATAAACTACAAGTCCGATTAGCAACCAAACTCCGAAATAAATCCAATTCCACACACTTAGTTCTGCCATCATGTACAGGCAGCAAATTAAACCTAGTAATGGTATTAATGATAAATTTGCTTTATAAGACCAAACTGTAAGTCCAAGTAGTGTAATAATAAAAATCCACATTGGAATTTTATGTTTAAACAAGCTAAAACCACTTTCATATTTAATGGAGTCGTCAACAGGAAGTGCAGAGATTATTTTTGAATACTGCACATCATCATCTTGATATTGACTTAACAATTGTTCTAAATCTGGTGTTTCTGTTGTACTATTTTTTTGATCAACTGTAACTAAGTATTGGTAAACTTTTTGATTTTCTTCTTTGTTTAACGCAGTAATAATAGCTGATGAACTGTTAGCCTGAGTTTCATTCGTAATAAAATTCATTGTTGCTTTCTTGTTATAGCCAAATGTTGCAGCAATTCCTATAAGTAATAAAACAGGCATTATAAATTTTGAATTCACATATGGTGTTTTAAACTTACCACGAGGAATGTCTTTTTTATTTTGCAACACTAATACACCAGCACACACTAGCACAAAAGCAAACAAAGTCCCAATACTACATAAGTCTGTAACCAATGTTAAGTTTAAAAACAAAGCGGGAATAGCAACAACAAAACCAGTAACGATGGTAGCGTACGAAGGAGTTTGATATTTAGGATGCACTTTAGAAAAACGTTTTGGCAATAATCCATCACGACTCATACTCATCCAAATACGAGGTTGTCCCATTTGAAAAACCAATAAAACACTTGCCATTGCTACTACTGCACTTACCGCAATAATACCAGACATCCATTTTAAATCTAGTTTTTCAAATACAAAAGCAAGCGGATCACCTACATTAAGTAAATCATAACTCACCATACCTGTAAGCACAAGTGCAATAGCAATATACAACAGCGTACATATAATAATAGCCCACATCATACCTCGAGGTAAATCACGTTGTGGATCTTTGCACTCCTCGGCAGTTGTAGATATTGCATCAAAACCAATGTAGGCAAAAAATACAGCTGAAACTCCTTTTAAAACCCCCGAAACTCCATTTGGAGCAAATGGATGCCAATTTGCAGTATCTACATAAAAAACACCCACGGCTATTACTAAAAGAACAATGCATAATTTTACAACAACCATGATATTACTTGCATTTCGCGACTCTTTCATTCCGCGGTAAATTAAAGCAGTAATCAAAACAATGATCAATAAAGCGGGTAAATCAGCAACAAAATGAAAAGAACCAATTACTGGAGATGTATTCCAAGCCGTATAAGCATCTTGTAATGCAGGACTTAAATCTGCATAGCTTTTTCCTGCTTGCATGAGCGCTGTTGCTTCATCAAATCCGCGTGACGCCGATAAGAAATCCATTTGGATCCATTGGGGCAAATAAATGCCTCCGCTAGACAGCAAACTGGTAAAATAATCACTCCAAGATATGGCTACTGTAATATTCCCGACGGAATACTCCATAATCAAAGCCCAACCTATAATCCATGCTATAATTTCACCAAAAGCAACATAAGAATACGTATATGCACTTCCAGAAACAGGAACCATTGAGGCAAATTCAGCATAGGCAAAAGCAGCAAAACTACAGGCAATAGCTGTAAATAAAAATAAAAATATTACTGCTGGACCACCATCAGCACTTGCTTTACCAATGGTACTAAAAATACCAGCTCCTACAATTGCGGCGATTCCAAAAGCTGTTAAATCCCTAGCTGTTAAATGTTTTCCTAATGCATTGTGACCATCTGCATTGTTTTTTTCAACTTGATTTAATATATCTTGAACTGTTTTTTTTCTAAACAAACCCTTTAATGCCATATTGACTATTTTAATTGATACTATTCGTGCAAAACTTCTATACAAAATGTTCCTAAAAGTTAGTTGCGGTTTCAAAAGTATAAAACTAATTGAATTAATACGGTTTTATACACTTATTTTTTAAATATTTTTTGATTTAAATGACTTGAATTATGAAAATAAAAGTCAAATAAATTATTTAACATTCTTTAAAAAATTAAATTCACTTAATTTTAACTTATTTGATGTTATTTTAATAATTTAGATTAAGAAACTTTTCAAAATTGTGATAGGATGCTCTGCTTTTTTCCCTGTTCCGTCAAAAATTTGATGTCTACAGCTTGTACCTGCTGCAACTAGAACTATTTCAGGATCAGCAGTTCTAATTTTTGGGAATAAAGTATCCTCTCCCATTTGCATACTCACTTCGTAATGTTCTTTCTCATAACCAAAAGAACCTGCCATACCACAACAACCCGAATTGATGATGGTAACCGTGCTATTCTCAGGAAGATTTAGCATAGCAAATGTAGCTTGAGTTATACTCAATGCTTTTTGGTGACAATGTCCATGTATTTTTATGGTTTGTTTTTTATTTGAAAAATGAGCTTTTGTAATTTTACCTTTTGTAATCTCATTTTTAAAAAATTCCTCAATAGTGTAAACATTTTCAGCTAACTCTTTCGCTTTTGATTTATCGTCTGCTAGGCGAAGGTATTCATCCCTAAACGTCAAAATGGCGGATGGTTCAATACCTAGTAAAGGTGTATCTTCAGAAACATATTCTGAAAAAACAGAAACATTATAATTAGCAATTGCTTTCGCTTGTTCCAAAAAACCCTTTGATATAAAGGCACGTCCACTTTCTTCATGATCCAAAAGAATTACTTGGTACCCTAATTTTGTTAATACTTGACAAGCGTCTATTCCAACTGAAACATCATAATAATTTGTAAACTCATCACAAAACAAGAATACTTTTCCGTTTTCAAAAACACGAGTAATTTCGTTTTCACTATTTTTCTCATACCACTTTCTAAAAGTTTGTTTAGCTAATAATGGTACTTCTCTTTTGGGTGCAATTCCTATGCTTTTTTTTACAAATGGCAAATTAACCATGTAATTAGTAAGTCTGGGAAAAAGACTTCCCAAACCATTCAGTTTAGCATTATAAGCAAAAACTTTATTTCTCCAAGAATAGCCATTCGTTTCTTGATATTGATATAAAAACTCCGATTTCAATGCAGCAACATCTACGTTACTTGGACATTCGCTTGCACATGCTTTACAACTTACACATAAATCAAAAACCTCATACAACTCCTTGTGATTAAACTTATTAGCCTGATCTGAATGTGTTAAAAATTCACGCAATGCATTAGCTCTTGCTCGGGTTGTATCTTTCTCATTTCTAGTTGCTCTATAACTGGGACACATGGTTCCTCCTGCCGAAGGTAGTTTTCTACAATCGCCAGAGCCATTGCATTTTTCGGCAGCTCTAAGCACCCCCATACTGTCCGAAAAATCTTGAATTGTTTTGATTTCTGGTTCTAATCTTCCAGCTTCAAATCGTAAATTTTCATCCATTTTAAAAGCATTCACAATTTTACCCTCATTCATAATACAATGAGGATCAAAAGCAAATTTGATTCTTTTAAGCAACTCGTAATTTTTTTGCCCAATCATAAATGGTAAAAACTCACCTCTCACAATCCCATCACCATGTTCTCCGCTGAGTGAACCACGATATTTTTTGACCAAAATTGCAACTTCTGTAGCAATATTTCTGAATTGGTGAACCCCTTCCTTGGTCTTTAAATTCAGTACTGGCCTAAGATGCAATTCACCAGCACCAGCATGAGCATAGTAAATAGCACTTTGGCCGTGACGTTCCATCATAGTTGAAAAATCAGCAATGTATTGCGGTAAATCACTTAATTCAACCGCTGTGTCTTCAATAGAATCAGCAGCTTTGTCATCACCCACAATACTTCCCAAAAGTCCTAAACCTGCCTTTCTTAACTCATTAATCTTATCAATATCAGCCCCATAAATTTTAGGCAACGCATAGCCAAAATTATTTTTTTCTAAATCCGCTATCAATAGATCTGCTTGATTTTCTGCATCTTCCATACTTTTATAGGAGGCTACTTCAAGCATGATTACCGCTTTGGGTTCACCCTGAATAAAAAACCTATTTTTGGCCTGTTCTCTATTGCTTTTTGTGCAGTCAAGTATGGTATCATCCATCATTTCACAAGTGTACAAATGATGCTTCATAGCAGTAACTACGGCCTCAAGACTTTCTTGAATAGAATGAAAATGAGCTACAACCATTACATTATTGGTAGGCGGAAGTACGTCAACTTTTAATGTAATTTCAGTAATAAAAGCAAGAGTTCCTTCGCTTCCACAAATGAGTTTGGCTACATTTATAGTTTTTTGGTTTCCACCAAAAAGTTCTGACTGCAAAAGCAAATCCACTGCATAGCCTGTATTTCTTCGATGTATTTCAGGTTTTGGAAATTCATCGATAATTTCTTTTTGGTTTTCAACATTTGAAAGTTCCTCATATAAAGAGCTGTAAATAGCACTTTCAAGTGTATTTCCTTTTGTTTTTTCGATAAATGCATCAGAAGTAATTTCGTTAAAAACAACTTTCGAGCCATCACTTAAAACGGCATGAATCTCCTGAACCTTGTCTCTTGTCACTCCATACCGTATGGAAGTTGTGCCCGAAGAATTGTTACCTACCATTCCTCCTATCATACATCGGTTTGAAGTAGACGTATTGGGACCAAAAAACAAACCGTATTCTTTTAAAAACAAATTAAGTTCATCCCGAATCACTCCTGGCTGTACCGTTACGCTTTTATTTGTAGCATCAAATGAAATTATCTTTGTAAAATGTTTAGAAACATCAACTATGATTCCGTTTCCTACCGTTTGCCCAGCAAGTGATGTACCAGCTGTTCTGGGCGTAATTGAAATTTTATTTTGAGCCGCAAAATGTATTATTTTAATGATGTCATTCTCAGTTTTGGGTATAGCTACAAGAAGCGGTTTAATACGATAAGCAGATGCATCTGTGGAATACAAGGTTTTATGTAATTCATCTTGTAAAAGAGTTCCCTCAAATGATTGGGATAATTGTTCCAATTGAAGCGTAATTGACATCTATAAGTACTAAATTTGTTAATTTACAAATATAAAAATATCACTTGGTTTTAAACCAAAAAATAAAAAAGATAAAAGAACAATTTAGAATCTTAATTTGAAAGATGAAGAATGAAGTTCTAATTTTGGCCTATAAATTGCGATGTTGTATTAGTGAATATTTAAAAATTTAGCCTTCTATTTCACTAAAAAAACTATTTTTGAAAATTAAAACGATTAGACTTTAATGAAGACCCATAAAAACCTCTTATTTCTCACAATTCTTTTATTCCTTTATTTTACAAACGGTATAGCGCAATCGCCGTCTCTGCATCCAAAAAATGAATTTAGAGCTGTATGGATAGCTACTGTAGTAAATATAGACTGGCCTAAAGCTGGAAATGATGGAGTTGCAAAACAAAAAGCTGATTATCTTGAATTGTTAAACACTTATAAAAAATTGAACTACAATGCTGTTATTGTGCAAATAAGAAGTGTAGGCGATGCTTTTTATCCGACAAAACTAGCTCCATGGTCACGTTTTCTAACAGGAAAAGAGGGAAAAGCTCCAAATCCTTACTACGATGCACTTCAATGGATGATTACAGAAGCACACACCAGAGGTTTTGAATTTCACGCGTGGTTAAATCCATACAGAGCGACTATGGATTACAACACCCAAATTTTAAGTTCTGAGCACGATTATTTTAAACATCCTGAGTGGATGATAAAATATGGTGGTAAAATCTATTATAACCCTGCTTTACCAGAAGTACAAGCACATTTATTGAATGTGGTAAATGAAGTAGTAGCAAATTATGATATTGATGCCATCCATTTTGATGATTATTTCTATCCTTACCGAATTCCTGGAGAAGCCTTTAATGATAGTGCTTCTTATTCGAAGTATGGAAACGGAATGAAACTTGAAGACTGGAGACGCTCTAACGTGAACACTTTTGTAAAAGATGTAGCTGTTGCTATCAAGAAAAATAAACCTTGGGTTCAATTTGGCATAAGTCCTTTTGGCGTATGGCGCAACAAATCAGTTGATCCAAAAGGTTCTGATACCGAAGCGGGTCAAACCAATTATGATGATTTATTTGCCGATCCTCTGGCTTGGATGGATCAAAAATGGATTGATTACATTATTCCTCAATTGTATTGGAGCATTGATCATCCTAAAGCATCGTATGCAAAACTGTTAGGCTGGTGGTCTGAGAATTCAAAAAACACAGCCATTTACATCGGAAATAGCAGTTATAAAGTCAACGCAGATTCTGATAAAAAATGGAATAATCCCAATGAATTACCCAATCAAATTGACCTAACAAGAACGTATAAAAATGTGCAAGGAAATGCTTTTTTCAGCGCCAAGTCATTTGTAAATAAAAATCAAAATATTACAAATCTACTAGCACAAAACCAATATAAATACCCAGCCTTACCTACTGTGGTTCCAGCTGCTATTAAAAAAAATGACGTTATTCCTGTTGTACAAGCTACTTTTAGTAATGTTATTGCTTCTGGATTTCAAATTGTATACCCTACTACGGCAAAAATGCGCTATGTTGTAATTTACGGCTCTTCGGCCAATGCTAAAATTGACATCAATGATGCAAGTCATATTATAGATAAAGTAGCATTAATTGAAAATTTAGAAATACTTCAATTATTTGTACCAACTTATAAACTGCATAAAAACAAAACCTGTGCAGTAACTTTTATAGACTATTTCGGTAATGAAAGTGAACCAACCCTTGTAAGATTATCGGAACAATAATATTCTAAAAAACATGAAAACAGATAATAAACCTTGGTATTGGATACCGCTTTTAAACTTCGCATCGGGATTTCCTTATGTAATTATTATTTCCGTTTCTGTATTGATGTACAAAAACTTAGGCATTAGTAATGAAGACATTGGCCTCTACACAAGTTTACTTTATTTACCATGGGTAATTAAACCATTATGGAGCCCGTTTATTGACTTGCATGGAACCAAAAGAAAATGGTTTTTAAGCATGCAATTTTTTATCTCCATTGCTTTCTTACTTGTTGGTTTTATTATCCCTACAAGCCAATTTTTCTTACTTAGTCTTGCTATATTTTGGGTAGCTGCATTTGCATCAGCTTCTAATGATGTGGCAAGTGATGGATTTTACATGCTAGCATTGAGCAAAGACCAGCAGTCTTTTTTCCTAGGAATTAGAAGTACTTTTTACAGAGCTTCCATGCTTACAGGAAATGGATTGATTATTTTGCTTGCAGGTTATCTAGAGCAACACTATGCTAATACACAAAAAGCATGGTCCTATACAATGATTTTCGTAGGATTGGTAATGGTTTTCTTGACTGTCTATAATTATTTTGCTACACCAAAAAAAGAATTAACACTAGAAACTGTAGTAAAAGAAGAAAAGAATTTCAGCACCGTTTTTGCTAGTTTTTTTAGAAAGAAACAAATCGGCTTAATTCTTTCTTTCATCCTTTTATTTAGGCTGGGAGAATCTCAACTTCTTAAAATGCTCACTCCTTTTTTAGTAGATAAAAAAACAGTAGGTGGACTTGAATTAACTACCGAAAATGTAGGACTTATTTACGGCACTTTTGGATTAATAGCCCTTACAATTGGAGGAATACTAGGTGGAATTGCTATTTCAAAAAAAGGATTAGGCTTTTGTATGTTGCCTATGATTTTAATCATGCACTTGCCTATTATTGGATTTGTATTGCTAGCTCATTTTCAACCTACTACACTAATTAACCTTTATTTAGACTTGAATCTTTTTACTATTGATTGGTCCTTTAATCCGTATATCACTGCTGTGGTTATAATTGAACAATTAGGCTATGGTATAGGTTTTGCAGCTTTTATGATGTACTTAATTTATGTTGCTGAGGGAGAATCAAAAACTTCACATTATTCTATTGCTACAGGTTTTATGGCACTAGGAATGATGCTTCCAGGAATGTTAAGTGGTTATATCCAAGAATATCTCGGGTATGGCAATTTCTTTATTTGGGTGTTTTTGGCAACCATTCCAGGAATCATTTTGTCTAGATATTTAATTTTTCCAAAGGATTTTGGTAAGAAATCAGAACAAGAAAAAACAAACTAGCTTTTTTTTAACATATAACTCATATAAGTTCCTTTAAGTAGGTAAGACTTTCTTAAAATGACTGTTTTTATACAATCTGTTTAATGTAATTATTTATTCTATATGATTTAATTTATATGACTTATATGTTTAAAATTAGCGACATATTCCTTTCAAAATGACATTAGAACAAAAAGTAGGTCAATTTTTCTTTCCAGCTGTTTTTATCAATGACAGCGAAGAGCACATTCAAGAAATGGAGTCTCTTATCAAAAAATACAACATTGGCGGACTGACTTTTTTTCACAGTCGTGCTAGTGCTGCAACAAATTACGAATCGAATAAAAAAATAGAGTTCAACGATGATAGCGCCATTCGATTACAAGAATTGATTGTCCGCTATCAAAAATGTGCCTCTACTCCACTTTTAATGAGCATAGATGCTGAGTGGGGACTAGCCATGCGTGTAGAAAAAACACCTCAATATCCATATGCCATTACGCTTGGCGCTTTGCCAGATAGCGAAATTGATTTGGTTTACCAAGTTGGTAAACAAATAGGATTAGACTTAAAATCAGTAGGAATTCATTACAATTTAGCGCCATTGGCTGATGTTAATAACAATCCCAACAATCCTGTGATTGGATATAGATCTTTTGGCGAAGACAAAATTAAAGTAGCTGATTTTGCTGTTGCTTATTTACAAGGCCTTACTGACGCGGGTGTATTAGGTTGTCTTAAACATTTTCCAGGTCACGGAAATACTAGCGTAGATTCACATTTAGGATTACCGGTACTGCAAGAATCACGAGAAGAATTGATGGAAAATGAATTAGTACCTTTTATAGAAGGAATTAAAAATAACGTCGATTCTATAATGATTGGTCATTTAGCAGTGCGGTCTTGGAACGAAAACCAGAATACATCAGCTACACTTTCAAAAAACATAATCGAAACACTTTTGCGAAAGGAATTAGGATATAAGGGTCTCGTAATATCAGATGCTTTAAACATGCACAGTGTTTCTAAATTATATGAAAAAAAAGGACAACTAGAATGGGAAGCTTTTCACGCGGGAAATGATGTATTGTGTTTTGCTGAAAACGTAGCCGAAGGTATAGATGAAATTGTAAAAAATGCATCTCTTGAAAGAATCAATGCAAGTTTTGATCGCATCATGCAGTGTAAAGAAAAAGTTGGGATTCTTGATATTGATAATCAAATAGATATCAATAATACAGTCGATTTTGATTTTAATAAAACATCCGACTTAAATTCTAAAATTGCCCAAAAGAGCATAACAACTTTAATAGATTCGGACAATACAAATTCCATTTTTGAAGCACAAAAAAAGAATGGTTTAGCCAAAGTAAGTATTTACAAAGAGGCCAATAATTATTTTTTCGAAACTTTAGAATCCGAATTGCCGACTTCAAATTTCTATTACACCGCTAATAATAATAATAATAATAATAATAATTTAGAAGTTTTAAAAAGTCAATTGAATGCATTTGAAACGGTTTTGATCGCTCTTTTTGTACCGAAAGCAAAACCTTTGCATAATTTTGAAATCGAAGATTCGGTTTTACATTTTTTAAGTGAATTGCTCCAAAATAAAAACTGTTTTGTGTACACCTTTGGAAATCCTTATGCTCTACAAATTATACCCAACTTAAAAAAAGCAAAAGGTTTAGTGCACACGTACCAAGATTTTAAAGAATTTCAGGAAATTACTGCTAAGCAGCTTTTGAATAATGACAAGAGTAAAGGTACACTTCCCGTAAAAATTAACATGTTATAAATTTAAATTTCATATCATAAGAAATCCTTATCAATCAATAAACATTTATAATCATTGAGCGTTTTATTTGTTACAAAGTATGACTACTTTTGCACCATCAAATAAAACAACTTAAAAGTAAATAAAATGTCATTAGTAGGTAAAAAATTTCCAAGTATTGCAGTAGACGCCATCTCTGAAATGGGTGATAATTTAAAAATAAATATTTTTGAAGAAGCTACAAACAACAACAAAAAAGTATTGTTGTTTTGGTATCCAAAAGATTTTACTTTTGTTTGTCCAACTGAATTACACGCTTTTCAAGCAGCATTACCTGAATTTGAAAAAAGAAATACAATTGTAATTGGTGCATCTTGCGATACTAACGAAGTGCATTTTGCATGGTTGAACACACCAAAAAACAATGGTGGAATTGAAGGTGTAACTTATCCAATTCTTGCTGACACAAACAGAAACCTTTCTAACATTTTAGGTATTTTAGATATTGAGTCAACTGGATACAGCGAAGAAACTGATTCTATCATTATTGAAGGATCAAATGTTACTTACAGAGCTACTTATTTGATTGACGAGACTGGTAAAATTTTCCACGAAAGTGTTAACGATATGCCACTTGGCCGTAACGTAAACGAATACTTACGTATGGTAGATGCTTACACTCACATACAAGAAAAAGGTGAAGTATGTCCTGCTAACTGGGAAGCTGGTAAAGAAGCAATGAGTGCTGATAGAATTAGTACTGCTGAGTACTTGAGTTTAAACTAATTTAAATAAAGATACAAAGGTTCAAGGTTCTAAGCATCAAAGGTTTTTTGTTGCTCAAATTCATGGAGTCCTAAAAATCTTATCCTTTGAACCTTTGCCTCTTTAAACCTAAAAAAAAAAAACTTATGTTAATCGAATTAACCGATGATACGCTTAAAGATTTAATTGCAAAAGACGAAAAAGTAGTAGTTCAATTTTCTGCTTCTTGGTGTGGAAATTGTCGTATCATGAAGCCTAAGTTTAAGAAATTAGCTTTGGAAAACGAAACTATAACTTTCGCTCTTGTTGATGCTGAAAACTTTCCAGAATCAAGAAAACTAGCTAACGTGAGCAATTTACCAACATTTGCAACATTTGTAAACGGACAATTGGTAAACGAAACTCAAACTAATAAAGCTGAAGTTTTAAACGAATTGGTAAACGAAATAGTGTAATTATTTTTTTAGTTTAAAGTTTAAAGTTGCTCTACTTTGTAAATAAGTTTAATGTAAATGCAATTCAAAACCTTAAACTGTTAAAAACCCAAACTTTAAACTTAAAACAAATGAAACTACCTGTAATAAAGCATTTAACTCAGTTTATTGAAGAAAATGACGAAGACTTTATAATTGAAACTATTGACGTTCTTGAGTCAATGACTGAAATTCCATCTTTAAAAGATGAAGAATTGGATGTAATTGGTGAGCTAATATCGAATATGTATGGTGCTTTAGAAGTCCACAAACTTGTTAAAAATGGCACTGAGAAAAAAGAAGCTTTAAACTCCTTCATGAAACGAGTTTTAGGTTCTATTGATAAGTAATCAATACTAAAATAAGAATATAACGCACGCTTTTTAGGAGGGCACTGAAAAAGTCTTTTTTCGAATAAATTGATAAATAAAAGGAGTAGAAAGCTTAGTATTTCTACTCCTTTTTTGGTATATTTAGCTGTAATTATAAGAGCTTTTAGATGTTAGTACAACAGCAATCAATACAGTTCAGTGAACATTCTTCTTTATATGATTTAATTATTCCAAAGAATAACATTCTGAGAAAAATCAATGATTTAATTGATTTTTCCTTTATTTATGATGAGTTGTTAAACAAATACTGTACTACTAATGGTCGTATGGCAGAAAGCCCTGTTCGTATGTTTAAGTATTTACTTCTTAAAACAATTTACACTGTTTCCGATGTTGATGTAGTGGAACGTTCTCAATATGATATGTCTTTTAAATATTTTTTAGATATGAATCCAGAAGAAGATGTTATCAATTCTAGTTCGTTGACAAAATTTAGAAAACTACGTTTAAAAGATACCGATTTATTAAATCTGTTGATAAACAAAACGGTAGTCATCGCTATCGAAAAAGGTATCATCCGCTCCAAGTCAATTATTGTTGATGCCACACATACTTTATCAAGATCCAATCCCCATTTTCAGCAA
>NZ_VHLM01000007.1 GCF_009764685.1 Flavobacterium sp. I-STPP5a | reverse complement strand
TCGAGTTACTTACTTAATGACTACGATTTGCTTCCAACCCTGATGCGGATGTGAGACTAATCGTTTGAATATATTATCAAAAATAGAATCTTTGTAAATTGACCTGTTCAGTCGATAAAAATATTCATCTAAATATTTTTGGAGATGTTCCTTTTTGACGTGTGATTGAATCGTTCTTATTGCAGTTTTTACCTGATGAATAATAGTGTGCATTTCTTTGAAGTTTTTCCCAGGAACGCTTTTTTCTTGGACGATGTTATAGCTCTTTGCTATTATTTTGTAAGCTGTCCATTGGTCTGTTTTAATATTCGCATCTTTACTTATATGCTCGTCAAATAATGGTTTTATTGACTTTGCAGAATAATCATCAATAACATTTGCATAACCTCTTTTTATCTTTCCTTCATCTGTCAGCTCAACAGCACAAGCAACTTTTGCCTTTTTGCTATCGTAACTTCTACCTTGTTTTCCTGTTTCTTTTCCGCCAACTACAAATTCATCAACTTGTACATTTCCTGTCATTGGATACTGTTTTGAGGACTTCATCGCAAGTCTTACTTTTTGCATAAACAACCAAGAAGTCTTTTGAGTTATTCCATAGCGTTTTGCCGCTTGAGTTGAGGATATTGATTTGGTTGTACAAGTCATTTCAAAGGCAATACAAAATGCTTTTTGAATTCCAAATTTAACTCTATGAAAAAGAGTTCCTGCCGTTGCACTCTCTTTATATCTACATTTGGTACACTCTCTTTTATTGTGTTTTTCAAAATAAACATACTTCGTATTCTCGCAACGTTTACATCTATAGCCGTCTTTCCACTTCTCATTGGCTATAAATTCACGGCAACTTTGGTCGTCTGGGAATGTCTTTATGAACTCTAAAATATTCTCCCCCTGAAATATACTTTCCATATCCTTGTATTTACTATAAATATAAGTGTTTTTTAAGTAAGTAACTCTAAAGCTTTATTAATTCCCGAATCGTGTTCTGAAAAATCTACCTTATCTATGACAGTTCGTTTAGTCTTATTTCGATTGTCAAAACTTAGAGGCTCACTTTCAGTAAAAATTTTTAAGTTTTTCACTAAATAGTGATGCATATCATTATAAGTAATTCCGCCAAAAAGGTCTTGAGCATTCTCAATAATTTCAGAAGTGTAAACTGGAACTTTTACTACGTAAGATTTTTGTTTTTTACTCATAATATTGTTTTAATTACGATTTTTTTACGCTTGCAGGTAACTAGTATATAGGCCTCATAAAATCAAACACATCACACCAAAACCGGGTTGGCTTGTCTGACAAACGTTATCATTTTGCTTTTGCTAATCTATAATTAAATTATTACAAATAAAAATATTTTTAAGTTTACAATCTTACATGGTTTGTACCCTTGTTCCTTTTATGAAAATCTCCACAAGCTTTTTCATTTTCATAATAACACTGCTGAAGCGGATTATTAACCGTGCCCATTCCAATTAGAAACTCTAAATTATTATTCATTAATATAATTTTCTAATCTTCTTACTTTGTGCGCATACATTGTGTACAAAAAATGTAAATCCGAGTGATCGAATTTTATTCAACAAATCTTGCAAATCCATTTTTAATAGGATATAGTTGTTTATATTCTTTATTAATGATGCTTTCACCTTTTTCATTGATAAAAGTAAATTTTTCTTTATTTCCTAGTTTTACCAGCGCAATATTATTTCTGAAAGGAAATGCTTCTTTATAAATATTTGAAATAAAAAAAATTCCTTTTTTGTCAATGTATCCGAATCTTCCATCTTTTTTTGCAACTGCAATTCCGTTACTAAAATCGCCATGCCAGCAAAATTCTAAATCAGGTTGAATAACTATTTGATTTGAGGAATTAATATAACCAATTTTCTTACTATTTGTATCTTTACTAAAAAATGCTAAATCTTCATGAAAAGGATTCAAATGTTTATATTCAAAAGGAATGATTGTTAGATTATTTAGATCAATTGCTCCCCAAAAACCATCTTTTTCTGCAATTATTTTATTTTCTGAAATATTCTTAACTTGATCGTAGATTAAAGGAATGATAATTTTATTATCTTTATTTACATATCCTATTTTTCCATTTTTAACAACCTTCATCAAACCATTTTCAAAATAACCTGAAATTTCATCATAATCAGAAAAAACTAGAAGTTTGTTATTTTGTATGTCATATAAATTTTCAGGATAATCACTGGCTTTTACATTTGTCAAAAATTCTGTTAATCCAGTTGCAATTGATTTTAATTGTCCTTTTTTAAGCTTGTTTTTCTTATCATCACTTACCAAAACAAGATTACTTAATATCGGTTTATACGAAGTTTCAAATTTTTCTAAAAATTGCAGTTCATTACCATTTTTATCTATGTAAAACCATTTTTTACCTTTTTTTACTGACGCAAACCCATTATAAAATGGGAATGCATCGTCATAAATCAAAGGAACAATAATTTTTCCCTTTCTATTTATGAACCCATATTTTTCATTTTGTATCACTAAACCCAAATCGTCTTCATTCCAATAAGTAATTGAATAATCTGGAAAATATTTTGTTTTTCCATTTTTAAACAGTAACCCTGGAATAGAGTCTTTAACAACATTTGCATAATCTCCTTTAAAATCAGATGCATAATCAAATTCCGCAGTTTTAAAAACTTTCCCGTTTTTTGAAATGTAGCCAAATTTTCTATTTTTTTCTTTAGTGTCTTTTGTCATTAAGAAATTTATAAGATCAGAATAATATTCTGCAACACTCTCTACTGGATATGAATTTATTTTCAAAAATTCTCTTTGAAAAACATCTGACATGTCTTTGTTCTGAGCATTTATTGTTATACAAATCAAAAAAAATAATAGTGAAATTTTATTTTTCATATATTCAGTTTTATAAGGAATTTTGGTTACTATTCATGCTAAAGTTCAGGCGCTTGGCGAGGTTGGGTATTGATAAAGACTCATTTTTCGATTATAGGCAAGGTTTTGCATCTACAAAAACAACTTAAAATTAAGCCTAAACCCGCCATATTGCCAAACGCTGGTTTTACGGCCTTATTCTACGTTAATTGTTATTGGGAAAACAAATAAAGTTCGAACTAATTGATTATTCTTTTTAGCGGGTTTCCAATTTGGGCATAATTTAAAGACACGTAAAACTTCTTCGGCAGTTCCATAACCAATATCTTGTGTTATTTTCATATTAGTTAATGAACCATCTTTTTCTATTATAAATTCAATTATTGTTTTTCCTTTCAATCCCGATTTTTCTGGCGCGACAAAATTCTTTCCAACAAATTTATAAAACTTTTCCATTCCTCCTTCGAAGTCAGGTTTCTCATCAACTTCAGTAAATTTGTAAACAGTTTCATTGTCCATTAATTCTTGACAGTAACTATTTGCTGCAAAGGCTAACAAGACAATTAAAATATTTTTTTTCATATAGTTAATTTGGTTTTAAAGTCGTCTTTTATAATGACGCTCAAATTGTATATCCGTCTAACAAAATCAAACACATCACACCAAAACCGTGTTGACTTGTCTGACAAACGTTTTCATTTTGCTTTTGCTAATCTATGATTAAATTATTACAAAAAAAAAATTTTTTAAGTATATAATCTTACATGGTATGTGCCCATGTTTCTTTTACAAAAATCTCCACAAGCTCTTTCATTTTCATAATAATATGATAAACAATGTTTTCAACGTATTTGAGGTTTGGGATGCTCTCATCAATGAATATTACTTGGAAGTTTAAAATAAAAAGTACTACCCAGTCCTAATTCACTTTCAACTCCAATAATTCCGTTTTGTGCTTCAATAAATTCTTTGCTTATTGCTAAACCAAGGCCCGTTCCAGATTTTTGGCTACCTGGAACTTGGAAATATTTATCAAAAATTTTAGTTTTATAACGGGTATCAATTCCTTTTCCAGTATCAATAACTTGAAAAATAACTTGACTGTTTTCATTTTTAAGTTTTACAATTATGGTACTGTTTTCTGTTGAATAGGTAATTGCATTGGTTAAAAAATTAATCAAAACCCAAGCCGTTTTTTCACTATCCGCTTTTATATCTGGTAAATTTTGTTCCGTTTCGACAACTACTTCTATTTGCTTTTGTTCAGCTTGCACTTTTACAGCTTCGGTAGCATAGTTCATAATTTCATAGGGATTACTCTTTTCCATATTCAGCTTAATATTCCCGGTTTCTAACTGAGATAATTCTAATAGTTCCCCCGTAATTTTTAATAACCGCTGACTATCGTCTTTAATGCTTTCTATTAATTGCTTTTGATCTTCATTAATAGTGCCTGTTTCTGCTTTTTCAAGCAATTGTAAACTTAATTTGATGGATGAAATTGGGGTTTTCAATTCGTGCGAAACGGTAGCAATAAAATTGGTTTTAGCAAAATCCAGTTCTTTAAAAACAGTAATATTTCTTAAAATAATAACATTCCCAATGTCAATAATTTGATCTTCTCCTGTGGGTTTAATGGTAATGTTTATGGTTTCTTTTTCAAAATAACTTTCTTTACCATCAGCAAAAATTTTCATAGGAAGCGATTTCTGTTTTTCATCTGACAGATCTTTAATTACTAACGATTTCATCAAATCATTGGTCAGAGCAAGAGTTGTTACGAGTTTACCCATAACGTCTTCTGATTTTAAACCAATTATTTTCAAAGCCTCATCATTTGCAAATAAAATCAAACCTTGATTGTCTAACCCGATAATTGGGTCATGCATGTTGTTGATTAAAGTTTCTAGTCTTTTCTTTTCAAATGACAGTTTATACAAATTACTATTATTGTATTCCTGCAGTTTTTCGGCCATGGTATTGAATGATTTCGCTAAATCTCCAAATTCATTGTGGTTCATAAAATGCACTCGTTGCGAATAGTTTTTATTGGCTATTTGTTTGATACTGTCCGTGAGTTCTTTTATTGGATTAGCGATATTGTTGGGCAAATTCACTAATAAGTTGAACGCAATCAAAAAGCAAAGTGTTCCTGTTACTGCAATCCAAAAATTAGCGGTCTCTGCTGTGTGTTTTGCAATATCACTTTTTTCTTTTATCGCATTCATATTCAATTTCATAATCTTGAAAATGTCTTGACGAATTTGGCTTTTTAAGGTTTCATCAGTTCTATTTTCTTTCAACAAATCGAAATTTTTCTGCAAATTATAGGTCGCTTTGTATTCGCCAGCCTCCGTAATATTGGCAATTTGTTTGGTAATATTGGTTTCAAATATAGTAATTGCTTTTTCTTCATTCCCGTTAATTTCATCTAACGAAAGAAGCATGTTTCGCGAATATTCTAGCGTGTTATAATTGGCTTTCAGAATATTTTCGGTGTCTTTTTTTATCGAAAAAATATAAAATGCCGCTACTAATGAAAGGATGATTATCATTAGAAAAAGCAATCCAACACCCAGGTTTAATTTGGTTTTAATTTTCATTTTAAGATAGAATTATAAGATCAATATTAGAAGATGTTAAGTTGTTCAACAATTTATTAAAAACAGTTGTCGATAAAATTACTTTAAATAAACTCAAATGCGGTTTCCCGATGCAAACGGTCGTAATTTGTTTTTGAGCGACCACCTCTAAAATAGCATCTGTAATATGAGTATTCTGAACTTTAATTACTTCGGCACCAAGTTGTGTAGCCAATTTAAAATTATTTATCAGATGCCGCTGTTTGTCGAGCGCAATTTTGTCGCTGCTTTCTTTGGGCGTTTCTACATACAAAACACACCATTTGCTATTGTAGTAACTCGCTAATCGAGCTGTTTTTCTTATGATTGTCTTAGCGATTTTGTCGTTACTGCTGATACAAGCCAACAATTTTTCATGTTTTACTGCAAGGCTTTTGGGCACTTCACTTTCCACTTTCCGATTGACTTGACTCGCTACTTCCTTCAAGGCCAATTCCCGCAATTGTAAAATTTGATCGGATTTAAAAAAATTATTCAGCGCCGTAGGGATTTTATCTGCAGTATAGATTTTACCTTCTTTCAAACGGGCAATCAACTCATCTGAAGTCAAATCAATATTCACCACCTCATCCGCTAATTTTAAAACACTGTCTGGAATGCGTTCCTGAACATCAATATTTGTAATGTTTTTTACATCTGCATTTAAACTTTCCAAGTGCTGAATATTCACTGCCGAAATCACATTTATGCCTGCTTCTAAAATCTCCAAAACATCCTGCCACCTTTTTTCGTTTTTGCTTCCTTCAATATTTGTATGCGCTAATTCATCTACAATAACCACTTCTGGACGCAAATTGATAATGGCTTGTAAATCCATTTCTTCAAGCAGTTTCCCTTTATAAAAAAGGGTTCGCCTGGGAATGACCGGTAAACCCTCTAGTAGTTCGTGTGTTTCTTTCCGATTGTGCGTTTCTATAAACCCAATCTTTACATCAATGCCGTTTTTTAACAGCGTATGTGCTTCCTGTAACATCCTGAAAGTTTTGCCCACACCGGCACTCATACCGATGTAGACTTTAAACTTTCCTTTGCGTGATTTCTGAATTAAATCAAGAAAGTGCTTGACATTCTTTTCTTTTTCGTTGTCCAATTTGGTTTTAGGATTTTAAATTTTAGAAAAAAATTAAAAAGAAATAGCCAATGCTGTAGTTAAAAATACATTTTGATTGCTAGAATTAGTGTTTTTCAAAAAGATATCGTCTTTACTATTCAAAGTTCTTGCCTCTAATCTAAACATCACATTATCAGTAACTAAATAATCACAATTTGTAGAGAAACCGTATGTTTTAAATCCGTTAGGTGTTGCTGTTGCTATTATTACCCCTTTTTCATCCGCGTAATACTCCGCTCTTGCTGCTATTTGGATTTTAGTTGTTGGTTTGTATTGCGCTATTATAATCGGTGCAAACCAAATATCATATTGGTCACTTTCTGTTGCTTTTTGTTGCGCTCCAATATCAAAACCAGCTGTTACACTTGTTTTTTCAGATACTTTAAATTGTCCGTAAAAATTATTGAAATAACGCCATTTTTTTACATTATCAGGTTGTTCATTCCCCACATAAGTACTCCAGTTTAATGTGGTTTTGGCAGTAGGTTTATAAGTTACCTGTGTACCAAAAGACGGTGTTTGGTTGCCATCAATTTTCTGGATGCGTTGCCAACCGTTTAAATACATAGCAGCCAAATACCATTTTTCATTTTTTGAAGTATATCCAATTTTCACACCCGCTTCATAATACGGCGAATTATCAGCCAAAATACTTCTAGTCAAAGTGGCGCAATCTTTACCAATAGCGCTTTCAAAACCAATATGTGACGGCATAATTCCCGCATCAACCCATAGATTGTGTTTCGACGAAATTTTCACACCCACATTCGCTTCATACACATTTCTTAGTAAATCTTGTTCTGCTGCCAAATTGTATTGGGCATACGTTCCAGCCATTAAGGCAAAATTCCCGCGAACATTATCTTTAGCATAATTTACCTTCGCCAATCCTAAATTCAAATTGACCTCGTTATGCTTGTTATGACTGTAAATAAATCCGGGTCTGACATGATTGTCTGGTTCTCCAAAATCATAACTGTAGTACGATTCTACATAACCCGAAAACGTGAAAGGACTTTGTGTTTTTTCAGTTTCTTGTGCACTAACTGTTGTTATCTCAAAAGCTATTAAAGCTATAATTATTATATTTTTCATTTTTATTATTTTTAGAAGCTAATCCCGCTATCATTCCAATCTTTTGTCTCGCAAAAAAAACGAGACAAAAGGATTTTCCCTTCTATCGGTGCTAGGGCATCTCGTTTTTAAAGAACTTATTTTTTTTAATTTGCCATTCTCTTTTCTATTGAAATCATTCCTATTTCAATTCGTCCAAGGCCACATTCAACTCTAGAACATTTACGGTCGCAGTTCCTATTACTGCTGGTGTATTGATTTTAGCTTGCACCAAAGCTTGTACTTTTTCTTCTGATAGGTTTCTTTCTTTCGCCACCCGTTTTACCTGAATCAGCGCTGCTTGCGGTGAAATATTAGGGTCCAATCCGCTTCCCGAAGCTGTCACCATATCAGCAGGAATCTCTGATTTTTTCAAATAAGGATGCACTATTAAAAAGGTGTCGATTCTTTTTTGCACCAATGCTAAATAATCAGAATTACTCGGTCCTTTATTACTTCCCCCACTTCCTGCAGCGTTATAATCCACAGCTGAAGGTCTTCCCCAAAAGTAGTTGGATTTATCGAATTTTTGCCCAATTTTTTGATACCCTACCACTTTTCCGTTTACGGTAATTGTTTCTCCTTTTCCTTTATTGGGAGCCAATTGTGCTATTCCAAAAATTGCCATTGGGTAAATAACCGCTAACAATATCACCATAAATAAGGTGAATTTTAATATTGAAAATATATTTTTCATTTTTCTTTGTGTTAAATGTTAGATGTGAAATGTTAAATGTGAAAGGTTGGATGTGAAATGTGAAATGTTAGATGTTAGATGTTAGATGTAAAAAGAGGGATGTGAAAGGTTGGATGTGAAAGGTTGGATGTGAAAGGTTAGATATAAAATGTTTTCTGAGTTTTTTGATTTTAATATTTCACTTTTTACATTTCACAAATCACATTTTACTAATCACTTTTTACTGATTACTTTTTACTAATCACTTTTTACTAATCACTTTTTACAAATCACTTTTTACTGATTACTTTTTACTGATTACTTTTTACTAATCACTTTTTACTGATTACTTTTTACTAATCACTTTTCACAAATCACTTTTCACTAATTACATAAATAATGCTACAACCAAGTCAATTATTTTAATCCCAATAAATGGGATGATCAATCCACCAAGACCATAAATCAATAGGTTTCTCTTTAAAATAGCACTCGCCCCGATTGGTTTATAATCAACTCCTTTTAGCGCAAGCGGAATCAATATCGGAATGATAATCGCATTGAAAATCACAGCTGATAAAATCGCACTTTCTGGACTGTGTAATCCCATAATATTTAATCCTTCAAGAGCAGGAATTGCCGTGATGAAAAGCGCAGGAACAATAGCAAAATATTTAGCCACATCATTCGCAATCGAAAATGTTGTAAGCGTTCCTCTGGTCATCAATAATTGTTTTCCTATTTCTATGATTTCAATTAACTTGGTGGGATCATTGTCCAGATCAACCATGTTTCCGGCTTCTTTAGCTGCTTGTGTTCCGCTGTTCATAGCCACACCAACATTGGCTTGTGCCAAAGCAGGTGCATCATTGGTTCCATCACCCATCATCGCTACTAACTTGCCTTGTTCTTGTTCATTTTTGATGTAATTCATCTTATCCTCAGGTTTGGCTTCGGCAATAAAATCATCTACACCAGCCGCTTCGGCAATAAATTTGGCTGTCAACGGATTATCTCCGGTTACCATCACCGTTTTTACACCCATTTTTCTCAAACGTTCAAAACGTTCTTTCATTCCCGTTTTAATAATGTCCTGCAATTCAATAACCCCTTGGACTTGAGCATTTTTTACGACCACCAATGGCGTTCCACCTTTTGATGAGATAGCAATCACTGCTTGTGCAATATCCTCGGGGAAAATTGTTCCCGCTTTCAGTGCAATATTTTTTGCTGCATCCTGAGCACCTTTTCTAATATCTGTTCCGTCCTTTAAAACAACACCGCTGGTTCTGGTTTCAGCTGTAAACTTTATTGTTTGTGAGATCTGAGAAGTGAGTTGTGAAATGCTTTCCTTGATTTTTCCATTGACATCTAACATTTCACTTAATTCAAGTATACTTTTGCCTTCGGGCGTGTCATCAGCCAGTGAACTCAAAACTGCTGACTTTATAAAATCATCTTCCGAAATCCCCTTTGCAGGATAAAAACGAGTTGCTTTTCTGTTTCCAATAGTGATTGTTCCTGTTTTATCCAAAAGCAATACATCAATATCTCCTGCAGTTTCCACCGCTTTCCCTGATTTTGTAATTACATTGGCACGCAAAGCCCTATCCATACCTGCAATTCCAATGGCTGATAACAGACCTCCAATCGTTGTTGGAATCAAACATACAAATAGCGAAATGAAGGCAGCTATTGTTATCGGCGCATTCGCGTAATCAGCAAACGGTTTCAAGGTTACACAAACAATCACAAAGATTAATGTAAAGGCAGCCAACAAAATAGTTAACGCAATTTCATTAGGCGTTTTCTGGCGGCTTGCTCCTTCTACCAAAGCTATCATTTTATCCAAGAAACTTTCTCCTGGTTCGTTAGTTACGATAACTTTGATTTTGTCTGATAACACTTTAGTTCCGCCGGTAACTGATGATTTATCGCCACCTGCTTCCCGAATTACAGGAGCACTCTCTCCGGTAATGGCACTTTCATCTATAGTGGCCAATCCTTCGATAATTTCACCATCAGTTGCAATTAAATCACCAGCTTCACAAACAAAAACATCGCCTTTCTTTAATTGTGAAGATGTTAGATGTAAAAAGTCAGAAGCTTCAAGCTTGTGGAGAGAGACCTCAAACATCTCACCTTTTACTTTTTTCACAGATGTTTCTTCCCGTGTTTTTCGCAAACTATCCGCTTGTGCTTTTCCTCTTGCTTCGGCAATAGCCTCGGCAAAATTGGCAAACAAAAGCGTTGCTAACAAAATTAAAAATACTATGAAATTGTAAGTAAAACTGCCTTGGTCTTGTGCGCCAAATAAAATGGCAATACAAACAGCAAGCATAATGGCAGTTCCAATTTCAACGGTGAACATGACCGGATTCTTGAACATTATTTTCGGGTTTAGCTTTACAAAAGACTGAACTAGCGCCTCTTTTACTTGCTTACTTTCGAATAATGAATTGGATTTATTGTTATTCATTTTCTTAAGAATAAAATGTTAGATGTTAAATGTAAAATGTCTTGATTTAGGATATATTTGATGTAATTGATAATATGTAAAATATGAAACCACATAAAAATTTGAATTCTTGGATTAAAAGTTTTGAATTTGTGAAAGAAATTTATTTAGTCACCAACAATTTTCCACCTGAAGAAAAGTTTGGATTAACTTCCCAAATAAGACGAGCTGCTGTCTCAGTTCCAGTAAACATTGCCGAAGGTGCTAGAAAAGGAACAAAAGAGTTTATCCACTTCCTATATATTTCTTTAGGCTCATTATCTGAACTTGATACTTTAATTTTATTAACTAAAGAATTACACTTTATTAATGAAATAGAAAGTGAACAATTAATTGAAAAGTTAAATGTCATAGGAAAACTTATTTATGGATTAATTAAAAATCTTGAAAGTAGATTGTAAAGAGTGAGAAGTGAAATGTTAGAAGGAAAATGTTAGAAGCGATTTGTTAGAAGTGAAATGCTAGAAGTGAAATGTTTAATGAAAAAATAAGCTTATCCTATTGATGATTCTACATATTTCATATTATTAACTTTTTTGACTTCTCACTTTTTTCACTTTTCACTTTTTACTTTTTCACTTTTTACATTTTTCACTTTTTACATTTTTCACTTTTTACATCTTACTTTTTTAACCTCTCACTTTTTTCACAATTCACTTTTTTCACAATTCACTTCTTACATAGAAAAGTATTCCGCTAAAGGGCCAAGGGCTAATGCTGGGAAAAAAGACAAGGCTGCAATAATGGCGATTACGGCAAAAACCATAACTCCAAAAATGGTCGTGTCTGTTTTTAAAGTTCCAGCACTTTCAGGAATATATTTTTTATTTGCCAACAATCCTGCGATAGCTAAAGGCCCAATGATAGGAAGGAAACGACTCAGTAACAACACAATTCCTGTAGTGATATTCCAAAAAGGATTATTGTCGACCAAACCTTCAAATCCAGAACCGTTGTTGGCAGCGCTCGAAGTATATTCATACAGCATTTCCGAAAACCCGTGATGTCCAGGATTGTTCAACCAGCCAGTGGCATTACCGCTAAACCAGTAGCCCATTGCAGTATCATTTGCAGCAAAATAAGATGCCAAAGCCGTTCCTGACAATATCAATAAAGGGTGAAGAATGGCAATGAAAGCTGCAACTTTCACTTCTCGGGCTTCAATTTTCTTTCCTAAAAATTCTGGTGTTCGTCCCACCATTAATCCCGAAATAAAGACCGCTAGAATGATAAAAATATAGAAGTTCAAAAATCCTACCCCGCAACCACCATAAAAGGCATTCACCATCATCGCTAGTAATTGCATGGATCCAGAAACCGGCATCGAGCTGTCATGCATACTATTCACCGAGCCTGTAGAAATCACGGTGGTAGCAATGCTCCAAAATCCAGAAATAGCGGGTCCAAAACGAACTTCTTTGCCTTCCATGGCTCCTGCTGTTTGGGCAATTCCCATTTTTTCGATAGCTGGGTTTCCGTTGAGTTCACTGATAACGGTTGGAATAACTAAAAGTAAAAACCCAATAGTCATCACACCAAAAACTACGTAGGACAGCCTTCTTTTCTTTAGATAAAAACCCAAAGCAAAAATCATAGCAAACGGAATGATTAATTGTGCCCATAATTCAACTGCATTACTAAAATAAGTAGGATTTTCAAATGGATGCGCCGAATTGGCTCCAAAAAATCCCCCGCCATTGGTTCCGATATGTTTTATACCGATAAATGCTGCGGCTGGTCCTCGGGAAACTGCTACTGAATCACCTTGTAAAGTGGTAATTGTATCTTTTCCTTCAAAAGTCATTGGTGTTCCGTTAAATAACAAAGCGATGGCTACAAGAGCAGAAAGAGGCAGTAAAATTCTAGTACAGCTTTTGATAAAATAATTATAAAAATTGCCCAATTTATCTGTGGTTCTCTCTTTCATTGCGGTAAAAACCATTGCTGCGGCAGCCATCCCGACACCTGCAGAAACAAATTGGAGGAACATCAATACCATTTGTGACAAATAAGAAACGCCTGTTTCGCCAGAATAATGTTGTAAATTGCAATTTACCATAAACGAAATAGCGGTATTGAATGCCAAATCAGGAGTCATGTTTGGATTGTTATCCGGATTTAAAGGCATTGAACCTTGAAATAACAACACAAAAAAGCAAATAAAGAACCAAACCATATTCACGCTTAACAACGCTTTCAAATGTTGTTTCCAGTTCATTTCTTCGGTGGAATTGATACCACTTATTTTGAAAATAAATTTCTCAATTGGATTAAAAATCGGGTCAAGTATAGTTTTATCTCCCGTAAAAACTTTAGCGATATACCTTCCAATAGGAATAGCCAAAACTATAGAGACGATAAAAATACTGATGACACCAAATACTTCTGTATTCATAAGATGTAATTTGTTAATGGTGAAACATGAGTTGTGAAATGTAAGTTGTGATCCGTGAGATGTAGGTTGTACTGCAAAGAGATTTTTTCAACTTTTCACTTCTCACTAATTACATTTCACATGCTTAAAATTTTTCGGGTTTGATTAATACGTAAACCAAATAGCCGAAAACAACAAGTGCAATAATAAATAGTGCAGTCATAATTTAGATTTTTTCAAAAAATTCGACAGATTTAAAACAAATCGCAAACAACAAAACGGCTAGTGTGAGTAAAAGGATTGTGATTATCATAATTTTAGATTATTGGATTATTGGACTTTTAGACAATTTAGTAGCCTCGTTATACTCCCGAAGCATTTATTTGCTTGATGTATTCCGCCTTCAAAGATTTTGGAAAAAGATCTGAAATTGTGCAATGACGCATTTCCATAAAAGAGGAAACCGAAAAAAGATAGACATTGGAAATAGCAATTTTAGTTTCGTTGCTTCCTGTTGCCAATAAGCGTTCAGCGAGTGCCAAACATTTTTTTGCTCTGGAAATATTTCCCGTAATAATGGCAGTCTTGGTGATTTCGGCGAAGCGTTCCGCTTGTTTGTAAATCGTGGTGACTTGATTTTTCATATGTATTTAATATTTGTTTTTTTAAGGAATATGGTATCGCCATTCTTCGATTTTATTTCTAATTCGAATCATGGCGATTTCATAAGAATGATTTATTATGTTCTTCATCGCTTATGCCAAAATGCATTCCAAAATACCATAGCACACCTCAAAGCTTTGTCAATTAGGATTTTGAAGTTTTTATACCAAAAAAAAGCATAAAAAAAGCCTATCAAAATGATAGGCTTTTCTCAAAACAATATGATTTTAATGAATATTGTATTCGTCTAATTTTCTATAAAGTGTGGCAATACCAATTTCGAGTAACCGTGCCGTTTCGGCTTTATTGCCTTTTGTATAATTCAAAACTTTTTGAATGTGTAATTTTTCGACGCTTCCTATAGAAAAAGCGGAGACTATCTTATTGTCTTTGACAGTTTGATGTTGTATTTCGTAAGGCAGCAAATCTTGAGTTAAAATCTCGTGATTAACCAAAATAACGGCACGTTCAATCACGTTTTTAAGTTCCCTTACATTTCCTGGCCAGTGGTACGTTTCTAGTTTATGAAGAAAATCGGCATCAATTTGAACTGCTTTTTTATTGGTTTTAGCCGAAAATTGAATTGCAAAACTTTGGGCTAATGGAGCTATGTCTTTTACTCTTTCGCGCAAAGGTGGAATTTTAATCTCGAAAATATTTAGCCTAAAATAAAGATCAGAACGAAAACGATGTGCTTCACTTTCTGTTTTTAAATCCCGATTTGTAGCCGCAATCAAACGAAAGTTAGATTTTTTTACAGTAGTTCCTCCAACCGGAATGTATTCATTTGTTTCTAAAACACGAAGCAATTTAGCTTGCAAATCAATAGGCATTTCTCCTATTTCATCCAAAAACAAAGTCCCGCCATGCGCTTCTTCGATAAACCCTTTTTTATCTTTTAGTGCTCCCGTAAAAGCACCTTGCTTGTGTCCAAACAATTCACTTTCTAAAATTTCCTTACCAAAAGTACTGCAGTTCAGAGCCACAAAGGACTTCCCTATTCGATTGCTGTTTTCGTGAATGGCTTGTGCAAAAACTTCCTTTCCGGTTCCTGTTTCTCCTGTTAATAAAACGGTTGAATCTGTAACGGCTACTTTTTTTGCAAGTTCTATTATTTGCTGCAAAGCTTTTGATTTCCCAACTATAGTTTGGAATGAAAATTTATCTGAAATTCGTTTTTCGAGTATCACAACTTTACGTTGTAATTCTGATTTTTCAAGAGCTTTATACAGCAGAGGTAATATTCTGTCATTATCATCGCCTTTAACAATATAATCAAAAGCCCCGTTTTTCATGGCCTGAACACCATCTGAAATATTTCCAAAAGCTGTTAACAAAATAACCTCAACAACGGAAAAGGATTCTTTAATCTTGGTTACAAAATCAACACCGTTCCCATCTGGAAGTTTAACATCACAGAGTACCACATCAATGTCGTTGTGTTCTATTTTTTTAAACCCTGATTTCAAATCGGGAGCTTCAATGACATGAAAACCTTCTGATTTTACTATTCGAGCAAGCAATCCTCGAAGTTTTTCTTCATCGTCAATTATGAGTATGTTTTTCAAAATAAGCTATCAATTAGACCACAAAAATACATTTTTTTGTAGGGGATTCATGAAAATATTGTGGGCTATTGTTTTTTTAAGATCATTTCTAACTTTAAAAAACTACTGCTCTTCACTTTTAAAAATTGTACGAAAGTAAAAAAGTAACATAAAAAAATAAATCACATTATCAATTGCTTGCGCCAATACTACACCTTCTATACCATATTTTTTTAACAAAAAAGTACATAAAAAAAGCATCATAAATAAGGAAAAAAACTCTGTCACTAAGAATGCTACGGTAAGCTTTTTGGCAAAAAATTGACACCCTAAAATTAAAGCAGCAACCTTGAATACATCTCCAAATAATTGCCAAAAAAACAGGGCCGCAACAGGACGGAAAGCGGGAGTAAAAAGAAGATCAATGATGCAAAATCGTAGGCAATATAACACGACCATGACAACTATAAAAAGTGGTAAAACCAATTTATAAAATTCCAAAAACATTTTTTTTGTTGCCAAATTGTTTTTGGCTGTAGCTAATTGTGGTAAAAAATATACGCTTATTATAGTGGTCACAAACATCATGTAATACATTGAAATTCGCTGCATCGTTTCCCAATATCCAGCTTGTTCAAGTCCTAAATTCAAGATGATATTTTTTCGGATGGCGAGATAAATCAATGGACCCACAACAGCTGTAGCCAAAGTCATTACGGTATAAGATCCTAGTTTTTTTAGAATAGCAAAATCAAATTCTTTCCAAGAAAATAAGGATATAAATGCAATTTCTTTATTGGCAAAAAAAACGGCTGCAAAAAAAAGTGTTGCTGGCATTAAAACAAGCGCAAGTAACGCACCCGTTGTTTTGTAATTAATAATTAATACTACAGAGAGTAAAAAACCCAATACATTCCCTATTGTATTGATCCAAATAACTTTTTTGTATTTACCAAGTCCGTTGATAACAGCGGTAAAAAACACTGAAATGGTATACCATGGTAAAGAAAATGCCAAGACTTTTATAACAAAAGCAAAGTCGAAATTTTCTCCAAACAGCAAAAAATTCCAATAGGATGCCAAAAAGTACAAGACAGAACTCAAAACTACTGCAACTGCAAGCAAACTCAAAGTTACTGTGGCTAAAACTTTCTTGAGTTCCAAATCGCTATTTTCGGCTTCAGCAACATATTTTACAATGCCATTTTGAAAACCTAAAGTAGAAATATTCTCCAGTGAAGTAAAAAAAACACGTAAATTACCCACCAATGCCATTCCGCTAGGTCCTACAAAAACAGCTAAAATCTTTGAAGTGAGTAATCCTGATACTATTTTTATGGCAACACTCAAGCTATTCCAAGTAGCAATTTTAAACAACTTATTTTGAATAATTTTACTTAATATGTTCAAACTAATATTGATTTAAAATCGTTATCACATAACTAACTTCGTCCTCAGTCATGACAGGGCTCATGGGTAAACTCAAAACCTCGTTGTGTATTTTTTCAGTAATTGGATATGTGTTATGATTTAAAAATTCAAAAGCTTTTTGCTTGTGTGGCGGTATAGGATAATGCACTACCGTTTCAATATCATTTTCGCTTAAGTATCTTTGCAGATCATCTCGATCAAGTGTTCTAATCACAAACAAGTGAAATACATGACTAGTTTCATGACCAATAGAATTTGAAATACTAGGTAATATTATCTTTTCATTTTTTATTTCATTTAAATATCGCTGTGCAACTGCTATTCGATAAGCATTTGCCGCGTCTAGAAAAGGTAATTTTACATTTAAAAATGCTGCCTGAACCTCATCTAATCTCGAGTTTACCCCAATAATATCGTTTTTGTATTTAAGATTAGAACCATAATTTCGAATGGATTGTAGAACTTCAGCAAGAGCAGAGTCATTGGTAGTAATAGCACCTCCATCTCCTAATGCTCCCAGATTTTTACTTGGATAAAAACTATAGGCTTGATTGCGGGATAATGACTCCTCTTGCAATCCTAAGCCATCATTACCACTCGTAACTTGAGCACCATGAGCTTGGGCTGCATCTTCCAGTACTATTAAATTATGAGCATTTGCAAGTGCAAATATAGCATCCATATCTGCCAATTGTCCGTATAAATGAACAACTAAAATAGCCTTGGTATTTGAAGTAATATGTTTTAGAATAGCATTGGTATCAATATTGAACGTACTAAGCTTTGGCTCTACTAGTACAGGAACAAGATCAGCTTGCATAATCGCTAATATACTGGCGATATATGTATTTGCGGGAACAATTACAGCATCTCCTTTTTTTAATTTACCTAATTGAATGTATCCTTTAAAAAGCAATAAAAGTGCATCAAAACCATTGCCTACACCTATACAATACTTAGTACCGCAGTATAAAGCAAAATCCCGTTCAAAATCTTGCAACTCACTCCCTAGTATATACCAACCATTATCCAGTACTTGTTTCAACTTATCTTGAAAAGCACTTTCATAAGGTGCATTTATTTTCTTTAAATCTAGGAATTTAATCATCTATCAAGACTTAATTTTTAATTACAAAAATAGCGGTTAACTTTTCAAAATCAGCCGTTTGTACTTCATAAAAATCTTGAATTATTGTTCTAGCTCCAAAACTTTCTTTCCAGTATGACAAACCTTCGTTGAGCAACTTCCCATTTTGTTCATTTGAAATCCCAAAATCAAAATACCACTTATGAGCAAAAACTTGATAAATTAAATGTTGGAATAAAATGTCAAGGCTTCCTAATTTTTTTCCATTTTCAAATTTAGATAGGTACTGACAATGGGCCACTGTGTCGGTTTCAAATATGGTTGCACCTGCAACAATAACATCTTTGTTGTACACATTAAACTGCCGAACGTTTTCAGGAAACTGTGTTTTTAAAAACTCCATTTCTTGAACTGTATGCACAGGCTCTATTTGATGTTGTGCTTTTAAATTGGGAATCAACACTTGGTTCCAAAATGCATTACAACTATTTTCTTCTCTTACTTCTAGGTTATTTTTTATCCCTCTAATGATTCCATTTTTTCTAGATCTATCAAATTCAATATTTTGGGTCAAATCTATAACAGCCAATGAATCTCTTCTAACTAATTTGGCATCGGCCAAAAATAAAGCATAGAGCAATTCATCAGATGGTTTGTTACAATATATGGAAGGCATTGCTTTAAAATACAATTTTTGAACCGTATTTTGATTTAGGAAATATAAAACCTCTTTAAAGGCCATGAGAATAGTTTTGAGCTTAGATTTATCAGTTGTAACCAAACCGCCATAAGTAAGACCTTGGTGAGAGAAAACAGTATCCTCAACTCTATTGGCTGGCATTATTCCAATTAATTGTGAGTTGAAATAAATCAAAAGTGAAAAATCAACAAAACGATCTTTGTGGTACTCCATAAAATCCCGATGAAACAAAAAAGTAGCATTTTTGGCTTGACCAATAAAATCATTCCACAATTTATAATCAGTAGGTTCGTATTTTTTTATGTAAAATTGCTTCACTTTTAAATTTTAGACAGCATTAAAGTAATCATTTTTTTATTTCTTTTCTAAAGTAGGTAAATACCATTTAAACCTGACTGCCATCAATCTAAGCGAAATAATTATAGACGAAGTTGTTAAATACAGTACATCATTTTCTAGGTTTAAATCCCGAAGTATAAAGAAGACAATTCCACCCAAGATACAAAGCGTTGCATAAATCTCCCGCCTAAAAATAACTGGAATTTCAGTACATAATATGTCACGAATTACGCCTCCAAAACAAGCCGTCATAGTGCCCAGCGCAACACATATTATAGGATGTAACCCAATGTGAATTCCTTTTTCAAGACCAATGAGTGTAAAAACACCCAATCCTATGGTATCAAACAAAAATAAGGAAGTCCTGAGTTTGTCAAATTTTTTTCTAAAAATAATAGCCAATACAAAACCCACGGCAATAACATAAACATAATTCAAGTCTAGCATCCATCCTACAGGAGTGCGTCCAATCAAGATGTCTCGCAATGTTCCACCGCCCACAGCCGTTACAAATGCTATAATAAAAACACCAAAAGGGTCCATTTTTTTACTCATAGCTGTTAATGCTCCCGAAAGTGCAAAAGCCATTGTACCAATAAGATCTAGAAAATGAAACATTTAAAACTAGTTTTTTGCCAAAAATAGATAAAATCTGCGTCAATTCACCTCTAGTATCCCTAAATTCTAGCGCCCTTGCTTTGTATTAAATATTAAATAAAAGGGCTTTAAAACTGTCATTTCTCTATGTATCTTTGTAGCTACAAATCAAATAGATCAAAATCTTGAAACAAATTACTTCAGTTCAAAATCCATATATAAAATCCTTAGTGCAACTACAGGAAAAGGCTAAAGCACGTAAACAATCTGGAACTTTTTTAATAGAAGGGAAAAGAGAAATTGAAATTGCAGTTAAAGGTGGATATGTTCTGGATCAAATTTTATTTCTTCCAGAGATTATTTCAGAAACCGAAGCATTGCAATTATCAGCAACTGCTGAGTTAATTTCTATAAATAAAGAAGTATATCAAAAACTAGCTTATAGAGATACTACCGAAGGAGTTTTGGCTGTAGCCAAAACTAAATCCATGCAATTGAATGACCTCAAATTGTCGAAAAACCCTCTAATCCTTATTGCTGAAGCTCCAGAAAAACCTGGAAATATTGGGGCACTATTGCGCACCGCTGATGCCGCTAATCTGGATGCCGTAATCATAGCAAACCCAAAAAGCGACTTGTACAACCCTAATATAGTGCGATCTAGTGTAGGATGCTTGTTTACTAACCAAATTGCAACTGGAACCACGGCAGAAATTATTGCTTTTTTAAAAGATAAAAAAATCAACTTTTACTGTGCAACCTTACAAAACTCAAACTCCTATCATTTAGAAAACTACACTACACCAACGGCTCTAGTTGTAGGAACAGAAGCTACAGGGCTTACAGAGGATTGGCGAAATGCAGCAACACAAAACATAATTATCCCAATGCAAGGCGAAATTGATTCTATGAATGTGTCGGTAGCAGCTGCAATACTTATTTTTGAAGCCAAAAGACAAAGGGGTTTTTAAAATTAAAGCTTTATAAAACCATTTTTTTAAGTGCTAAGAAAATGATAAAACCCCTTTTTGATTTGCAAATATTACAATAAATTGCTAAATTTAGTGCTTATACAAAGCTGTTATGATAGAAATTGATATCGAGAAAGAAAATAAAGCAATTGCACACGAATATAAAGAGTTACTAAGAATAAGTTACCAAACCTTAACCGAAGAAGATAAAAAACTCATTCGTAAAGCATTTGATGTATCTGTTGAAGCGCACAAAGACCAAAGAAGAAAATCTGGCGAAGCCTATATTTTTCATCCTATAGCTGTCGCCAAAATTGTTGCGTCAGAGATTGGTCTTGGAGCAACTTCAATAGCAGCAGCCTTATTACATGATGTTGTTGAGGATACTCCAACAACTGTACAAGACATTGAACGCTTATTCAATCCAAAAGTAGCTCAAATTGTAGAGGGATTAACGAAGATCTCATTGGTACAAAAAGACTTGAATGCCTCTATACAAGCGGAAAATTTCCGTAAAATGATCTTAACGCTTAATGATGACGTTCGTGTCATTTTGATTAAACTCGCCGATAGATTGCACAACATGCAAACCATGGACTCGATGAGAGAGGACAAACAAACCAAAATTGCTTCAGAAACTCTTTATATATATGCTCCACTAGCACATCGATTGGGCTTATATAACATTAAAACAAAGTTAGAAGACTTAGGCTTAAAATATACTGAACCAGTAATTTATCATGAAATTGTAAGCAAGATAAAAGAAACCAAAGAAGAACAAGACGCCTACATTGCAGATATTTCAAACGTAATTAAAGAATCATTAGACTTAGAGAATGTAGAGTATGCCATTAAAGGAAGGCCTAAATCTATTTACTCTATTCGTAGAAAAATGAAAGCTCAAAATGTGAGTTTTGATGAAGTGTATGACAAATTTGCTTTACGAATAGTGTACAAATCAAATCCTCATGAAGAAAAATTCATTGCCTGGAAAATATATTCTATTGTAACAGACCATTATAGACCTAGCCCTAGTCGATTGAGAGACTGGATATCATCGCCTAAATCAACCGGATATGAAGCCTTACACATTACTGTTATGGGACCAAAAGGACGCTGGGTAGAAGTGCAAGTTCGTAGTGAACGTATGGATGAAATTGCAGAAAAAGGATATGCTGCACACTACAAATACAAAAACGGAGCTACTGAAGAAAGCGGACTTGATGTGTGGCTTAACCTCTTGAAAGAAGCACTAGAAAACTCTGAAACAAATGCGGTTGACTTTGTAGAGGATTTTAAAATGAATTTATATTCTAAAGAAATTTTTGTCTTTACGCCAAAAGGAGAAATAAAATCATTGCCAAAAGGAGCGACCTCTCTTGACTTTGCATTTAGCATACACTCAGAAATAGGAATCAGAACTAGAGGAACGCGTGTAAATGGGAAATTAGTTCCTTTAAACTTTGAATTAAAAAGTGGGGATCAAATAGAAGTGATCACATCCCAACATCAAAAACCCACGATTAACTGGCTGGATTATGTAACTACCTCAAGAGCCAAAACAAAAATTAAAAATGTTTTAAACGAGAATACCAAAAAAATTGGCGAAGAAGGGAAAGAACTCCTTACTCGTAAATTAAAACATTTAAAAATAACATTGAGTGAGCAAGTTATTAATGAACTGGTTAATTTCTTTAAACTCAAAACAAGTCTAGATTTATTTTATAGAGTAGGAATAGGTGCTATAGAAAACCAGCAACTTAAAGACTATGCTGCTCAAAAAAGCAATACGTTTATTAATTTTTTCAAGAATAAAATAAAACGTTCTCCTAGTCACACTTCTGATGAAGACATACACAAACCCATTATCAAGAGCAATTATGACATGCTCGTTTTTGGTAAAGAACATGATAAGCTAGATTATAAATTATCTCCATGTTGCAATCCTATTCCGGGTGATGACGTTTTTGGTTTTGTTACTATTAATGAAGGAATAAAAGTGCATAAAAAAGATTGCCCTAACGCCATAGGAATGCAATCTAATTATGCCTATCGGATCATGTCAGCAAAATGGATTGACTCCTCTCAAGAGGAATTCAAGGCTATTATCAATATTACCGGAATGGATGTATTGGGGCTTGCAAATGAACTCACAAAGGTAATATCAAACAACATGAATGTTAACATCCAAAGTATTTCACTTAGCACAGATGCCGGTATTTTTCATGGACAGGTAACCGTTATTGTGCAGAACAATACTATTTTGAAAAAAATGATCAGCAACATCAAAAAAATAGATGGAATAGACAAAGTTACAAGAGAATATAAAACATAACAATTCACATACTAATTTAGTTGCCAACACCTTTTTTTTATAAATCAAGTTCAATCTTGTATGTATTCAAAAAAGAAAACTTTACATTTTAAACTAAAAAAATTATCTTTGCCAGCATATGACACTTATTGCCACAGACAACTCAAAAAACCAAGAAATCGTTAGGAATGTCTTTACGATTTATCTTGAAAAAAAAGGGCATCGCAAAACACCCGAGCGATATGCTATCCTGCAAGAAATTTATGATAGCGAAGAGCATTTTGATGTAGAAAATTTATACATCAAAATGAAAAACAAAAACTACCGTGTGAGTAGGGCTACACTTTACAACACTATTGAGCTATTACTTGATTGTGCTTTGGTTCGTAAACATCAATTTGGTCAAAATCAAGCACACTATGAAAAATCATATTTTGACAAACAGCACGATCATATCATTATGACTGATACTGGGGAAGTAATAGAGTTTTGTGACCCAAGAATTCAAACCATAAAGAAAACTATTGAAGAGATTTTTGATATTGAAATCACCAATCATTCTCTTTACCTATATGGCAATAAAAAACAAAAACAATAAAGAACACTAGTTCTTACAAATATAAAATTAACTACAAATAACACTTAGAATGACGGTAGATTTATTATTAGGATTACAATGGGGAGATGAGGGAAAAGGAAAAATTGTTGATGTTCTTACTTCAAAATATGATATTATTGCCCGTTTTCAAGGTGGCCCAAACGCTGGTCACACACTTGAATTTGATGGAATAAAACATGTTTTAAGAACTATTCCATCTGGTATTTTTCATAAAACTGCTGTAAACATAATAGGTAACGGAGTTGTTATTGACCCTGTAGTTTTTCAAAAAGAAATTGAAGGTCTTGAAAAATTTAATTTAGATATCAAAAGCAAATTAATCATTTCTAGAAAAGCACACTTAATCTTACCTACACACCGCTTGCTAGATGCAGCTTCTGAAGCTTCAAAAGGGAAAGCTAAAATTGGTTCAACCTTAAAAGGTATTGGCCCAACCTATATGGACAAAACCGGTAGAAACGGAATTCGTGTGGGTGATATTGAACTCGAAGATTTTGCAGATCGTTATAGAGCATTGGCTGACAAGCATGAAGAAATGATCAAATTTTATGATGTATCTATACAATACAACCTTGCCGAAATGGAAACCGAATTCTTTGCAGCTATCGAAGAATTAAAAAAATTAGATTTTATTGACAGCGAAGAATATTTACACCAAGCTCAAAAGGCTGGTAAATCAATCCTGTGCGAAGGTGCTCAAGGTTCTTTACTAGATGTTGATTTTGGAACGTATCCTTTTGTAACATCATCAAACACTACAGCTGCGGGTGCTTGCACTGGTTTAGGTATTGCTCCAAATAAAATTAAAGAAGTTTACGGAATTTTTAAAGCCTATGTTACTCGTGTAGGAAGTGGACCGTTCCCAACTGAACTTTTTAACGAAGATGGAGCAACTATGGCACGCGTAGGAAACGAATTTGGATCAGTAACAGGAAGACAAAGACGTTGCGGATGGCTTGACCTTGTGGCATTAAAATATGCTGTACAAGTTAATGGTGTAACGCAATTGATGATGATGAAAGGTGACGTACTTTCTGGATTTGAAACTCTTAAAGTTTGTACGGATTACAATTATAAAGGTGAAAAAATTTCTCATTTCCCATATAACATCGAACCAGAAAATGTGACTCCAGTTTACCAAGAATTTAAAGGTTGGAAACAAGATTTAACGGGTATGACCACTTATGATGAATTGCCAGTTGAACTAAAAGAGTACATTGCTTTTATAGAAAAAGAAGTTGAGGTGACGATCAAAATTGTATCTGTAGGTCCAGATAGAAAACAAACGATCTTAAAATAAACATCCTAAACGTCCCGATTCAACGGGACGTTTTTTTTGTTCAAAAAAAATGAATTAAATGAAAAATCCAAATATTAAAATCCAAAATACTGAAATACTTTCTGATAACTGGTATCAACTAAACAAAGTAACATTTGATTATCAAAAAAAAGACAACTCATGGATTACTCAAAAAAGAGAGGTCTATGATAGAGGTAATGGAGCGGCCATATTGTTATACAACACGAATTTTAAAACAGTTATACTTACAAAACAGTTTAGACTTCCCACCTATTTAAACGGAAATGAAAGCGGGATGATGGTTGAAGTTTGCGCAGGACTTCTAGACCAAGACAATCCTGAACAATGCATTATAAGAGAAACTGAAGAAGAAACGGGATACCGAATTTCAAAAGTAAAAAGAATCATGGAAACTTACATGTCACCTGGCGCTGTAACCGAAATTCTCTATTTATTTACTGGTGAATATGATGCTAGCATGAAAGTAAGCGAAGGTGGAGGAGCAGAACATGAAGAGGAGAATATCGAAGTAATTGAAATGCCATTTGATGCTGCTTATACTATGATTGAAAGCGGCGAACTAAAAGATGCCAAAACAATTATGCTCTTGCAGTATGCCAAAATAAATAGCCTCTTGTAATGAATAATACTATAAAGGGAGTTTTATTTGCTTTACTAGCTACTTTACTTTGGTCAGGAAATATGGTTATTGCAAGCGGGATCAAAGGTCACATCCCTCCTATTGGCTTAGCATTTTGGCGCTGGGCGGTAGCTTGTATTGTTTTGGCACCATTTGCTTTAAAAACAACTATTAACACCATTTCAACAGTCAAAAAACACCTTAAATACCTATCGCTTACTGCTTTGTTAGGCATTACCATTTTCAACACACTCATTTACTTTGCTGGCAAAACAACTAGTGCGGTAAACTTGTCATTAATTGCGATTTCAATTCCATTATTTATAGTATTATTGTCCCGTGTTATTTTCAAAGAAAAAGTTTCAACTAATCAAACTATTGGAATTGTAATCATTATAATTGGCGTTTTGGTTCTTATTTCCAAAGGATCATTTCAGGCATTACTGCACATACAATTTGCCATTGGAGATGTTTTAATGCTTTTTGCTTGCTTCTTCTTTGCGTGTTACACCATTTTAGTTCGCAAGAAACCAGATGCGTTGGCTCCAAAAGTATTTCTATTCAGTGTATTTGTCATTGGAACTATTTTTCTGCTTCCGCTTTACATCATAGAACACATTTACTTTAAAAAAGTAACTCTCGATTCAAAAACCATCTTAATTACGGGTTATGTTGGCGTTTGCGCCTCCTTAATTTCATTTTATGTATGGAACGAAGCTATCCGTTTGATAGGCACCTCAAAAACAGCTTTGATTTACTACTTAATCCCGGTATTTAGTGGCCTATTAGCCTATTTATTTCTGAATCAAGAAATTTTACTTTCGCAAATGATCAGTATGGGAATCATTATTACAGGTTTATTAATTACGAATAAAAAATAGAATTGGTAACTTATTAAAAAATTAAAACGTTCTATTTCTTCTTTAAATTCGGTAAAAAAAGCGCTATTATACCAATCAAAGGAAGATAAGCACATATAAAATAAACATGGGTTATACTAGTTTGATCAGCAAGACGGCCTAGTAAAGCAGAACCTAAACCTCCCATTCCAAAAGCAAAACCATAAAACAGTCCTGAAACCATTCCGAGTTTTTTAGGCAATAGCTCTTGCGCATAGACTAAAATTGCTGGAAAAGCAGATGACATGATGATTCCAATAAGCACTGATAAAACTCCTGTCCAAAATAAATCAGCATACGGCAACAATAAGGTGAAAGGTGCAGCCCCTAAAACAGAGAACCAGATTACATATTTTCTTCCAAACTTATCGCCAATTGGCCCGCCTAAAAGTGTCCCTATGGCACAAGAAACTAAAAATATAACCAAATAAAACTGTGCATCTTGTACCGACAAGCTAAATTTTTCAATAAGATAGAAAGTGAAATAACTAGACATACTAGCCATATAAAAGAACTTTGAAAAAATCAAAACCAACAAAACTACCACAGCTAAAACAATGGTATTTTGGGATAAATCCGGTAGAGCAATTACTGTTTTCTTGGTGCTTCGCAAACTTAAATGATGCTGGTACCATAAGGCAATTCTACTCAAAACCATTAGGCCAATTAAAGCCGCTGCAACAAACCAAATGATATAAAACTGTGAATTAGGAACTACAATTAAAGCAATTAATAAAGGCCCAATAGCAGTACCTGCATTACCTCCTAGCTGAAAAATAGATTGTGCCAAACCGCGCTTGCCTCCAGAGGCTAGAAACGATATTCTAGAAGCTTCGGGATGAAAAATAGAAGATCCTATTCCTACCAAAACAACAGCAATTATGATCATTTCAAAACTAGAAGCATAAGACAAACATATAATTCCTGACATAGAAAATAACATCCCGAAGATTTGTGAGAAAGGCTTAGGCCGCTTGTCTGTGTACAAACCTACTAATGGCTGCAAGATAGAAGCGGCCAATTGATAAGCTAACGTAATTAGACCTATTTGTGAAAAAGTCAAATTAAAATTTTGTTTTAAAATGGGATATGATGCCGGAATAACAGCTTGCAGTAAATCGTTTAGTAAATGAGCAAACGCAATAGAAAACAAGATGGAATAAACAGTTTGCTGTGCAATAGGATTGGTATCACTATGGGATACAGAATTAGGAGATGTATTCATATTTAAAAAATAGATAAGCGTATATAAGATTTAGTTGTGATAAATCAGTTCAAATGAATTGTACTAAAAAATACCAAAACAACAAAGTGACAAACGATAATGGGATTCCAAAACCAATCATCATGCTGCTTAAACGAGGTTTTAAACCATGAGAAGCAGACAAGATACAAGCTGTAATCATAGGAGCCATAGCAGCTTCCATGATTGCTACTTGAATAATTTTAGAGTGCTGTTGCAAAAGCAGTACATACAACAAATAAATAAGTGCAGGAGTTAGGATTAATTTATAAAGAAGTCCGAGTCCTAAAAAACGCCAATGTTGACTTTTACGTTCAAATTTTAATTGCAATCCTACTGATAACAAGGCTATTGGTGTTACGCCACTTCCTACTTTTTGTAATCCAAATTGAAGCGTATCAATGAAATCATATCCTAAATTATTCATGACGCAGGCAATAATGAATGTAATAAAAGGAGGAAAAAAAAGGATTTTTTTTAAAATATCAAATCCATTAGATTGACTACTAGAATACATAGTAGCGACAAGAATACCTAGGGTGGAAAGCACCACAAAAGATCCGGGTTGATCAACCAAGATAGCTGTTTTCAATCCTTCTTCACCATACAAAGCCTCAATTATGGGGAATCCTAAAAACGATGTGTTTCCTAATCCTGCCGTCAGAATCAAACACCCAATGAGTTTATTAGACCAACCAAATTTTCTTCCAAGCAAAGTAAAAAAGAGATACGCGCCTACAAAGCCTATCCAAGCCACTCCAATAGGAAAAAGCAACTCCGTACTCCATTTTATTTTAGGGATGTAAAATAGTCCAAGCGCAGGAAGACAAATATAAATTACAATTTTATTCAGAAATTTATAGATGCCTACTGGAAATCCTTTGCAATGTTGCAAAACAATACCGAGTATTAAAAAAACAAAAATTAATATAAAATTGGTCATAGCTTAATTTACTACAAAAGTACCCCTATTTTATGAATTGAATCAAATGAATTTACAAATAGACACATCACGAAGAAAAAAAATATTTTAAAATTGGAAAATTAAAAATACATCGTATATTTGTAACATATTTTATTACAGTATGATTTCAGGTAAGTTTGCTATAACCATCCACATTCTCACATTGCTGCATCAATTTCCTGAGGACTATTTATCCTCAGAGTTCTTGGCATCAAGTATGAATGTACACCCCGTTTTAGTTCGGAAAGAGATAGCAAACCTAAAGAAAAATAACATTGTTGTTAGTAAAGAAGGTAAAAATGGAGGTAGTAAATTATCCGTTTCAGCAGCTTCCCTAACTTTAGATACCATATTTAAAATGACTTTTGAAACCGTTAACTTAGGCTATGCAAAAAACACGCCCAATCCAAAATGCCCTATCGGAAGAAAAATGAATGAAAAACTAACCGATTTGTATGATGAGATCAACACTAAAATCAGCTCTGAATTGAGCAACATAACACTCGAAAAATTTTCGAACCAATTTTAAACTTTTTTTTGACTTAAACTGTAACATTTTTTATTACTTATTAAAACCCAACATTATGAAAATTGCTATCATTGGAGCCACTGGATTTGTAGGCACCGCTATTCTAAACGAATTAAACGCGCGTAATCATGAAATTACTGCAATTGCGAGAAACCCAAAAGACGAAAACACAGAACAGGTAAAATGGATTAAGGCCAATGCCCATATAGAAACGGATTTACTTGAGGCAATTTCAGGAAATGATCTTGTAATTAACGCTTACAGTGCAGGCTGGACCAATCCTAACTTTTACGACGATTTTCTTGAAGCCTCAAAAACAATTCAGGAAGCGGTAAAAAAATCAGATGTAAAACGATTCCTCACTATTGGAGGTGGCGGAAGTTTGTACGTTGCGCCGAATGTTCAAGCTGTAGACACACCTGATTTCCCTAAGGAATATTATACGGGCGCTACCGCTGCAAGGGATTATTTGAATCATATTAAAGAGGAAAAAGAATTGAATTGGACATTCTTTAGTCCAGCTTTAGAGATGCATCAAGGAATAACTACAGGAAGAACTGGTAAATACCGTCTAGGTTTAGAAAATCCTGTCTTTAATGAAGATAATAGAAGCATCCTATCTGTTGAGGATCTTGCAGTTGTTATTGCCGATGAAGCCGAAGAACCAAAGCATCATCAAGTACGATTTACAGCGGCATATTAGTACACAACTAGCATCTAAAAAAACAGTTTCAAAAAGTAAAAGCTTATTTGAAACTGTTTTTGTTTTTAGTACTTTTACAGTTCAACGCCACCATATTTTGGAACAAAAAGACAAAAACCCAAGCACACTACACGAAAAACCCGGAATTACTCCTCCCGAAATGATCAGCACAACATCTGTTGGAGTTATTCAGCGTTTTAGAAAAATACAACCGTCCGCAAAAGAACTTGTTGAAGGTATTTTAGCCGAAAATATTACTGCCTTGAGCCGAGCCATTACTCTTGTAGAAAGTACCAGCAATACTCATTTGGCAAAAGCCAATGAAGTAATCACAGCTTGCTTACCGCACGCTAAACAATCTGTTAGAATTGGAATTACAGGCGTTCCCGGCGTTGGAAAAAGTACTTTTATTGAAGCTTTTGGAAAATACTTAACGAGCTTAGGAAAAAAAGTAGCCGTACTGGCCGTTGATCCTAGTAGTACTATTTCACACGGAAGTATTCTGGGTGATAAAACTCGTATGGAAGAACTAGTCAAAGATAAAAATGCGTTTATCCGTCCATCCGCCTCAGGAGAAACATTAGGAGGTGTAGCCCGTAAAACTCGAGAAACCATTACACTTTGTGAAGCTGCAGGTTTTGATATTATTATTATAGAAACTGTTGGCGTAGGCCAAAGCGAAACGGCTGTTCACAGTATGGTTGATTTTTTTCTATTGCTAAAAATTTCAGGGGCAGGCGATGAATTACAAGGCATTAAACGCGGAATTATGGAAATGGCAGATGCTATTGTGATCAACAAAGCCGATGGCGATAATATCAAAAGAGCCAATCTTGCCAAATTAGAATTCAACAGAGCTTTGCATCTTTTTCCGGCCAAAAAATCAGGCTGGACACCAACCACGGCAGCTTGTAGTGCCATAACACAAGAAGGAATCAGAGAAGTTTGGACTACCATCGAAAAATTCTTAACCCTAACCAAAGACAATGCCTATTTTTTTGAAAAAAGAAAAGAACAAAATCAATATTGGATGCTTGAAACGATCAACGAGCAATTGAAATCCAATTTTTTTAGCAATCCAGAAATCCAAAAATCACTAACCTCTACAAAAAAAGCGGTGCAAAATGATGAAATTTCACCCTTTGCAGCCGCTCAAAAATTATTAGAAACCTATTTCAAAAAAGAGTAAAACTTACTCATTAATCTTAATTTCTTTGTAGGTCTCGTAACCATACTGGATCATTTTAGCACCCACAAAAACCGCGAGAAACTTACTGATCACATATCCAATCATGTGGCCATACTTATAACTTTCACCGTAGGTTTCAATAGATTTAATTTCAAAAGGAAAAAACTTTGTGATTCCGCCTATAATGAACATCGTCCCCATTATAAACATTGCATACATAAAAACATTTTTCATAGTTGATTAATATAGTTAGTTAATAATTACTCTTTTTCGTAGCGTTCCATTTCCCTGTCATAAAACTCATTAGCAAGAACGATTAATCCTTCCATTTCTGTATTCAATTCGGCTTCATCTAAATCCTCAGCTTCTTCCATAAACTCTACCTCATCGTCTTTGAGATTAATTATAAATCTTGGATAGTCTAAGTGTATGATAAAAATATCTTCGGGAAAATCAGTATTATCTCCTAGTAAAAATTTTGGTAATTCCATTATGTATTATTTTATTGATTCGTTTTATAATTCACCAGTTCGGTGAGTTTTCTTTGGCTCCACCAAAACTTCAAAAATCTATTTATCAGAAAGAATTATGGGTGCACTCCCTTTACCATTCATAAAAATAATTTTTGTGTTTGATGACGCTGCTAATTCTTTTTGTGCCTTTATTTGCTCGTATTGCAATTGCTTATCTGATAATCCCGTCGAAATGATACGCTGATAATCTGCAATACCTTGTGCTTCTACTCTTTTACGTTCGGCCTCTTGTTTTTCTTTCTGCAACACAAACGTCATTTTTTGTGCATCTTGCTCTGCGTTAATTTTACTTTCGATAGATGCTTTTACTGATGCTGGTAAGTTTATATTTCGAATGAGAAGTTGCTCTAAAACTAACCCTCTAGCTTTGAAATCAGCTTCAATGGTTTTAAAAATACGTTGTTGAAATTCATTTCTTTTTGTTGAATACAAAGCTACAGCATCATAATAAACAGCATTGTCTCTAATACGCGTTCTGGTTACTGGTCTAACAATTTTATCTGAATAGTTTACACCAATTTCTTTAAAGATTTTTGGAGCAGATTCTGGAGAAATTCTGAATAAAACGGTCAAATCGATGACCACTTCCAGTCCATCATTAGAAAGAACACGAATGGCATCATCACCTTGCTGAGCTCCTTCGCTATGAACGGCAGACATGGTATAATTTTGTGTTTGAATGTCAAATTCAGTCACATCCATAAGAGGATTAATCAAACTCAATCCACTTTCTAGGATATCTGACTGCACACTTCCATAAAGCGACTTTACGCCTACTTTACCAGCATCAATTTGTTTGAAAACCGACGAAACAACGCCTAAAAAAATCAGAAGAATACCTGCAATTTTTAGAGCTCCTGAAAATTTAGAAAAAGAATTTGACGTATTATTTAATGTGAAACTAAAAACTAAAAGAACGACTCCAAGGATAATAAATACTATCATGTTGTAAAGGGTTAAGTTTATATCCTTGTTATACGGAAATAGAAATAAGAAGTTACAATGTACGAAAAAATTTAACTTTGATGTTGTTGCATTGCCAACTTCTTAGTCAATCTTGCAAAGCGAATATACAAAAATAATGCAGCAATTGTTAAACCTGCTAAAAGTCCTATCCAGATACCCACCGCTTTGAGTTCTGTGTACTTTCCTAAATAATAGGATATAGGAAAACCTACAACCCAATAGGCTACAAAGGTAATGTACATAGGGATTTTTACATCTTGAAGACCTCTAAGTGCACCCAAAACAACTACTTGAATTCCATCTGAAATTTGAAATATAGCGGCAATCAATAATAGTTTTGAAGTTATTGCTATAATTTCATTATTATCAACTAGTTGACTCGCATCGGACATGTTTAAGAAAAAATGTGGTAACACTTGATGAAAAATAACAAATAAAATCGCAAAAAATATTTCTAGTAAAATAGCTAAAATAAAAATAGAGCGCGCTACTACAATAAGTTGCTTAAAATCATTCAATCCCTTGGTATTACTTACTCGTATCATGGCTGTAACACTAAGTCCCATAGCTACCATAAAGGTTGATGATGCCAGGATTAATGCAATTTGATTTGCAGCTTGACTATTTTTTCCCAATGATCCAGAGAGCCAAATTGCCGCCGTAAATAAAGTAACCTCAAAAAGCATTTGCATGGCTGAGGGCATTCCTAAATTAATAATTTTTTTAAGAATCGATTTTTTTATTTCTTTGAAACTAAAATTCTTAAAGTATTTTTTCAAATCGGCGTTTCTTTTCATCAGATAATGCATAAAAACGACCATCATGATTCGGGATAAAACCGTTCCTAATGCTGCACCTAGAATTCCTAATTTTGGAAAAATCCAAATTCCATAAATCAATACGTAGTTAAAAAAGATATGCACCACATTTGCCAGCAAAATGGCATACATAGAGTATTTAGTTTTTGATAAACCATCTGCAAACTGCTTGTATCCTTGGTACATAATTACCGGAATCATAGAAAAAGCAACCCAATCAATATAAGGCGCAGCAAGATCAGCCACTTCTTTGGGCTGTTGCATGATATACATTACCTGCTTAGAAAGCACTGTAACCACAAACAATACAAATCCCAAAATGGTACATAGCAATAATCCGTGATGAAAAGTAGTTCGGATTTTTTGATTGTCTTTTTCAGCATCGGCCTCTGCAATAAGCGGTGTTATTGCTGTAGAAAACCCAATACCAATAGACATTGCAATAAAAATAAAACTATTTCCAAGTGAAACAGCTGCTAATTCAGTAGAGCCTAATTTCCCTACCATAAAATTATCAACAATACCTATTAATGTATGTCCCAACATTCCTAGAATGACAGGATAGGCTAATTTGATGTTATAAGAAAACTCTTTGACGTACTGCGATAAATTCACTTTGCTATTTTTTGATGGCAAAGATAATTAGAAGCTTCCGATTCTAACCGTGTTATTGCATTATTAACCCAACCTTTTTTGAATAATATATACAAAAACAAGAAATTCTATAACAAACCAATTGAATTGTATAACACCCTAACAAAGCTCCAAGTCTATATTTGCACCGTTGTTTCGTTTGAATAATAACAACTAAATGACAGAAAATATTAATATTAAATTTTACAATTATGACAATCGCAGGAAAAATTAAAACAGGTTTTTTAGTAGCAGTAGCAATGATGTTTGCTTCAACTACACAAGCACAAGAAACAAACACAGCAGAGAATTATGATCAAGGTTTCCGTTTAGGTGTAGGATTAAATGCAGGCTACTCAACTAATGATCCATATAAATTAGCATTAGGAGCTGACGTAAGAGGTCAGTATGATTTATCAAAAAGATACTCTTTGACTTTAACTACAGGATACACTAATTTGTTTGTTAGTAAAGCAGATACATTTCCTGGACAAACAGAAGGAAAAGATTTAGGTTTAATCCCAGCTAAAGCAGGTTTCAAAGCATTTGTTTGGAATGATCAATTTTACTTAATGGGTGAAGCAGGTGCTGCATTTGCAGTAAGTAATGTAGACAATACCAGAGACAAAACATCATTATTATTGTCTCCAAGTATTGGATACGCTACTAAATATATTGATGTATCGTTGAACTATACACATTACAATCATTTTGATCGTTTAAACAACAATGGAACTCTTGGTAGAGGAGTTGGACAAGTTGGAGTACGTTTAGCTTACGGTTTTCAACTGTAAGACCTCATAAAATTAGTTATAAAAAAATGCGCTGAAATTCGAGGGCACTGAAAAACATCGCTTATTTTGATTAGCATCCTTTTTTAGATAATAAAAAACGCTTGTAACAGGATTTCAAACATCTGTTATAAGCGTTTTTATTTTTGTAACTGTTTTTTATTGTAGGTTATATGAGTTGGTTTTTGACTTATACAGGTTCATTTGGCAAAATGCATGTGTAGATTACATTTTCTACATTAATTTGAGTATTCTTTTTAAGTTGACTGTAAAAATTGCTATTGCACCTTGCATTTGCATATTGGTA
>NZ_VHLM01000029.1 GCF_009764685.1 Flavobacterium sp. I-STPP5a | reverse complement strand
TGTGCTTGTTGCACAACTCGAACAAATATATCAAAAAAAACTTGCAAAAAAGTAAAAGAAATTGTATTTTTAACTATGCAAGGAAGAAAAGAACTCACGCCAAAAATGCTCTATCAAGTTCATTTACAGGACCTGATTCCTGAGCATAATTTTTATCGATTGCTTGATACAGCTATCGATTTTCATTTTTTATATAAAGCTACTGCAAAGTATTATGGAGACGAAGGACAGGAGAGCATTGATCCCGTTGTGTTTTTCAAAATCTGTTTGGTAGGCTATTTAAACAACATAAATTCGGATAGGAAACTCATCGAATATTGCTCAAATTGTTTAGATGTTCGCCTTTTTATTCGGTATGACATTGACGAAGCATTGCCTTGGCACAGCACCATTAGTCGCACGCGTCAGTTATATGGTGAAGAAGTGTTTTTAAGTTTGTTTAAAGCCGTTTTAAAACTATGTGTTTCCAAAGGTATGATTCGCGGCAAGCGTCAAGCCGTGGACAGTGTTTTTATCAAAGCCAATGCCTCTATGGATAGTTTGGTAGAGAAAGAAGTATTGGAAGATGCCAGTGCCTTTGTAGATGAATTAGAAGAAAACAGCGAATTTAAAACTACCAGCACTAGAAAGAAACTAGTAGAACAACACCATAATTGGAAAAAAGAAGCTTACAAGAGCCAACCCAATCCTAACTTCAACATTGATAAAGTAGATGAACACGGCAATTCAATACGTCCGAGATTTGTATCGAATCACACCCATTATTCTCCCACCGATTCTGATGCTAGGGTAAGTGTAAAACCAGGAAAAGCAAGACAGTTAAACTATTTTGGACAAATAGCTGTAGACGATGCTCATCATGTAATAACAGGCGCCTGTTCTGATTTTGCAGACAAACGCGATAGTCAGTGCGTGCAAAAAATAGTAGAATTAACAGAGGAAAATCTAAATGAAAATGGCATTGAATTAGAAGAACTTTTAGCCGATGGAGGTTATAGTAGTGGAGAAGCGTTAAAATATTTGCACCAAAAAAACATCGATGCCTATATTCCAAACTTCGGACAGTACAAACCCGAGCGAGAAGGTTTTATTTTCAACAAAGAACTCAACCAATATGAATGCATCAAAGAAGGTTCCAACAAAGCCATTTTACTCTTTAAAGGCGAAAAGAACGATAGCAAAAGCTACACCAAAAACAGCTATCGAAGTAGTGAGCGCGATTGCAAAAACTGTCCACTACGAGAACAATGCTGCGGAAAAAGCACTAAGTATAAAAAGATAGATCACAGCATCCACAAGGAACACTACGATCGAATGCACCAAAAACTGACTCAAAACGCACGCTATGCCAAGCAAATGGTGCGAGTGAGAAGTAAAACCGTAGAACCAGTAATAGGAACGTTGGTCAATTTTACCAATATGAAGCGCGTAAACACAAGAGGAATCAAGCAAGCCAACAAACACGTTTTAATGGCAGCGTTGACCTATAATCTTAAGAAATACTTGAAGTTTATCACCAAAAAAACAAAAACAAAAGCCGGAGTTGTAAGTGAAATACAAGCAAAAGTACCAACTTCTCTAAAAACAGCTTTCATTGACTTGAAAACTGACTTTTTAAGGCATTTTATTTTTACAAACTACAACCTAAAACCAAAAATAAACCTCGCTTAAAAATCCTTAAACGAGGTTGTTTTTTACGCTTATCTTGAAATTTTACTTTTTTAAGAGAGTTGCGCAACAGCTACGTGTGTTATGTGCTGTTTTTATATGTCTAAATTTACTTCTTTTAAATCTGGAAAAAATTTTTGAATTCTTAAATTAGTCATATTTAAAGTGTTTTCAACACTTTTTTGAACAAATTCATCATCTAAATTCAACTTAGATTTGTCTAGGTTTTTGATTTTAATAATTAATCCTTCAAGAATTTCTAAAGCTTTACTTTTATTATTATCCATCATATAATAGTCAAACGAATTAAGTGGTTCTAATGAATATTCTGCGATTCCTGAGTAAGTAGAGCATATTTCTAAATATGGTAGAATTGAATTCGTTATATTTTTAAATATATTTTCTTTGATCTCTAATTCTGAATATTTTAATAGGTCGTATTTCCCATTTATTTGTGTGTGTGCGTCCCAATTTACTCTATAGTTTTTACTGGGTGATGGTTGAGAAATTGTTTTTTTGTCAATTCTACCTTGATGATGTGTGGCTTGGTCAGTCTGATAGGTTTCAATATACCATTTTGGATATTCTTTGATTTCGAGTCTGCAGAGTAACCTATAATCTGCTGACGTGTCAGAGTTATTCCATTTATTTCCCTCGAAGTAAATAATGTGTTTAATTTTATTTACTGTTCTAGTGAATTGTGATTTTGAATCAATAAATAAAAAACCTTTAGTGTTTAAAAAATCAATTGTCTGCAACCGTAAAATATGTGTTAATCTTTCTCTAGGCGTCATATTCAATAATTTTAGTTTATACTTTTAGTCGTGGTAAAATAGCACATAACGTTCCCGCGCTACAAGTAGTTTGGGACTAAATTAAGCCCATTTTTCGGATTTGCCAAATCTTCCAAATACAAGACCATTTTCAAATTAAACCAAATCCCCAAATTGCTTGTAGCGTGTGTTACTTGCTGTTTTTTTGTTCGTCAAGATAATCGTTGATTTGAAAATTTTCTTTGTCACTAGCACTCCATTTTTCTTTTATGAAATCAATATACAAGTTTTTGTCTGGATTGTCATTAAACATGTCTATGCTTTGAGTCATTTGATGAGCTATTACCCAATCCCAATTTGTATCATATAATGTGTTGATTATTGAAGTTTGCTTTTTTTCAAAATCTTCAAATGGCATTGTTTGTAATGTCTTCCATTGTGAAATTTTGCTTTCAAGTTTGGGCATTAGTTCAGCTTCAATAAGGTTAATAATTGAATCTTTAAAAATGTCTGGTCTCATTTCTTTCGTTCTGTCAAATAATGAGTCAAACAATCTGTTTTCTGATAGATAAAATTGTTGTGGCGTATAATATTTTGAATAGCTGCTTTTGTATTTCTTAAAAATTGCAGTTAAGTTTATGTACCTAATGAAATTGGAATTCATTTTTTCAATTTGTAAATGAAAATCAATATCACTGTCATATTTAAAAACTAAGTTTAAATTGTTTGATGAAAGTTGTTCTATTGCTACTGTCTTCCAATTTTGAGTATTGTTTTTTTTAGATTTTTTTAATTCTTTCCAATATCCTTGAAAAAACGGGTATGAATTCCCTATGATTTTAGTTAATTTATCAGTGTTTTGTATGTCAATTCTATTTCGAATATATAAAGTTTCTAATGTATGGATTATTGTTCCTTTTACATCTTTACTCTTGGTAATTTTGTAAAAATCTAATAGAAAGTTTGATGACTTCACTGTCCCATTTAGACCAAGTATCTTGATGAAGTTACAACATATGACTTTATCTTTTTCGATTTCTATTCTTGAAATAACAAAATCTTCTATTTTTTCTGGAGAATTAAATTTTTGTAAAATTGTTATTGCAGAGGTTTTTATTTCTCTTTGCTTATATGTGAGTTCTATTAATTTTTGAATATAATTTTCGTCTGGTTCTATTTTTAGTAGTTCCCAAATCAAATTCGAGATTTTGTACTTGTCTTTTGTAGAATTAATTTGTTTAAATATTTCTTCGTATTTCATTCCGTCTTTCTTTTAAAATAGCAAGTAACTTGTATATATGTCTGACAAAATCAGACATATCACACCTCAATTGGTTGGCTTTGTCTGACAAGAGTCAGGTTTTATTTAATTTCAAATATAATAAATTTCTCTTATAAATCATCAAACGGACTTTTAATTTGTTGTGTACTTTTCTGATGTATTTATTTGGATGTGAAAGCCATTTTGATTTTTTAAGGATTAGTTTGCTTTTGGATGATTCTTTTTTCTTTTTGGGTAGTTTCACGGTATAGCCCTGACAGTAGCGCAAAGCCTATGCCGGTTGAAAACCACTTTTTATGGCGCTGGCAGAGCGACCGTAGGAAGCTCCTGAAAGCGCCTGTAAAAAGGGTTTGAAACCAAATAGCTTGCAGCGTATGGCGGGAATAGCTCCCGTAAAAAAATAGAATAAAAAAACTCCACTACTTGCGCAGTGGAGTTTTATGAATCTTGAAATATAAGGTTTTAGTTCACTAATACCCATTGTCCTGAGGCGATTAGGCTTTCGGCTTTTTTGTATTTCATTTCTTGTGTTTGACCGTTGGCCACGTTTTGAATGGTTACGTTGTCATTGCGATTGATTTTTGGCATGTCGCGAGTGATGGTCTCTGTAACTTGACGTTGCTGTGTTTGCATGGCTTCTTGATTTGCACTTTCGCTGCTTACAATTTCATCTTTTGAAGTGGTGTAATCCTCAACGGGAGTTACATCAATAGCTTCTTGAATGCGTTGGTTTTCTTGTGCTGGCAAATCTCCTTTGAACAAGAATGAAATTACTTCTTTGTTCACATTATCAATCATGGCTCTAAACAAGTTAAAGGCCTCTAGTTTGTAAATTAGCAACGGATCTTTTTGCTCGTGTACGGCTAATTGAACAGATTGTTTTAGCTCATCCATTTTGCGCAAGTGTTTTTTCCACGCTTCGTCTACAATGGCTAGTGTGATGTTCTTTTCGAAATCAGCAACTAGTTGTGCGCCTTGAGAATCGTAAGCCATTTTTAAGTCGGTAACTACATTCAAAGATTTAATTCCATCCGTGAATGGAACTACGATGCGCTCAAACTGGTTGTTTTGATCTTCATAAACGCTTTTGATAATCGGGAATGCTTCACGGGCGCTACGTGCTGTTTTTTCGGTATAATAATCTAATGTTGCTTTGTATACTTTTCCGGTAAGATCCATTGGGTTCATTTTGGCGAACTCACTTTCGGTTACTGGAGATGTGATGGAGAAATATCGTATTAATTCGAACTCAAAGTTCTTGAAATCATTTATTGCTTTGTTTTGCTCAATAATTACTTCGCAGGTATCATAAAGCATGTTTGCAATGTCTAGCTTTAAGCGTTCGCCAAACAAGGCGTGACGACGACGCTTGTAGACTACTTCACGCTGTGCATTCATTACATCATCATATTCTAACAAACGCTTACGTACTCCAAAGTTGTTTTCTTCTACTTTCTTTTGAGCGCGTTCTATAGATTTAGTCATCATAGAGTGCTGAATCACTTCGCCTTCTTGTAATCCCATACGGTCCATTACTTTGGCTACACGCTCAGAACCAAATAAACGCATTAAGTTGTCCTCAAGCGATACATAAAACTGAGAACTTCCTGGATCTCCTTGACGTCCTGCACGACCACGTAATTGACGGTCTACACGACGCGAGTCATGACGCTCTGTACCTACAATAGCAAGTCCACCGGCAGCTTTAACCTCTGGAGATAATTTGATATCGGTACCACGACCAGCCATGTTTGTGGCAATGGTTACTACGCCTGGTTTTCCAGCTTCCTCCACAATTTGTGCTTCTTGCTTGTGCATTTTTGCATTCAAGACATTGTGTGCTACGCCACGCATTTTCAACATTCGGCTTAGTAATTCTGAAATTTCAACCGATGTTGTTCCAATAAGTACTGGTCTTCCGGCTTTAGACAATTCGGTAACATCTTCAATAACAGCGTTGAATTTTTCACGAGTTGTTTTGTAGATGAAATCTTCTTTGTCTTTTCTAGAAATACCTCTGTTAGTAGGGATTTCTACTACATCAAGCTTGTATATTTGCCATAACTCACCCGCTTCTGTAACTGCAGTTCCAGTCATTCCGCCCAGCTTGTTGTACATTCTGAAATAATTTTGCAAAGTAACCGTTGCAAAAGTTTGTGTAGCTGCTTCGATTTTTACATTTTCTTTGGCTTCAATGGCTTGGTGCAATCCGTCAGAATAACGGCGACCGTCCATGATACGACCTGTTTGCTCGTCTACAATCATGATTTTATTGTCCATGATTACATACTCTACATCTTTTTCGAATAAAGCGTAGGCTTTTAAAAGCTGTGTTAAGGTATGGATACGCTCACTTTTGATCCCGAAGTCTTGAAATAATTTTTCTTTCTCTTCGGCTTCAAGGTCTTTCTCTAATTTTTTCTTTTCGATATTGGCAATTTCAGTTCCAATGTCTGGTAGAATAAAAAAGTCAGCATCTGTATCACCAGATAGGTACTGGATTCCATTATCTGTTAATTCTACTTGATTGTTTTTTTCTTCGATAACAAAATACAATGCCTCATCAATTTTGTGCATTTCTCTTTTGTTGTCTTGCATGTATTGATTTTCGGTTTTTTGAAGCAGTTGTTTGATACCTTCTTCACTCAAAAATTTAATCAATGCTTTATTCTTAGGCAAACTTCTGTAAGCTCTTAGCAATTGAAATCCACCATCTTTAGTGTTTCCTTCTTTGATTAGTTTTTTAGCTTCAGATAAGAATCCGTTTGCTAATTGACGTTGAAGACTTACTAGGTTTTCAATTTTTGGTTTTAATTCATTGAACTCGTGACGATCTCCTTGTGGAACTGGTCCTGAAATGATCAAAGGTGTTCTAGCATCATCAATCAATACGGAGTCAACCTCATCTACAATTGCGTAATTGTGTTTTCTTTGTACAAGGTCATCTGGAGAATGAGCCATGTTATCTCTTAAATAATCAAAACCAAATTCATTATTGGTACCATACGTAATATCTGCATCGTAGGCTTTTTTACGACCTTCAGAGCTTGGCTGGTAATTGTCAATACATTCCACAGTCATACCGTGAAATTCAAACAATGGTGCTTTCCAGGTACTATCTCTTTTTGCAAGATAATCATTCACCGTTACAAGGTGTACTCCGTTTCCAGTCAAGGCATTTAAGTAAAGTGGCAATGTAGCTACTAATGTTTTTCCTTCACCGGTTTGCATTTCGGCAACTTTACCTTCGTGCAATACCATTCCTCCTATTAACTGAACGTCATAGTGAATCATGTCCCAGGTAATTTCTTTACCTGCAGCACTCCAGGAATTAGCCCAAATGGCTTTGTCTCCATCTAAGGTGATGTATGTTTTTGTGGCAGATAGTTCACGGTCTTTTGGGGTAGCAGTTACCTCAATTTGGGTGTTGTCTTTAAAACGTCTGGCTGTTTCTTTTACCACTGCAAAAGCCTCAGGAAGGATTTGCATTAATGTTTTTTCTGAAATTTCGTAAGCTTCTTTCTCAAGGGCATCAATAGCCACGTAGATATCCTCTCTCTTGTCAATATCTACAATGCTTTCTACTTCTACTTTTAGGGCAGCAATTTTAGCGTCTTTGTCTGCGCCATCTTGTTTGATTTTTTCTTTAAAAAAAACAGTTCTACCTCTTAACTCATCATGTGATAAAGCTTTAAGGGGTTCCTCAAATGTTTTAATTTTAGTGAGATAGGGTTGTAGTGCTTTGACGTCTTTTTGAGACTTGTCGCCCACAAAAACCTTGATTATGCTGTTTATGAAACTCATGATATTTTTATATTTCTAATTGTGTATTTCTGTAAATTTAAACCAAAAAAAAGCCTCTTTTGAGACTTTTTAATTGGTTTGCTTTTTAATATTCATCCTCATTCCAAAGATAATCTTCGTCTGTGGGATAATCTGGCCATATTTCTTCCATTGATTCATATATCTCGCCTTCATCCTCAATAGATTGAAGGTTTTCTACTACTTCTAATGGAGCTCCAGCTCTAATAGCGTAGTCAATAAGTTCGTCTTTGTTAGCAGGCCATGGTGCATCACTTAAATACGATGCTAATTCTAATGTCCAATACATCTGTTGTCGATTTAGTTTTGTGCAAAAATAAATTTTTTACTGAAAAATACAAGTAAAAAACGATTTATTTTTAGTTAAAGTTAAGAACGTTTATTTTTAGTCTTCAGTGATCAGTCTTCAGTGATCAGTATAAAACTGCAAACTGAGACTGCACACTGCTAGCTGAATACTATTTTCTAGGAATCCATTGAACTTCATCCGCTTTTAAGTCGTAGGACAACTTTCGTGCCAACACAAAAAGGTAGTCAGAAAGTCGGTTTAAGTACTTAATTGCGATTTCAACAACGGGTTCATCATGACTTAAATGTACGGCTAGGCGCTCTGCTCTTCGGCATACACAGCGTGCAATATGACAATATGACACAGTGGTATGACCACCAGGCAATACAAAATGTGTCATTGGTGGTAGAGCTTCTTCCATAGCATCTATTTCATTTTCTAATAATTCAATATCCGTTTCAATAATGCCTAAATTTTGCAAACGCAAGTCGCCGTTTTTCTTAACTTCTTTTTCTGGCGGAGTAGCAAGAATGGCTCCTACTGTAAAAAGACGGTCTTGAATTTCTATCAATATATCTTTGTAATGCGCATTGATATCTTGGTCCCGAATAAGACCTATGTGAGAGTTCAATTCGTCAACAGTTCCGTAACTTTCTATACGAGCATGATCTTTGGCTACTCGTGTACCGCCAAAAAGGGCTGTAGTACCTTTATCGCCAGTTTTTGTATATACTTTCATTAATGATATCTTAGTTTTATAAAAAAAACAAATTTAAGCTATTAATTTTATTAATGCTGGAACAAATTGGTCTAATGAATTAGCACTTAAGTTAAAATATAAATCAGGTTCTATGCATTCTATTTCCATCAAATAAAGTACCTCTTCAATGACGATTCCATCAACGCGGGCATATAGTAAATCTTCTTGAAAAGTGTTGACTACTTTTTGTGCTTTTTGGATGAGTTCTGCTGATGGTTCTACCAGCGTGTACTTTCCTCCGTATAGTGATTGTACTCTAAAATCACCAGAAACGGGTTTTTTATTCACAGCATGAGAGAATTTCTTGTCAAAGAAAATGAATGATGTTTCACCTAATGTTTGAATCTCTGGCATGAATTCCTGAAGCAGCAATTCTTTACTGGCAGCTATAGATTGATATTGATTGTTTATCGCTTGAATTTGTGTTCTGTCAAACACTTCGGTGAGATAAGATCCTGCCGAAAAAGCGGGTTTTATGACTGCTTTATTCCAGTGATTTGGTATAAGTTTGTTTAAATCCAGCTGTTGGGTTTTGTCAATAAATAGAGTTTTAATGATGGGAATTCCCTTTTGCTCTAGCTCTTTTAAATAAAATTTATGGATGTTATTTTTTACCGTATCAATGGTGTTTAGTGTTTTTACGCCTAATTTTTTAATCTGGTCAAGCCAAAGTATAAACGCTTGTTCTTTCTCAAAATAGTCCCAGGTATTTCTAAATACCAAGCAGTCAAATTGTGACCAATTGATGTTAGCATCATCCCAAACTGCAGCTATAGCCTGAATGTTATATTGTGCCAGTGCTGGAATTAGTTTTTGATCTTCAGGATTTAAATCAGGAAGTTTTTCGCAGGTTAGTAAAGCGATTTTCATGTATGGGGAAGTTTATGCAGTGCTTTAAAAAGAAATTAAAATTATATTTTTCTACTCTAGATTAGCACTCGTAGGGGAATTTCTAATTCGTTTTACTGTAGTTGAATTTAAGTTTTTTTCTAAAAATTACTGTCAAAATAATACTGGATCATTGTTTGGTAAGGACCTACTTTTTATTGAATAAAACTGTAAACTGCAACAGAATACGGATTACTTTGATACATCACTTTCTATAAGACCATCACGCAAACGAATGACACGGTGTGCATAAGCAGCAATTTCCTCTTCGTGCGTTACTAATATTACGGTGTTTCCTTGTGCGTGAATATCGCCAAAAAGCTTCATGATTTCTACAGAGGTTTTACTATCTAAGTTTCCTGTAGGCTCATCAGCAAGAATAATAGAAGGTTTGTTTACCAATGCTCTTGCAATGGCCACACGCTGTCTTTGACCTCCAGAAAGCTGATTGGGTTGGTGGTCCATTCTATCAGAAAGGTTTACTTGTTCCAGTACTTCGGTGGCACGCTTATTTCTTTCTGATTTTGAAAAACCAGCATAAATCATAGGCAAGGCTACATTGTCTAAGGCAGTCGTTCTTGGTAATAGATTAAAAGTTTGAAACACAAAACCTATTTCTTTATTTCTAATTTCGGCTAGTTCATCATCACGCATTTGGCTCACATCTTTTCCGTTAAGAATATAATTTCCAGATGTAGGGGTGTCAAGACAGCCTAATAAATTCATTAAAGTAGATTTACCTGATCCTGAAGGTCCCATTAATGCAACATATTCTCCTTTATTGATTTGTAAATTAATTCCTTTAAGTACATATACAATTTCATTTCCTAGAACAAAATTTCGCTTAATATCGGTGATCTGAATTAGTGGGTTTGCCATTCTTTATTAAATTTTATTCTTTCGTTACCTGAAAGATGCTGTTAAGTTGAGATATAAAGGTATAAAAGTTTTATTTGAGTAATAAGTAGCAGTTTTTTTTATTTGTTACAGTATTGGTCTAGTAATTTGATTTGGTTTTCGTTTTCATAAATTAGGAAGTCTAAATGCTGGAATCAGTATCTCATTCATTGACATGAAATCCTTAGCTAAAACTTTGCAAGACAATCTCTATAAATTACTGTTTGTAAAGCATTCTCATTGTTTTAGTCAGTTTTGCACAATTATAGTAATTAGTTGCATAATTTTTTGTTTTAAATTGAAAATGAAAGGTTTGCATATACATTTGTTACGTATTAACCACTAAAACATAAAAAAATGAAAAATACAAAACTAGTATTAGGACTTGCTGTAATTGCAATAGGATTTACAGCTTGTAAAGATGAAAAAACAGAACAAGCTAAAGGTAAAGTAGACAATTATGTAATGTATGTAGACTCTTTGAGTAATGTAGCTGCAGAGGATACAAAGGACAACTGGATGGAAATAGAATCTGAGTTTAAATTAAAAAGCGCAGAGGCTGAGATTGCTCTTGCTGATATGGCTGATGACGCTGAAGCTAAAGCGCGTATTGAGGCAAGTAGAACAAAGTATGAAGCGATGAAAGCGAACCTTGAAAAAATGAGAGCCGAAGCACTTGCTGCTATACCTGTAAATCCAAAACAACAAATGCGTAATACGCTTTTTGGAGAAGGAAAAGTAGGTGAGGACATGAGTTTTGTTTGGGTTAATAAAAACAATATTTTAAGTGTATATCAACAATTTGTGGATACTGTTGAAAATAATAAAGATGCCTATTCTCGTGAAGATTGGGTTGAAGTAAAATTGATGTATGAAGCACTTGATAGTCGTAAAAATACCGTTGAAAAAGAAGGCCTTACTAGTGCAGATAATAACAAAATTGCAGGTTTGAAATTGAAATTTGCGCCAATGTATACCTTAAATCGTATGGGTGCAAAATCAGGAGAAATGAAAAGAGCTAAAGAATAAAGTTGTATTAATTCAAAAGGAAATGGCAATCAGTAATGGTTGTCATTTTTTTTTGCTTTATAATCTAATTATAAAATGTTGTTTGGGTTGTTCTCTTCTAAAAAATACCAATCCCCATTGAAACGTATCAATTGTTACGGTCACTTTTGGATGGTTTTTTATGATTTGCCAAGCCTCTTCCATTTCTGGCGACCAATGAATATCATCGAATATCCAAAGCGCATCATTTGTTACAGTTGGAAGCAAGGCTTCAAAATAATCTAAAGTTGCTTTTTTAGAGTGATTGCCATCGAAATAAATGAGTTTAAAGTCGAAAGTGGAAGGCCGAAAGTCACTTAAATAATTACTAAATTCTGTTACAATTGGATTTACATTATCAAAATGGAATACCTGAAATTGACTTTTTGCAATTGCCATTGTACTTGAACAACCTTCGAGCGTTGTGATTTTTGATTTTAGATTTGCCATAGCTAGTGCCGAAGTCGCTAATCCTAATGAAGTTCCGATTTCTAAAATACTTTCAGGTTGAAAATATTTGGTGATCCGGAATAATAATTCGGCTCGTTTTGAAGAAATTCCTGCTGTTCTCGCAATCTTTGCAACGACTCTTGTATTCGATTTGAAAACTTTCGAACCTGCGCCAAAATCAGTTACTTCTATCGAATTACTATTTGCTAAAAGCGTGTTTCTGTATTTTCTTAAAATTGAATATTCGGGTTTTGAATTTTTGTCATAAAAACATTTCGTCAATAAACTAAATACAAATGGAGAATGCACCGCATGCTCATTTTTCGAGTGCCAAAGGAATTGTAAATAGGATTTGATTTGAAACAGCATAATACTTTTTTGTTACATAGAAATTCTCAAAGATAAAACAGAAATAGACACAGTTTTTTCTAAAATTTTGTATCTCTTTGCGGTGCTTCGTGCCTCTTTGTGAAAGAACATCGTAGGTGCGAAGATAGTAAGATAATAGTCGAAAGTCAAAATGCAAAACTAGCATCTTCGCGCTAAAATTTCCTGCGATATTACCTTGAAACTTTCCGACGTTAAAAAGGCTATATTTGCGGCCTTGGATTTTACACTAAATTGAGATCCATTTTTATGATAATGATGGAACAAATAGAACATAAAACTGCCATAAGCTCTGAAGAAATTGACCGATGTATCGCTATTTTAGCGCAATTAAATACTGATACCGACCAAATATTTGACATTCCAAAAGAACAGCGAACGGCTTTAATTAAAGCTGCAGGTCAATTTTCTCGCCCAGATCGGGACGAGTTTTCCCGACGCAAGAAAGATGGAAAATTAGTTGCCAAACGTAAAAAAGAAAAGCAAGATAGAACCGCAAGGAAAGAAACTGGAATTCGCTCAGCGCGCGAAGCAAGTGTATTTGTAGCGCCCAAATTGTTGGCTTACACGGATCTGGCCAGCAAAGAACAATTAGAATTAGAAACTCCTAGAAACTGTTACGTTTGTAAAACAGAATTTACTAAAATGCATCATTTTTATGACAGCATGTGCACGGATTGTGGTGATTTTAATTATGCCAAACGTTTCCAAACCGCCGATGTAACGGGACAAGTTGCCGTAATTACAGGTTCTCGATTAAAAATAGGCTATCACATTACGTTGATGCTTTTACGGGGAGGCGCAACCGTTGTTGCCACCACTCGTTTCCCAGTTGATTCGGCTTTGCGTTTTTCTAATGAGCCAGATTTTATGGATTGGGGGCACCGATTGAAAATTCACGGCTTAGACTTGCGCCACATTCCGAGTGTGGAGATTTTTTGCAATTTTATAGAGCAAAAATACCAGCGATTGGATATTCTCATCAATAATGCGGCGCAAACCGTAAGACGTCCAGCCGGATTCTATACGCATCTAATGGAAAACGAGGAGCGTTCCATTACTTCTTTACCACAACAGGCACAGGAGTTATTACTGGATCATATCAATTGTTTGGATGAATTGAAAGTGTTGACCACGGGTTTTTCATCCCAAGAAAATATGCCTGTAACTTGGCACGGACCAGAACCTGGAATTGGGTTGCGGGCTTCCGCCAAATTATCGCAGATTCCATATTCGTTTGATAATGCCTTGGTGGCACAAGAAGTTTTCCCGGAAGGAGAACTCGATGCTGATTTGCAGCAAGTAGATTTACGAAAAACAAACAGTTGGCGATTAAAATTAGGTCAAATAGAAACTACCGAAATGATTGAAGTGCAATTGGTAAATTCCGTAGCGCCTTTTGTATTGTGCAACCGCCTTTCGGAAGTGATGAAAAAAGAAAACACAGGCAAAAAACACATCATCAATGTTTCGGCCATGGAAGGCAAGTTTTATCGTGATTTCAAAGAAGATCGTCATCCGCATACCAATATGGCAAAAGCCGCTTTAAACATGTTAACGCACACCGCTGCAGGTACTTTGGCAAAAGATGGAATTTTTATGAATGCAGTGGATACAGGTTGGGTTACCGATGAAGATCCCGCTGAATTGGCCAAAAGAAAACAGGAAGAACAAGATTTTCAACCTCCTCTGGATATTGTAGATGGTGCTGCAAGAGTTATGGATCCGCTATTTGACGGCATCAATACCGGTAAACATTGGTGTGGGAAGTTTTTGAAAGATTACAATCCTATTGCTTGGTAGAGAGTAGTTTATGTTTTTTTTTTTTTGGATGGTCTATAGAAAAAGACCATCCATCGATAGTTACTCTCCATAATATCTAAATATTTTTTTTTCTTTAATATGTTAAACTAATTTTAACATATTAATTACTTAAAAAGAAATAGATATGACTAAAATTATACATCGTCAAGTATCAAGAGGATTTTTATTGTTTTTGCTACTTTTTACTATTAAATTTAGTGCACAAGACATACCTTTTAATTGTGATTTTAATGCCTACTTATTTCAAGGCAATGATATTTTTGCAATTGACTTAGCATCTGGTAATTCTATTTCGGTAGCACAAAATATTACAACTGGAAGTATAAATGGAGCAGGTTATAATGCTAAGGATGGATATATTTGGGGCTATTTAACCTCTCCTTCTAAATCTATAGTTAGGATTGGTAAAAATTTTAACACCACCATTTACACCATTAGCGCATTACCTGATGCGAGTAGATTTGTAGGTGATGTGAGTCCAGATGGTATTTATTTTTTTAAATCTGGTGGGAGTACCTATTACAAAATTGATTTGGATCCAGCCTCACAATCTTATTTGCAGTATTTAGGTTCTTTTGTATTATCACAAGGCATCAATGTTCACGATTGGGCTTTCAATGCTGTTGACGGTAATTTATATACTGTGGAACAAGCTACTAATATTTTGTATCGTGTTAATCCATTAAATGGAGTAGTTACAAATTTAGGAGTTGTACCGGCAATGTTAGGTAATAATTATACCTATGGAGCTGTATATTTTGATTTAGCAGGAAGTTTTTATGTGTCTGCTAATCAAACAGGGACCGTTTATGTGATCCGTGATGTTAAAGATTTAGATGGTGTAATTGGGATGAATTCTAATTTATTTGCCTTTGGTCCATCAAGTTCAAGTAATGATGGAGCACGATGCCCAACTGCTCCAGTACCGCAAGAAATTTGCGATAACGGGATTGATGATGATGGCGATAATTTGATTGATTGCGATGATCCATCTTGTTCAGGATATGCTAGTTGTCCTGTTTATAACGCTTCAATTTCTGGAGCTAATGAGGGCGGACTAGAGAGTAACAATAGATTGGCAGAACAAATTAACAAACGAAATTTTAATAGAGTAAAAACAGCGTATAAGTTTGATTTTTCAACAGCAAGAAAAGTTACAAAACCAAGTTTATTTTCTAGAAAGGCATCGGGTACAGTACTCAAAGATTTTATTCCATTTGGTGTTATTAATGAGCAATCAGTAGTAGAGTCTACTCCTACAGATTTACTTTCTATTACCAATGCATCCGAAGTATACTCAGTAGATTACATTAAAAATAATAAAACAATTGCCTCTATTCTCGCCTTGAAAACAAATAATGGCGTGTATGAACATACTAAGTTTATTTGCGATAGATTGTTAGGAGCACAAATTCTTTCAGTATCAACTATAGAAATTAACGAGCAGCCTTTTATCAAAACGATTATAAAAAATGCAGATAATAGTATTGAGTATGTATTGAGTTTTTCGGCTAAGAAAGTAAATACAGATGCGAATTATGCGCTAGAAAGCCATTGGAATCTTGATAAATATGAAAAGAATATTGGCTTTTATAATTTTCAAATTTGGACAAATTCAATCGATGATTTGTTTAAAATAGGGCAAGAAGTTGTTAATTTAATTCAAAAACAAAAACCAATTATTGGTTATACCTTATCAGAGCCACCAACAGTTTTCGTCAAAAAAGGAAGATATAGCAACGGAAACTTGGAGTTACAAGTTATCAATACAAATGCTACAAGCGCCGTAACTTTTGATGGAGGTTTGAGAAAAACAGAAACCAGTACTGAGCAAAAAATAAACAGTTCTATTAATTTGAATAAAAAATATGTAACGGATATTGTGGTGCCAACGGGTAATTTGTTTGATATCGGATTTAGAATAGGGGATGGGGTTGCCACTCCAGATGATTTATTCTTGTCTGATGGACCTTGGGGAATTGACGCACCAGCAAGTACAACGACCGTAACTAATTATATTGTAGGCGTAAATACACGAGAGTATGATGCTGGAAGTTTTCCTGTAGAGCGCAATATAAGCCTTACAGCTACCACTACAGATTATGTTTCAGCTTACAGAGCGCTAACTCCTAGGTTTAAAGCAGTAGATTTATCAACTTATAAAAGTTTGCATCTTCGAGGAAAAGGAACGGGTGTACTAGAAATAGTTTTTGTAAAAAATAGTATTGCAAACTGGGAGCAACAGTACAAAACAACAATTACGCTTACAAACGATTTACAAGATTTTGCAATTCCATTTGCAGCGTTTGCATCTAGTACAGGAAATCCATTGGTGTTAAATGATATTAAAACAATAGTGTTTAAAATGACTGCTCTTGATGGAAAAGCAACCATTAAGGAAATGGATTTGCAAACCATACAGTTTTCAAAAAATCTTACACTGAATACGGCTGATTTTGATTCAGGCTATCAAGGAAACAAAGTGTCGATATCTCCAAATCCAATTGATGAAAATTCAAAACTGCGTTTTACAGCAAAGGATGCAGAAAGGGTTGCCATAGAGATTTATAATGTAAACGGTAAGCTCATAAAAACGTTGTACCACGATACACAAGTAGGAAATAATGAAGTTGGGATTTCTAAATCAAGTTTGACTGCGGGTATCTATTTTAGTAAAATAATCAGCTCCACAACATCTTATGAAGTTGTAAAAATAATTGTTAAGTGATTTTAGTTAGTTAGTTAGTTAGTTAGTTAGTTAGTTAGTTTTTAGTTAGTTGTTTTTTTTAGTTAGTTAGTAAAATGGCTGTATTTTTTGTACAGCCATTTTATTTTTTAATTCTATTCTGTTAGAAAAATATGATAAGAAGTTGCATGATGTAAATTAATCTTTTACTCTGAATCTCTTTAATTCTGCTACTGGTTCAATAGCATGGTAGCCTTTCCATATTTTAGGATCGTATGATTTTAAGGCTACAATGTTGAATTCATTCTCGACAACTTTAGCAACATCAGCATCTGTTACAAGGGAATGTGATAGATTTAAAAATTCAGTTTTAGTTAAAGAGTTGCCTTCAAATTTTATGTCTAATGATAGAATGTCTTTATCTTCTTTTGTGATTTCAATAAATTTCAAAGGTCGGTTTACATAAAAATAATTGCCATTTTCTTCAGAGGCATAATGCAAGTAGTAATTCTTGTTTTCAGATTTTTTGCGAAACATTAAAATTCCTTTTTTAGTATTCTGAGCTACTTTAATGCCTAAAAGCCATTTTAAATTAACATTGTTAAGTTTCTCTCCTTCATCAAGTTGGAATTCAGCTCTAAGAACGGCATAGTCAGACTCATTAATGTACAGCTTACCTGTAAATTTTGCATTGCCTTTTTTTGGTGAAAATGAAAGTACAAATGCATAATCGTTATCCTCAGTAAAAGTAGTTCCTTCAAACTTGTAACGGTACAGTTCTGGATTTTTTATAAAATCATGCTCTGAAGAATTACCTAAATTATTGTTCTGAATGAATTCTGTTAAATTGTATTTTATGGATGTAAGCAGCGTACTTTGATCTGTTTTTTTATTTTTTGCTTTCTTTTTATTGAAATCTTTTCTTAAAGAAATGGTATCTCGAGAACCTATGAGACCACTTTTAATGCGGTAATACTTAGTAGAATCTAAGTGTTTTAGCATTGTTTTTATGCCTATTTGTTTCAACTCTTCTGATGAGGTTGCACTTCCTTCATTTTTGAGAACAGTTGCTTTGAGAACGTTCATTTTATGTGATACAAATGACTTACTGTCTTTTTTAATAGTATGAGTAAATAAATTACACAACATGTCTGTATACTCTTTTGGGGGTGATTTAACTAAGGTATTGGTGAAGTTTTGAATATCACTATTGACTTGTTTGAGAGCTTGTTTTGAAAAGCCTGTAGACTTATTTACATCAACTACAATTTCATGAGGATTGGTCGCTGTTGATTTTCTAACAAATAGCATGTCTTTGATAGGATTATCGGTATTGCTGTAATTCAAAGAAAGATTTGCTTTAACGGTAGCCATGATTGAATAAGGATTTGGTTTTTCACCATTTACTTGTACATCATCTAGTTCAAAAATAGTGGGAGTAAGGGCTAAAATGTAATCTAGTTTTGATAATTGACTTACTTTAACTTCAAGATTTTTGTAACCTAGATAGGTAATGGTTAGTATATTTTCGTCTTGAATTGCAGTTTCAGATAAGTTAAAAAAACCTTCGGCATTTGAGATCAAATGTTCTTTTTTATCAATATTGATGGTGGCGTAAGGTATGGGCCCTTTAGTAGTGGCATCAATTATTTTTACTGAAATATTTTGTGACCTAGAATATTGAAAAAACAAAATCGTACTCAACAAGAGCAGGTATGGTATGAATTTAGATTTTTTTTTGATGGGTGTGTTTGCAGATTTTACGTTCATTTGAGTTGATTTACAGTTTGATGATTGAAATTAATTTTCAAATGTATACGTTATTTCAATACTCAAGCAGTGCAATTGTGCTAATTTTCTGTTAATGTATCCATACGAAAAACCCCATCCCAAGTTATGATTATGTACTTGAGGTGGGGTTTGTAGTGTTTTTTTGTAAGTATGTTTGTGAGCGAAAAGTTGGATATTTGCGTAGTATAAGGAAGAACTATTTCGTCTCCGAATTGAGGATGCTCGTGGTTGTGGGCAACGAATGTAATGTTGCGCTTTGCATGTATTAGATGATTTCTATAGATTTTGACATGGGGTTTATTTTAACTCAAGTTTTGAGTTTGATATAGAAAATGGAATATTGAATTGTTTAATAATTGCTTCTATATTTGTTTTTGCCCAATCTTGAGATTTTGGATGATGGACAACTTGAAATGGATACTTTTCAAAATTTTTGAGTTCTAGAGAAATTCCTGGATAATCATATATTGATTTATGAATTTTATCCATGTGTTCGTTGTTGCTGTTTTCATGATATTCTATAGGAGGAATATCGGTAGGTTCTTCTCTAAGAATCATCCGAAATTCTTTTTCATGTTCAAAACTAACGTCTTTTTGAAATACGCTGTCCTCAATTTCTTCTTGATCTGGATTGAAAATGTGATTTGTATTTTGAAAATCTTTATAATTAACTGAAGAGCAAATTATTCTGCGTCCAAAACCGTCATTATCAAACCCGTTTTCTAAGAGTAGTTTCTTGAAGTTTTTATAAGGAATTTTGATTGCTACGCTGTTTGGATTACTATATAAACTCCACATAGCAGCAGATTCAAAATTATCTCGAGATAAAAGCCAGCAGTTAGCAAAATTGAATCGTTGAATTGTTTCAAGTTCTTTTGAAATAATATTCATTCTGCTTCCTAAAACATCAACTGTTATCATTTCGCGTAGGCTATCAAAAATTGGATCATTTTCGATAACGTTTTTGATTCGTCTAAAATACAAATGCTTTGTCGTTATTCCCTCACGCTTATCTTCAAATTTATCTAAGCGAGTAAAAAACAAAGATTTTTTAGAAACAAAAGACAAGAATTTGTGAAGATCTAAATATCTCCAAAGATACATATCTGACGTTATTAAATCGTCATTTAAAAATTGTATTTCAAGCGGATCTTCGTCTCTATATTTCATAAAATTTCTGCTAACTTGTAAGTAAAATAACAAAATCATTTCAATCGACCATAATTTGGAATATTGCTGATTCAAAAATCAAAAATTATATTTTTCAAAAATATATAAAATAAATTGCAAAACCCCAAACCTACGTTTAATAAGTTATTATTGTTCTGATCAGTTAAACGTTGATTTTGTGACTATAATTGTAGGCGCAAAGGTTGATGTTTGCGCAGTTCAACTATGAACTTTTTCATTTCCGAAGGGCGGTTACTTGTTTTGTGGGCAACTAATGCAATTTAGCGCTATGCATGTATAAGATGATTTTTGTAGCCGCAACATTGGGTTTTAACTGCTAGTAGAAAAGTTTTTTATTTTGATAGGTGGTATATAATTCTACCTTCTGAATAATTTGTTGAAGTCATATTTTTTATTGTATGGCTTTAATAAATTTTTTCATTTCGTCCATTTTACCCACTGTAATTCTTGTCCATTTACCTTGCTCTTCATATATTCTTCCCCCTTCAATATTATTATCTTCTAATTGTTTGAAATAATCCTTATTGTATTTTGCAAGTGAAAAATAGATAAAATTTGTGTTAGAGGAAATGCACTCACAGTTTAATTTTTGGAGTTCGTTGATGGTATATTGTCTTGCATTTTCATTTAACAAGTTGCAATTTGAAACAAATTTATCATCTTTCAACGAGGCTATAGCAGCAAGTTTTGATAATACACTAACGCTATTATTTGTATTGGATTGCGAATTTGCCAAATTATCAATTATCGTTTTGTTCGCAATAGCATACCCAATTCGTGCTCCAGCCAAACCATAGATTTTGGAAAATGTTTTAACTATAATAATATTTTTGTGGTCATTTATGAGATTGCTAAGGGATTGCTGTTTAGTAAATTCCAAATAGGCCTCATCAATTAATACAATTGTATTTTGTGAAATCTTGGTTACACAATCAACCAATGCCTCTCTTTCGCAAATTGTTCCTGTTGGGTTATTTGGATTGCAGATATAAACCAATTTTGTATCTTGGTTTACAGCTTCGAACATAGCTTGTAAATTAATTTTCTTATCGGTTGTAAGTGGTACTTTGTTTTTAGTTAAACCTAAAGTATCTAAAGTAACTGTCCAATAATCATAGCTTGGGTCGGCGATTACATAATTACCTTTGCCTATTGAGACAAATTTTGCAACCAAATCTAAAATTTCAGTTGAACCGGCACCCAACATTATGTTTTCGTCTTTAACACTATTCTTTTTTGCAAGGTCAGAAATTATTTGTGTCTCTATATCCCAATTATAACGATTACTAATATTTGCGTTGTCCACAAATGCTTTCCTTGCTAATGGAGATGGACCATAAGGGTTTTCATTTGAACGTAAAAAAATTAAGTTAGCATCATTCTCAAAACTATCAATTAAATTTTCTGATACAAGGGGACTAGCAAATGAATTGAAGTTTGTAAGTCCAATACCAGCTATTCCAATTCCAATTTTTTTCAGCCAAAGTCTTCTGTCCGTTTCCATATTTCTTTTTCTTTAATTAGACTTTTAAAAAAATATTTTGTTACAATCGCAGATTTATAAAATTGCTACCAAAGTTGTTGTATTACAGTGGATTTACTACCCGATTGATAGCAAACAGCCGAAGCAAATCATCTCAAATATAAAAAAAAATTTCCATTAAGCCTCATACGCATATCACTTGTCTCACTTTTTAGGGTTTGTTATTTGGTTAATGTTGCATATTTTAATTTGGCTTCATTATCTTCTGGCTCTTTTTCAATATATAATTTTAGATATTCTATTGCTTCTTTTTTTTGTCCTAAAATCCTGTAGGCTTCACTTAGATTGTAATATCCAGTAGTTGAGTTTGGGGAATTATGGATATTTAATTTAAATAAATCTATTGCCTGAGTATTCTTTTTTTCAAACAAAAATTTGTAACCGTATCTTTCAATAAGGCTTTCTCTTAATGAATATTTCTTTGAACTTTTTTCCATTTCTTTAATTCCAACTTCATACCCGCTTTTTGATACGGTGTTAATTATATTTTTTGTGTAAAAAAAGTTGTCCATTGTTGATGTTGGACCTACCAATTGTTTTTTGATTAGATTGCTCACTTCCCAATAATTTTCAACCTCTCCATTTGTAAGTATTACGACTGTATAGCCTAAGTCAGGAAAAATCATTAGTTCACTGGCAACACCATCGTGTCCGCCGGTATGTCCAATAAGGCGGTGCCCGTTTATTGTGTTTTCTGCAAACCCGTAGCCATACATTCCTTCTCGATACTTCACTTTGCCTGATGTGTAAAGAGTTGCAATCTCTTTGCTAAGTAAAATATTGTTTTGTAAAGCATTGGCAAATTTCAGCAAATCGTCAGCTGTTGAAGAGCCTCCACCGGCAGGTGTTCCTTTTGTAGGATTTAAAAAAATATTGTTTTTCCATTGCCCAGGTTTTTCTAACGACATGGTATATCCAATAGCCAGATTGGAAATGGCTTCATCTAACTCATAAGCATCTGTAAACATCATTTTTGCAGGTTTATAAATATTTTCTTTTACGAAGTCAAAATAATTTTTACCCGTTATTTTTTCAATAAGTAAACCTAAGACCATATATCCTGAATTACTGTACTGGAAATCAGTGCCAGGCGTAAACAATAGTTCTTGATTAACAAATAAAGGAAGATAGTCAGCTACTGTTTTGAATTTTTCTTTCGCTAATTTGTCGTGTTCCTCCCAAAAACTGGTCATTCCTGAAGTGTGGGTTAATAGTTGATGGATTGTTACTGAATCAGCAACAGCCTTGTTTGGATAATCTGGAAGATATTTACCTATTTTATCCTGAAGTGAAATTTTTCCAGCTTCCATCAATTTCATAATAGCCATTCCAGTAAACATTTTGTTCATAGAAGCTAAATTGAACTTTGTGTTATATTTATTTCGAACGCTGTCTTGAAGATTAGCAAAGCCGAATGCCTCCTTATATATAGTTTTACCATTTTTTGCAATAAGAATAACGCCGCTTAAATAGTTTTCTTTTTCGAGTACTCTTAATTGTTGGTTTATTTCATTAAGGTTCAGTTTTTGTGCAAATGTGAAATGAGACCACACCATACAAAACACGAATACGATAGGCAATACGTTTATTTTAGAATTTTTCATTTTTCAACAATTTTATTAGGTGGGCAAAACTATTTTATAATTGCGTAAAAACATTGTAAGAATGTAAACCATCATACAAAAAGCCAATGGTTACTATCTTTTGTATCTACTTTTTTGAAAAATGAACTTGGATTGATACCTGTTAAATCCTTAAAATCTTTATTAAAATGGGGTTGGTCAAAATACAAGCTTCCGAGGGAGAGTTCAATGAACTTTTTCTCAGATTTATACTTTTCAATTATGCTTTTAAAACGATGTGCTTTCCTATAATCAGAAGGGGATTTTCCGATATTCTTAAAAAACATTTTATGAAAATACTGGCGTGACACATTTAATTTATTTGCTAGATCATTGATTTTGGTACCGTTTTCAATCTCAAGTAAAATATGTTCCAGTGTATCAAAATTTTTGTTACGAAATTTTGATAACCAATAATTCTCTAATGCAATGGTTTGATCTTCTTTGTTTTCAATTTTTATAATCTTTCCCATTTCATTCAAATAATCAGAGTGGGGCTGAAAGTCAGACATAGTGTCTTTGCCTATTTCAAATTGAATATCGTCTAAAAAATGAAGAATACCTGCAGGTTTGAAGTATACAGTTAGTTCATTTCTTGGTTTTTCATAGAAAATCTCAACGGGAAGCGAAATATTATAAAAGCAATAAGAATCAAGTTTAGTTTTGATAGATGGTAGAATTGAAATTTTATTTCTTTTAGAGACAATATTTGCGTTTTGGCAAATGGTCACAAGGCAGAAATTACTAGGAAAGGTCCAATATTTATTTGACTTCAAGGATTCATTTTCGGTCATAAAATAATATCCGTCAATATATTTTTTTAGAATTTCGTTTTTGGGTTTAAAAAATTGTACTTCCATTATTGCTATTTGTCTTTCTAAAATTTCCAATCAAATTTTTTACTTTTTTCCGTTAACTGAGGATGTCAATTTGAGGTAAAAATGTGTATTTACCGTCAAGGTTTGGTCACTTTTTGGATTAAGAAAGCCTAATTATACGGTTAATGAGTGATTTTTCAAGTACAAATCTAACTTAAAATTAAGTGTAATCTAGCCATATTGACAAACTGCGGTTATTCGTTCATTGTTTTTTCTATCGTTGTTTTTATATTTAATTTGTCTGCTGTAATTATTCTGTACGTATAGAAATTAATTGTTAGTCTAATGTTTTTCTCCTTGTTTGTAATGTAAATATTTTTTCCTTTTTTTTGAAATTTCGCTTCGTCAGTTTCTGAAATAGTTTCCAAAATAAATTCTTCAATTTTTTCTTTTGAAAGTTCAATATTTAGTTTCTTATTAAATCTTCCATAAACAAGTTCGGTGTAACATATATTTTTTAAAATTTCACTTTTAAAATTTTTCATTTTTTTATAATTAATTGTCTAATTGAAGTTAAATGTCCAAATAAAACGATTGGTACAATAAAAGTAGGTAACCAACTAAAAGGAAAATTTAAAATTGCAATATTAGGTTGGTCAAAAGCAAATTTTTGGATTGGAGAAGGTGCGGATAATAATGCATTCACTATAATATTAACCAAAAGTCCGAGACAAATAAAATTCCATACTAGTATTGTTTGTCGGTTCAGTTTATTTTTTGTTAACCCAAAATATACGATAATTGGTGCAGAAATTCCAGCAATTACGTCAAAGTTTCTTCCTTCAAAAGTCATTAGTTCAGGAATTGCTCCGTTGAGAAAAAGGCAAAATAAAATTATTTCAACTGGTATTCTCACAATATTTAAATAAGTCAAGTTTTTAAGAGGTAAACTGTCAATAAACTGTCTGCCTTTTGAGGTTGCAAACAATAAAATAACTGTTAAAATTGTCGGCAAAATCCCTATCAATAAAATTTTTGGAGGGAAAGAGTTTGTTTCAGTGTTGTAAATATTTTTCAAAGTTAAAACTGCTTGAATAATTAACCAAAATGTCAAACCAATGAAAATTGGTATTGTTTTTTTTCGTGTCAGTTCAGAATTTGCTTTTCTAATTGTCCAAGAAAATAGTAGTAAAGTTGCAATTGTTGTGAGTCCAAAAATTAACGTGATATATGTAGGTAAATTATAAATCATTTTCTATTTGTTCAATTTTTCCCCGTGTTTCTCTGCAATGATGGCTAACTTGTTTATAAATCTAATGAAATCATTTCAACCTAGCACAATTGGTTATCTTAGTCTGACAAAAATCAAAAAATAAATTTCTCAAAAATATATAAAATAAACTACAAAACACCGATCGGGCTTTTAATTCAATGTAATTTTTCTTACCACTCAAAAATTGGTTTCATGCAAAAAAAAATCCACAACAAAATATTGATTTTGTTGTGGATTTAATCCTAAAAAGGAATAATGTTTCAAGCTGCAAAATGCAACTGAATACTAATTTTAACCTTCCATTTTGGCGCTTAATTCAAACCAACGTTCTTCTTTAAGTTCCATCTTTTGGATGAGGTTTTGCAATTCATTTCCTTTTTTCTCAATGTCGGCATCCGTAATTTTTCCGTCTGAAAAAAGTTGCTCAATAGCTATTTTTTGAATCTCTAAATCTTTGATTTCTCGTTCTATTTTCTGGAATTCTTTTTGCTCATTAAAAGTCAAATTTCCAGTTGGATTGTTTTGTTTCCAGTCTTTCTTTTCGGCTTTGTTTTCCTCTTTTTGAGCAACATCAGCACTGTCTTCATAGGCTCTAAAATCAGAGTAGTTTCCTGGAAAATCTTCCACAACACCGTTCCCTCTAAAAATGAATAAGTGATCCACAATTTTGTCCATAAAGTACCTGTCGTGAGAAACCACTAAAAGACAGCCCGGATAATCTAGTAAAAAACTCTCTAGTACATTAAGTGTTACAATGTCCAAATCATTCGTTGGTTCATCCAGAATCAAAAAGTTTGGATTCTGAATCAAAACGGTACACAGATACAAACGTTTCAACTCACCACCGCTCAACCGGTCTACAAAGTCATATTGTTTTTTGGCATCAAATAAAAATCGTTCTAACAACTGTGATGCCGAAATCAATTTTCCTTTCATCAACGGAATAAATTCTCCGTATTCCTTAATGACATCAATAACGCGCTGTCCTGGTTTTGGGTTGATTCCGCTTTGCGTATAGTAGCCTACTTTTATGGTTTCACCTACTACCACTTTCCCGCCATCAAGAGGTAAAGTACCGGTCAATAAATTCAAGAAAGTCGATTTTCCTGTTCCGTTTTTACCAATGATACCAATACGTTCGCCACGTTGAAAATCAAAACTAAAGTTGTCCATGATCACATGGTCCTTGAATTTTTTAGAAATTTTGTGAAGCTCGATAATCTTGCTTCCCATGCGTTCCATGTTAATTTCAAGTTCTACTTTGTTTTCACGACGCCTGCTTTGTGCTTTTTCTTTGATTTCATAAAAATCATCCTGACGCGATTTTGATTTTGTCGTTCTCGCTTTTGGCTGACGGCGCATCCATTCTAATTCTTTTACAAAAAGATTCTGTGCTTTATCAACACTTGAATTTTCTGAGGCAATGCGTTCCTCTTTTTTCTCTAAATAATACGAGTAATTTCCTTTGTATTGGTATAATTTTCCGTTGTCTAATTCTATGATTTCATTACACACACGCTCTAAGAAAAAACGGTCGTGCGTCACCATAAACAGCGTAATGTTTTCTTTGGCAAAGTAACTTTCGAGCCATTCAATCATTTCTAAATCCAAGTGATTCGTAGGTTCATCAAGAATTAACAAATCAGGACGATTGATCAAAATGATGGCTAGTGATAGACGCTTTTTTTGTCCACCCGAAAGATTTTTTACTTTAAGCTTGAAATTTTCTAATTTCAATTTGAATAAAATTTGCTTGTATTGTGTTTCGAAATCCCAAGCATTATGCTGATCCATACCATCAAAAGCTTTTTGGTACGCCTCTTCGTCTTCGGGGTTTTCCAATGCTTTTTCGTAGGCTTCAATAACTTTTAGCGTTTCATTATCAGAGGCAAAAATGCTTTCTTCAATAGTCAATTCGTCTTGCAAATTATTGTTTTGGGACAAAAACGCCATTTTAATCCCTTTTCTAAGCACAACTTGGCCAGAATCTGCTTCTTCAAGACCATTGATAATGCTCATGATCGTGGTTTTTCCAGAGCCGTTCTTGGCAATGAAAGCAATTTTTTGGTCTTTATTTATCCCGAAAGAAATGTCTTTAAACAAGGTTCTTTCTCCAAATGATTTCGATATGTTTTCTACTGAAAGGTAATTCACAAGTGTATTTTTTTTGCAAAAGTACATTATTAAATGCCCATTTACCAATTGTTTAATGCAATCCTATGGCTTAATGAAGTAATATTCTTTAATTAGATTAGTATTGTTGTCTCCTAAGTTTAGGAAGTGGCTTTTTCAATATGAATTGTTTTAAGAGAATGCTAATTGATTTAAGCACAATTATTGCCTGGTCATACAGTTATATTCTAAAATTAAAATAGTTATGGAGATAAAAGACCTTGGTAAAGAAACTCTTTTTGTGGAAAGAAATTTTTGCGAACAATTGTACTTGACAATTTGTTAGAGGTTGAGGTACTCTAAAATATCTTTGTATATTTGGAATCAAACAGTCAATACATTACAATGAACATACCTCATTCATCCTTACCCCGAGTGGTCATCATAGGTGGCGGATTTGCGGGAATAGCCTTGGCAAAAAAATTAAAGAATAAAAAAGTGCAAGTAGTGTTACTAGACAAGCACAACTACCATACATTTCAGCCCTTACTGTATCAAGTGGCTACTGGCGGATTAGAGGCAGGATCTATTGCTTATCCCATTCGAAAAGTGATTCAGGAATACGATGATTTTTATTTTAGATTGACCAATGTTCAGGAAATTGACACCAAAAATCAAAAAGTAATTGCCGAAATTGGGGAGTTAAACTATGATTATCTGGTTATTGCTACGGGTTCCAAAACGAATTATTTTGGAAATAAAGAGATAGAACGCAACAGTATGGCCATGAAAACCATACCGCAGTCACTCAATATAAGAAGTCTCATCTTAGAGAATTTTGAACAAGCAGTACTTACCAAAGATGTTTCGGAACAAAACAGTCTCATTAATTTTGTTTTGGTAGGAGGTGGGCCAACAGGAGTAGAGCTTGCTGGTGCTCTTGCCGAAATGAAAAAAGCCATTCTCCAAAAAGATTATCCAGATTTGGATATTGCTAAAATGGAAATAAACTTAATTCAAAGCGGTGATCGAATTTTAAATACCATGAGCGAAGCATCATCGGAAGCTGCTGAGAAATTTCTAATAAGTTTAGGTGTTAAAATTTGGAAAAACGTTCGTGTGACCAATTATGATGGACGTACTATTACAACCAATTCTGATTTGACTTTTGATACCGCTACCGTAATCTGGACCGCAGGTGTTCAAGGTGCATTAGTTGCCGGTTTAGATGGAAAATCATTGGTTGAAAAAGTAGCGCGAATAAAAGTCAATGAATACAGTCAGGTTCATGGCTACCAAAATATATTTGCTATTGGCGATATTGCGTCTATGGTATCAGCTGCCTATCCAGAAGGGCATCCTATGATGGCACAACCTGCTTTGCAACAAGGGGAAGTATTAGGCACGAATATAATACGATTACTTAAAAAGGAACCCTTGGAAGCATTTGAATACAATGACAAAGGCTCTATGGCTACCATTGGCAGGAACAAAGCTGTGGTCGATTTGCCTAAATATCATTTTAATGGTGTTTTTGCTTGGTTTGTTTGGATGTTTGTCCATTTATTTTCGCTAATTGGCTTCAAGAACAAAGCCGTTGTATTCCTAAACTGGGTCTACAATTACATTCGTTTTGATCGTGAGGGCAGGCTCATCATTAGACCTTTTAAAAAGAAAAGCTTTACTACTTTTACTAGTGACGAGGTGTAGTCTCATTTTTAACTTCAAAATATCTATAATAATTTAAAAATTCAAAAATGGGTTTTTATATCCTCTACTTGTTTGGCTATATTAGTAAACAAGTCTAGACCTTGTTTTGCGAGATTCTTTAGGCAAATTTTTTTTTGAATTCGAATAGAAAAGCCTATCCATTAGACCCAAATTTTGTGGCTTGTCCTGATGAAAATTTAGCTTAAAAATATAAAAAGATTACGTTTAGGCTTAAAATGACAAGAATTCGGGATTGGATTTTTAATTGAAAGAGCCGTTATGGCGAGGTTCAAAAAATAGGATTTCGAGGAGTTCTTTTTTGTTTTAATACAAAGTAGGCTATTCCTAAAGCAGAGTATGAGGACATCATTTTAAAAACACTTCAAAAAAATTGGGATGAAGGCGCGTTTGATGCTAAAGTTAGTGTTCTGAATACGAATGAAAGTAACAGTTGTGGAGTTGAAGGTTGTAATGAATACTCTTTACAACATAATCTTAAAAAGTGTTTAATTTTTATAATACAGGGGTTTGACTTTTAATTTAAAGTTGCTCCCTTTTTTTATATTTAGTTAAGAATTGGTTGAGGATTTACTAGCAGTTTGTTGTATTTCATTAACCTTTTTCTGAATACTTATCTCAAGGTCAAATCTAGACCCTTTTTTAAAATTTTACTATATGTTGTATGTTATGTAATCTTTTTTATTTCCTAATTCAAGTTTTTTTATAGTAGATTCTTATTTTTTTATGTGGTAGTAACCTTTTTAAATACTCTCTTTTATTGAAGTATATAATTAGGTAAATAATCATTTATAGGTTCAATTGTTGATACTTTAACTTAATTCGTTGAATTTATTCATACAAATCCTTAACCAATTTTTAAATTTAAGTAGATAAAAGTGTGCGATTTGCGGAAGTTTTAAATTGTATATCATTTTTTATATCTCTTTTACCGTATTTATAAAAGAATATAATCTAATTCTATGATGGACAAAGGACTTAAGTTATGTTTTTGTTCTTTAGAGTTATTTAACGATTTTAATTGTTTTTTAACGAGTTTACAGGAATTAATTATGTTATTGAAGATTAACTTAATATTTTTACATTTAATTATGAACTTGCTAACAAAATTTTAACTTAAATGAAATATTTAATTTTAGTAAGAAAACTAAAATTTCATTTTGATTATGTTTTAGCAGACAGTTGGCTATTAGTTAATTGAGAATATGATTTTCAGAAAAAAAGAGCTAAAAAGAGATTATATTATAGCTTTAAAAAGTAATATAAATAGTGCTTTATCATAAGAAGATAAAGAGATTAAGAAGTACATAAATATTGAAACATTACAGCTTGGACTTCAGACCGTGGACATTTGGCTCGAAGAACTGGATTTCCTGCTGTTGCTCACAAAGCAAGTTTTCAAAAACGAGAATGATACAGTCGGCGAGTTGTACTTGGATTGTAGTGATTTAAAATTAGATTATGACCAAATAACTGCAATCTACAAAAAACGGTGGGGAGTAGTAGAATATAATTAACTAATAAAAAGCAATACAGGTTTTGCCAAATCACCAACAATAACAATCAAAACAAAAACTAATCATTTCTATATGGCTGCTGAAAATGCAGCATATACAGAACTTCAAATATTAACAAAGCTAAGAAAAGCTAAGAAAATCTGAGTAATTATATTTTAGTGGTAAATTTTATGGAGTCTAAGTTATTAACAATGAAAATGATAAAATTGAATTTTTTGAAAACCTTTTGCGTAACGTGAGTTAATATTTAGAAGTCGACTAAAGTGGTCACACCATAATTTCTGAGTAACGAATGCCGTAACAAATATTTTTTTAAATCCCGAATTACTTATTTTAAACTAACTTTATGAAAAACAATTATTTTCTTAAGCACACCAAAATACTCTTGTTGTTTTTGTTTGTTGTTTTTGTAAATCAACAATCGTTTGCGCAATATGCTATAAAGCATTATATAGCTCCTGCTCCGTGGAACTATGCATCAGATGCAAATGAATTTATAGTTTCTACTACCTCTGCTTCAGCGGTTTCTGTAATAATCACTAAAAGTGATGGAACAGCTGTTACAACTTTAAGTGTAATTGCAGGAACTCCTGTCGCTTACAGACCAACAGGTTCACCAGTCAGCTTAGCAGCAAATAGTATTAATACTGTTTATACAGATAGGGGTTTAATATTTACTTGTGCTGCTCCAATAGCAGTTTCAATTAGAAATGTAGAGAGTGACCAAGTTAATGGCGGGCGAACAAATTTCATAAAAGGAAATGCTGCGCTTTCAAGTTATGGTAACGAAGCGCCAGGGAATATATTTAGGCTTGGTTACTATAGAAGTAATTACGCAGGTCTTGTTACTTTTAGTTCTAGTGCCGCCGCTCCTGTATATTCCGTTATGGCTATAAACAACGGTACTGCAGTAGCTGTAAATGGCACTATTTTAGTAAATTTAAATGCGGGTGAATCATACCTTTTTCAAACTACGTTAGGTAATTTAGTTACTACAAACAAACCAGTTGTAATGAATTCTGGAACATGGGGTGATCTTCCCGGAGGTTGTACCGATGCAGTTTTTGATGAAATACCACCAGTTCGAGTACTAGGACAAGAATATATTATAATTAGAGGAGCTGGTACAGCTGGTACAGCAACAAATTTACCAGAACAAACTACTTTTGTTGCAACCGAACCCAATACTACTGTTGTTGTTAAAAATTATAATGTTGCAGGAACTCAAATATCTACTAATACATATACTCTTTTAACAGCAGGCAGTTTTCAAACAATTCATCACGGTGACGCAGTAACTGCCTATTCTAGCACATCACTTTTGTCAGATAAGAAAATTGCTGTGTACTCAGGAACAGCTCAAGGTTGCGAAGTAGATATGTCTGTTCTTCCACCAATGTCAAGTTGTACAGGTTCATTTAGAGCAGAAACAAAAAAATTCACAAATTATACCAACAGCAATTTGCCTTATTATGGTTGTGTTCTTATAAAAGACAGTACAACCAAAGTATTTATGAACGGGCTTGATTTAGAAGTTTTAGGCGGTGTAAGAAGGCAAATCGGGACAACTGGTTTTTATTTAATTGATTTCACAAACGTTCAGTTAGCAAATCCAGTTAATATTATTTTTACATCCGCTGCACGAATGACTATAAGTATGGTTCAGCAAGGCGGGGGTTTTTCGATGGCAGCATACTTATCTTCTTTTAATGATACTTTGTTGCCACCAACGCCAAACGTAGACTCTAATGGATGTGTGACTTTGTTAACCGCAGAGCCAGGATTATCGCCTTATCAATGGTACCTTAACGATGTATTAATAGCTGGTGCAACTGGTGACACTTATGTGCCAACTAGTCCAGGTAATTACTCGGTTGCAGGAACAAAACCATGTGGTTTAACAACGCCATCATTATCGTTTTTAGTCGGATGTAGTACCAATCCAGATGTAAATTCAGGAAATGTAAATACAATAATTGCAGGAAACGTTGCTACAAATGATGAAGTTCCAGTTGGAACAACATACGGTTCACCAGTAGGACAAGTAGGAAATCCGAATGCAGTTTTACCCATATTCAATTCTAACGGTACCTATACATTTACACCAACCTTGTCAGGAGTTTATACTTTCTTAGTAGACGTTTGTTTGCCTGCAGCAGTTGCACCATGTCCTAAAGAGCTTTTGGTAATTACGGTGTTGAATCCTTTATCTAATGTTAATCCACCGGTTGCGACTAATGATATTGTAACAACAGTATTTAATGCACAAGTAGTCATTCCTGTCACTGGAAATGATGGACCAGGAAATACAGGAGGAGTGATCGGTATTCCGACAATTTTAACACAGCCACCAAATAGTGCTGGAGTTGTAACAATAGTTGCTGGAAATCCAGTTTTCACACCAACTATAGGTTTTACAGGCGTAACCACATTTGTATATCAAATATGCGAAAATCCTTCTGGATTGTGCGCACCAGCCACTGTTGAAGTTACTGTTTTGCCACTAGGTGCAGCAAATACAAATAGTTCTTCTGATGATTACAACACTGCTACACATTCGATAGCAGCAAATGGAAACGTATCGACTAACGATATTGATCCAGAAGGCAATACGCAAACTGTTTCGCCTCAAAACGTAACAACACCAAAAGGAACATTTATTTTAGCTTCAACTGGTGTTTATACTTTTACACCTTCTGCTGGTTTTGTTGGATCTATTGACTTTCCTTATACCACCTGCGATAATGGTGTGCCATCCTATTGTGTTACAGCAACGTTACATATTGTTGTAACAAGTATAATTGATGCTGTCAACGATCCATCGGTAACTATTGCATCAAACAACACGGTTGTAACGGCATTGAATGCATTAGCTAATGATACGTTAAGCAACATCGTAGCAACTACCACCAATACCAATGTAACCCCATTAACCACAGGGCCATTGAGCATCAATGCCAACGGAATAGTAACCGTAGCAGCCAATACCCCAAGTGGCACGTACAGCATCACGTATCAATTATGCGAAGCCAATCCAGCAACAGGATTAAACGTTACACCAGCAAATTGCGATACCGCAACTGCCACAGTAGTAGTCGCTAATGCAATTGATGCGGTAGCCGATCCATCAGTAACCATTGCATCAAATAATACCGTTGTAACAGCCTTGAATGCCTTAGCAAACGACACTAGAAATGGTGTCGCAGTAACAACTACCAATACCAATGTAACACCATTAACCACAGGACCATTGAGCATCAATGCAGACGGAATAGTAACCGTAGCAGCCAATACCCCAAGTGGCACCTATAGCATTACTTATCAATTATGTGAAGCCAATCCTTCAACAGGATTGAATGTAAGCCCAGCAAATTGTGATACTGCTATAGCAACAGTTGTAGTAAACAATCCAATTGATGCGGTAGCCGATCCATCAGTAACCGTTGCATCAAACAATACCGTTGTAACAGCTTTAAATGCTTTAGCAAATGATACGTTAAGTAACATAGGGGCTACAACTACGAATACCAATGTAACGCCATTAACCACAGGTCCATTGAGCATTGATGCAGATGGAATAGTAACCGTAGCAGCTAATACCCCAAGTGGTACGTATAGCATCACCTACCAATTGTGTGAAGCCAATCCAGCAACAGGATT
>NZ_VHLM01000075.1 GCF_009764685.1 Flavobacterium sp. I-STPP5a | reverse complement strand
ATTTTGAAATTATTTGAGAAAACAAAGTTATATTTGACATAGAAGAGGGCTTTTTTGTTGTGCAACTCAAAGTTAATTTGAGATACAAAAATTACCCTCTTTTTCTTTTCTTTTTTTAAATGTTTAGTACGCTATTGATAATTATTCATAAAATTTCTAACAATTCATAACATGAGAAATTCTAAAATTAAAAGGCTTGAATTATTAAAAAATACCTACTCAAATAAAAGTGATTCAACGTTTATAGGACCTAAAAATCAAACCTGCCGAAATATGTATCTTGAGGAATTGCAAGACATATATTTTAATGAAAAATCACTTTTAATATCGATTCCAATATTGATCTATAAAGCTGATAGTAAAGAAATTTCGGAAGCACTTGCAACTCATCTACAATTTACAAAAGATCACATTCAGCGCCTCGAAGACTTTTTTATTTCTATTGGAGAAAAAAGTATCATTCTGAAATATGCTTCATTATATGAAAACCAAAATAATACTCCATAATATATATCAAATTGAATATGGACCTGCCACGCTACTGATTTTTTAAACGTATTACAAGTAAATTTTTATCTAAAGCTACTAAGTTTAAAAGATTAAACAGCTCAATACCATTAAATTACGACAATACTGTTTTCCAATAGAAAATGTAAATCATATAACTTTTTGAAATAATAATGTAATACCATATTGATATACAATATTCATCTTTGTAAAGAATTTAATTTTTGATTACAAACAATAAAGGACCGCTCGAATAACAATCAATAATTATTAAAAAAAAACTCATTATGAAACTAAATATTGGAATTACCGAAGAACACTTAAAGAGCAGCATATCCATTTTGTCCTCGCTTTTAGCAAATGAAATGACTTTATATATAAAACTTAGAAAATTTCATTGGAATGTATCAGGGCAAAGTTTTATGGAATTACATCAATTATTTGAATCTCAATATACTCAACTTGAAGCATCTATTGATGAAACTGCAGAACGCATTAGCAAATTAGGTGGAAAAACTATTGGTACTATGAGCGAGTTTAGTAAACTATCTGTTATAAAAGAGTCTCCTAATGTATATCCAGTTCAAAAAGAAATGTTACAAGAACTTGTTAAAGATCATGAAACATTAATAATACAAATAAGAGCAGATATTGATACCTGTGACAGTAAAAATAACGACGCTGGAACAGCTGATTTTCTTACAGGATTAATGAAAGATCATGAAACAATGTCTTGGAAACTAAGAAGATATTTAGAATAAATATAAAAATTATGATCAATTTAAAAAATGAGGTTTTAAGACCATCAATTAGTAACTGTAGAGTAGGAAAAACAGCTCCGTCTCAAAGATATATTAGCACTGTAAAAAATACGGTTGCAATAAACACTAGCACTTTGAAATTTGCTTAAATAAGAATTACACATTCCTTTTATTAAAAGTTATGTAGTTAAAAATAGGTTGGGGTTTGGTTAGTTTGGGCTGTTGGAAACAACAGCCTTTTTTTATAAATAAACGGAAAAAATTATTCTTTAAAAGGATCTATTGTGTTTAAATTTAGTACTTGTTTTAAACCTATGCCAAAAAAGATTAACAGTAAATATTACAACTTTTCAATAAAGTTATATAACAATATTTGTAGGTGTTTATTGGAATTTTGCAAATAGAAATATATTGTTTTGAGATTTTTTTGAAGACTATATCAGGTAAAGGTAAGAAAAGAAATAACATAATTAAAATGATAAAATATGGATGTTAAAATATCAATTGATGTATTAAACCATTTAATAGCATCCCATAAAGATAGGGTTGTTGCATATCAAAATGCAAAAAAAGCATTGTCTGAAAATGATTTAGTTCAATTGTTTAATGAGTTTGAAAGAACTAGTAATCAGTTTAATGACGATTTGATCTTTGAATTAAAAAAAATTAATGGCTCTCCAAAATATAATTCTCGTAAAACTAATTTTATCGATATAATTTGGGAAAACATTAAAATTACTAATTTCATAAAAGACAAAGAAGACGTCTTAAACAGACTGGAATACACTGAGTTTGAAATACTCACTGTTTATAAAAAATCATTGATTAATAACACCGATTTTATTCCAAAAAAGCTGAGTAAAATTTTACAACAGCAACAAATACTACTAACAAATCAGCATGATAAAATTAAAGAATTGGGAGATAATTTGTTAGTTAAAACAAATATGAGTTTTTAAAATGAAGTAAAACTATTTTAAATTTTAATGCCGTAAAACAAAAAAAGAAAGCAATGAACCAATCATTAACGATACAAAAAGAACGACTAAGTACTTATATCAATGAAAGTTTTATTGAGGTGGGTAAAGCTACAGAATTTGCAATTCGTTTTTTTAAAGAAGCTGTTAGGTCTCCTTATGAATTCAAAGAGTTACTTAAACAATGTTACATAATAGGATATAAATCTTTGCCACTGGTTACTATTACGGGATTCATAATGGGCTTAGTTCTTACTTTACAATCAAGACCAACTTTGGCAAAATTTGGAGCTGAATCTTGGTTGCCCAGTATGGTTACACTATCATTAATCAGGGAAATTGCACCTGTAATTACTGCTTTAATTTGTGCTGGTAAAGTAGCATCAGGAATAGGAGCTGAACTTGGATCAATGAAAGTAACAGAACAAATTGATGCCATGGAAGTTTCGGCCATCAATCCTTTCAAATATTTAGTCGTAACAAGAATTATGGCGACCACATTAATGATTCCTTTGCTTGTAATTTATGCTGATGGAATAGGAATAATTGGAGGGTATATGGGGATAAACATACATGGGGAGGTAAATATACAACGCTATATAGCACAAGTTCTAGAGTCTATTACGTTTGTGGATATATTTCCGGCTACTATCAAAACTTTTTTCTTTGGATATTTTATTGGCATGATAGGCTGTTATAAAGGATATAATGCTGAAAATGGTACAGAAAGTGTTGGTAAAGCTGCAAATTCTGCAGTAGTTACCGCATCGTTAACCATTTTTATAATTGATATGCTGGCAGTTCAGGTAACTGATTTATTTTTTTGATATGAAAAAAAATGACCCCCTTCAAAATAGAGAAACTGTAATTGAAATTAAAAATTTGCACAAAACTTTTGGTACAAATGAAGTTTTAAAAGGAGTTACATTTAATTTAAACAAAGGAGAAAATCTTGTAGTTCTAGGGAAATCCGGATCAGGAAAATCAATTACTATTAAATGTATTGTTGGACTTATTAAAATAGACGGTGGTACTATTACTGTATTTAACCAAGAAATCAATTCTTTAGAAATCAACGAATTAAACAAAATTAGAACTCGTATTGGATTTCTATTTCAAAATGCTGCTTTATATGACTCTATGAGTGTGCGTGAAAACCTTTCTTTTACTTTAAGAAGACACGATACTACATTAACAAAAGACGCAATTAATGAACATGTTTTAGAAGTACTAGAGAGTGTAGGATTAAATGAAGCAATAGATAAAATGCCCTCTGAATTATCTGGTGGAATGAGAAAGCGAATAGGGCTTGCAAGAACCTTAATTCTTAAACCAGAAATAATATTATATGATGAACCTACAACAGGACTTGATACCATTACGTCTAGAGAAATAAGTGAACTAATCTTAGAACTGAGGCATAAAAATAAGACCTCAGCAATCATAATAACTCATGATATGCCTTGTGCAAGACTTACGGCTGATAGAATTTTAATTTTAAAAGACGGTGTAGTACATATAGAAGGAACATATGATGAACTAGAAAAAAGTGAAGATGAATGGGTTCGTTCCTTTTTTATTTAAATTAAAACTTAAAAAAACCATGATAAAAGAATCGGTATACCAATGGAAGTTAGGCATGTTTGTACTAGTTGGACTATTTTTATTTATAGGAACTATATATTTTGTAGGCAAACAAAAAAACTTATTTGGATCAACTATAGAATTGTATTCAAAATTCAATTCGGTTAATGGACTTGCAGTAGGTAACAATGTTAGATTATCAGGAATAAATATTGGAACTGTTGAGGATATTGAATTCCTCAATGATACTTCGGTAGTAATTAAAATGGTAATCAAAGAGGAAGTTCGTAAATACATTAAGAAAGATGCTTTCGCAAGCATCAATTCGGATGGTTTAATGGGCGATAAGGTCTTAACAATAACCTCAGGAAAGAAATCGAATATATTGATCAATGATCAGGATTACATTAAATCAAAAAAAGCTATTGAAATGGAGGATTTGATGGTAAGTGTTAAAAAAAGTGTAGATAATGCGGGCTTGATAACTGCTGAATTAGCACAGTTTAGTTCCAGCATGAATAATGGTGATGGAGCTTTATCAATATTAGTTTCGGATAAAAAATTTGGGAATAGCGTAAATAATTTAGTTGCCAATTTAGAAGAAAGCACAACCGAGTTTAAAAATTTCACAAAAAACATGAACAATGGAAAAGGTGCTTTGTCTAAACTTATTAGTAATGAGCGAATGGGGAATACCATAGATTCATCTTTAACCAATGTAAAAACAGCAACAAAAGGCTTAAATGAAGTAATTGAGGCAGCAAAACATAATTTTTTACTGAGAGGTTTTTTCACTAAGAAGAAAAAAGAAGAAGATAAAAAACTCGAGGAAGCACAAGAAATTGAAGAAACAGAAATGAAAAAAGCATTGAAAATAGATCTAAAAAATGATTCACTAAACAAATAACCTATCTGGTATGGGGTTCCAAGCCAATTTTAGAAATTTAATTCTAGCTTAGATATAATAATTTAAAGACACGAAGTTAGCTTACAAATCAGTACCAATCAGAACAATTTGCAATAGTCAGATAACTAAGTTGGTTTGAATTTTGACAACTTTGTAAAGTGAAAAAAATTTCACTATTAATAATCAAAAGTATGAATTCAAATGATTTGGAGGGAAATTGGGAAGAACAAAAGGAGAAATTAAAAGAAAAATTTGTTACTTTGACTAGCAACAAGTCATTATTTTCAAAATCTAAAAAAGAAGAAATGCTTAAAAAATACCAAGACAAACTAGGAAAAACTAGAGAGAAACTTATTGTTATTTTTCAATCCTTATAATTTTTTTTTAAAACTACTTAAAAATAAGTAATAGAGCAGGTATAAATTCATATTCTTTTTAAGAAATCCTTTAGGTTAATATATAAAGCACATCGAAAATGTAAAAATAAAATGAATATTTTTTGTAGAGTTGATCGTAAAAATAAAATATCTTAAGAAAATGCAAGTTGTAAAACTTGCATTTTTTTATTTAACCCCTTTTTTAAAAATTTTAGAAAAAACCAACTCGTAATAATTCTAAGGTGTGAATCTTGAAACATTCCTTAAAAGTAATGTAACAACTACACAGTGTTAATTATTGACCTTTGTATCATACAAATCAATAAAAAACAAATACAATGAAAAAGTCTAAAAATTTAATTTTCACATCACTAGCTTTGGTGCTATTATCATTCACAGGAATACAGGCGCAGGATAAAACTCCAGCTTTTGGTTTTAAAGGAGGTCTAAACTTTTCAAACTTATATACAGATACCGTTGATGATAACAATGTTTTAACCGGTTTCAATGCAGGTTTGTACGCTAAGTTTCCTATTACAAACAGTATTGCAATTCAACCTGAAATTAACTATACCACCAAAGGATCTGAATTAGTATATAGCGTTTTGGGTGTAAATGGAACAGCAAAATTCAATATTAACTATATAGAAGTTCCTATTTTACTTGTTGCTAATTTAACTGATAATTTCAATGTACAAGTAGGTCCGTATTTGGCATACATGGTTAGCGGTAAAACAACAAATGATTCTAATCTTGGTTCATCAGTTCGTACATTAGATACTGATGATTTCAATAAATTTGATGCTGGTATTTCTGGAGGTTTAGGTTTTGATTTAGACGTGGTAAACTTTGGTGTTCGTTATAATTACGGGTTGACTAAGATTGGTAAAGATGATAGTTTTACATCTTCTGATGCAAAAAACAGTGTATTTAGTGCGTACGTAGGTCTAAGATTAAACTAATTTTTAACTTTTAATAATACCTATCATGAGTAATCTTCTTTATACAATAGCCGTAATTCTAGTGATTTTTTGGGCAATCGGTTTTTTTGCTTATAGTGTTGGATCCATCATTCACATTCTTCTTGTTCTAGCGGTTATAGCTATACTATTCAGATTAATTTCTGGTAGAAAAATATAATATTCAATACTAATTCTAATCATTAAAACTATAAAACATGAGTAATCTTCTTTATACAATAGCAGTCATTTTGGTAATTTTTTGGGCAATCGGATTCTTTGCTTTTAGCGTAGGTTCAATAATTCATGTCTTATTGGTAATTGCTGTAATAGCAATCTTGTTTAGACTTATCTCAGGTAGAAACGTATAAATTAATAATTATAACTTTAAAAATTTACATTATGAAATCAGATAAAATAATATTAGGAGTTTTAGGCGGAGTTGCTGTAGGAGCATTATTAGGAGTTTTGTTTGCACCAGATAAAGGTGATAACACAAGAAAAAAAATTGCTGACAAAAGCAATGATTACACTGACGAATTAAAATATAAATTGGATAACATTTTGGGTTCTATTACTCAGAAATATGAAAAAATTTGGTCAGAGGGCGAGAAATTAATTGCCGAGGGAAAATCTAAACTGAATGAAGTAAAACACGATGGTGAAGATCTCCTAGCTCATGGTAAAGCTTCTTTCAACGAAGTAAAAAAGGATATTAATTCAATATAATTTGTATTACTTTCTTAAAAAATTAATTTTGATATAAATTTCAGGAAAATGGAAAACAATGCATCATCAATAGAAATGCTTTTTGAAAGAGCAGAGAATTACACTAAAACTTCAATAGAGTTAGCTAAACTTAATGCAATTGATAAAACTGCCGATGTGGTTTCATCATTAATCTCTAGAATGGCAATTTCTGTTGTTTTTGCGATGTTTATTTTTCTTTCAAACATTGGGCTTTCGTTATGGGTGGGCGAGCTTGTAGGTAAAGTCTATTATGGTTTTTTTATTGTTGGCGCCTTTTATCTAGTAATAACAGTTTTACTGTATTACTTTAAAGACAAATGGATAAAAATGCCTATCAGTAATTTAATAATTGTCAAAATGCTTAAAACCAGTTAATATGAAAAAGACAACTGAATCAGAGATGCTAAAAGAAGCTATTCAATTATTGAAAGAAAAACAAGCTTTTGAACTCCTACAACTTAAGGATCAATATCATGTTACTTATGAAAGTTTACAACCTGTAAACCTTATAAAAAATGCTTTTGGACAGTTAACAAAAACTTCAGAATTTAAAGGAAATATTCTTAACAGTGTTATTGGTATTGCATCAGGATATTTATCAAAAAAAGTATTATTAGGTTCTACCCATAATCCGATCACAAAGGTTCTAGGTACTATTTTACAATTTGCAATAACTAACTTTGTAAGTAAAAAAGCTGAGAATTTTACTCAGGACAAGCAATCTTAATAGAAACTTTTATATAAAGATTTACATATTCATTAGAGGATAGCCAAAAAAGCTATCCTCTTTTTTTATGATTACAATAGGTTTATTAAATTCAAAACCAATAGCAGCAACCGCATACAGTCACAACGTTCTATACTGCCTTTGCTGATTTCAATGCCTAAAAAATTTGCGAATATAAGTTAATCTTACTACTTCATTATTTAATTATATAACTCTTTAAGCCACTAACATAACAACCTTTGCTATGTAGAATACTTAATCCTTAAAATTATAAAAAATGAAAACTAAAAATTTACTATTACTCTTTGCAATATTATTTTTTGCATTAATTTCTGGTTGTGCAGAAGACGATTTTATAGAAACAGTAGGTGTTTGCCCAGTTGTAGAATCTACAATTCCTACTAATGGCGCTTTAAACATTCCATTTAATCAAATTATCTCGGTCACTTTCAATGAGGAGATAAATGCATCAACAATTAACCCGTCTACTTTAATTATTTCAAAAGCAGATGGCACAGTAGTTTCTGGTTCCATCACGTATAGCGCAAGAACAGCAAGATTTACCCCGGTAAATCCTCTAAGCGCTAATACTACCTATACGGGTAGGATTACAACTGGAGTAAAAGATGTAATGGGCAATGCTCTTCAAACAGATTATGTGTGGACATTTTCTACTGGAATGATTATCGTTCCTGTTGTAATAACTACTGATCCTACAAACAATCAACAAAACGTTGCTCTTAATAAAACTATTACTGCAACTTTTAGTATTCCAATGGACCCTTTGACAATAAACAACTCAACAATTACTGTAAAACAAGGGACTAACACAATTGCAGGCGCAATAACTTTTTCTGGATCAACAGTTTCTTTTGTACCTACAAATCCTTTAACTGTTAATACTGTTTATACCATTACTATAACAACAGCTGCTAAAAGTTTGCAAGGAACACCTCTATCTGCTGATTATGTATGGAATTTCACAACTGTTCCTGTTCCAACAGTTACCGCTACTGATCCATTTAATAGCGCTATAGGAGTTGATTTAAACAAAACACTTACTGCAAACTTTAGCATTGCAATGGATCCGCTAACTATAAACACAACGACTTTTACTTTAAGACAAGGAACTACAGTAATACCGGGCGCTGTACTGTATACTGGAGGTACTACCGCATCATTTAATCCAGTAAATGCTCTTAATCCTGGACTTGTTTATACAGCAACAATTACAACAGGTGCTAAAAGTTTAGCTGGTATTCCACTAGCTAGTAACTACGTTTGGAATTTCACAACCTCAAATGTTGTAGTAACACCTCCTGTTATCACAAGTGGTTTGTTCTTTGGAGTTTTTGGAGGGAATGCTGGAATAACAAATCAAGGATTATTAACTGTAATCAACGGTGCTATTGGTACAACGGCAGCTGCAACCTTAGTAACAGGTTTTACTGATGGTACAAGTGGTGATGTATATACTGTAACTCCATTAAATAATGGAATTGTAACTGATGGAATATTTACTGATGCTCCAGCTCCTGGAAATGCTACAAAAGCAGCTGCAGCATTAGCAGGACTAAATGCAGCGAGAGATCTCTACAACAGTCTTTCTCCAGCCTCTATGCCTGGAGGTGTTGCTAATCCTGGCGCTGGTGAATTAGGAGGATTAACATTAGTTCCTGGTATTTACACCGCTTCAAGCTCTTTCAGCATTACTAACGGAAACCTTACCTTAAATGCAAATGGGGATCCCAATGCTAAATGGTACTTTCAAGCACCATCTTCTTTAACAGTAGGTGATTCAACGCCAAGTAGTGTTACCTTTTTAAATGGTGTTGGTAATCCTAATAATGTGTATTGGTATGTAGGAACTGCAGCAGTTATTAATTACGCTGGTGGTGGAGTTATGGTAGGAAATATTATAGCCAACTCTGGGGTGACTTTGTCGTCTCCTGCTAATAGTACAAATCCTTTTTTAACAGTATTAAACGGTAGAGCAATTTCACTTGTAGCTTCGGTAACAATGGTAAATACAACTATTAACGTACCCACTAATTAACCAATTAACGACACAAATTTTAGAATCGTACTCGTATATATCACTCTAAGGAATAGATTCATTAAAAATAAAAAAATAAATCATGGACAATATAAATTATTTCAAAAAGGGACCAAGTAATTCTTGGTCTCCTACTAACCTTTCTTTTAAAGGACTTTTATTAGTCTCTTTGACATGGTTGGGTACACAAACAACTGCACAAGCACAGGAATTTCCAGCTGTTAAGTACAGCAAACCTTCTTGGTTCTTTGGTGTTGCAGGTGCTACCAATTTTAACTTTTACAGAGGTTCAACGAATCAGCTGAATGCCAGTTTTACACCTCCTGCTACTTTTCATGATGGGAATGGAGCAGCTCTTTTTATTGCACCATTGATTGAATATCGTCCTGCAAGTTCAAGATGGGGCGTGATGCTTCAGGCAGGATTTGATAATCGAGAAAGCTCGTTTGACCAAGTAAAAACAGCGTGTGATTGTCCAGCAGATTTATCAACCGACTTAAGTTATTTTACAATAGAGCCAAGTGTACGTTTTGCACCATTTAAATCTAATTTTTATCTTTATGGAGGACCAAGATTAGCATTCAATATTGACAAGTCATTTACATATCAGTTAGGTATAAATCCAGCATTCCCCAATCAAGCTCCTTCTCCTGCTGTAACAGGTGAATTTAGTGAAATTGAAGAAACCATTTTGTCTATGCAAATAGGCGCTGGTTATGATATTCCACTTTCATCGGTGCGTAACAAAACACAGTTTGTATTATCCCCTTTTGTTTCGTTCCAACCTTATTTTGGTCAAAATCCACGTGCTTCAGAAACTTGGAATATAACTACCATTAGAGCTGGTGTTGCGCTTAAATTTGGACAAGGAAAAGAGATTCAAGAAGCAACAGATTTATTTAAAGATCCTGAAGTACAATTTTCCGTAAATTCTCCTATCAATGTTCCTGGAGAAAGAAGAATGACTGAAATTTTCCCACTTAGAAACTATGTTTTCTTTAATGAAGGGTCTACACAAATTCCAAATCGTTACGTTGTATTAACGAAAAACCAAGTGAAAGACTTCAAGGAAGACCAACTAGAAACTTTTGCACCAAAAAATTTGTCAGATCGTTCAAAACGACAAATGACGGTTTATTACAACGTGCTTAACATATTAGGCGATCGTATGCAAAAAAATCCTTCATCAACAATCATGTTAGTTGGTTCATCAAATAATGACAATACAGATGGTCTGACAATGGCTGAATCTGTTAAAACGTATTTGGTAAATGTATTTGCAATAAATGCCTCTAGAATTACTACTAAAGGTCAAAACAAACCAAATATCCCATCAGAACAACCTGGAGGAAAATTAGAACTGGTTTTACTACGTGAGGGAGATCGCAGAGTTTCTATTGAAAGTAATTCCGCCGATTTATTGATGGAATTTCAAAGTGGTCCTGATGCTCCATTAAAACCAGTACAGATCATTGCATCTCAAGAAGCACCAGTTGAAAGTTATGTTACTTTTAATAACAAAGGAGCTAAAGACGCATTTTCCTCTTGGTCTTTACAAATGACTGATGAGCAAGGAAAAATTCAGTCTTTTGGTCCATATACTAAAGATGAGGTAAGCATACCGGGAAAAATGATACTAGGTAGCCGTCCTGAAGGTGATTATAAAGTAAAAATGATTGGTCAAACTAAAAGTGGTAAAATTGTAGAGAAAGAAACTCCGGTTCACATGGTTCTTTGGACTCCTGCAAAAATGGAAATAGGTACAAGATACAGCATCATCTATGAATTTAATACATCTAAAGCAATATCAATTTACGATAAATATCTTACTGAAATAGTTACACCTAAAATTCCTATTGGTGCAAAAGTAATTATTAAAGGTCATACAGATGTTATAGGTGAAGAGGCTTATAATCTAGATTTATCAATAGCTCGTGCAAATGATGTCAAAAACATACTTCAAAAAAGCTTAGAAAAAATGGGCAGAAACGATGTTAAATTTGATGTATCTGGGTATGGTGAAAATGAAAACAAGTCTCCATTTGATAACAAGACTCCTGAAGAACGTTTTTATAATAGAACTGTAATAATTGATATCATTCCGGTAGTCAAATAAAGCTCGATAATATAGAATACCATTTACTAATTTCAAATTGAGGATAGAAACTTAAAAGTCTATCCTCTTTTTTTACAAATTTTTTTTTTTCACAAAATGAAATTACAAATATCAACCCTGAATACGCTATGTATATTGAATTAAGAATTCATATTACAAATCAATAAAATTTCATTTTTATTCATTCTTATTATAAAAACCGAAAGTATAACATTAAATTATTATTTTTACTTCTCACTTTATGTAACTATGACACCAAACGAAAAAACCATATTTAAATTCTATACTGCTTTTACAAATGCTGATGCTTCAACGATGTGTGAATGCTATCATTCTAAAATTGAATTTCGTGATCCAGTTTTTGGTTTATTAAAAGAAAATGATGTTTGCCAAATGTGGAAAATGCTCTTAGAACGAAGTAACGGAAATTTGAAAGTGATTTTTTCTGATTGCAAAGCAAATGAGTTTACGGGATCAGTAAACTGGGAAGCAACTTATTTATTTAGCAAAACAAATAGAACTGTAATCAACAAAATTAATGCCCAATTTCAATTTAAAGACGGTTTAATTATAAAGCATACTGATGATTTTGACCTTTATAAATGGTCTAAGCAAGCCTTTGGAATAACTGGATTTTTATTGGGATGGACAGGTTTTTTTCAAGGTAAAATTCAACAACAAGCTCAAGAATCGCTTCGGAAGTATATTGCTAAAAATACAAAATAGTGACATTCAATTTCCATTTTCTATACCAATTTTGAAAAGTCAAAATCCCAATCAGTTGTAGGTTTGTACCACAAATGACCATTTGCAACATCAAGCGGACAATCAAAATTATTAGTGTATAAAGCTCCAGTTCCTAATCCTTGTGGCATAGCACTATTTTTCTCAAATGTCCATTGCGCTATGGCATTTAATCCTATATTACTTTCTAACGCAGAGGTAATCCACCACCCTATTTTATGCTTTTCAGCCAAGTCTATCCATTCTTGAGTGCCTTTGAAACCGCCTATAAAACTTGGCTTTAAAATAATATATTGTGGCTTTATTTGAAGTAATAATTGCTCTTTATCCTTTTTCAAAAAAACTCCTATCAACTCTTCATCTAGCGCTATAGGAAATGGAGTTTTCTCACACAGCTCTGCCATATTTTCAATTTGATTTTTTTGAATTGGCTGTTCAATACTATGTATCTTAAATTCATTAAGTTGTAGTAACTTATCTAAAGCGTTTTCTACCGCAAATGCACCATTAGCATCAACCCGAATTTCTATTTGCTCAGGTGTAAAATGATCTCTTATAAACTTAAGTAATTGTAGTTCTGCATCAAAATCTATGGCGCCTATTTTAAGTTTAATACACTTAAAACCATCAGACAGCTTTTCTTCTATTTGCTTTTTCATGAACTGCTCCTCACCCATCCATACCAGTCCATTTATTACAATTGCTTCTTGGCCAGCAGTAAATTTGGATGGAAATAACACAAATGGATGTTCGCTCTCTAGAGATTGAAAAGCCATTTCTACACCAAACTGAATAGAAGGAAATTCTAATAAAGCTTCCCATAGTTTTTCCTTTCCTAAGTGAATATTTTCGCAGGTCCACTTTAATTTTTCTTCATAATCAGGCCGGTCATCAATACTTAAACTACGTAAAATACCACACTCACCAATTCCTTTTTTGCCATCTTGTTCTAATACTATAAACCAAGTTTCTTTATCGTTCATTACCCCCCGAGAAGTGCCTGATGGGCGTTTAAAATTAAGAATGTATTTGTGATAGGTTGCTTTCAAAATATATTTTTTTGGTGTAAGTGAAGATCTTGATTGATTTAATCTACTATTTTTAAAACTTTCTCAAAATCATTAGACACGATTCCAGCTTTTTTAAAGGCTTCAAAATCTTGCTTAATTTTTTGTATCCAACTCAAACTATCCGTTACATTTTGAGTTTGGTATTGTTTATAAATGGCTTTGGCCAATGAAAAATTTTCGTTTAACAAATACGCATGCGCCAAATTAAGCTGAATTAACAATTCTGTTTCATCCTTTTTTTGCCCTTCTTTTAAAAATTTCAATGCCTTTGCATATTGTTTTGTCACCAGATAACTGTATCCTAGATTATTATAATCCAGCGCTGAAGCTTTTCCATCATTGATAATAGTAGTCATTTTTTGTATGGCTTCACCATGTTTGCCTTGTTTTGCTAATCCAGCAGCTTGTTTTCTTAAGTCTTCATAAACAGCAGTCGAAAGGTTGCTTTCGCCAAAACAACTAGTACCAAAATCTTTATACGCTTTTGCACGCTCTACAGCTAACAATTTTTGAAACTCGGAAAAGGTGTATTTAGTTTGAATTTTATCTAATATACAAACACAAAAATCATCAGAATTACTCATTTTTTGAGCCAAGTTTGATGTTTTACATTGATCAATAATAGACTTTCTGTTTTCAATTGTCCAGCCACGACTTAACTTTTTATTAACCCAAGGAACAACTTCTAAAATTATTTTCTGGTTCATAATCCAGTTTTTACTTTCAAAACCAAACCATAAGTTTCCCTTGTTGCCTTGCATACAAGACGATTTATCAGTTGAAAGTCGTTTGGCATCTTTGCTTATTGGTGTGTTTTGAACCAAACAGGCAGTATCTGTTTTTCCGTTTTCTTGATACTGTGCTGCTGCATCGGTACTTGTAAATATGGCATACTTACAGGTATCATCTCCTGAAATTTTAGACAAAATAAAAACAGCTCCTGCTGATCCCTGACTAATTCCTGTAGGATCTGGAATTGATTTTAAAACTGAAACCAAACTTCCAGCCATTTGCTGACTTTTATCCAAGAGGGTTATTCTAAAAACAACCTCAGTGGTTCCCTCAGGAAAATCTTGAGTTTTGATGATGATTCTGTCTCGTGCAGATACCGTAATTTCTTCTGTTGTAGCTCTGGTTTTATCCCAATAACCATCCTGTTGAGCAAAAATAGTTTGGATAGAAAGTAAGAATAGAACAAAAATAAATAGCTTTTTATTTAGCATGGTAAAATAAAATAATGGATAACATGACATTCTAAAACGTGTTTAGGAGTACCTTTAGTACTTATGAATGGTATTTTCATAGCCCTGATAGCAGTGAAAATCCTTTTATAAAGCCGTAAGCCTATCAAGGCTTACGGCTTTGTAAAAGATTGTAACGAATAGCAGGAAATAGCTCCTAAAAAAATTACAAATCAATAGAGTTCCCAATTTCTAGCAACATTAAATCTTTTCCTTTATTGAAAAACTTTCTAATGGCGTCTTCTTTATTGATTTCGATATACCCGAAAGTGTCAAAATGGTATCCTAAAATTTTATCACATTCTACAAAATCCGATGCAATGATAGCATCCTCAACATCCATGGTGAAGTTATCACCTATTGGTAAAATGGCTAAATCAAGTTTTGTTCGCAATGGAATGAGTTTCATATCCATGATAAGTGCCGTATCACCTGCAATATAAATATTTTTATGTTCGCCTTCTATGACAAAACCACCAGGGTTTCCTCCATAAGAGCCGTCTGGAAAAGAGCTAGAGTGAATTGCATTTACGTATTTTACTTTACCAAAATCAAATTTCCAACTTCCACCGTGGTTCATTGGGTGCGATTGAAAACCTTTTGCACCATAATATCCTGCAATTTCAGCATTGGATACAATTACAGCGTTTGTTCTTGAAGCTATGGCTTCTACATCAAGAATATGATCTCCGTGTGCGTGAGTTAATAAAATATAATCAGCTGCTAGAGTATCAATGTTGATGTGGGCTGCTAAAGGATTTGCCGATATAAATGGATCAACAAGTATGTGTTTGCCACCAACTTCTATTCCTAATGATGCGTGACCGTAAAATGTTATTTTCATTGTTATAGTTTAAAAGTTTAGCTCGTAAATTATCTTCCGCCGAGAAATAAATTTACAAATAAATCTTGAATGAAAGAAACCATACATATTGATAATAAGATGGCTAAAGCAAAGGTGCTCAAGGCTAATTTTTTGAGTTCAGGGTCAAGATCTTTGTGGTTCTTATTGTTGTAAACCGTTTTCAAATGTTTTAATAATGGAATAAATGCGATGGTAAACAAATACTGGTCTGCCCTGTACTGACTGATTACAGCAAAAATTACAACAAGCAACATGGCTGTTATAATTAAAAAATAGTGGTATTTTTTGGCATTTTCTCCACCTATTTTAACCACTATTGTATTTTTATTTGATTTTCTGTCTGAGACTTCATCGCGCATGTTGTTCAAATTCAAAACACCGGTACTTAATAATCCTATTGCAATGGCAGGTAAAAACAAATTGAAATCCAATTGTTTAGTATACAAAAAATGAACGCCTAAAGTACTCACTAATCCAAAGAAAATAAATACAAATACATCTCCCAAACCATGGTAACCATAAGCGGATTTTCCTACCGTGTAACGAATGGCCGAAATAATAGCCGCTACCCCTAGCACTAAAAAAAATAGGGAGTAGAAAATATTTGTATCTGAAAAGGAGACATAAATTAATAATATAGCAGCTATCAATGTAGCTATTGAAGTAATAATAATTGCCTTTTTCATGGACTGTGGTGTAATTACACCGCTTTGTATGGCACGTTTAGGCCCTATTCTATCTTCATTGTCAGTTCCTTTAACGCCATCACCATAATCGTTAGCAAAATTAGACAGCACTTGCAATCCTAAAGTAGTTAAAAGCGCTAAACCAAAAATGGCCCAACTAAATACTTCGGTAGGTGTTAAAATATTCTCGGTAGGATTTGCAAGAGCATACATACTTCCTACGATTATTCCAGATACTGATAATGGCAGTGTGCGTAAACGCGCGGCCTCAATCCAATGTTTCATAATTTTTTTATTTAAATCTCAATCCCTTATGAATTGAGTTTTTCTTTTACATCCAGTTGCTATCGGATTTTTCCATTCGATACAACCACAAATTTACTTTACTTTTTAAAATTGTAAAATTACCCATCTGGAACGAAATAGTTCCTCCAGCAGTGTGCAAAATAACAGAACCAAGATCTAATTTTTTATGCCAAAAATATTGCGATGTGGAAATGGCTTGTATTTTATGAGGCTCGATAATTGCCGTGCTGATATCCCAACCACCACTTTGCTTGATGATAAAATTATCATGAATGAACAATCTATTATTTTTGAATTTGAAATACTGTAGTAAACCTATAAAAATTACATAAACAGGAACTAAATATACAAAGTCAAATGCAGCGGGTTCCATCCAAGCTCCTATGGCGTAGAACAATAAAACAGGAAGAAGGATATACAACAATAACGCTACAGCTAACACTCTAAAATTAGGCTTCAAGGCTAAACCTTTTTCAGGTATTTGATCATACAATAATTGTAAAACCGAACTACTCTCTAAATCACTACATCCTGGAATTTCAATGATAGATTTTCTATCTTCGGCAGTACCGCTAGTAGCTTGTCTTATTCTTAATTCTAATATTCCGAGCTTTTTTTGGAAAAAATTTCTTTTAATGGTTGTAATTTGGACTTTGTCAGGCTTAAGAATGGTGCTTTTAGAATTGAATAATCCATAAGACAATAACATAGAATTTTTTTGACGTGCAATTGTATACCCATAATATTGAATAATTACCCGTGCAATATTCAGCACCAATACACCTGCTAATACAAATACAAAACCTACTACAAGAGATTGAGAAGCTAAACCTTTATCAACATAAGAATTAACTTGTTCTTGATACACGGAATCACTCTCACTGAATTTTCTAAAATTTTCATAAATAGTACTTCCAAAAATGATAATTAATCCTATTGTTTTACCGTAGTTTGAGGTAATTCCTAACTTTAACAAACTCAGCAACCCTATGGTTACAAAAGGCGCCTCAGTTGCTTCTGCTTCTATATCAGCAAGGTTTGAATTTATATCTAAATCTTGACTTGTTTTTAAAGCCGATTGGTCAAGCAAACGCGATTTTAATTCTAACGCCACTTCATGAGAAATAGCTTTAATATGACCCTCTTTTTTGGAGCTTCCAGCCGTATCTACATGCAATTCATAAACGCCAATTAGTTTTTGAATAAAAGACTGATTGATGTTTACTTGTTGAATTTTATCCAGCTGTATGGCAGTTTTGGTTTTGTTTAAAATCCCATCAGAGATAATAAATTCTTCTTTTTCAGCATCTAAAAAAAAGGTGAAACTGCGGTATTTCAAATACGATATAACCCCTATCGATATTAAAAACAACACTATACCCGTAACCAAGTACAAAATATTTAACTCCTTGAATTTAAAAGCATATACTACAATTAGCGGCCAAAAAGCGCGAGCATTTTTTTGTAAAGCATAAAAAAACAACACCAACACTCCCACTGGAGATTGTCTTTGCGGCGCACTAAAACTTACATCCATCACAGTTGTTTTTGAATTTTAACCATCAATAACTGTTTTATATTTTCGGCTTGTTCCTTTTCAATTCCGGGTATTTGAATGTCACTAGAACTTCCGCCCGCTGTAAATATTTCTATTTCGGCTAAGCCAAAAAAACCAGATATAAATCCTTCATGTAAGGCTACATGTTGCACTCTATTATAAGGAATTATGATTGTATTGGTTGCCAAAACTCCATATCGATACAAAACATCATGCTCTCTAAATGCAAAACCTTTTTTTCTAAAACTAAGCAGCGCAAATAAAACGATAAATAGCAATACAAAAGGAGACATTAAACCTAATAAAAATGATATTCTACCTGAAAAACCATCTGGTTCAAAATACAAATAAATAAAAGGAGCTGCAATTAGTGCAATAATCAAAATAGCAAGCTTGATTGCCACCACAAAAAGATATTTTGGATGCAATTTTGTAAAAATTACTTCCTCATATTTTGGGAGTAAATCGGTATCAATTATTTCGTTCGAAAAGTTTTGCATTTTTTTATTTTGTTTCAGTTTTAAAGTGTAACGTTTCAGATTTTTCGAATTGAAAACCTAAAACTTAAAACTTTTTATGGCAACCATTTTTTTTCAAAATTTGGTTTTCTTTTCTCTAAAAATGCATTTCTACCTTCTTTTGCCTCTTCGGTCATGTACGCTAATCGAGTAGCTTCACCAGCAAATACTTGTTGGCCCACCATACCATCATCAGTCAAGTTCATAGCAAATTTTAGCATTTTAATAGCCATAGGCGATTTTTGCAAAATTTCTTGTGCCCATTCATAAGCCGTAGCTTCTAATTCATCATGAGGCACCACAGCATTCACCATACCCATATCCATAGCTTCTTGAGCCGAATAATTACGGCCAAGGAAGAAAATTTCTCTAGCTTTTTTCTGTCCCACCATTTTAGCTAAATAAGCTGATCCATAACCTCCATCAAAACTAGTTACATCTGCATCGGTTTGTTTAAAGATAGCATGCTCTTTACTAGCAAGTGTCATATCGCACACTACATGTAAACTGTGTCCACCACCTACTGCCCATCCTGGCACTACAGCAATAACTACTTTTGGCATAAAACGAATTAATCGTTGTACTTCTAAAATATTCAATCGATGTTGTCCGTCATCGCCCACATAACCTTGATGGCCACGAGCGTTTTGATCGCCACCACTGCAAAAAGAGTACACGCCATCTTTGGAAGATGGTCCTTCAGCTGATAACAAAACTACACCTATTGAGGTGTCTTCTTGTGCATCATAAAAAGCATTGTATAATTCGGCAGTAGTTTTTGGTCGAAAAGCATTGCGCACATCAGGTCTGTTAAACGCAATTCTTGCAACGCCGTTACATTTCTTATAGGTGATATCTTCGTACTCTTTGGCAGTAATCCAGTTCATGATAATTGTTTTAAAATATTTCAGTGTAAAAATAAATCATTTTTTACATTATATCTAGTCTATTTTGAATAAGCTTATGGTAATCCTTCTCTGATGAAAGGATTTAAAATGTTAAAAATCAGAAAAAAAAACGATATTCTTAATGGTTATTAGCGTACTATTTTTTAACTTTATAATAGGTTAATCATCTTATTACAAGCTTTAAAGTTGATTTTCTTAATTATACTTCACTGAGTTATTAACCTAAAAAAAGAATGTATTGTTTATCATTAAAAATGTTACCGCTCTTTTTTCTAAGGAAATTATTCGCTTTATTTTTTCAGAATTCCAGAGCAAAAAATCTATGAACAAGTCATTAATGTTAGTCGTAGTAAAAATAAAGTAGCACCTGAGGTTTAACCAAAGTATTATTTTCTTTTGTTGCTGTGCAAAACAGTATTAAAAATATTTTTTAGAAAATAATCTAATCTATTAAAGAAAAACCAAGGTCATAGCGAAAATATTTTTTCACGTTAGCGCAATGAATTGAACATATAATAAAAGAGGTCAAAAGCAACTAATGTCGCTGTTACATCTTAAAAATAGTTATAAATACTATTGATGAGCATGCACATACCGTTTCTTTCAACCATTAATACATTTTAATACTTGTACTATTTTTTTATTGTAGTATTAAAAAGAGAAAGACTAACCTTTATAGATTAGTCTTTCTTTTTTTTTATTCTTTAACTAAATAAATTCCGTCATCCTTAATTTCAATCAATTGCTCCCTGTATAAAGAACCAATTGCTTTTTTAAACGTTTTTTTACTCATCTTCAACACCGTTTTAATGTCCTCTGGATGAGAATTATCAGTCAACCTCAAGAAACCTCTGCTTGCGCGCAGTTCATCCAGAATTTTTTCGGCATTGGGTTCTATACTTTGATATCCTTGTATTTGCAAGGAAACATCAATTTTATTATCTGGCCTGATTGTTTTAATGTAACCACGCATACGGTCTCCCGTTCGAATGGCGTCATCATACACTTCATCCTTGTACATCAATCCTTTATACTTTTCATTGATAATCACATTGATTCCCAACTCCGTAATATGCGACACAATCAAATCAACTTCCTCTCCTTTTTCAATAGTTAAGTTTTCATTTTTCAAAAACTGATTCAATTTACTAGAAGCGACTAATCTATTGGTTTTTTCATCCATATAAAGGTACACCAAATAGCGTTTTCCTTTTTCCATAGGGCGCGCCTGCTCTTTAAACGGAACCAAAATATCCTTTTCCATTCCCCAATCCATAAACGCTCCTATTTGATTGGTATAATTCACTCTCAAAAGTGCAAACTCATTCAATAAAATATAAGGTTCCAGAGTGGTAGCAACTGGTCTTTCTTCATGGTCCAAATACACAAACACGATCAACTCCTCACCTATCTCAAATTCGTTGGGAACGTATTTATTGGGAAGCAAAATGTCATGAATTCCCTCTGGATCTTGTTCTGGATTTCCCAAAAACAAACCCACTTTGGTATCACGTAATATCGTTAGCGTATTGTATTTTCCTATTTCAATCATTATATTGTATTTTGTAAAGTGCAAAGGTACGAAGTTTGAAAGTAGGATATTAAGAAACCGTCCACAAAAAAACTAATACGGAAATAGCTCCTCTTTTCCTTTTTAGGAGCACCCACCTTCGTTTTTTTATGACGTGTAGTCCCGCTGTACGCAGTATCCACGCCCAAAAGCGTGGGATACTCACTTCCATCGGGGCTAGATTAGGAAATATCGTTTTCATAACATAAACAACAGAAGCACCTTTTTATGAGGTTTTGTTCTCGTTAGCTGTTACACAAACACTATGATAATTAAAAAAAACAAATACGATTTTCTAACTTTACTATTTTAACCTCAAACAATTCCTAAAATTTTAAGGACAAGATCAACTCTTTTTCTTTTTCACTAACTTTGAGGAAACTAAAAAAACAATTAATGAAACCAAATCCTATAACAACCTTTATTCTATTTGTCTGCTTTTCGATTACAACTTTTGCACAATCTACAGTTGATGATCCCGAAATTAAAAAAATGCTATCCGAAGTAAAATCTGAAAATATGGAAGCTACCGTTCGGAAACTAGTTTCGTTTGGTACACGCCATACGTTGAGCGACACCAAAAGCAATACACGTGGTATTGGCGCAGCACAGCGCTGGGTAAAATCAGAATTTGACAAATATGCTTTGGCTTCTGGCGGGAGACTTACTTCTGTCATTGATTTTTTTACCATCAAAGCCGATGGAAAACGAATTGCAACGGATAGTCAATTAGGAAACGTAATGGCTACTTTAAAAGGTACAGATCCTACTGATGATCGCGTAATGATAATTAGTGGTCACTTAGATTCTAGAGCTTCGGATGTAATGGACGCAAAATCTGACGCGCCTGGCGCAAATGATGACGCTTCGGGAGTGGCTGCCATGATGGAACTGGCCAGAATTATGAGTCAAAGAGAATTTCCTTTTACACTCATTTTTGTGGCTGTAGTGGGTGAAGAACAAGGTTTGTATGGTGCTAAACATCTTGCTGATCTTGCCAAAGAAGGTAAATGGAATTTGATTGCAATGCTAAACAATGACATGATAGGCAACAGTTTATCAAGCGGCACTTTATTGCGTGACAATACTAGAGTGCGTGTTTTTAGCGAAACTATTCCTTATCTAGAAACAGAAGCCGAAGCAAAAATGCGAAAATCAACTAATCGTGATAATGATAGTCCATCAAGACAGTTAGCACGTTACATTAAAACTGTAACCAATCAATACGTAGATCAATTGGATATTAACCTGGTATACCGCAATGACCGTTTCTTGCGTGGTGGAGATCATACTCCTTTTAGCCAAAATGGTTTTACTGCGATTCGTTTTTGTGAGATGAACGAAAACTACGATCACCAACACCAAAATGTGCGAAAAGAAAATAACATTCAGTATGGTGACCTTCCTGAATTCATGGACTTTGAATACATGAAGAAAGTAACCTGTTCTAATTTGGCTACTTTCAGCAACTTAGCTTGGTCGCCAAAAGCTCCAACTAATGTTGGAATTGAAGTAAAAGATTTAACCAATTTCTCTACTTTACTTTGGACTGCGCCAGAAGGAAAAGCTGTTTATGGATACAACATCCTTATTAGAGAAACAGGATCACAACACTGGGAAAAAACTATTTTTGTAAAAGATACAAAGGCCGAAATTCCATATTCTAAAGATAATTTTTTCTTTGCAGTACAAGCGGTTGATGCATTAGGACATTCTAGTTTACCTGTTTTCCCTACCCCTATTCGTTAACTTTCAAGAATGAAATCAATTTAATAGAAACTAATTCTCGTGTTTTTGATTAAAAAAGTGATTTAACAAAAAAGCGTTTGTCTCAATTCGACAAACGCTTTTTTTATACATTCTGTAATCAATCTAAAGATTAATTGTAAACACTCTCTTTCTTGAAATGAACTGTAAGTAAATAGTAAATAACGGCTCTGTACTTATTTCTATTAGATCTTCCATATTTTTCCATTACTGCATCAATGGCAGCGTCTAATTCTGGTCCATCAGTTAGGCCTAATTTCTTGATCAAGAAATTATTTTTTACTGTATCCAATTCTGACTGCTGACTTCCAGCTACTGTTGCTGAATCAGCATTATAAATTGACGGTCCGCAGCCTATTGTAACTTTAGTTAATAAATCCATATCTGGATCAACGCCGCATTTTTCTTTCAAATCTGCTGCGTATTTTACAATTAATTCTTCTCTTGCGCTCATAAATAAAAGTTTTTAGTTGTTTTTTTGTTTATAACAGACTAAAATTAAACATTATATCTTAGAGTTGCATTAAAAACAAGAAAAAAATTACACTAATACTTTAAAAAATTGCAATAAAATACTATCATTTTGTAATGTAGGTGTAAACACTTCTAAAATACATGGCTTTTCATTTTGCGCATACAATGCAATCAGACCACTTTCTAGACTTACCTCATCACTAGCAATTGTATATGCTAAACCATACATTTTGGCTAAATGTTCGGCTGTCAAGCAATGGGATGTCTCAAAAAAAGTATTAAAAACTGGCGTTTCTTCATGTCCCGGTAGAATTCTAAAAATTCCTCCACCACCATTATTAATGAGTATAATTTTGAAATTTTTAGGAATATAACTGTTCCATAATGCATTGCTATCATACAAAAAACCTATGTCACCCGTTATAAAAATAGTTGGTTTTGTATTGGCCACAGCCGCACCTATTGCTGTTGATGTACTACCATCAATTCCACTAGTTCCACGGTTACAATACACTTCAATTGTAGGGTGAATGTCTATCAGTTGCGCATAGCGGATGGCCGAGCTATTACTAATTTGTAAATGGCTGTTTATTGGTAAACCTTTAATAACGCTCTCAAATACTTTAAAATCCGAAAAAGGAATTTTATCTAAATAAATATCGCTTTTTAATTTTCGCAATGCTTTCACAGCGTCTAATTGCTTGAAATAATCACTCTCTACTGCGTTTGCAAGTGGCAGAAAGGTTTCAAAAAACACATTTGGGTTTACTTCAAAATGGTGTGTCAAAGCACCAAAAGTGTCATACGCTCTCCAAGAGTCAATATGCCAATGGTGTTTGGGTTTGTATTTGCGTAAAAATGCTTTGATCCTTTTTGAAACGACCATTCCGCCAAATGTTACTAAAATCTCCGGACGAAAATTTTCAAAATCTTCATTTGTAAAAGGGGTAATTATCGTGTCAATGTTATTGATAAAAGTATCATGGTGTAAGTTGGAAGTCGTTTCAGTTAACACTACAACCGACTCGTCTTTGGCGAAAGCCTCAATTACTTTCTCGTTAACGGCATTCGGTTCGTTGACGCCCACTAGAATCATTTTCTTAGCTGCATTGTTCCAAATCGTTGCAAATTCCGATACGTCTTCAATGGAAATCGTCTGAGTCACATTTGCGGAAGCGAAAGTATTCACTTTGACTGAAAGCTCTACAACGGTTTCGTACAAAGGTTCTTCAAAAGGAGCATTGATATGAACGGGTCCTTTTTGAGTCATTGCCGTATTGATTGCCTCGTTGATTTTTAGATCATTCTCGGCCGAAACATCCTCATGCAAATTAGCATTGCATAAGGAATGGTTTTCGAATACATTTTCCTGTCTAATGGTTTGTCCATCACCAATATCGATCTTACTTTGAGGCCTATCTGCTGAAATCACCACAAGAGGAATTTGACTGTAAAAAGCCTCTGCAAAAGCAGGATAATAATTCAATAAAGCTGATCCAGAGGTACAAACAAGTGCCACCGGATGTGCCGTTTGTTGTGCCAGTCCTAAACCAAAAAAGGCTGCACAACGCTCATCAGCAATGCTGTAACATTTAAAAGCAGGATTGTTAACAAAACCTATGGTAAGCGGTGCATTTCTGGAACCCGGGGAAATAATTATGTTGGTGATTCCCTTGGCCAAACAAATTTCAATTATGCCTTGCGCCAAAGGTATTTTGGGGTATATCATTGTATCTAATTTCTTTGATACAAATTTACAAATTCGCTGGTCTTTTTCCTTGAATTTGAACTGTTATTTGCTATTTTTGAAGCAAATAAATACCTCATGAAAACTACGATCCGCACCTATAAAACCGAAGATACTCAATCTATTTTAGAGATTATAAATTACAATATTTTACATTCTACGGCTTTGTATGATTATAATACTAGAACACTAGAGCAACAAATGAGCATCTTAGCCGATAAACAGAGTAAAAATTTCCCTGTGATCGTTGCAGAAATTGACGGAGTTGTTGTAGGTTTTGGTATGTATAGCGAATTCCGTTTTCGAGAAGCTTATAAATTTACGGTTGAGCATTCTGTATATGTAAGCCAAGATCATCATGGAAAAGGAATAGGTAAATTACTTCTTGAAGAATTAATAGTTCTTGCAAAAAAACAAAATTTACACACAATGATTGCTGTTATTGATTCTGAAAATCATAGTAGCGTTGAATTTCATGAAAAATTTGGTTTTAAAACGATAGGCATAATCAAAGAATCAGGATTTAAATTTGACCGTTGGTTGCACTCTGTGTTTATGCAGTTGATTTTAGAATAAGACTCCTTAATTAGCGTTACTGGCTTGAAAAAGGTACCTTTGCATTTTTATAGTACTTATGAGTTTTACATTGCTTTCTTCCCCTTTACAGGGTTTTACCGACTTTAGATTTAGAAATGCCCAAAACAAACTTTTTGGAGGTATTGATACTTTTTATTCGCCATACATTCGCCTAAATGGAAAATTAGTGATCAAGCCCTCTTATGAGCGCGATTTACTTTTAGAAAACAATCTTGAATTAGAAGTAATTCCGCAAGTCATTACAAATGATGCGGAGGAATTTTTGTTTGTTGCTAAATATGTACGAGAACTTGGTTACAAAGAACTCAACTGGAACTTGGGTTGTCCTTACCCGATGGTAACTAAATCTGGGATGGGATCTGGGTTGATTAGCAACACCGAAAAAATCAATCACATACTAGAAAGAGCACACAATGAAACAGATATCCTAGTATCTATGAAAATGCGATTGGGATATGAATCTCCTCAAGAAATTATTGATGTCCTCCCTATTCTTGATAAATATCCCTTAAAAAATATAGCTATCCACGCCCGTTTAGGAAAACAATTGTACAAAGGCGGTGTAGATCTTGATGGATTTCAAAAATGTATTGATACTACCAAACATAAATTGTATTACAACGGAGACATAACCTCAGTAGCGAAGTTTCATGAAATGCAAGAACGTTATCCAAGTATTGATCACTGGATGATTGGGAGAGGATTAATCTCAGATCCTTTCTTGCCAAGTATGATAAAAAATAATACGCATGAGTATCCTACTAATAAAATGGAAGTATTGAACGCTTTTCACGATACTTTGTATGCTATTTATAGTGAGTCACTTTCTGGACAGGCTCATATTTTATTAAAAATGTACCACTTATGGGAATATTTTTCGGTTACGTTTGCCAATCCACACAAAGTATTGAAAAAAATTAAAAAAGCACAAAGCATTCGTAATTATGAAGCTGCCGTTGCAGATATTTTTAAAAATGAAAAATTCTAGAGGAAAAAATAAACCATTAAGAAATTAAGAAAAATTAAGTGCTGATTCTTAATGTAACTTAATTTCTTAATAGTTCAAAGTTTAGAAAATATTCAACACTGAATTAAAACACAAAAAAAGAGATTTTCATTTGACTGAAAATCTCTTTTAAAATATTTAACTTTATAAAGTTAGCTAACTGATTATGCTTTAATCCAATTAATAACTTCAGGATCAGTTACAAGCACTCTAGGTGAAATTACTTTTTCTAGTTCTCCATTTTCATTTATTAAATATTTTTGAAAATTCCATTCCACACTTGAATCTTGCAAACCATTTTTTGATTTTTGAGTTAAAAACTGATATATCGCAGCCATATCATCTCCTTTTACTGAAACTTTATCCATCATAGGAAAGGTTACCCCATAATTCATTTGACAAAACGTTGCAATTTCCTCGTTTGTACCTGGCTCTTGCGAAGCAAAATTATTTGCCGGAAAACCAACAATTACTAAACCTTTATCTTTATATTCTTTGTAAACCGCTTCTAAATCTTTGTACTGAGGTGTTAATCCACACTTAGATGCTGTATTTACAATAATTACTTTTTTTCCTTTTAGCGTACTAAAATCAAATGTTTTACCTGATAAATCTTCTACTTTATATTGGTATATTGTTTCTTTAGTCATTGGTGTTGTGTAGTTACTCGTTTCCATTTTTTTTGGTTGTGCTTGATTTTGACAGCTGTAAAGAGAAAAAATAACAGTTGTAAAGAATAATAATTTTTTCATAGTATTTTTTTGGTAAAAATAATCAAATATTTGTTTTACTGATAAATAAATATGTTAAACAGTAGTTAAAAAAAAAGAAGCTTGGCTGTATGATGAACCAAGCTTCCCAACAAATAAAACAACGAAACTAATGTGGTATTTAAATTTCTATTGCTAAACCTCAGGTTTAACTTGTTTATGAACAACAATTTGTTTGCTGTGTTCAACACATAAGTGTAACAAACACATTATTTATAGATATACGAAGATTGTTGGAATTTAGTTTTAATCCTTTATCATTTTACATACTATTTATAATTGCATTAAATATTGTAACCAAGAAAGCAATACTATTAAATAAATTGTACTAATTTATAAATACTAAAGTTTAAATTTGTAGTGCTAAAAAAATAAACATTCAAAATGAGTCAAGAAGAACTATTGGTATTAATCTATGAAAAGGACGAGAGAGCTTTTACACATCTATATGATATGTATTCTAAGAGTTTGTTCTCAGTCATAAATGTTTTAGTAAAAAACAGAGAAGAAGCAGAAGATGTTCTACAAGAAGTATTTGTTAAAATATGGAAAAACATCGATTCTTATAATGAAAGTAAAGGACGTTTTTATACTTGGATTTTAAATATTGCTAGAAACACTTCAATAGATAAACTTAGATCTAAGAACTTTAATAATAGCCAAAAAAACCTGTCCACAGATAATTTCGTAAATCATTTTGAAGATAGTTCGAAACTGGCCGATAAGATGGATACTATTGGACTACAGGACTTTGTAAAGAAGCTTAAACCAAAGTGTATTCAAATTATAGATTTACTTTTTTTTAAAGGCTATACCCAACAAGAGGCTAGTGACGAGTTGGCAATTCCTTTAGGAACCGTAAAAACGCAAAATAGAAATTGTATTAACGATTTAAGAAATTATTTGAAAATCTAATGGAAACAAAAGAATATATAGAATCAGGAATTCTGGAACTTTATGTTTACGGCTTACTTAGTGAGTCTGAAAGCGAAGAAGTGGCCAGCAAAGCAAAAAATTCTGCTGAAATAAACTCAGAAATTATTGCTATAGAAAAAGCAATCGTTGCTTTATCATCAAGTTTTTCCCCTTTTCACTCAGTAGCCAACTTTGAGAAAATTAAAGAAAAACTAGAATTGAAACACGCTCCTGTGATAGCACTTGAAAGTAGCAGTAATAAAATGCAATATTTGGGTTGGGCTGCAGCGTTGCTATTACTTCTAGGTGCAGGATATCAATACAATGAGCTCAATGTTACTTCAAAGCAAGTAGCTGCTACAAAACTTGAAAAAGCAACTTTAGAGAAAGAATTTAAAAGTTTAAAAATTAAAAATACAGCAGTTGAAACCAGTTTAGCCGTAGTAAGAGATACTAAAAATACGGTTGTAGGTTTGGGCGGTCAAGCAGTTGCACCAGAGTCTTTTGCTAAAGTATATTGGAACCAAGACACAAAGGTAGTTTATGTTGATGCATCGGGATTACCTGAACCACCAAAAGGAATGGTTTATCAAGTATGGGCTTTAAAACTAGATCCGTTAACCCCTACAAGTATTGGTTTATTAGAAAATTTTGATAAAAATGATCAAAAATTATTTGCTATAAATAACGCGAATGAAGCACAAGCTTTTGGGATAACACTTGAGCCTGCTGGCGGAAGCGTATCCCCTACAATGGAGCAATTGTATACGCTAGGTAAAGTTTAAAAAATTTAGAATCACATTAAAAAGGTTCAACTTACAACAGTTGAACCTTTTTTAATTCAATTTATAACATTCTACTTTTAACGTACCCAATACCAAATAATTCCTGGATTATCATTACCACAACAACCCATCCATGGCGCAGGAGAGAATCCGCTTGTGGAAACTAAAGTACCCCACCATGCTCCATTGGGGTCGCTACTTGTTGTTATAGCTCCTTGTGAACCATTTGCATACCAAGGCATAATTTGTTCAATTCCGTCATTATTGTAATTCCAAGAATCAAATTTTGTATTTAAAGTAATATCTGTTTGAGTATTATTGGTGTTAACAAAACTATACGCTTGGTTAGCAGTCCAAATACCACCCCAACGACCTCTTGCTGAAGCTTCTATCATATATTGAAAACCGCTAGAACTCTTTTTTAGATAATCTGCATAGGCTATAATTGAATATTGACCATTAATCGTTGGAACTGTTTCATTTCTTAGAATAGCATTAGTTCCATTCCAACCTGAATTATTGTTATTACATAATATCAATGTCCATCCACCACCATCGGTAGTCATATCTGCATATATTTGAAATGGCGAACCTCCATTAATATTAGGATTTACAATCCAATACAATCCATCCGTTGCAGATGGATAATCTGTTTTTATTTGAAGTGCGCTACTTCCTGCTGTACCAGCCGAAAGTCCATCATTTGATCTTGTATTGGTTTTACCTCCAAACGGTGTTAGCGAATTACTGGTTTGCAAAGCTCCGCTTTTATTGATATAATTAGAATCTGTGGTCGAAATTTTTCCGTTATTGGTAAGAACCGTAACACTATTTACTGTTAAAGTTGCTGTAATTGATTTGGAAAAATGTGTAGCATTTGCATTTTGCGTAGCAGTAATTGTAGTAGTTCCAGGACCTGTTATTGTCACATTAGATCCGCTTACGGTGGCAACGCTAGGATTACTACTGGCGTATGAAATGCTACCTGTACTTTGACTTGTTGGTGGCGTAATAGTATAAGATCCGTCAAAGAAAGTCTTGGTTACGTTTCCAAAACTACTAAGGTTAGGATCTTTTAAAACTGTTACTGTTACTGAATTGTTTACTACACAAGCACCATTTAAAGAAAAACCAGATACATAGTATGTTGCTGTTTCAGTTGGAGATACATCTATAGATGCTGTAAGTCCCAAGGGAATATTTGGAAAAATTCCGTAATAGTTTCCTGTGCTTAGCTCTACCTTTATTCTGTCTACTTCTGAAAGTACGGAGTCAAAGGCAAAAATATCAGCAACATCAGCATCAGACGGTTCACTTTCATTAATTCGTAACCCATTAGGACTGCCATTACCTCCATTTTGAGAAATCGTTTTAACAATACTATTTTCAAAAACAAATGACGCTGACCCGTTACCTGTTCCTGAGTATACATAAGCGTTATTGTCTGCAGGAATTCCGTTTTCTTGTGAAACCCAACCCTCAAAATAGGCCTGACTTTTACTTCCTCCCCACCATCCTAAAAGCCAATTATTATTGGAACCATTTAAAACTCTACCTCTACTAGGACCTGTTTGTTTTGCAGTATACACCACCGAGTAAGGAGTAGAAAAATTAAAATTATTTTTAATACTTTGTGAAGTATTGAACCTTAAAATAGGTTTTGAATTTAATCCTGATGCAACGTAAAGTGGTTGTGCACTAGTTGAAGGCGCAACCATGTCATTTCCATTTCCTGACTGGTCATACAGTTTTACACAATATCCAGCTGAAACTCCGAGCCAAGAATCAATTGCTGCTGTATCTAGATTTTTACCTGAAAAGCCAAAATCAGCTTCAACATTATCACTTGCACGTCTTAATCGAACAGCAAATCCCGTATAATTAGATTTCAGCAATCGCAATCCAACAGCCAACTTAGCAGTTGTTACTTGATCCAAAGGGGTATATAAAACGCTACTCCATGAATAAGTAATTGCACCGGATGCTGTAAGGGTTGCCGTATCTCCCGCATTAATGGTAACTGAAGCTGGATTTATTGTAACAGGCCCTAGTTCTTCAACGATTACAGGCCCCGAAATGAGACTTACCGCTGGTAAACCCAAACTTCCAGAAACAACAACATAATAATATGTAGTGCCATTATTTACGGTTGGTGGAATAAAAGTAGCTGAAGTAGCATCAGCAATTAATGTACCACCCACAGTACTTGGAATGGTATTGCTATACCATTGAAAAGTTAGGTTCTGACCTGTAGCTTCAACGCTTAATGGGGTTGCAATGGTTCCTCTACATTCAAACCTATTTAGTGGTGAAGGACTGGTTAGGATTGCTGTTGTGCATAACGTTAATGGAATTCCATAATAACTTCCTTGATTGCACTCTAATAATTGTCTAACTCCTACTGTATTCAACGTAGAAAAACCAATTGCTTCGTTCTGCAAAATAGAGCCTCCATTAGATCCACCATCATAATTACCAATGGAAATTTGGCTCAAATTATCCGTACTGGTAGTAATTGACAATACCATGCTTTCATTTGTAGGCCCTAATGAACTCGAAATCAATTTTGAAATTCCGTTTCTCCAAATAGCTACAGGAGACACATTAGAATGAAAATTAGTTCCTCCATTTTCTAATATTCCCCCAATTCTAGGAGTCCCATCTAGAATACAGTGATAACCTGGCCAGTTAGTAGATTCTGATCGTATCACTGCTGTAACACTTGCCAAATTTAAAGATCCAGAATAAACCAAGCCTTTGTTCCCCGAAAAATCAATTGCAATCTTAGTCCCTATATATTTAAAGGTTCCGTTTGATACAATTCTAGGCTGTTGACTTAAATCTAGTTTTACAAGGTCTCTATTATTCCCACTTTGATCGTACCAAATACTAACATAACCATCTTGACCGCCCACAAATGTTAATAGCGCTGCAGAATCTAATGAGCCATTACTATCGAATCCGATATCTTGTGTGGCATCATCGCTACTGCGACGAACTTGTATCGCATTGCCAATATAAGAAGTACTTAATTTTCTCAAACTATATGCAACGGCTGCAGGATTAGCATTACTTAGTCCTAAGACATCTAAACTATTTTGAGCATTTCCTTGAAATGTAAAAAACATTGAAAGAATAAAAACAATTTTTATAAAAAACTTCATATTGTTTTGGTTTTAGAAGCTGCTATTAATAAAAATAATCAAATTGAATTCGGTCATTTACTGACAACGAATAAGATCCGTTATTAGATGGAATATAAGTTAATGTATTTCCTGATACTGAATACGCAGTATTACTAATTCGTATTCCATTGATATACATTTTAACTTTACTGTTGGGTGATTTAGTTTGCGTCAAAGTAAATGTAGTTTGCGCCGTACTAGCACTAAATTCGTCTGCAACTTCTGTAATAGCTTGCGTTGAAACCGAACCATCTGCTTTTAAAAATTGTGCAGCTGTCCCTCCGGCTACTTTGAACGCTGCTGCAGTGATAACACCGCTAGTTTTCACATCTGTTATAGGTGCATGTGAACCACTACCATCTGATCCTAATTGAATAGTATTTGAAGAGGTAACAATTGCATTTGCGCCAATTGCTACCGAATTAGAAATACCATCTGTTGCAACATTTGCATTTTTTCCAATAGCAGTATTTTGTGACCCTGATACATTTGTCTGCAATGTTTGCGTACCTATGGCAACATTGTCTGTTCCTGAAACATTGTTAGACAATGCAATGTAACCCAATGCCGTATTTCCTCCGGCCGCCCCATTTGAGGCTAATGCCTCTCTACCTACTCCAGTATTAGCATACCCAGCATTATTTGCTAAAGTTCCTAGTCCAACAGCTGTATTTGAGTTTTCATTAAAATTCCCTCTACCTACAGTAACTCCGTTAATCACTGCATCAGCGCTAAAATTCTTAATACCGTCTATAGTTTGATTATTAGTTAAATCTACAAAGTTTTGAGTTGATGAACCTGTACCTCCATTGATCACCGGTACTACACCACTATAGGCTGTTGCTGTTGTAGAAGGTGTAATCCATGTTAATATACCCAATCCATTTGTTGCCAATACTTGACCGACAGTTCCATCATTATTTGGAATTGTAATTGAACCAGCAGTAATTGTTCCACTTGTTTTCACGTTAATAACCGATGTATTTCCTAGTTGTAAAGTGTTACTTGAATTAACTACCGCACCATATCCAATGGCAGTTGCATTGTTAATAGATTCGCTGCCATTTTGAGCAGCTGCAGTACTACCTAAAAAAGTATTTTGAGTACCAGTAGTAATAACACTACCCGAATTATATCCTAATGCTGTATTATCCGTACCAGTAGATTGAGTCAATGTACCAACTCCAATAGCAGTATTATTATTTGCAGCTTGACCATTTGAAAGCGAAGCAGCTCCTACTGCTGTGTTATTATCGCCTGAACCACCACCCTGACGGATCGCATTATTCCCTATAGCAGTATTATTGCTACCCGATGAGGATGTAAATGCATAAATACCTAAAACCGTATTACTATTTCCTATTGGACTTGACCAAGTAAAAGCAGTGTCTCCAATTCCTATGTTGTTGGATCCTCCCTTTGTGCCTATTGTTATTCCATGAACATTAATATTATCTGAAGTAGTTAATCCAGCTGCAGTAATATTTCCTGCCGCAAAACTTCCATAAATATCTCTTGATACTATACTAGAACCGGTATGTAGTTCTGTAGCCGTAGTGGCGCTATTACTAACCTTTCCAGCTGTAGTAATTGTTGCTAATTTTGTATCTTGGATTTCAGCAGTGGAAGAAATATCTACATTAACTATTTCTCCATCTTTAATTTTAGTACTTGTAATTGCATCATTAGCAATAGCTGGTAAATCAGCAGTTCCTGTTAAGTCTCCTGCTAGTTGTATTTTTCCTTTTACTGAAACAGTAGCATCAGGTATTGTTGAAGCAGATATAGCACTAGTTACATATGCCGTTGTAGCAACTTGATCAGAATTAGTATTTGATGTTGCCGTTGGTGCCAAAGGGGTACCTGTAAAAGTTGGTGAAGCCAAATTCGCCTTCAAATCTAATGCGGTTTGCGCAGGTGCTGAAATAGGTTTGTTGGCATCGCTGGTATCATCTACATTGCTTAATCCCACCATCGTTTTATCAATTCCCGAAACCGTTCCTGTAAAAGTTGGCGAAGCTAAATTCGCTTTTAAATCTAAAGCGGTTTGTGTTGCCGCAGAAACTGGTTTGTTGGCATCCAAAGTATTATCAACGTTTGCTAAGCCAATCATTGTTTTATCGATTCCCGAAACCGTTCCTGTAAAAGTTGGCGAAGCTAAATTCGCTTTTAAATCTAAAGCTGATTGTGTTGCTGCTGAAGTTGGTTTGTTTGCATCGCTGGTGTTGTCTACATTTCCAAGACCAACCATCGTTTTATCAATTCCCGAAACCGTTCCTGTGAATGTTGGTGAAGCCAAATTTGCTTTCAAATCTAAAGCTGATTGCGCAGCAGCTGAAACTGATTTGTTTGCATCGCTGGTGTTGTCAACATTTCCAAGTCCAACCATCGTTTTATCGATTCCCGAAACGGTTCCTGTGAAAGTGGGTGAAGCTAAATTTGCCTTCAAACCTAAAGCGGTTTGCGTTGATGCTGAAACGGGTTTGTTGGCATCGCTGGTGTTGTCCACATTTCCAAGTCCAATCATTGTTTTATCAATTCCCGAAACTGTCCCTGTGAAAGTTGGCGAAGCTAAATTTGCCTTTAAATCTAAAGCGGTTTGAGCAGCAGCTGAAACAGGTTTGTTCGCATCGCTGGTGTTATCAACGTTTGCCAAGCCCACCATCGTTTTATCAATTCCTAAAACGGTTCCTGTAAAAGTTGGCGAAGCTAAATTCGCTTTTAAATCCAAGGCAGATTGCGCAGCAACCGAAACGGGTTTGTTTGCATCCGAAGTATTATCAACGTTTACTAAGCCAACCATTGTTTTATCAATTCCCGAAACGGTTCCTGTGAATGTTGGCGAAGCTAAATTTGCTTTCAAATCCAAGGCTGATTGCGCAGCAGCAGAAACAGGTTTGCTGGTATCCGAAGTATTATCAACGTTTGCTAAGCCAACCATTGTTTTATCAATTCCAGAAACTGTTCCTGTAAATGTTGGCGAAGCTAAATTCGCTTTTAAATCTAAAGCGTTTTGCACAGCAGATGAAACAGGTTTGTCCGCATCGCTGGTGTTATCAATATTCGATAATCCCACCATCGTTTTATCAATTCCCGAAACCGTTCCTGTAAATGTTGGCGAAGCCAAATTTGCTTTTGAATCTAAAGCTGATTGAGTAGCAGTTGAAACAGGTTTGCTGGTATCCGAAGTATTATCAACGTTTGCTAAGCCAACCATTGTTTTATCAATTCCAGAAACCGTTCCTGTAAATGTTGGCGAAGCCAAATTTGCTTTTAAATCTAAAGCTGATTGAGTAGCAGTTGAAACAGGTTTATTTGCATCCGAAGTATTATCAACGTTTGCTAAGCCAACCATCGTTTTATCAATTCCCGAAACGGTTCCTGTAAAAGTTGGTGAAGCTAAATTTGCTTTTAAATCTAAAGCTGACTGTGTTGCTAATGAAGTTGGCTTGTTCGCATCGCTGGTGTTATTTACATTCGACAATCCAACCATTGTTTTATCAATTCCCGAAACAGTCCCTGTGAATGTTGGCGAAACTAAATTTGCTTTTAAATCTAAGGCTGATTGTGTTGCTGCTGAAGTTGGTTTATTGGCATCGCTGGTGTTGTCTATATTTGATAATCCAACCATTGTTTTATCGATTCCTGAAACCGTTCCTGTAAATGTTGGTGATGCTAAATTTGCCTTCAAATCTAATGCGTTTTGCGCAGAAGCTGAAACGGGTTTATTCGCATCGCTAGTGTTATCAATGTTCGATAATCCAACCATTGTTTTATCGATTCCCGAAACCGTACCTGTAAAAGTTGGCTAAGCTAAATTTGCTTTTAAATCCAAGGCAGTTTGCGCTGCAGCAGAAACAGGTTTGTTCGCATCGCTGGTGTTATCTACATTCGACAATCCAACCATTGTTTTATCGATTCCCGAAACCGTTCCTGTAAAAGTTGGCGAAGCTAAGTTCGCTTTTAAATCTAAAGCTGATTGTATTGTTGTAAATACGGTATTTATTCCTGTATCCACATACGTTTTAGTTGCTTTTACAGTTGGAAACTTAACATCTGAAGTTCCATCTTGCAACAAATTAGTGCTTTTATTGACTATATCTTCTTTCAGTTGGAGTGCAGATTTCGTAGCATCACTAATTGGCTTTGCTGCATCCGATGTGTTATTAACTTGATCCAGTTCCAATGTCGTTTTTGCACCTATAATAGTTGTAGCATTTGTACCTCCATTTTCAATAGCTACAACGCCCGTAACATTTGTACTGTTTGTTGCGGCATAAGCAAAAGGAACTGTTGTAAAAGGTTGATTGCTAATTTCAGTAAATGACGAGCATTCACCAGATATATTGATACTCACTGCCAATCTTTTTGGAGCAGCAACCCATGTTATGTCGTTAAAAGATGATGCATATCCACCATTACGAGTACCTGTACCTATTACAAGATTTACCATCCCGTATTGATCTGTAGTGGTTTGAATAACTTCCTGGTATTCGATTTTTGAAAACTCATCTACAAACTGGAATTGCATACATACGTTTTTGTTTGCTACAGGTAGATTTTTACTAGTTGCTGTAGAAATTTTATTAGTGGGTTTCAAAATAACAGCCTGATAGGTAATTCCATTGCTTTGTGCAAAACCCTTTACACAAAGAAAAAAGATGAAGAGCAAAATATTTTTTTTCATAATTTGATTCATTAAATGTGATAAATTTTAAAAAAATATGATTGAAGTTATTCTCAATAAAATATAATTACCTACAAGTTGGTAATATAACTTTTGGTAGTACTATCATCATAGGAAGGTTTATAATCCTAGCATTACTATTTTGTTTAATCTGCATACAGAAATATCTACAAATTCTAATTTGGTATAACTTCAACTGCTGCAGAAAAACAGAAGAAAGTAACAACTGCATTCGTAAGGCAACAAACTGATAAAAATTGAAAGCATTCTTAACCCAAAAAAGCATTTTTTTTATTTCCAAAATTGTTGGTAATAACTTACCTAATGAAGCGTAATTTTTTATCATATTTTTATGATTTTGGTATATACCGTAAACGTTGAAGTGCTTAAGCGAACTAAGTACTCTCCTCTAGATAAAACCGGAAGTAAAACAGTCAAGAGGAAATCATCTGCTTTTTTGGTTTGTTTAAAAAATAACCTGCCACTAATATCAAATACATTTATTTCAATATCATCTGCAATAGGTTTTGAAAATTCGAAATTCAATGTTTGAATAAATGGATTGGGAAACGTATTAAATTTTATTTTCTCGGGTGGGTTTGAGGCAATATACTTTCCCCAAAAACTCTGTTGAAATCCCTGCTGAATCACATAATCAAAACTTGAAGTTCCAATATTACTATTTTGGCCAATCGTTTGTGAAACTAAAATCCCATCTGGTAATTTTTTAGAAACCCCTTGTGCCGAAATCATTTGATGATGTAAAACTTGACCTTGAAAAGTCACCGTAAATAATATAAGTAAGTACCTCATAAATTTAATATTTTATACAATAATACATAAATAAAACGTATTTCAACGATTAAATTTGCATTTAAACGGAAATACATAATATTAACAAGTTTAATACGACAAATCATAAATTCATGATTAACAACACTATAAACAACACAAGCTTAAAAAAAAATTAAAGTGAAAGTTTTTTTCGAACGGAAGACTTTTAAACCAACTAAAAAAAATAACAATCAAAAGTTGAATATCAACATATGTAACAAAAAAAAAGGGCTTAACTCTATTAAAGTTAAACCCTTTTCAATAAACAGTGATACTATTTATTTCTTATAATACTTTCTATATTTCGGATAGGATAAAGCACCAAATAATGCAATGCCCCCAATTGTATACCAAATCCAACTTAGCGAATGTGCTTCACCACTTGCATACGAGTGTAATCCTACTAAGTGAAAGTTCACTCCATAATACGTAAACAATGTAGAAATAAAGGCGAACATACTCATTAAATTAAAAATCCATTTTCCACGCAATGAAGGAACAAAACGAGCATGAATTACAAATGCATAAACCATAATGGTAATCAAAGCCCAAGTTTCTTTTGGGTCCCATCCCCAATACCTACCCCAACTTTCATTGGCCCATTGTCCTCCCAAAAAGTTACCAATGGTAAGCATGATAAGTCCAATTGTAAGTGCCATTTCATTGATATAAGTAATTTCTTGAATGTTTAAATCCATTTTTACTTTATTCTTTTCATTGGTAAACATAATTAGCAATAATGCTACAGCTCCCAGAATCATACCTAAAGCTAATGGACCATAACTTCCTACGATCACTGCAACGTGAATCATTAACCAATACGAGTTCAAAACAGGTTGTAGGTTGGCAATTTCGGGATCAATCCAGTTCAAGTTTGCTGCAAATAAAATCATTGCAGTTACAAATGCTGAGGAAGCCACAGTAAGTTTTGATTTACGGTCAAATGCCAATCCAAAAAACATTGTTGCCCATGCAATATAAATGATAGATTCATAAGCATTACTCCAAGGTGCATGTCCAGAAATATACCATCTTGCAATTAAACCTACTGTATGTAAAACAAAAAGTAAACCAATTATTATATGCATTCCATTTACTGAAAATTGCAACCACTTACGTTCTTTGAAAATTTGTAAAATGGTAAAAAACAACATTGCAATAGCAGCTAAAATATACCAAGTGGTCAATTTACTAAAAATATCGTATTTGTTATACAATACCTCTGATGTAATTCTGTCCTCACTTGGTCTTACTTTACTACCAAAACGTTTTTGAAAACCAGTAATACTTTCTACCAATTCATCAGCAGTTTTAAAATCTCCTGACGTAGATGCCGTTGCTAATGAACCAAAATACAAAGGCAAAACATTTTTGGTATATGTAGCCTCTATGCCATTAAAACCAGCTTCATTCAATTCTAAAAAGGAAACCCACTTATTGTTTTTATCCTCTGGAATCGGGAAAATTTTCAGGATACGACCACTCAATGCAGACTCCATAAGATTTACCCTTTTGTCTGTATCGATAAAATCTTTTTCAAATTGATTTGGATTAGCCGCTTTATAGGACTCGTCTAGGTATTTAGAAAGTTTGTAATTTCCTTTTTCATCAAAAAATGCTACGAACGGTGCAACCTTTGCTTTGCTATCAACACCAATTATTTTTCTTATACTATCGTTTCCTTTTCTTAAATGAATGATAGGAATCTCAATCCAATAACTAGCATACTGAGTTATGGATAAGAAAACTTGATCAGAATTCATATCATTATAAGAATCACTCTGGCTTACTTTTCGTAACAATTCTGATGAAAAAGTGTTGATTGGTTTCATTCTTCCACCACCATCTTGAATCACTAATCTCCCAAACTTTGCTGCATGAGCCTCAGAAACCTTATATTTTGTTATTAAAGCCAATAATTCCTCTTGGCTTAATTTTTTCTTAGAATGACTGTTGTGTTGTGCTGGTTTTTCACTAGCAGCTGCCTCACTTGCCGGAGCTTCAGTATGTGCATGACCTTCATGTTCAGCATGATCGTGTTCTTGAGCCATACCACCGATGCTAAAAAACAAGAGGCACACTCCTAACAATTTTGCTTTTTTGGATTTCACAACATCCAATTTTCTTTTTAGATCAGCAAATCTTGAATATTTAGTAAACATAATGGCCATCATAGCAAAATACAACATAAAATAACCGATGTAAGTTAATAACGTACCCCAAAAATCATGGTTTACGGATAAAATAGTTCCTTTTTCATCCGGGTCAAATCCCGATTGAAAAAAACGATATCCTTCATAATCTAAAACATTATTCATATAAATTCGGGCATCAAATGGCTCTTTATCTTGAACGGTTACTTTACTCTCAAAAGAGGAATAACTTTTCTCTGTTCCTGGATATTTTTGTGCAATAAAATCATTTAATTTGATTTTAAAAGGTAACACATAAGCTTTGCTTCCGTAGAAAAACGAATAATCTATTTTTCCCATTTTAACCGTTTTGGACTCCCCTACTTTACCTTTAGTTCCTAACAAAGTAACTGTTTTTTCCTGACCTTCTGCTTTTATTTTAAATGTAATAGCATCCTCATGCGTTTTAGCTTTAAAATCATTATCCGATTCGTAGTCTATTACTCCTTTTACGGCAGGATCTGGAAATACAAAACGCATTTCGCCTATGCTGTATAAAGAACGCATCATTAAAGGTTGTGCATTATCCTTGGTCACTTTACCTTGCAACTTATCGGCCATACGCATAAAATTCCCTTCAAATGGAGTTTGAATGGTATACTCCTTTCCAGTTGTGGTAATATTAATAGCTCCATCAGTGAATTTATTAAGTGAAAACAAAACGTTATGAATGTTTTGAACTTCACCTTCTTTCAGGAAATGTTCGTGCCTGCCACCATCACCGGCTTCAACAATTTTTAAGTATACAATCCCCTTAGGATCAGGTTTTATAAATTCCTTGGCACCCATCACAAAGCTTTCATATTCTACTTCAAATGGGGTGTCGGCAAATTTTCCAGTAATACTAAAATCATTATTTGTAACAGGTGAAAGTAAAACTTGTTTTTCAAAAACCCTACGCTTCATTTCGCCTTTATATTCGCCATCAACAAAGACGGTAAGAAACGTTTTCTCTGAAAAAATTTGATTTTCAGCAGCTCCTTCACGTATAGGCATTACTCCTTCATAACTGATGTAACGGGTTACAAATGCCCCTATAATGATGAAAATAAAAGACAAATGAAGCAACAAGGTAGCCCACTTTTCTTTTTTTAATAATTGATATCGCTTGATGTTACCAATAAAATTAATCACAAAAAAGACATGAATGGCCTCAAACCACCAAGCATTGTAAATCAAGATTTTTGCAGTGTCTGTATTGTATTTACTTTCTATAAAAGTTCCTGTACCCATAGCAACTGCATATGCTATGAACAAGAAAGCCATCAAACGTGTAGAAAACAAAAAAGAAACTATTTTTTTTTCCATTTTTAGGAGATTATGTTTTGTAAAATTGCCACAAAAGTACTTAAAAATGTTGAGTACTTTTAGCTGACATTTGTTAATTAAATCAAAATTAAGGAGGTGTTAAGAGAGAAAAACATTTATTTTCGGCTTCAAATGGTTACATTTTTGCAGTAATCTGCAATTGATTTTTTTTTATATTTTTTTTTCTAATTTTGTATGATGCATAAAGTAGTGATTATAGGTTCTGGAAATGTAGCTCAACATTTAATTGAGGCTTTTCAAGTGGAGGACCAAAACAAAGAAATTGAATTAATACAAGTATACACAAGACAAAAATCAGCACTGTCTCACCTACTGCCTTGGAATAAAATTACAGATGATTTTAGTTCCCTTGCCGAGGCCGATGTGTATATTATATGTATAACCGATGATGCTATTGAAGAAGTTTCAGCAAAACTCCCTTTTAAAAATAGGTTAGTGGTGCATACATCTGGTAGCATTCCACTTACCGCAATCCATGAAGACAATAGAAAAGGTGTTTTTTATCCTTTACAAACTTTTACAAAAAATAAAAAAGTAGACTTTTCTAAAATACCTATTTGTCTTGAAAGTGAAAATGCACCAGATTATCATATGCTTCTTAAAATAGCACAATCTATTTCTAAAAAAGTGTATGCAATCAATTCAGAACAACGAAGAGCATTGCATGTTGCTGCCGTATTTGCTAATAATTTCACCAATCATTTGTTCCAAATTAGCCAAGAAATTTGTCAGGACAACCAAATTCCTTTTGAAATTTTGAAGCCGTTAATTTTTGAAACTGTTGAAAAACTTGCAGTTTTAACTCCACAAGAAGCCCAAACAGGGCCTGCAAAAAGGAACGACCAAAAAACCATTGAAGCTCACGAAGCTTTTTTGGCACACAAAAAATATTTAAACATTTATAAAATTCTAACCCAATCTATACAAGAAAATGTCAAAAAGTTATAAAGAAATAATGAATGATATCACTACATTTATTTTTGATGTAGATGGCGTGCTTACAGACGGATCTGTTTTTGTGACCAATGAAGGTGAAATGTTAAGAACAATGAATATTCGCGATGGATATGCCATGAAAGCGGCTGTAGAAAGCGGATATAAGGTGTGTATTATTTCTGGCGGAAGTAACGAAGGTGTTCGAGTTCGTTTGCAAAATCTAGGTATAACCGATATTTATTTGGGCACACCTAATAAAGTGGAAACCTTTAATGAATATGCCGGTTTGTACCAAATAAAACCTGAAAACGTATTATACATGGGTGATGATATTCCGGATTATCATGTGATGAAATTAGTAGGTTTACCTACCTGCCCGCAAGATGCTAGTCCTGAAATAAAAACCATTTCAGGCTATATATCCCATAAACATGGTGGTAAAGGAGCTGTGCGTGATGTTATTGAACAAGTTATGAAAACTCAAGGAAAATGGAATACCCATTTTGAAGGTAATCATGATTAGATAAAAACATTTTTAATACCCATACTTCATAAAATCAATTTAGTTTTAAAATGATTTTAAACGTAAAATTATGCACTATTTAAGACTCATTCGATATCAAAATCTTTTCATGCTTCCTTTGATGCAACTCGTTTTTAGATTTGGTTATTTTCAATTCGAAAATGTAACATTGGCACTCAAAGACTGGCAATACCTTTTACTTGTTCTATCTTCTGTATGTATTGCAGCAGGTGGCTATGTGATAAATGATATTTTTGATCAAGGTACAGATGCCATCAACAAACCCAATAGAATTACCGTTGGAAAAAGTATTTCTGAATCTCAAGCTTACAATTTATATGTGGGACTCACAATTGTGGGTGTAGGAATAGGTTTTTATCTTTCAAATGTAATATCTAAACCTGGTTTTGCCTCAATTTTTGTATTGATAGCAGCTACGCTCTACCTATATGCAACAAGTTTAAAGCAAATGTTATTAATAGGCAATGTAATTGTAGCACTTTTATTGTCTTTTAGTGTTGTAATTATAGGTGTTTTTGATTTATATCCTGCCACCGGACCTGATAATAAACAGCAAATGGGTATTTTATTTTCAATACTTCTTGACTACGCTGTCTTTGCTTTTATGATTAATTTTATTAGAGAAATTGTCAAAGATATTGAGGATAATGATGGTGATTTTAATCAAGGTATGTACACTTTACCTATTGCAATAGGAAAGTCCAGAACCGCAAAAACTGTTTTTGCCCTAAGCTTTATTCCTCTTGCAGCCATATTGTATTATATTAACAGTTACTTATTAAACTTATTTTTTGTAACTATTTATTTGTTGTTATTTGTAGTAGGTCCTTTATTATTTTTTATTGTTAAAATATATACTGCAAACGCAACTAAAGATTTTAAAAATTTGAGCGTTGTACTCAAATGGATACTCTTTTTTGGAATTTTATCATCAGCTATTATCCGAATAAACATCAAATACAATGCTTAAAAACAAACTGAAAGATTACAAAATAATTTTGGCATCAGGTTCGCCAAGACGCCAACAATTTTTTAAAGATTTAGATCTCGATTTTGAAATACGAGTCAAAGAAATAGAAGAAGTTTATCCGCCTGAATTAAAAGCGCACGAAATAACTGATTACTTAGCAGTGTTAAAAGCATCAGCATTTGAAACTGAACTGGATAAAAATGATCTTTTAGTGACTAGTGACACTATTGTTTGGCATGAAGGTAAAGCTTTGGGTAAACCAAAAGATAAAGCAAATGCTTTTGAAATTTTAAAATCCTTATCGAATGCGACACATGAAGTAATTACATCCGTTTGTTTTAAAACTTCGAAAAAAATAGAGGTTATTCATGAAGTTACAAAAGTCACTTTTACTGCACTAAGTGATGAAGCTATTGCGTATTATTTAGAAAATTATAAACCTTATGACAAAGCTGGATCTTATGGAATTCAAGAATGGATTGGTTTTATAGGAGTTTCAAGAATTGAAGGATCTTATGCTAACGTGATGGGAATGCCTACTGATAAAGTGTTTGATTACCTTTCAAAATTATAAAGCCTATGTTGATTCAATTGGTAAACGAATATTCTAAAGAGATTATAGCTACGGGAATCGTAGGCGTATTACTCTTTTTTTTACGATACGTCACAACAAAAATTGTGAGAAGATATGCAAAGTCTAATTTAACAATTGAGCACAGAACTAATTTAGTGATCAAATACCTTCATTTGTTCATCAATATATTAGTAGTAATTGCCTTGATTATTGTTTGGGGAGTACAACCCAAAGATATTATTATTGCTTTATCTTCATTTACTACCGTTGTAGGTGTAGCCATGTTTGCACAATGGTCTATTTTAAGCAATATTACCTCTGGAATTATCTTGTTTTTTTCATTTCCGTTTAAAATTGGTGATGTGATAAAAATTCATGATAAAGATTTTCCAATTCAAGCAGAGATTGAAGATATAGGTGCATTTCATGTTTTTTTATTGACCGATGAAGGTGAAAAAATCATTTTTCCAAACAATTTGTTACTGCAAAAAGGAATTTCGATTATTAAAAACAAGTACGCAGAGCAAGAGTTTACAGATTAAAAGTTGCGTTTTTACAGTGTAACAAAAAAATTATGAAGTGATAATCTTGTAATCATTTGAAGGAATGATGTAATTACAATTTGGAGTTTTATATTCATTTTTGTACTGTAAATATTGTAGTTTTATACTTTTAACACTACATAAACCATCTCTATATGAACAAAGAACTGAAATTTCCTTTTTATGCAAAGCTCACGTTAATAAGTTTAGGTTTAATTTCTATTGTTTTTATATTTTACATGGGGCAAAATATAATTGTTCCCATTATAATGTCGTTTTTGTTTGCAATCTTATTATATCCAATTGCTCAGTTTTTAAAGCTAAAATTAAAGTTTCCTAACGTCTTAGCAGTAATGATTGTAGTGATTTTATTCATCTTGTTCTTCATTGGACTTTTTGTTTTTTTATCCTACCAAATAAGTGATTTTGCTGAAGATTTTGATAAGATTGAGAAAAACATAAACATCCATTTATCTAATATTCAAGGTTTTATTAGAGATACGTTTCATGTTAGTTCTAGAGAGCAAAAACAATATATAGATACTGCCGCCGAAGATTCATTAGAAAAAGGGAAAGAAATTTTGGGCACAACCTTGATGTCTTTTACAGATACTCTTGTAAATTTAACCCTAATACCTATTTATACTTTTTTAATACTATTATACCGAACCCACTTTTTGATGTTTTTATCAAAACTTGTTTATAAAGAGCACCATCAAAAACTGAAAGATATTTTAACTAACATTCGTATTGCTATCAACAGTTATATTGTAGGGTTAATTATTGAGATGATTATGGTGGCAACAATGACTACCGCTGGTTTAATGTTAATAGGTGTTAAATATGCCATATTATTAGGAGTGATGACCGGAATTTTAAACTTAATCCCGTACATAGGAATTCTTTTTGCGGGTGTTTTAAGTATTGTAGCTACATTAACAGGCACACCTGATTTATCTATAATTATTGGTGTTATTGCAGTTACTGTAGTTGTTCAGCTTATTGATAACAATATTTTGGTACCGTTAATTGTAAGTTCAAAAGTTGAAATCAATGCATTTATTTCAATTATTGCAATAATAATAGGTGGAGCAATAGCCGGAGTTTCTGGAATGTTTCTTGCACTGCCGCTACTTGCTGTATTAAAAGTAGTTTTCGATCGAATAGAATCTCTAGAGCCGTGGGGTTACCTCATGGGTGATCATTTACCCAAAACATATACGTGGCGAAACATAAAGTTACCCCTTTTTGATTCAGAGGATGAGTCAAAACCTAATGTTATAATCACAGAAGTTCAACTTCCAACGTTTACCGAAACTACAACTGAAAATTCTGTATTAAACTCAAATGAGAAAAAATAATTTGTAAAATTATTTTTTATAAATACTGTTTTAGAACACACCAATTCTTAAATTTCAACCTGAAAAACAGTGAATTAAATAATTTTTAAATGTAATTATGTAACATACACTTTTGAAAACATAGGTAATTTTACAATAAAAATAATTTTTAACCAAACTAGAAAAATATGAAAAAAGTAACTTTTTACCTTATGTTAATGTTTGTAACATTGAGCATGATCCCAAGTCAAGCATTTGCAGCAGAAAAAAATCCAATTGAAAATGTAAATTCTCCAAAAGAAATACCTGCAGAAGTAAAAGTTTTATTGAATCGTCTGGATGAAATAAAAGCAATGGATAAATCAGAGCTGAGTAGTTCTGAAAAAAAAGAGCTTAGAAAAGAGGTTCGAGCTATAAAAGCAGAGTTAAAGTCTACTGGTAACGGTGTTTACTTATCTGTAGGTGCCATTATTATCATTATTCTTTTGCTAATATTATTATTGTAAAGTAACTTTATTGCGCTTCAAAGAGGAAACCTAATCTGTTTCCTCTTTTATATTATTTAACATTCCTTCATTATAATAGACTTCTAAAACAAATAAATTTATATTATGAAAAACATACCATCCATCCTTGTCGGAATACTTTTTATGACCTATTCCTTTACATTACAAGCACAAGTTTCTGTTAACGTCAATATTGGTGCAGCACCAGCTTGGGGACCATCAGGATATACAGCAGTAGACTATTATTACTTACCAGATATTGAAGCATATTATGACGTAAGAGCAACCGAATTTATCTTTTTAAGTAATGGAGGTTGGATCAGATCTAGAAATATACCCAATCAATATCGTAACTATAACTTATATAATGGATACAAGGTAGTGTTGAATGATTATCGTGGTACCACGCCATATATTAATTTTAAAACACACAAAACAAAATACTATAAAGGATATAAAGGTAAACCTCAAAAAAATATAGGTGTCTACAAAGTAAAAAACGCAAACTCCTATAAAGCTAATAAAAATTACAAAAGTGAGCCCGGAAATAACGGAAACAATAAAAAGGACAAAGGAAATAATGGTCATGGAAATGGTAAAAATTAAATAATAAATATTTAAATACTAGCTATTTACACACAAATCAGATCTTTTGATGTATTTCCCTTATTGTTATACAAATATTATTTATTCAATTTTTGTCAAAGTAGCTGGTCAAGGCCAAAGTTTAATCTAGATAGTTTAGTATTTTATTAAGGTACTCATTCGTTTTTTGATTTCTCTTACCAGAAGAAAACCTCTTTTATTCTTAGGTTAAAATTCTACGATTGTATTTTTTGGATTAACCTTCTTTTTAAGGTTAATCCAAAACTGCTTTCTAACATAATTTGATAAGTTACAGTTGAATTATAGCACCATAAAACCAAGTGGTCAATGTAGTCTTTGTATCAAATATCAATTGATTAATATTTATATCGGGACACAGCTTGTTTAAAAAAATGCTTAATTACTATTTTTAATAGTCTTTGATTTCAAAGATTCTCACTTGCCTTATTGGGGTCTATTTTTATTTAGAAGAAAAACTGCTTTTGCAAATTCTTTCCCCAAATCAATATAACCGTCACTTTTATAATGGTATTTATCTGAATATTTATAACCGCTAGTACTCCTTACAATTGCTACATTGGGTTCGGTTATGGCAAATTTTTCTTGTCCATATTGCACCAATTCTCCAAAACCCCAAACTTTTCCATCGACATCGTCACCTGAATCGGAAATTTTTCCAATTGCAATAGGCAAATCATTGTTTCTAAAAGTCGCTCGCATGAGTTCCATCAACCTTTTCAAATTTACATAATATTGATTGGCAATTTGTTCTGTTTTATCGGCATCACTTTCTCCTTGCATCCAAATAATACCGCTTGGAATCAGAACATCCTCAATTCCATCACCGTTTATGTCTTGTACTGCCATGGCATTGTTGACCGTTTTTAGAAAATAATCGTATTGATTGATTCCTTTTCCTCCCCTAAAATCAGGCTCCCAAGCACCAAAGTAGGCAGTTCCGCTACTATCAATCGAGGATCCATTTCTGGCATATTTTATAATAGCCAATTTTTGGTTTGGATATAATTCTTGTAGTTTTTTGGCAAACGAAAGCTCAACACCAAATCGATCCGAAAATGTATTGCTTTTTCCATCCGAAGCAAAACCAGTTCCGTTCCCGGGCTGAAGCACATCCCACTTTCCTAAACCTCCAGTTGCATCATTATCTCCAACTGGGTTTCCTTGGTAAATAAAAACATTTTTATTTTTTTTATTTAAAGAATCTGGAAGCTCTTTTACATACCCATACCCCTGCATATTCGACTGACCTCCCAAATAAAATACTTTGATGGTATCTTTTTTGATTTGTGCCAAAAGCAAAAAAGGCACTAGAAAAAACATTAAAATATATTTCATATAAATTATTTAAGTCATTTAACCAATTCAAAACTGTCTCTCAAACGGATATCTGCCGAAGACGACCCAATCATCAGATCAAAATCGCCCGGTTCCGAAACAAACTCCAATGCATTGTTGTAAAACGACAGTTTTTGATTGTCTATCGTAAACTGAATGGTTTTGGTTTCCCCTCGATTCAAACTGATTTTTTGAAAATCTTTCAGCTCGATTATCGGGCGCACCACAGAACCTACTTTGTCTCTCAAATACAGCTGCACCACTTCTTCCCCTTTAACGCTTCCCGCATTTTTTATGTTCATCGAAACCGTAATCGATTCATTGTTTTTCATTGTTTTTTGAGACAATTTCAAATCCGAATATTCGAAAGTCGTATAACTCAATCCGTATCCAAACGGAAATTTTGGAAAATTGGGCAAATCAATATAGGCGGATTTATACACTTTATCTTCATTGATGGAAGGCCTTCCTGTATTAAAATGGTTGTAATAAATCGGAATCTGTCCTTCGGTTCTTGGGAATGACATTGGTAATTTTCCAGAAGGATTATAATCCCCAAAAAGAACATCGGCAATGGCATTTCCCGCCTCAGAACCAAGCCACCAAGTGTACACAATAGTTGGCATATTATCGGCAATCCAGTCAAAAACGAGTGGTCTTCCCGCATTTATCAAAATCACTATTGGCTTACCCGTTTTTTGGAGTTCTTTGATTAAATCTTCCTGAACTCCGGGTAATTGCAGGTTGCTTTTGCTCTTGGCTTCCCCGCTTTTATTGAAGTTTTCTCCAATACTCAAAATGATAACCTCTGCTTGGCTGGCAACCAACAAAGCATCTGCAAAACCTTCTTTGCTTTTACTTTCTACACCGCATCCTTTGGCATACAAAATTTTGGTTCTTTTACCTACTTTGTTCTCCAAGCCTTCCCATTGGGAAACAATATAAGTGGAATCAACCTCTTTTAAATCAACAGCCCAAAATCCGTGATTGTCTCTTTTGGATTTTACCATTGGCCCGATAAAAGCGATCGTTTTTAATCCTTTGGAAAGTGGCAAAACATCTCTTTCATTTTTCAAGAGAACAATACTTTTGGTGGCTATTTCTCTGGCCGCTTTGGTATGTTCCGGATTATTCAGTTCTCTTTGCTCCCTTTCTAGGTTACAAAATTTATAAGGGTCATCAAACAACCCCAATGCAAATTTCTTGCGCAAAATTCTTTTTACTGCATCGTCAATTAATGCAACCGGGACCTTGTTTTCTTTTACCAATTGTTCCAAATGATAACGATACGCATTACTTTCCATATCCATATCACTTCCGGCAGTTATTGAGGCTAGAGCTGCTTCTTTGTTGTCTTTTACGTAACCGTGATCCACCATTTCGCCTATGGAACCCCAATCGGAAACCACAAAACCTTGGAAATTCCATTTTCCTTTCAAGATATCCCTAAGCAAATAGGTATTTCCACTCGCCGGTATTCCGTTAAGGTCATTAAACGAATTCATGAAAGTGGCAGCGCCCGCATCCAGAGCTGCTTTGAAAGGTGGTAAATAGGTTTCCCAAAGCATTCTGTTGCTCATGTCAACCGAGTTGTAATCGCGTCCGCCAATGGCTGCTCCATAGGCCGCAAAATGTTTGACGCAAGCCATAACCGAATTCACATCGCCCAAGTTGCCTTGAAATCCTTTGACTCTGGCATAGGCAATTTTTGAACCCAAATAGGTGTCTTCACCGGCACCTTCCATCACTCTACCCCAGCGCGGGTCAAGGGAAATATCCACCATTGGCGCAAATGTCCAGTGAATTCCTGAGGCAGCAGCTTCGGTTGCCGCTATTCTGGCCGAAAGTTCTATAGCAGTTAAATCCCAACTTGCCGCTTCGGCCAGCGGAATTGGGAAAGTTGTTTTGTATCCATGAATCACATCTTGACCAAAAAGCAAAGGAATTTTCAATCGGGATTGCATGGCTAATTCTTGGTATTGCCGTGTATATTTTGTTCCCAAAATATTTAACATGGAACCAATTAGTCCTTTTTTAATTTCACTTTGTTTATTGGAATTAATGGTAATAGGTCCCGTAGCGGCATTGTCTCCTGTGTATTGGTTGAGTTGGCCAATTTTCTCTTCGAGCGTCATTTTCTTTAGCAAAATTTCTACCTTCTGATCTGTGGTTTGCTGTTGCGAAAAGGCAAAAACCGAAAAGAATAGTAGTGCTAATGTTATTGTTTTCTTCATTATTAAAATTTTATATGCAATGAGCCAAATCACTAGTCTGATTTAGCTTCTTTTTTAAACTCCAAAAAATCAAGATTAAAATTTCCTCCTGCGAATTATCCGCGAATTATATTGATTCTTTGTTTTAGAACTTTATTTTTTGAGTGTAGCTTGTTAGCTAATAAATAGAATCTATTTTGCTTAAACACCTCAACTTTTATTTTTGCATTTGCTCCCAGAGCGATGGTTTTAAAGCATCGTGATTAGATATTGCAGCATCTTTTTCTAGGTCTCCGGGAGTTTTATGCAAGTATTATAGTATGTCTGTTTTGTTGCGATAGGTTATTGAATTCCCTTTATTCTACTTACTTTAGAATAAATGAACGTGCCTAAAATCACTTTTAACGACTTTTCTTTATTACGATTGCAGATTTAACTTCGAGGTTATTGGTCAAGCGTAAAATATAAACTCCATCAGGTAAATTATTCATGTCTATTGAATTTGTACTTTCTTTTGAATCTATTTTTGTGATTGAATATTGTTTGCCAGTAAGGTCAAAGATTTGTGCAGTGTATTTGGTAAAGCCTTCTGGAACACTAAAATTTAATTTATCAGAAACTGGATTTGGAAATACGGCAAACTCATTCTCATTTATTAGAGTCTTTTCAACCGATATTTTTGCAGTAGTTGAAGCGTAATTAAAAGATTCCCAACCAGACACGGATTCTCTGTTACAATTCATGCCAGTAACTGCGCCTCCTTCTGAACAAAGAAATTTTCCATTGAATCCTTTTAAGGCTACTTGTTGTCCAATATTAATCCACTCAAATGATTCCCATCCACTAACAGCAGTACTATTAGACGTAACAGGTGAAGCTCCGTTTTGCGAATTCATATATTTTCCATTACTGTCTTTTAGAGCAATTTTATTGTCCCCCGCATTTACAACTGTAAATTTTTCCCAACCTTGAGCTGTACCTCTATCTGCAGTTACCACTCCCACGCTATTGTTTGAAGAAACATATTTACCGCTATTTTGGAGTGCTATTACGCTGCCAATAGGAGCAATAGGTCTGAGCCTGTCTTGTAATGTGCTGACTAAATTACAATTGGCTAATAAAGATTTATTACAAATTTCATTAGTTGCTGTTATTGCATCAGCTATACTAGGTTTGGCACTTCCAAATTTCACATAATTACAAAGCGCATCCCATTTTGGAGTACCAGGAAAAGAGTAAATAGATCGATCGGTGTATTGTCTTTTCCAAGCCCAAAATGCCCAACCAACGTTGGCAGCATCATAATCTATTCTGGCATCACGAATCCAATCCAAGGTATTTTCTCCAAATTCTCCCGCCCATACAGGAATATTCAATGCGGCACCTTGTCCTTTTATTAAATTCAAATCAGGATTGGGATCTAACTGCCCTTGTGGTCCATAATAATGATTTTCGAATACGAGGTTTGAGTCCCATCGTTGCAACATATCATAAAAATCACTGCCATAATAATTTCCTTGTGCAAAAATGAGATGATTTGAATCGACCTCTCTGATTCTTGCAGTCATTACTTTATAAGAAGCCATTAAACTACTTTTTTGACCATTTCCATTGTCCAAAACTGGTTCATTAAGTAGGTCATAGCCAGCAATCCACTCGTTACCAACAAAATTTTTATAATGATTTGCTATATGATTCCAAATACTCGCAGCAATGTTAACATTGTTCCAGTTGTTCCAAAAATCTGGTATAGCACCGTTTGGATTGTCGCAAGTATAACTTTTACTTTGATAACCTGGTGCTGTATGCAAACAAAGAATTACGTGTATATTATTGTTTTTGGCCCAAGTCACTGCTTTATCTAGCCAAATGAATCCGTCATTAGTAAGAGTACCAGTATTTTGATTCCAAAACATATTATATGCAAACGGGATTCTAATAACGTTATAACCTAGCGCTTTTGCTTGTGCAAAATCAGAATTTGTGATGTATGAATTTCTCCAATTATTTTCAAAACTTACTGTTTTCGCTTCATCATTTCCAAATAAGTCTTTAAATAATCCTCTAATTTGAGTAGGCGATTTTTCTCGTAAATTGCCACCTGGTTCAATATTCATCATGTATCCCTCCCAAACAAGCCAATTGCCAAAATTCACACCTCTTAAGGTTATAGGGTTTCCGTCTTTGAGTATCTTAGCTCCTGTGTTTGAAACAATCAGTCTCTGGGAGTTTACTTGTAAACAAAGAAATAAGAGCATCATGCTAATACTACTTTGTTGAAATCTAAGTTTCTGGTTTATTCTGGTTTTTGGTTTATTGTTCTTCATAGTTTTTGGTTAGTTAATATTATATAAAGATTATACAAAAGAGTTGATCTCAAAAAAAATCACTTTTCAACCAGACATCAATAGATCAATACTAAAAATATGTAGCATTAATGAATATGATCTGTAAGGAGCAATTCTAAAAGGTCATTAAGACCTTTTAGGCTATATTTTGTAATTAGTTTTATACTTAAATCTATAAGAAAAAGATTAGCCTATTACCTTAATAAACCAATGTTTGAATTGCATTTGGCAAAATAGTAATTTGGGTAGCTTGAGTTCCTACACACAAATTGTAAATTACACTAGCCTCACTTTGATTCATTACAACAGTTACCATTTTACCATCTTTATTTAAAAATGAAGTACTCAACAAACTACTTCTGCTCACAGCAGTACTCACTCTTTTGGCTTCTGGACGAATGAATTTTGAAAAATGTCCAATATAGTAATACGATGGTGTATAAATTAATTCACCCGTTGTAGTGTCCGCATGAATGGGTGCAAAACAAAAATTTCCTACATGATTGGGCCCACCCTTTTCATCCAAAAGAATATTCCAATCTGTCCAACCTACAGTTCCGTTATTAAAATCGTTTATCATAGAATTTCCATAACGCTCTCCATTGGCCCACAGTTGGTAGTTTTTGGAATCAAATTTTTCTACGCAACCTTCGGTAAACAGCAAGTTTTTATCAGGATACGCTTCATGCACACGGGCTACATTATCAAACATTGGGGAACCACCCGCCCAAGTTTCGTACCAATGAAAACCCATTCCCCAAGCATATTTTGCTGCTTCTGGATCTCCAAAAATAGTATTGGCACGTTGCACCATCAAATCTCGATTGTGGTCCCAAACTATTATTTTTTTAGCTCCTAAGCCTTCTTTTTTCATTGTTGGACCAAGGAAATTCTTTAAGAAATCCCGCTCAGCTTCAGCAGTAAACACACAGGATTCCCATGTTTGAACTGCCATTGGTTCATTTTGAATTGAAATACCCCAAATTGGAATCCCTTCCTTTTCATAGGCTTTTACAAACTTGGTATAATACATTGCCCAAGACTGGAAATACTCTGGCAAAAGAGTCCCACCTTTGAGCATACCTTTATTACTTTTCATAAAAGCGGGAGGGCTCCATGGACTTGCATATAAAGTTATTTTTCCGCCAGCTGTCTCTGTTGCTTTTTTAATCAGTGGGATTTTAAAATCTCTATCATGTTCTACAGAAAAAGTTTTCAATTCAGTATCGCCTTCTTTTACATAGGTATAACTTCCAGAAGCAAAATCCGAACTGTGAATTGTGGTTCGCATCAAAGAATATCCAATTCCTTTGTCTTTACTGTAATATGCATTCAAGAATTCTTGCTTTTTGTCACTCGATAATTTGGCAAAAACTTCGGCACTGGCATCCGTAACTGCACCTCCAATTCCTAGTAAGGATTGAAACGTTTTGTCTGGATTTACAAAAACACAAATCTGTGTTTCAGTAGGCTGAATTAATTCTGAAAACGTTACATTATCCGTTTTTGTTAATCTTAAATTAGTACTTTCGGCTGTTGTATAAACTGTAACTGTTTTGCCAATTGAACTAAAAGATTGATTTTTTGATTTACTTTTTTGCTGCGCAAAAACAAAAAATGAAGATAGCACCACTAACGTGGTAGTTATTTTTTTCATAATTTAAATAGTGAAAATTAATTTTATAGATGCTTTATTACCAGATATATGTTCCTACTGCTCCTGCTTCTAGTGAACTAGTAATCCATTTTCCATTGTATTTAATATTGAATAATTCTGGAGCACTTCCGTCGTTAAGAACCAATAGAACTTTTTTTCCTTCAGGAGTTTTAAAAGCCACATTTTGTAAATTGCCTACAATAGCACTACCAATTCTAACAGAGCCCGCAGGCACAAACTTAGAAGCATGAGCTGCTATGTAATAACCAACGTTACGGGTTAATGATTCGGTGCTGTTTATCGTTATTGCTCCCTTACACGTTGTGCATCCTCCTTGTGTATGAGGACCAAAAGTACCGTCATTAGCAAGATTCCACTGTAATGCAATTTTACTCCAATTTCGCATGGAACCAATAATTACATTTTTTACTTGCCATTTTAAATCTCCGTCAAATGATCCTGCAGATGAAGTGTATTGCTCTGTGAAATAAACCTCCTTATCTGGAAATGCATCATGAACGTTGGAAAGTGCACTAATATCACCTCCATATAAATGAAATGCAGAACCAGTTACAAAAGGGTAAGCTACAGCGTCTTTTAAGATTGTTATTGGATATTGTGGATTATCACAATTATGATCATAAGTAATAATCTTAGTAGTAATGTTGTTTGATTTAAATGCTGGACCTAAGTTATTTTTTATAAAATCAGCCTGCTGTAAGGCAGTCATTACCATACTCGGATTGTTACCCCCGTGTAAAGGTTCATTTTGAGGAGTAATCGCATCGATTGTAATTCCTTCCGCTTTCATTTTTTGAATGAATTTTACAAAATACTGAGCATATACTTCATAATATTTAGGCTGTAGACTACCTCCTACAAAACTTGAATTGTCTTTCATCCAAAGTGGTGCGGTCCATGGTGATCCCATTATTTTAATATTCGGATTGATTGCCAAAATTTCTTTCAACAACGGAATCAAATCTATCTTATCAGGAGCCAGACTAAAATTAGTCAAACTAACATCTGTTTGACCTGATGGCATATCGTCATAAGTAAAAGGAGTCGCATTCAAATCAGATGCACCAATACTAATTCTTAAGTAACTCAGTCCAATTGAAGCATCACTTGAACCAAATAATTCCTGCAGTAAATCTTTCTTTTTTTGAGTAGCTAACTGATTAATCACTTGAGCACTACCTCCAGTCAATGTAAACCCAAAACCATCCACGGTTTGATACTTTTGAGTATCGTTAATTTCAATATTCTGATAAATATTTGCTTTACTTCCAAAAGCTAAAATATTGGTTTGCTTTTGCAAAAGAACCGATTGATTCCCTTTAGTTAGCCAAAAATCAACTTCATTCTTTACTACCGGAGTTGGCGTAGGAGTTGGTGAATCCCCTCCATCATTTGAAGAGGAACAACTAATGTTCATGGCTGAAAAAGCTATTATAAAAAATAACTTTCCTATTTGATGTATTTTTTTCATTGTTTATTTGTAATTAATTTCAATAAAAACAGGGAAATGATCTGATGGGTATTTTAAGTCTTTAGCATCCGATAAAACAGCATATTTTTGAACAGTAATAGCGTTGCTTTTTGATAAAAAAATGTAATCAATCAAATGTGTTGATGCTTCGTTGTATTTAAAATTATTAAAAGTTCCGTAAGGTCCAAAAGGTTTTTCTTTCGAAATACTTTTTGCGTCATTCATTATTTTTTTTAACCTAATAATCCGCTCTGTTTCTGGTTCTGAATTAAAATCACCCATCAAAACAACGGGATATTTATTAGTATTTAATTTCTCTATTTTCGAAAGTATTAGTTCTAATCCTTTGGTTCTAGCTTCTTCACCTATATGATCTAAATGGGTATTAAAGACCCAAATCATATTATTTGTTTGCTTGTTTTTTAAAAGTGCATACGAACAAACTCGGTTGCAAGCTGCGTCCCATCCCATTGAAATGGATTCTGGTGTTGCCGATAGCCAAAAGGTCTTGGATTCGATTACTTTAAATATTTCTTTGGCATAAAAAATATTTGACGATTCTCCTTTTCCTACTCCGTCTCTTCCAATCCCTACATAACTGTATTGCGGAAGCGCAGTTGCTATATCCAATACCTGATTGGGTTTTGCTTCTTGAATTCCAAAAATATCAGGTGCATAAAATTGAATTTGCCCATTAAAAAAATCTTTTCTGTGCGTCCAGTCATTCTCTTTGTCAGACTCAATATCTAGACGAATATTATACGTCATAATTTTTAGATGCTGAGCATTCGAAAACAGACTTGCCAAACAAATACAAACTATAACTGCTAAATTCGTTTTAGACATTTTTTTCTATTATTTAGGAATTAATCATTTATTTAGTAATACGTAAATCAGTTATTTAAAGTATAAAACACAAAACTACTTCTCTAATTATAAACCCTTATATAATCCACTTCCAAAGTAGAAGAGGTAAAACCAGCATCTACAGGACCTCCCCAAATGCCTCCCATTGCTAAGTTTACAATTAGATAAAAGTTCTTATTGAATGGGAATTTATCTGAATTTACAAAAGTGTAAAACAACTTATCATCTACATAAAACTTTATATAACTTGCTGTCCAATCAGCCGTGTAAACATGAAATTCAGTATTATCATTAGGTACTTTTATGGTTCCTGTATCTGGAGTTGCACCGGAACGTCCAGGAGAGTGTAAAGATGAATGATTGACATTCAACTCCTTTCCAACCGATTCTAAAATATCTATTTCACCACATGCAGGCCATCCAACACTACCTATATTACTCCCCAGCATCCAAACAGCAGGCCAGGTCCCAACTCCAGTAGGTACTTTTGCCCGGATTACTACTTTGCCATACGTAAAATCGAATTTTCCATTGGATTCTAATCTTCCAGAAGTGAAGTCGCCCTTTCCGTATTTTTCTCTGATGGCTTTTATTTTTAAAACACCAGCTTGAACAATTGTATTTTCAGAACGATTGGTATAGGACTGTAGTTCGTTGTTCACTCTCGCTGGATCCCAAATTTGGAAAGTCCATTTACTTGGATCAGGCGCACCATCAGTATTAAACTCATCAGACCAAATCAACTTAGGCTCTACTAAAACTTTAATAGATAATGATGTGCTAACAAATTTACCAGCATTATAAGCAGACACATACAAAGTATAAGTATGAGTACCTGATGCAGTATAGATGTAAGTAAAGCTTCCGTTTGTTATTTCCTTTGTTTCTCCATTTCCTAAAACTATTTTATACGATGTTGCATTTGTTGCAGTTAAATTAAAATTTACCATGCCGCTTCCATCTCCGTTTGGATTTTGATCAGTGGCACCTACAATTGTGGCTATTACTTTTAGATTTGCTGGTTTTTGATCAACATCAAACTCTTCAGAATTTGAACCGCTGCATGAAATAAACAGAAAGCAGTTCAAAACAATAATCAAATTAATTTTAGAAAAATATTTTTTCATTTTTTTACTATCCTTTAAAACATTAGATCAAAGAAATGGCCCATAATCATGGAGAATGGGCCATTCTACAAACTCAACCTAACTAAAACTTAACTAATAATTTATTTAATTAAAAACTACTACATAGACAGTCTCATTTCAATATCTTGAATTTTAATACCAGCCTTCATATCTTCACCACCGCCTCTTATTACAAGGTATGCTGTACCTGTTTTAGTAGCAGTGAATATTCCTAAATTGTTTTCCGCCTTACAGCCTACAGCTGAAATTTTACCTGAAAAAGTAGCCGTTGCACAACCGTCCCAAGTACTTAAAGCTCTTAATTTTCCTCCTTCGGAATAATCCGTTCCAGTAACTGGTGCAGCATAACCGCAATACACTTCGAACCAAGTATTACTACCTCCTGTTGTTGAAGAAGTAAGCATGTCTATTACGTATTTTTTACCTGCAACAACATTAATTGCCTGATATATTCCGTTACCAGCCCACCCAGTAGCTGTCAAAGTAGCCGAACCACTGCCAAAACTTATACGGGCACTAGAGCCTGGATTTGTAACTGTCCATTTAGACCAATCCTCACTATTAGTTAATCTTCCTCCTTTAAGGATATTTCCTTTCACTGGATCTGAGGTTGCTACAATTATATTTTGCGTTGCTAAAGCTGTTGCACCGCCTGCACCTATAGCTTTATGAGCGATAGTATAAGTTCCAGCGTCTGGTAATGAAATTTCAAAATTCATTTTTCCATCAGCAAATCCTGAACCTGTATCCCAAATAGATCTTAACACTCCTTTTGGTTGTGCAACAACATTATATACATTAGTTTTACCTTCAACAGGTGTAACTTTAAATGATGCGTCAACAGTTGTTGGAGTTAAGCCATTGTTAGTAAACTGGTCTTCGGGCTGACAGCTTGTGAAATTTACGATAGCAGCCATAGCAAACATTAGTAAAATTCCCTTCTTTTTAATTATATGTGAGTTCATAAAATGTCATTTTAACAATTAGTATTTAGGATTTTGAACGATTTTTGTGTTCGGTAAGTTACTATAAGGTATTGGCCAAATTTCATTTTTACCAGCTATAAACCCTTTATCAGCTAGAGCTGTAGCTGCTTTTCCAGTACGCACTAAATCAAACCAGCGGTGTCCTTCACCTGCTAATTCTTTTCTTCTTTCTAACATAATGGCATCAATAGAAACTGGCACAGATGCTAATCCTACTCTAGCTCTAACCGCATCTAGTAATGCTTGTGCTCTAGCTCCTGTTCCGCCAAGTGCCTCTGCCTCCATTAAATAAGTATCTGCTAAACGAATAGCATAAACATCTTGTTTGTAATTTAAGGCTGTTGCTCCTCCTCCTGTAGAAGTATCAGAGTTTAATGGTGCAAATTTTTTCAAAAAATATCCTGTGTCTTGATAATGAGGTTTCCATTTAGCATCACCAGCGGCATCCAATGCTTTCATATCTATTATTGTGGCATCAAAACGAGGATCACCTTTTAAAACATTATATAAAGCGGGTGTCACTGTATTGAAACTCCATCCAGAAACGTAGTCTGGAGCAAGAGCAGTCTTTTTTTCGTAACCACGGGGACCTACCATAATATTTATACTATTTCCTTCATCGGCACCACTACCCCAAAAATTCCAATCAGCATTACTTTTGTCCGTATGCATAATTTCAATAATGGCCTCTGAGTTGAATTTATTGTTAATTTTCCAAAGGTCTGCAAACTTGTCTAATAATTTATATCCATAAATACTAGTGCCTCCTGGCGTACCGTTTACTGCCGCAAGTTCAGTTGCAGCTAGGTTGTTTTTATTTTCATACAAGTACACTTTACCTAATAAAGCTTGAACAGATCCCTTAGTTAGACGGCCTGCTTCAGTTTTAACATCTATTAAGGTATTAGGTAAGACCGCTTTCGCTTCTATTAAATCTTTCTCAATTTGAGCATAAACCACACCAGATGAAACTTGCACTATATTATATGTTTGTGATGGTGAAATAGGTTGTAAAATCAAAGGAATATTTTTAAAAGTACGCACTAGCTCAAAATAATAATACGCTCGAAGTGCTTTTGCCTCTGCAACAAATCGTGCTTTTTTATTAGCATCCATAGCAGTTCCTGGTAACTTCTCGATTAAAATATTAGCACGTGAAATTCCTTGGTAGAAATCACTCCAAAAGCTTTCTGGCATATTGATTTGATCTAAAGTATAATTATCAAATGCATGAATTCCTACTCCATCTCCAACGTTACCACCACCAGCAAAAAAATCATCCGAACCTGCATTCATCATACAAATCATATTATCAAACCCTTTAGATTGTTTGCCTATAATGTCATAAACAGCGATTAATCCAGAGTATGCTTGATTTTCGTTTTTATAATAATTATCAACTAACTCAAGACCCTTAGGATCAACATATAAGAATTCTTCATTACAGGCTGCAGCTGTAAAAAGTAAACCAACTGCAATACCTACATATTTTATATTTTTAAATTTCATAATTTTTTTATTTAAAATTGTAAATTAATTCCGATCATAAATGATTTTGCCTGTGGATAATATCCTTTATCAACACCAATTACACCACCCCCAATTTCAGGATCATAACCGGAGTATTTAGTAAATGTGAACAAGTTTTCACCAGTTACATAAATTCTAGTTTTTGACAATCCTATTTTACCAATTTTATCGCTCGGTAAGCTATAGCCAAATTGTATCGTTTTAAAACGTAAGTAATCACCATCTTCTAAATAAAAATCAGATGCATTTGTGAAGTTTTTATTGCCGTCTGCTGTTGTTAATCTTGGATAAGAATTACTAGTTCCTTCTCCATTCCAGCGTCCTAAAGCAGACGTTTGATAATTAGCATTTACAACATCTAACCTTCTTAATCCTTGGAAAATTTTATTTCCAACAGCACCTTGCGCGAATACTACTAAATCAAAATTTTTGAAATCTACATTTAATGTAATACCATAAGTAAATTTTGGAAGTGAATTTCCGATGAATGTTTTATCATCATCAGTAATCTTCCCATCAGCATTTGTGTCTTGCCATCTAAAATCTCCTGGCTTAGCATTCGGTTGCACTAAACCTCCAGAAGCATTTGTATACGCATTTACCTCATTTTGATTCTGAAAAATTCCTTGTGTTTTATAACCGTAAAATGAATTTATGGGATGACCAACTTGTGTTCTGGTAATATTACCCATACTTTGAAATGAAGCGTTTCCATCAATAAATTTGATGTCATTACCTAAAAAGGTTACTTTATTTTCAACATAGGAAATGTTACCTCCTAATTTAAAATTAACTTGTCCAATTTTTTTTCTATATCCTAATTCAATATCAACCCCCTTGTTTTCCATATCAGCAATATTTGCAGAAGGATTTCCAGTGGTTCCTACATAACCAGGCAGCTTAATGTCTTGTAAAATTCCTGTAGTTTTTTTGTTATAAAAATCTATTACAAAGTTAAGGCCATTGAAAAATATTGCATCAAATCCAATGTTCCCTTGGCTGGTTTCTTCCCATCGTAAATCAGGGTTAGCTGGTGCATTTGGGCTATTTCCTATCACAACTGAACCTTGGTTACCTACAGTGTAATTTCGTCCTCCACTAATAGTAGCCAGATATTTAAAATCACCTATAGCATCACTCCCTACAATTCCATAACCACCTCTAACTTTTAGACTTGTTATGACATTGTTCTGTGGCCAAAAATCTTCATTTGTTGGAACCCAACCTAAAGAAAATGATGGGAAAACACCATATTTGTTGTTTGCTCCAAAACGAGAAGAGCCATCACGACGAATATTTCCAGTGAATAAATATTTTTCTTTATAATCATAAGTAGCTCTAGCAAATAAAGATGTAACAATGTGCTCATAACCATTGTAAGCACTTGCAGTAATATCATCTTTTACAGCACCATAACCAAATGAGGCATCATTAAAATTATTAGCAGGAATATTTTTATAAGTTACATAAGTCCCAGAAGAAATATTATCAACATAAGCACCCTGACCACCCAAAACTGTAAAATTATGTTCGCCAATTTTTTTGTTGTAAGAAATTGTATTTTCAACATTCCATCCAAAACCTTTGTTAGTTCCTCTGCCTAGACTATTTACTGAATTTATAGTAGAAGAGTTAAAGAACGATACAGGATTAAAACTTTCTGAACCCCAATAAGCTAATTTACCACCCACGGTACTTTTAACCTTTAAACCTTTAATCACCTCCAGCTCTAAATATGCATTTCCAACAAAATTATCAGACCAACCATAATTTCCTAATCTAGATTGAATATATGCCAGTGGATTACTCATTTCCTGACCTACAACCTGAGATATTCCATATGGATTTCCATTTGAATCTCTAAAAATCCCTGTTTGATTTGCATACGGGTAAAGATTAGCTTCTACGGGATCAGTAACTACAAGTGGCGTAGTAGGATCAAGATTAATTGCCGAACTTAAAGGCCCACCAAACTCACTATTAGTATTCCCTAATCCCATATTTTTTTCATTAGAATAACCTAATGTTTGACCAAAAGTCAATCCTTTCAAAATTTTGTGTGTAGAATTTAAACGAATATTCTTTCTGTTGTAATTAGAAATTTGAGAGGCAACAATTCCTTCTTGATCTAATAATCCAAAAGACACATAAAAAGTAGAAAGATCATTTCCACCACTTAAACTTAATTCATGTCCAGTTCGCAATGCACTGTCATTAAAAATAGCATCTTGCCAATTGGTTCCTTTTCCGTAAGCGGTTGTAGACGAATAAGGAAGTATAAAAGGATTGTCAGGAGATTGAACATAACCATTAGCATAACGCTCATTCATTAATGTAGTGTACTGAGCTGCATCCAGTAAATCTAACTTTCTAGCCGCTTGAGAAAAACCGGTATATCCATTATAAGACACACTCATTTTACCCGATTTCCCCTTTTTTGTAGTAATAAGAATTACTCCAGCTGCAGCACGTGCACCATAAATTGCCTGAGAAGCAGCATCTTTCAACACATCCATAGTTTCAATATCTGCTTGGTTTAGATAACCAATACCCCCATTGTCAACTACAACACCATCAACTACCCATAGAGGATCATTGTTACCAATTGAAGTAATACCCCTAACACGAATTGTTGAAGAAGATCCTGGCTGTCCAGCATTTGCAGCTATAGTAACTCCAGAAACTCTGCCTTGTAAAGCTTGTTCTACTCTACTAATAGGTAAATCTTTTAGCTGAGCAGCTTTAACTCCTGATATTGCTCCAGTTAATAAAACCTTCTTTTGAGTTCCATACCCTACTACCACAACTTCATTTAAATCCTGTGATGATTCAAACATTTTTACCAGTACCGCTGTTTGACTATTAATGACAGTCTCAACCGTTTTATAGCCTATAAAACTAATTGTGAGAACTCCACCTTTTGGAGCTTTTATTTGAAACCCCCCATCAAAATCTGATGTAGCTGATGTAGAGGTTCCCTTTAATACTATGGTTGCCCCTGGTATTGGCATCCCATTATCATCAATCACTTTACCTACAACGGATGCTTCCTGCGCATAGCCGTGAACTGAGAATAAGATTGATGAAATACAAAAAATAAATGTTTTTAATAATTTCATTTTTCTGATTATTTTGGTTATATGTTAGTTATTTGATACAATATTATGTTTTAAATTTTTAAATTCAGAATTTAGAATCATTACAAAATCACATCATAAACACTCTGTAGGTATTACAAAATATTATCAAAAAAGTCCTATTTACTTTATTTTGAATTAATTATAAATTAAAAAACATTTCTTAAAAAAAATATTAATTCAAAAAATATTTCCAATTACTATAAATTAGATACTTTAGCTCAAAATATGTAAAAGTGCCTTAGATTCAGCTCAAAAGACATTTAAAAATATAATTTATCTCATGCCAAATAAGTAAATAAATCATATGAAAACCCAAACTAATAATAAAGATCAATACATGATATTGATCAAATTTATATTGATTTCTATTTTTCTATGCCTACCAATATCATTTTTTGGACAAGTAAAAAAAATTGGTCTACCCCTTATAAAAAATTATACCAGAACAGAATATAAGGGTGGAACACAAAACTGGAATATTGACCAAGATAAAAATGGCAATCTCTATTTTGGAAATAATGACGGTCTTTTGCAGTTTGACGGGTCAAAATGGAACAAATACAAAGCAAAAAATTCGGATGCTATTAAATGTTTGAAAGTAGACTCAACTGGAAAAATATACGTGGGTTGTTATAATGAGTTTGGCTATTTTAAAGCCAATTCAAAAGGGAAACTCGAATATTTTTCTATTTCCGGCTCATTAGATAAAAAAACATTGGGGATAATTGACTTTATCTGGAAAATACATCTCTATAAAGATGAAGTTATTTTTCAATCCTTCGACCGAATCTTTATTTACAAAAACAACAAGATTAAAATAATAAAAGCACCAAAAAGATTTCAATTTTCATTTCTAACCAATTCCAAATTGTATATTCAAGATATTTCATCTGGAATTTTAGAATATAAAAAGGGCAAACTGCATTATATTAAGGGATTAAAAACTTTAAATAATTCAGAAATTTGGGGCATGGTTGCATTAGAAAAAAATAAGATCCTAACCGCTACTTTGGATAAAGGTCTTTTTATACTAACAAACAATCAGGCAGTGTCTTGGAATACCGAAGCAAATACTTTTATAAAAAAGAATGGCTCTCTAGGATGTGTCCTCTACAAAAATAAATATATTGTAATTAATTCAGTCCTAGATGGCATCATAGTTTGCGATCTAAATGGAAACATCATGCAGCATATCGATCGTACCAAAGGGCTTCAAAACAATACAGTTCTTACTTCATTTATAGACAATAGCAATAATCTATGGCTAGGATTGGATAATGGAATTGCATATGTAAACGAAAATTCATTTCTAACCTATTTTGGATTTAGCTATAATTTAGGCACGGTTTATTCATCTGTTGTGCATAAAGGCAATTTGTATGTTGCAACTAATCAAGGTGTTTTTTTTCATCCTTGGAACACAGATTTTAAAGAAGGTTCCTTTAGGCTTATTGAAGGAACTACTACTCAAGCCTGGAATGTACAGGTAATCAATGGAGAATTGATATGCGCCAGCAACAAAGGAGCTCTACTTATAGAAAATGGAAAAATGATTAAAAACCTTGATCCCAATGGATATTATGGATTTAAATCAATACCTAATAATCCTAATTTTTTTATAGGAGCAAATTATAATGGTTTTTCTGTTTTTGAGAAAACAAGTTCAGGAATGAAATTTAGAAATAAAATAGAGGGCATCGACAAATCATCCAATTCATTTGAAATTGATAAAGATTATTTATGGCTAAAAAAAGATCAATATATTCATCAGATTGTCCTGAATAATGATTTAAGAAAAACTAAGACCATTAAAACCTTTACTCAATTTTCTAAAAAAAATATGGGCGTTGGAAGTCTTCAAATAATAAATAATAAAGTATATTTTGAATCTAATAATATTTTTTACAATTATTCAATAGCACAAGGCACATTTGTAGAGGATACAATAATGACCAATATCTTTAAGTTCATTCCAAAAATTAAAAAATTAACCGAAGATATTAATGGAAATCTTTGGTACTTCTATGATGAGTCAATGGGAACGCTGAGAAAAGTTGGAAACAATAAATATAAACATGTCATAACTCCTTTTTCAAGTTTGACCGGAAAATTAGTAGCCAATTATATGTCTATAAATACTATTGATTCCAAAAACACTTTTATAGGATTAACAGATGGTCTGGCACACTATGATGCTACTCTCGAAATTAAATCTATATCAAAACCGATTGCTCATATACAAAGTTTTACATTTCCTGGAGACACCATATATTTAGGAAATAAGCAAGACAAAAGGATTAAGTATGAGTTGCCTTATGACTCAAATCAAGTAAAGTTTACATTTTCGTCCCCTTCTTACGAAAATCTAGAAAATATCGAATTCTCCTATCAGCTGGAAGGTTTTGGCGAAAAGTGGAGTGCTTGGTCAAACAACACCATAAAAGAATATACTAATTTAAAAGAGGGCAATTATATAATGAAGGTGAAAGCACGAAACAGCTTTAAGATTCAATCGGTTGAAACTTCTTTTGAATTCAGAGTGACTCCTCCTTGGTACAGACATTCATCAGCTTACATATTATATTTACTAATTGTAACAGGTTCGGTATTCTATATTCGATTTAGAATTAGAATGAAAATAAGAAAAAACAAATATGCTGAAACCTTAGAACAAAGAAGATTATATTTAGAGAAAGAAACTAAGATAAGATTAGAACAATATAAATTAGAGAAAGAAATAGAAAAACTAGAAAATGACAAGTTGCAAATGAAACTATTGTCAAAAGACAAAGAATTAGTGAACAACACAATACAGGTAGTTAAAAAAAACAAAACATTAAACGGAATTATTCAAAGGTTAAAAGACATCAATACAGCCTCATTTGACGAAGCAGCAAAGACTCAATTTAATAAATTAAACAAAAGCATTATCAAAGAAGTTAGTATTGATAAAAGCTGGAAGGATCTTGAAAAACACCTTAAAAATGTTCACTTTGATTTTCTAAAAAAATTAAAGGAAAAGCATCCTAATATTACACCAAGAGAAATGGACCTGGCAACTTATTTATTAATGAACATGTCTACAAAAGAAATTGCTGAATTCATGAACATATCAACGGGAGGAGTAGATTTGGCTAGATATCGATTAAGAAAAAAACTGGAATTAAATCAAAAAGAAAATTTAATCGGATACTTTATGAGTATAAAATAAAAACAAAAAGGCTGTTGGGTTTGTAGTTGTTATTGACCACTTAGACTAGAAATAAAAAAGCAGCAATACCTTACTTTTTTTTAGTTAATATAGCATAGCTGTATTGCAGTTTAAAATGAACCCATTACCCCAAGATAACACAAGTTGTTGTAAGTTAATTAATTCTATAAAACATAGGTTCTAAGGAAGTATTTTCTTTGGGTGAAAAGAGTCGGTAAATAATTTTAGATGTTTTTTTCATCGTAGTTCCTAAAGAAAAACGTTCTAAAGCTAAACTATCTAATTACAGTGTTTTTTCTTGTAAGATTTTAACTGTATTAATTGATTTTTTTGTGGCATCTATTCACTTTTTCACATTCATTAACATTGTTGTTCGATAAAAAAGAAGCCAAATTAATGGCTTCTTAAAAAACATTGTAATTTAGAGTTGTGAAATTAAAATAACGAGGCTTAAAACAAGTATTTTAAAACGTAATATACTGTCGTACAGTTGATTTCTTTAGCAGATGATGCCATGATTTCAACAACGGTTCAGAAACATAATTCGGACAGGCATGTAAAATATTTCAAAAGCCACGATCATTACTTTAGTATTATTTTTGTTGTTTGTACATGCAGATGAGAAAGTTCCAAAATTAGTATGGTTTACAGCTGCTACAACTTATTTCTAGCTTTTCTTCTGAACTTCATTTCTTGTATTTCTTATCTCAAATGTACTATTTGAAATTTAAAATATCACTCCGAACAATTAAGGGGCTAAAATATAAAACGAGGTTCTTTTGTATTTAAATATTTGAATTATAAACTTCTTATTTTTCAATCTTTTTATCCCCAACATAGAAATTAGAATCTAATACAACACTTTCAATTTTTTTAGAGTTGTTAAATTCAGACCATTCTGATATTGGATTCAAACTAATTTCTGTCCCATTTAGCAAGACTTTTACTGGCATATTAAAACCTGTAATAATATTTATCCAACGGTATTTTAAAGTGTTGTTATCCAAATAATATTCAAATGAAGGTATTCTAGTATCTCTTAAATACTGATTAAAAACCATCGACAAATCAATTCCTGTTTGCTTGCTTAAATAATCCTCAATTTGCTTAGTTGTTACCGTTTGGTGATAAAAAGTACTGTTTAAACCTCTTAGTATTCCTCTCCATTTTTCATCGCTATTCACTAATTGTCGTATAGTATGCAACATGTTTGCTCCTTTAGGATACATATCCCCTGAACCTTCATTGTTTACATCATATTTACCTATGATAGGTTTGTCATTTTCAATAATATTTCTAAGACCTCTAACATAAGTATATCCAGCTTCCCTTCCATAGTAATATTCTAAAAATAAACTCTCAGAATAGTTTGTAAAACTTTCATGAATCCACATGTCGGCAATATCTTTGTAGGTGATATTATTGGCAAACCACTCGTGACCAGACTCGTGTATGATAATAAAATCAAACTTTAATCCCCAGCCAGTTCCGCTTAAATCGCTTCCACGATACCCGTTTTGATAGCCATTCCCGTAAGTAACACTGCTTTGATGTTCCATTCCGAGATAAGGAGCTTCAACTAATTTATAACTATCTTCATAAAATGGATAAGGTCCAAACCAATGTTCAAACGCTTTTAACATTTTAGGAACGTCTTGAAATTGCTTTTTTGCTTTTTCTAAGTTTTCTTTTAATACATAATATGTACAATCTAAATTTCCTTTTTCACCTTTGTATTTTTCTGAAAAAGTAACATAATCCCCAATATTGATATTTACTCCGTAATTATTGATAGGATTAGCAACATACCAATTATATGTTTTAGTTCCATCTTTCAAGGTTTTTACACTTTGCAAGCGACCGTTAGAAACATTTGTTAAATTGGCGGGAACATTAACACTAATGAGCATATTTTCAACTTCATCATACATGTGGTCTTTATTAGGCCACCAAACACTTGATCCCAATCCCTGACATGATGAGGCTATAAAAGGAGTACCATTTTTATCTTTTTTCCAAGTAATTCCACCATCCCACGGCGGATTTACAGCAACTTTGGGTTTTCCACCATAAAAAACAGTAAGTTCTTTAATACTGCCTTTCACTTGAGGTTCCTTTAATGCAATAAAAAAAGCATTTCCTTCTCTTTTGAACTCCAAATCTTCCCCATTCTGGGTAACCTTATAAATGTTCATTGGGTTTTGCAAATCAATTTGCATACTATTATATTCTTGGACAACCTGATACTTTATGGTGTTTGAACCTGTGATTGTGCTGTCTTTAAGATTTACTTTAATATCAAGATGATACCTTTTTACATCCCACCAAGCTCTTTCCTTAGTAATACTCCCTCGAAGGGTATCTTGTCTAGTAAATAATGGTGTTTTTTGATCTAATAATCCTTGAGCATTGACCGAATTACAAAGTAAAAAGGATATAAAAATAGAACTTAAATATTTTTTCATAGTGCAATTATTTACAACAAAAATAGACTTTACAAACAAAAAAAGTGCTACTTTTTCTTAATTTTCTAAATAGATTTATGTACTGTTTTGTTTTTATTTATTCTCTATATTGCAGATCTCCATTAGTACTTTACGATTTTTAAAGTAAAGTTTTAATACACCAGAATAATCTCTTTAACAACTAATTGTTATGGATGTGAGTTTTGTTCGGCAGTGAATGAAGGAAACGTAAAGATTGTATAATGTTCATTTGATAACTATCCTCACTATGCTTTAACTAGAATTGTTCCTTCGCCAAATTTATTTGGTTAAAAGCGGTTCTTTGAATTAGGTTCTTTGGTTATTGCACTTCGAAAACAAGGGGTATCTATTACAATAATTTAAGTTTTGTTACCATTAACTTCAATCGTTTTTGTGCTGGAATAACTAAAAACTATAACATTAATAGTTACGCCAAATCATATTCACAATAAAAATAGATAGTAATTGAAACCTATAAAAACTAAAAACAGCACCAAAAAAAATTTGATGCTGTTTTAAGAATTTTAAATTTGTCTAATAATCTGTGTCAATTATTTAGAGCTAGTCTTACTATAGTACAATTACTTTCTCAATAGCAACTTTACCGTTTTCTTCTACCTTTAATATATAAACTCCTTTAGGAAGTTTTGACACATTTAATTCTGTACTATCTGTTTTCAAAGTTAAAACTTGTTTTCCAGAACTATCAAAAAACGAAATGTTTTTTAAACTATTTGCCGCTGTAGTTATAAATACTTTACCTCCAACTATTGGATTTGGAAAAATTCTAAAACCCTGAATTGAATTAGAAGGTACATCTAAATTACAAGCAGCATCTGTTACATTCACATTACGAACTACTACCGTTTCATTGTTTAAAGCATCTTTTACTGTGTAATTTAAGGTATATTGACCTATAACATTTACATCAACAGATCCTGTAACAATAACTGATGAAGTTAAATCAACATTTAAATTGTCCTTAGCCGCAAATCCTTTTTCAATATAAGTACAACCTTTTCCAACAATAACGTTATCATCTCCCAGTAATACAATACTAGGTTTTGCTCTTTGAATAGCAATTCTCCATTTTTCAATTGTCCCTTTTTGTGATACAATATTATATTCAATAGGAGCTAAATAATTCAACGATGTAACTCCGCTGTTTTGAATATACGTTCCTATACGAGTTTGAGCTGCTTCAGAAACCTGAAAAACAGGAACTAAAGCATTTAAAGTTGCATTATTATTCACCAAAACGTCAACCGTTTTTTTGACATTGTCAATATTAGCAGTCCCAACTTGATTTGCTACGGAATAATTCACAAACTTTGCTTCTGCGTTTTTAGCATCCACATTAACCATATAAGTCGTTTTAGAAAGTTTATCTTCTGAAACAACGGTAACCAAAATACTATTTGAATAATCTAGTTCAGATGTTAATGAAGCTAACTGTTTTACATTATCAATGAACAATTGTGCTCCAGCTGAAATATCAAAATTAGCTTTCAATTTAGAAACATCGATGCCAAAAGGAATGTTTATTGATGCGTTAGCTCCTGAGATAACGGTTGAAATTTCCTGAGATAATCCTAAATTATTTTCAGGTTTAAATGTATAACTTAATAGTTTACTTTGATCATTTAATCCCGTAAGTACTTTTAAAGTATAACTCTCAGTAATACCCTCGTTAAATCCAACACCTTCTACTGTAAAAGTTACAGGATTTGTAAAATCATTAGTTGTCACACCACTTACTTGCGTTACTCCATTTATTTTAGCTATGGAATTCATAGAAGCATTAAATACTGTAATAGCCTTGGTGACATCTATACCACTCTTTAACAATACAGTATATGTTTTAGTAGCTAAATCAAAAGACACTGAAAGCTGGTCTTTTAATTCTAAACTTTGTAAAAGAGTTGGAGTGTTCCAGAATTTCCCTTCACCTAATCCATCAGTATTTGCATTTTTAACAGTAGCAGTATTATCGCTTGCAGTAGTATCAAAAACAAATTGTTTATCACCTTCAGCAAAAGAATAATATGCTAACAATCCCGCTTCAGTACCAACATATTTAGTCATTGAATTAGCTAAAATCTCTGCCTGAGTTTTAACTCCAGACCATATACGTACTTCATCAATATTCCCATCTAATCCGCGTGTCAAGGAATTATTTCCACCTATATATGCAGGCAGGGTAGCATTTGTTGTAGCAGCTGCAGCTGTTCCTGTAAAGGTAAAAGGTACAGCAACCCCGTCAATGTACATAGTGTAAACATTGGTTGCACTTACTGTAAAAGCTACATGATGCCACTTATTTAATTGTACTGAATTTAATCCAGTATTAATCACATAGGTTCCTGATGCTGTTGTAATTGACAATACTAAACTGTTTTCTTTATACGTAGAATTATTATTTGTATGAACAAATAGATTAACTCTTGATTTATCAAAAATTCTACCAAAAATTGTTGGGTTTTTTCTATTAACCCAAGCCTCAAATGTATAGTTATTTGTTAAATCTAAACCAGGATTATTATCAGCTATCAAATAATCATCAATACCGTCAAAAGTTCCCACCACATTCTTATTGGCATTTGCAACATGAGATAAAGTAATGGATTTAGAGTCATTACTAACATCAGTGTCATTAACTAATTTTGTGTAAACTTGAATGTTATAGTCTCCAACCGCGCCTAAATCAGCTTTAGTAGTAAATGTAATTGTAGCTGTAGCACCTGGGTTAATTGCTGATACTTGATTTTGAATTACTTCAGGACCGCCATTAATTCTGTAAGCAACAGGGAAATTAGAAACTGCTGCATTAGAAAAATTACGTATCTGCGCTGAAACTATAACTGGTTTCATACCAAGTTTTACTGGTGCAGATATTCTTTCAATACTTACATTTGCATCTGTAAAAGGAAGAACATTAATTGTGTATTCCTCGACTTCAAAATCTTCCCTCGAACTCGTTAAACCATCAAAAGTTGGACCTAAATTCACATTAAAATATTCATTTGGTGAACGAAACATGTGAACTACTCGCATTAACTTTTCACCAGCTGTAGTTGTACTTGGAACTGTCACTCCAGCTGCCAATGTTGTATTATGTCTAAAATTGTGCACACTGGTAGTTGATAAAATCGCAGGAGCTGTTGCTGTATTTAAGGTATTAATCCAAAATGATCCTGCATAAAACTCATCCGTTAGATTTCCATCTCCATTCAAATCAATTACTATCATAGTAAAAACTCCAGGAGTGGTTGATATATCTCTAGTAATTGGTCTTTCTGGTTTTATGATTGTAATTTCTGGTTGATAAGTAAACCCCGCATAAACAGGAATTTTTATATTTTTAAAATCCGAATATGCTGTTGTTCCTGAGTTATTTATAACATCATTCCATTTTAATCTCGAAATAGCAAAACCATTTGTATTAATATTGGAAGGTAAATTATTTTTATTATAAACAACTTTAACTAATGTATTATTTGCTGCATTACTATCGGCTATGTCAATACCTGCTGTTATTGAGTAGGATGCATCCGTTATAGACAGATCAGCTGTTTTTATGAAAGTATAAGTTATTGTTGATAAAGATTCAATTGTAGGTATAACTTCAACAACTTTAACCTGACCATCGATTTGGTAAAAAACAGGAACATTAGTTGCAACTGATGGAGATAAATTGTTAACACGTATTGTAATTGCATTTGAATTTGTTTTTTTTCCAAGAACCTCTGGACTTACAATTGCTGCAATTTCATAGTCAACTTCCACAGGTTTTTGCACACATGAAATAGTAGCAACCCAACCTTTATCAACTACCTCTGTATCAGAAGTAAATCTAAATGTTAATTCACCACCAGTAGCTGTTGAAGTTAGGCTAGGTGGTAAAGATGATCCATCAAATCTTCCAATTAATGGGGATGTTGTTAATGGACCATTATAAACAAATAGAAAATCATATCCTGTTTCAACATTAAATTCAGTAAAATCAACTTTAATACTGCTTCCTGCCGTCCCAGGTGTTAAAGTAATTGTTTGAGTTAAATTGTTGGCATAATTTGAATACTTAGTTCCACTGTCTGTAAAAGTTGCTCCACATGTAGTAACCGAACTAATTTTTCCCATAACAATATCTGTGCCTGTATTAAAAACACTTCTAGTAATTGAGTTATTAGTTGGTACAGAATCATCAGATGGTTTAATTGCGCACACTACTTTGTATGAACCTCCTATTGAAAAATCAGCTTTTTGTGTAAAGTTATAAATAACTTCAGACAAGGGTTCAATAGGTCCAGGAATTACCTCTAAAACCTCAGTTCCATCATTGATTTTATAAGAAATTGGGATATTGCTAATTGCTATTGGAGAAAAATTAAAGATTTTAGCTGACACTGATTCATTTGCAGAAAATCCAGTGTTAGGAGACAATGCTGTTAAAGCAAGATCATTTGTTACAGCCTCATAAATTTCTACATTATCAACAAAAATAGTATTGTAAATTGGTGTAGAAGTTGCATCATTATCCATAACTCCTTCAAACGTAATATTGAATTTTGTACCAGCTAATGAAGCTAAATTATATGTTACAGTTTTAGATGTTGAAGTTGTTGTTCCTGCGTAAACAGAGGTACCCTCACTACTTGTTACAGGAACACCATTAATTAAAACTCTAAAAAAGTTTTTATTGGCGGTAACACTATTTTGTTGAATTAAGTCAAACTTTAATCTAATTGCTTTCCCAGGTAAATTAGTAGCATCAAATTCGCAGAAAGATAATTTTTTAATATAGTTGGGATTATTTGTAAAAGCGTTCGTGTTGTTGCTAGCTGCCCAAAGTGGTGAACCTGCTGTGGCAGATCCTGACATTTTCACAGCATCCAATGAAGCTAGACCAATTGATTCATATCCTATAGTTCCTGTTGAACTTGCTTTAGATAAAGTATAATTAGTTGGCTTTCTATCATTAAAATTTTCTTTAAAAGGTAAATTAATAGCTGTTAGCACGGATCTATCAATTGGATCAATATTGATGGCTCTAGCTCTTTCCGAGACTAATCCAGTAACTTTATCAATTGAGCGGACAGTAAACCAATTTTCATTTCCGACAGTTAGATTTGTAAACGTATAAGTAGGATCAGTTACAGTAGCAACTACATCAAAAGCATATCCATTTAATTTTAAAACCTCATAATTTACTCCGTCTATAGCATTCCAATCCATTTTATAGGATGATTCTCCACAAGTTGGAGAAACAATTCTTAAGTTTTCGGGCTCTTTCATTATTGAAAAAGTTTCTTTAGACTGTACAACTCTACTACCTGCATAAAGTCGAATTTTTGCATTAGGAACAACACCTTCAGGTACTTTCCATGCAAAATTCCTTGCTGCAGATGGAACATCACTGGCTATAGCGGTATAACTATTTCCGCCATCATTTGAATACTCAATATTGAAAGTTTTCTCTTCACCTTCATAATCCCAACGGATGTACTCTGTAGAGCCGGGGTTAAACTTTTCTCCACCAATAGGATAAGTTAAAATTAACTCTGGACTCACATAGTCATATACCACTGAAAACTCTTGAGTGTTTAATGGCACTTTACTTCCTGTTATGATAATTTTATAAACTCCAGCAGCAGGTTTATCTAAGGTAATTTGTTCAATATTATTTAAATTATCAACACCTCGTTTTGCATTTACATTTGGCTGAGTAGCATCTAAAACCCACGGAAGTGTGGTAACACCATCTTTAACAATTTTAATATCTAAATTATTGACTAATATATCTGTAACACCTGGAGTTGCTCCAATGTCCGAATATGCAAGCATTACTTTTAATTGAGTCAAACCCGAAGATAACAGAATTTCTTTTTCAAAAATTTCCCCATTAGCAACAGTAGAGCTGAAAAACTTTTTCTCATCTAAGGCCTTAATTGCACGCAAAGCGTTTAAATTTCCAAAACCATATTTATAATCAGGTCCTGGATTACCAACATCTTTTGCAGTATTAGAAACCAATGCTTTCATTAATGATGCTAAAGGCTTAGTTGAATAAATATTTTTATATCTCTCATACAGCAAGACTAAAGTTCCAGAAACTCCCGGCGTAGCCATTGAGGTACCACTCATTACTTGGTATGAATTATTGTAATCTAATGAATATACACTGGAACCAACAGCAGCTATTTGTGGTACTAAACGTCCATCAAGCGTAGGTCCAAAACTACTATAGTTACTAATCAAATCATTCGGATCATTTGCAGCTACATGCAATGCATTTTTTGATGCCTTAGTTGATGTATAAAACCCACCTGAATAAGCTGCTTGAGCATTTCCATTTGAATATACATTTAATAAAAAAGGATATTTTACAGTTACATTATCATCTCCTCTATCATTAACACCATATCGAGTTGTGCTATATCCCGAGGAGAGTAAAGTACCGTAAGAATTAGAGGTTAGATCTACATCATCTTTGGCAGCAGCAAAATCTCGCTCTGCATAAACTGGTAAACCATTGGATTGAACGTTAAAATTCCAACCATACATTTGAACATTTGGAGCCATTCCTTTACCTCTTGGATCAAGTACTCCAGCTCCTCCAATTGTTCCAGAAACATGCTGACCATGTGATGAAGCTGACTCATATTCTCTAGTAATAACTCTATTAGTATGATCAATATGTTTTTCCAAATTACCATCCCAAATACCAATTTTTACACCTTTTCCAGTTAAATCATATCCTATTCCTGGAATAGCAGAGTTTAATACATTCACTTTATGAGAAGTTATACCTGGCAGATTATCACTTTCAACTGGAGGAGCTATTAATTCAATATTTTGAACCCAATTTAAATTGGCTATTTTTTTTATTTTATCAAGAGAAACTTGTACGTACAATTGATTAAATGTCTCAAAATTTTTAAAATCTTTTAGGCCTAAATAGCTCAAGTTATCCGAAATGGTTTTGACATCCATACCTTTAAAATAACTTACCACTACTTTTATTAAAGTGCCATTTTTTGCATAATCGGGGATATCGTTTTTGACTATTGTTGGATCAATTTTAAAAGCGGAATCAACGTCAATTAAAGTTCTAATGTTTTTAGAAACAAAAGATGAATTATAAAATTTAGAATCCAATGATACGTAATAGGCATTATTAGATAAATAACTTATCAAATTTACACCTTTCTTTTTTAACTCTTCTTTTTCATTAACTGTAGGTACTTTTGTAAACTGAATTAATATGTAAATAATTTTAGGAGTTTGCTTGGTTGTGCTTTTTTTAAGCAAATTAAATTGCTGCGTAAAATTTGATATTGTAGTAATGCTATTTCCATTTATAGAAACAGAAAAATCATCTTGTTTACTTTTCTGCGACCATCCAAAAATCGAGAAAAGAAACAAAACAAAAAAAAATAATTTTTTCTTCATTTTAAAGGTTTTTGTTCAATAGCGTCCTAAACATTTAAAAAAAGAAAAGAAAAAGAGGGTAATTTTTGTATCTCAAATTAACTTTGAGTTGCACAACAAAAAAGCCCTCTTCTATGTCAAATATAACTTTGTTTTCTCAAATAATTTCAAAATTAGATCGTTCAAAATTCAGCAAAATAGTTGCAAGGAAAGAAACCGACAAGCACAATAAAGGATTCAGTAGTTGGAATCATTTAATTTCAATGCTTTTCTGCCAGTTTGCCAAGAGTCAATCTGTTCGAGATATAAGCAACGGGCTTCGTTCGGCTACAGGGAACTTAAATCATCTTGGAATCAACAAAGCTCCCTCAAAATCTTCAATTAGTTATCAAAATAA